>CAKTXA010000013.1 GCA_934631005.1 uncultured Oscillospiraceae bacterium
ATGAACAACTTAATTAAATCAAATTGTCCAAGGTGTTTGTCATGTTTCTCGTTGTTTAATTTACAAGGTACACTCGCTCGTTTTCGGAGCGGATCGCTCAGCTTTGGGTCATCGGAACGTTCGTTCCTCACCGCAGCGAACTCTCGTATTATAGCACCGTGAGTTTCGTTTGTCAAGAAGTTTTTTCACTTGATTTCAAGTTTTTTCTTGACCGTTCGCTCATCGGCGCGCCGCGCTCTTGCGGAACGCTCCGCTATCTTACCAAAATGGGCACCGTTTGTCAACACTTATTTTCTGTTTTTTCGATCTTTTTTTACAGCCACTACCAGTAGTGTCACGGCCGGTAGAATGCCCCAAAATGCGGCCGCGCCGCCGCCCGAGAGCCACCCCGGCAGCGGGCACGCGACCCACCCGAGCACGAGCGCCAGCGCACAGATGCCCGGCGTGAGCCAGCGCGGCGCATCGCTTCGCCCAACTCCCGCGCAGAACAGCGCCGCGCACGACTGCGTCAGCAGCGCCGCCAGCACGAAAAAGCTCAGAAACAGCACCGCCGACACCAGCGGCTCCAGCCGCTCCATGACCGAGAGGATGGACAGGCTCTTGCTGAGCGTGTAAAACGGCAGCTGGTCCGCCTGCGCCAGCTCCGGGCTCAGGCAGCCCGACGTCACCACGGCGAACACCGCCGGGGCCAGCGCCAGCACGGCGAGCATCCCATACGGCGCCGCGCCGCCGTCGGGCTTTCGCGGCAGGCCCAGCGTCATGGACGGCAGCAGGAGAGCAGGCAAAAGCGTCAGCAGCTGCGACGGCTCGCCCCACGGCGCGCACCACGAGGGCCGCACCTGCCCCAGTGCCGTGAGCAGCAGCGCCAGATGGAGAATGGCCAGCACCGGCGCGAGCACCGCCGCGCACCGCGCCGCGGCGCGCACCCCGCGAGCACCCGACGCGGCGCATAAAATCAGCAGCACAACGCCGCACAGTGCGCCCTCATCGCTCTCGGGGAACGCGGCGGCGCTGCGCCGCGCCGTGTCGGCCAGGGCCGTGAGCGTCCAGAGCGCGGCAAGGAGCGAAGCGCCTCGTCCCGCCGCGCCGAACGCCTGCCCGGTCAGGTCAGTCAATGGACGCTGCCCCGCGCGCGCCCACAGCCGCCATACTATTATATAGTATCCCGCCGCAATGGCCCCCGCCGCGAGCACCCACTGCCACGACGCCGAGGCGCACAGCAGCATCACCGGCACGCCCAGCGCGCCGAAGCACCACGCCAGCTGCTGCCGCCGGGTCATATCAGCCTCCATACAGCGCCAGCCTCCCCTGCGTGCAGACGAGCGTCTGCGGCCGCGGCGCATCCTTCGCGCCGAGCAGCGCCGCGCGCACATCCATCAGCCGCGCCCCGCCGCCGTGCGCGCGCAGAAAATCGCCCGCGGTCGTAAGTTTCGGCGCACCGCCCTGCACGATATACACCCGCGCCGCCGGGCGCAGGCTCCGGCTGTTTGCCGCCTGCGGCAGGGCGTACCGTGCCGCAGGCGTGATGAGGATGTGCTCCGCCGTCTGCAAAAACAGCGTCCCCGGCGCGCTGTCGCTTAAGCTCTTCAGCGCGTCGTCCAGCGTCGCGCCGACGCCGGTCAGCTCGTCCTCGCCCGCGTCGCACGTCACGCGCACCGCCCCGGCCGGGGCAGTGTCCACCTGCAGGACCGTCACCGGCAGCAGCTCCGCCGCATCCGTCGCCGCGGGCATCACGAGCCGCGCCGCGGCCAGCAGTGCCAGCAGCGCCGGGATCGCCCAGAATTTTTTCATGTCCGCCCCTCCTCACCGCGCCGCCCGTAGCGGCGGCGAATGAACGCGCCCCCGGCGCGCACCGCCGAAAACGGCGCAAGATACGCCTCGCCCAGCGAGGAAAGCCCCGCCAGATGCAGCAGCAGGGCAAGCAGCCCCACCGTCACGCCGAACAGCCCCGCGAGCCCCCCGAGCGCCGCCAGCGCAAAGCGCCAGATGCGCAGCGCGTCCGAAAGATCGCGGCTCGGCAGCGCAAAGCCGCAGATGCCCGCCGAGGCCGTGACGATCAGCGCCGCGGGCGAGACGAGCTTGGCGTCCACCGCCGCCGTGCCCACCACGAGCCCGCCGATGATCGACACCGCCGTGCCGATCGCCTGCGGCAGATGAAGCCCCGCCTCCTGCAAAATTTCAAATGCGGCAAGCAGGCCCAAAACCTCCAAAATCGTCGGAAAGGGCACATTTTGCTTGCTTTCAATGATGGCCTCCAGCAGCTTGGTCGGGATCATGCCCTGATGGTACATCGCCATCGCCGCGTACAGCCCCGGCAGCAGCAAACTCGCCAGCCCCGCGAGGTAGCGCAGCACGCGCACGCACGTGGCCGACACGTGATCGACCGCCCGGTCCTCCGGCGACTGCATCAGCCGCCCCAGGCTCACCGGTGCGAGAAAGCCCTCCGGCAGCCCGTCCACCAGCAGCCCAACCTGCCCCGCGAGCAGGCCCTGGCAGAACTTGTCCGTCCGCTCGGTGTACTCCATCATCGGAAACGCCGTCCGCCGCGCGCCCGTCACCGTCTCCTCCACCGACGCGGGCGACAGAAGCCCCCGCAGCTGAATTTCTCCCAGCCGCGCGCGCATCCGCGCCACCCGCTCCGGCGGCGTCACGCCGTCCAGATAGCAGAGCGTCACATTTGTCAAACTCTCGGTGCCGATCACGCATTCCTCCAGCCGCAGGCGCGGATTGCGCAGGTGGCGGCGGATGAGGCTCGTGTTCGTGCGGACGGTCTCGGTGAACGCGTCCTTCGCGCCGCGTACGGTGTTCTCGGCCTCCGGCGCGGAGATGCCGCGCTTTTCGCCCGTCTTGGCTTCGAAGCACAGCGCCTTCGGCAGACCCGGAAAGACCACCACGCAAAAGCCGTTCACCAGCTTCTGCGCCGCCGCGTCCGCCGTGTCCGCCTCCGAGACCGACGCACACCACACCCCGCCGCACAGCGCCCGGTCATACACGGCCTGCATCGCCCCCGGCGCGATGCGCGCCAGCGGCTGCAGCACATACTCCGCGATGTCCCCGCCCGACGTCAGCCCGTCGATGAAAAACGCCGTGAGCGTCTGCCCGCCGGCCAGCACCGTGCGCTGCTCAAAATCGCCCGCGTTCACAAAGATCGCCTGAATGTCCTCCGGCTGCACCGTGCATACCCCCTCAGCTTTTTGGGTTATTCTGCCGCAAAGCGGCAAAAAGTATACCGTGCCGGTTTGCATCTGACCGTCAGTTGTGATAGAATATTGTGACATACTATATAAAATACCCGAATTGGGAGAGATACCATGTACGAATTCATCACGGAAGCCACGCTTCCGGAATACGAAGCCTTTGTCCAGTCGCACCCGAAGGGCAATTTTGCCCAGAGCAGCCTGTGGGCCAAGCAGAAGCCCATGTGGCAGTGGGACGCCGTGGCCGTCCGCGGCCAGGACGGCCGCATCTGCGGCACCATGGCGCTGATGACGCGCAGGGTGCCCGGCATCGGCAAAACGCTGATGTACGGCTGCCGCGCGCCGGTGTGCGACGTACACGACCGCGAGACCTTCACGCAGCTGCTGGAGGGCGCAAGGGCGCTGGCGAAGCAGCGAAAGTCCTACGTCATCAAGATCGACCCCGACGTGCCGTCGTCGGACACGGAATTTGCCGCGATGCTCAAAGACGCGGGCTTCCACAGCAAAGAGGGCGGCAAGAATTTTGAGGCCGTGAACCCGCGCTATGTGTTCCGCCTGAACGTCGAGGGCAAAACGGAGGAAGAGGTCCTCGCGGGCTTCCACCAGAAGTGGCGCTACAACATCCGTCTGGCCGAGCGCAAGGGCGTAACGGTGCGCATCTGCGGGCAGGAGATGATCGGCGCGTTCTCCGACCTTATGCTCACCACCGGCGTGCGCGACGGCTTTGTCACCCGCAAGCCGGAGTATTTTTCCGCGATGCTGGAGAATCTCGGCGAGCACTGCCGGCTGTATATGGCGTTCAGCCCCGAGGGCACGCCCATCGCGGGCACGCTCGCCATCGCCTACGGCGACAAGGTGTGGTACCTCTACGGCGCGTCGAGTAACGAGCACCGCAACCTCATGCCGAATTATCTTTTGCAGTGGCGCATGATCCAGTGGGCCATCGAGCGCGGCTGCCGGGTGTATGATTTCCGCGGCGTGTCGGGCGATGTGTCGGAGGACAACCCGCTCTACGGCCTGTTCCGCTTCAAGCAGGGCTTCGGCGGCGACTTTACGGAATTTGTGGGCGAGATGGACCTGGTTTTGAACCCTGTTATTTATTGGTGCGTGGAGCACGGCACGTCCGTTTTTAAGGAGCTGCGCCGGCGGCTGTACCTCATCAAAAACCGCGGAAAATAAACAGAAAGGCGGCGGACCATGAAGGCGTATTATGTGGAAAGCGGCGACATCCGCAAAAATCTCGAAAATCTCAAAAAACGCGCGGGCGACGCGCCCATCTGGGCGGTGCTCAAGGGGAACGGCTACGGCCTCGGCCTCGTTCCGATGGCGCAGCTTTGCCGTGAATGCGGCATCACGCGCTTTTGCATCACCGAGCCGAACGACGCGGCGCTGCTGCGCTCGTCCGGCTTCCAGACGGAACAGATCCTCATGCTCCGCCCCACGACCGACCCGGACGAGGTGCATATGCTGCTCGACCTGAACGTCATCGCGACGGTGTCGAGCCAGGACGACGCGGCGCTCTTAAACGGCGTGGCCGCCCAGCGCGGCGCGGTCGCCGAGGCGCACATCAAGATCGACACCGGCATGGGGCGCTATGGCTTTCTGCCGTCAGACGTGGACAAGGTCCTTCGCATCTACGCCTATATGGACGCCATCGCCATCTCCGGCATCTACACGCACCTGCACTCCGCGTTCTGCAATAAAAAGGCCACCCGTTTGCAGGCGGCGGCATTTGACGGCGTGCTGCAGGCCATCAAAAAAGCCGGGTACGAGACCGGCATCCCCCATATCTGCAACTCCGCGGGGCTGCTGCGCTTCCCCGACCTGGCGATGGGCGGCGTGCGCGTCGGCTCGGCCATTTTGGGAAGACTCAGCTTCAAGGGCAGCTACGGCTTAAAGCGCGTGGGCGTCTGCGAGGCCGCCATCGACGAGATCCGGTGGCTGCCCAAGGGGCACACCTGCGGCTACGGCGCGGCATGGAAGGCCAAGCGCCCCACCCGCATCGCCGTCATCCCGGTCGGCTGGTATCACGGCTTCGGCTGCGAGATGGGGCACGATGTGTTCCGCCTGCGTGACCAGCTGCGCGCCGCGCTGTCGGCGCTGCGCGGCATTTTCCGGCGCAGGTCGTATTACGTCATGCTCGGCACGCAGCGCTGCAAGGTGCTCGGGCACATCGGGATGCTGCACACCGTCATCGACGTGACGAAGGTCAAATGCGCCCTCGGCGACCGCGTGCAGCTGAACATCAATCCCCTGATGCTCAAGGGCATGGACGTCGTCTTTCGGTGAGCGGCGCCGCACGGCGCCGCTTCCTTCGATTGGAGAATAAGGAGCTTTTATGTCTGATATGATCGCCGCCGTCGCCACCGGCTGGGTGCGCGCCGGGATCGGCATTCTGCGCCTGTCGGGAGACGGCTGCATCGAGGCCGCCGAGGCTGTGTTCCGCGCCAAAAGCGGCAGGCCTCTGCGGCAGCTTCCTCCCGGCCGTCTCACGCTCGGCACGCTCTTTGACGAGCAGGCGCGGCCCATCGACCAGTGCGTCGCGGTCGTGTTCCGCGCGCCGCACTCCTATACCGGGGAGGACGCCGTGGAGTTTCAGTGCCACGGCTCGCCCGCCGTGCTCGCGGCGGGGCTGCGGGCGCTGTTTGCAAACGGCTTCCGGCAGGCGCTCGCGGGCGAGTTCACCCGCCGTGCATTTTTGACTGGCCAGATGGATCTGACGCAGGCCGAGGCCGTCATCGACCTCATCGACGCCGAAACGCCCGACGCCGCGGCCAACGCCGCCGGGCAGGTAGACGGCGCACTGCGCCGCAAGATCGAGCCGCTGTATGACGCGCTGTGCGCCATCTGCGCGCATTTTCACGCCGTACTCGACTATCCCGACGAGGATATTGACCCCTTCCAGCTGGAGGATCACCGCAAAACGCTGCTGGAGGTGCGCGAAGCGCTCATCCGGCTGCTTGCCACCTGCGCCCGCGGGCGGCGACTGAAAGACGGCGTGCGTGCCGTCATCCTCGGCAGCCCGAACGTGGGAAAATCGAGCCTGCTCAACGCCCTGTGCGGCTATGACCGCGTGATCGTCACCAGCATCCCCGGCACCACGCGTGACACCGTGGAGGAATCCGTCACGCTCGGCCGCCATCTTCTGCGCCTTTTTGACACCGCGGGCATCCGCGACACCGACGACACCGTGGAAAAGATCGGCGTCACCCGCGCCGAGCAGGCCGCCGAGGGTGCGGAGCTGGCGCTGCTCGTCTGCGACGGCAGCAGGCCGCTGCATGATGAGGATGAACGCGCCGTCCGCGCCGCGCTGGGCGCGCCGCGCGCCATCGCGGTGCTCAATAAGTCAGACCTCCCCCAGTGCGTGCAGCCGTCCGATCTGCCGTTTGACCTTGTCGTGCCCGTGAGCGCGAAAAACGGTACGGGGCTCGACCTTCTTGAGCAGGCGCTGGACCTCGCCTTTCCGGACGGCGGCGCGCCGTGCGACGGCGGCGTGCTCACGAACGCCCGCCAGTCGGGCGCGCTCGTCCGCGCGGGCAAGGCCATCGACTGCGCGCTCTCGTCCATGGACGCCGGGATGACGCCCGACGCGGTACTGCTTGACGTGGAGAGCGCCATGCAGGCCCTCGGCGAGGTCACCGGCCGCGTTGTGCGGGAGGATATTACAAACGAAATTTTTTCACGCTTCTGCGTGGGTAAATGAGGCATTTTTATGATCTATCTGGACAATTCCGCCACCACAAAGCCGTGTGACGCGTGCGTGGAGGCGATGGCGCATATGCTGCGGGACGCGTGGGGCAACCCCTCGTCCGTCCACCAGCTCGGCATTGACGCCGAACGGGCGCTTCGCACTGCGCGCGGTCAGGTCGCCAGGGCCCTCGGCGCGGAGGAGGGGCGCGTGTTCTTCACCTCCGGCGGCACCGAGGCCGACAACTGGGCCATCTTCGGCGCGGCCGAGCGGCTGGGCAAGCGCGGCAAACACATCGTCACCACCGCCGTGGAGCACCACGCCGTGCTCCACCCGATGCAGAAGCTGGAGTCCCGCGGCTTTGAGGTCACATACCTCCAGCCGGACGAGACGGGCTTCGTCTCCGCCGAAGCGCTCGCGGCCGCGCTGCGGCCCGATACGATTTTGGTGTCCGTGATGATGGTCAATAACGAGACCGGCGCGGTCATGCCCATCCGCGACATGATCCGCGCCACGCGCCGCAAAAGCCCGCTGGCGCTGTTCCACACCGACGCCGTGCAGGGCTTTTTCAAGCTGCCGTTTCAGGCCAAGACGCTCGGCGCAGACCTCATCTCCGTCTCCGGCCACAAGATCCACGCCGCCAAGGGCGTGGGCGCGCTGTACATCCGCCCGGGCCTGCCGCTGCCGCCGCTGATCCTAGGCGGCGGGCAGGAGGGCAATTTCCGCTCCGGCACCGAAAATCTGCCCGGCATCTGCGGCTTTGGCGCGGCGTGCGCGGCGCAGCTGCCCACGCTCCCGGCGCAGATCGCCCATATGACCGCCCTGCGTGACGCCTGCCGCGCACAGCTGGCGGATGTTCCGGGGCTTGTGCTCATCGGGCGGCAGGACGCGCCGCACATCGTGAACCTCTCCCTGCCGCACCTGCGCTCGCAGGGCATCATCAACTGCCTGCAGGACCGCGGCATCTACGTCTCGGCAGGCTCCGCCTGCTCCCGCGGCCACCGCAGCCACGTGCTGGAGGCCATGCACCTCCCCCCCGAGGTCATCGACGGCTCCATCCGCATCTCCTTCTCCGCGGAGAATACAGAACAGGACGTTGCCGCCCTGAAAGAAGCCCTCCTCGCCGCAAAATTGGCCCTGAAAGGATAAAAGCCCCCGCCCGCTGGTACGCGACATCGTTCTTTAGCGGCAGTGCCGATTTGCTGAGGGGCCCATAGCTTCCCCTGGGGGCCGATTCCCCCTATCAGGGGGAAATGTCCCGAAGGGACAAAGAGGGTAGGGACAGCTGTCGCCGCAGGCGACTGATGAGGGTCGGGGAGCACTGAAACATAGCTTAGCATGCTCAGCAAAACGTAACTGCTCCCCGACCCTCATCAGTCTGCTCCGCTAACGCTCCGCAGCCAGCTTCCCCGAGGGGAAGCCAAGAGGTGCCTACAAATCGGCACTGCCGCAAAAATACGGCACAAACTGCCAAAAAAAACGCCCGCTGCCTCTTGGCAGCGGGCGTATGATCTTCTCTTTATCCGACGGACTGGACTTCTTTATGCCGCTCTTTGACCTCCACGCGGCGGATCTGGGCGCCGAGGGCGGTGAGCTTGCCGATGATGTCCTCGTAGCCGCGCTCGATGTAGTGCGCGTCCTCGATGATGCTCAAACCGTCCGCCGCCATGGCGGCGATGACCATGGCCGCGCCCGCGCGCAGGTCGCACGCGCGCACCTCGCAGCCGTAGAGCCTGTCCACGCCGTCGATGACGGCGGTCTTGCTCTCCACCTGGATGTTCGCGCCCATGCGGCTGAGCTCGCCGGTATAGCGGAAGCGGTTGTCGTAAATGCCTTCTGTGATGATGCTCGTGCCCTCGGCCAGCGCCATGCACACCGCGATCTGCGGCTGCATATCCGTGGGGAAGCCGGGATACGGCATCGTTTTGACGTTCGCGCGGCGCAGGCGGCGCACGGACTCCACGCGGATGGAATCGTCATATTCCGTCACGCGCACGCCCATCTCGCGCAGCTTCGCGGTGATGCAGTCGAGATGCTTGGGGATGACGTTTTCAATGAGCACGCTGCCGCCCACGGCCGCGGCCGCAGTCATATAGGTGCCCGCCTCGATCTGATCGGGAATGATGGAATAGCAGCCGCCGCGCAGGCTCTTCACGCCGCGCACCTTGATCACATCCGTGCCCGCGCCGGAGATTTTCGCGCCCATGGCGTTTAGGAAGTTCGCAAGGTCGACGATATGCGGCTCCTTCGCGCAGTTTTCAATGACGGTCATGCCGTTTGACAGCACCGCCGCCAGCAGAATGTTCATCGTCGCGCCGACGGACACGATGTCCAGATACACGTGGCCGCCCTGCAGGCCGCCCTCGGGGGCGTCGGCGCAGACGTAGCCGTCGGCCTGCTCCACGCTCGCGCCAAGCGCGGCGAAGCCCTTGATATGCTGGTCGATGGGGCGGACGCCGAAGTTGCAGCCGCCCGGCATCGCGACGCGCGCGTGCCCGAATCGACCGAGTTCGACACCGATGAGATAATAAGACGCCCGGATGCGGCGCACCAGCTCGATGGGGGCGGTGGTGTTATGCACATGGGAGCAGTCGATCTGCAGCGTATTGCGGCTGAGCCGCTGGATGCGCGCGCCCATATCGGCGAGGATCTCCAGCAGCAGGCGCACATCGGAAATATCCGGCACATTCTCGATGCGGCACACGCCGTCCACCAGCAGCGTGGCGGGCAGCATGGCGACCGCGGCGTTTTTCGCGCCCGAGATCGTGACCGTGCCGTGCAGGGGCTTGCCGCCCTTAACTTCGTATTGAATCAAAATAAATCCCTCTTTATTCCCGTCATCTGTTGACGTTAAGAGTTTTTGCAAGTTTCGCAGTAAATAACAGAGTCAAAGCATGGAAAACGCGCTCGAATAGATCGCGGAAACGTTTCCGAACCGCCGCACGCGGCCCACACCTTGTAGAGCATACCACATTCTTAAGAAAATGTAAAGAAAAAATGACGATTTGATACCGATTCGCGCGCGCGGCGCTCAAGCGTCCTCGCACGCTGTCACGGTGCGGTCGATGCCGCCGATGTAAAAGCTGCCCACGTCCGTGTCGATGCGCCAGACGGGCATCAAACGCACCGCGCCGGAGGCGGTGTCGGCGTGGCGGTAGCCCTGCCGGATCGCGGTGATGCTGCCGCCGACCCAGCCGAGCGTATCGCGCCGCGCCAAAAGCGCCACGAGCGCGTCGGCGCAGGAGATGCACACATCGCTCCCCACGCGCAGCGTATCGTCCGCACCGGGGTAGAACGTGCCGGTGATGGCGCGCAGCGCGCCCGCTTCGTCATAGCGCAGCGTCACCCCGCCGCCGAACACGGGCACATCCTGCGCCTGCTGCACGGCGTGCACGAGCGTGCCGCCGCCCTCGGCGTCGGTCAAAACGGTCAGCGACGCACACGAAAAGCCCATCCGGCGCAAAAGCTCGCGCGCCTGCGTCTCGGGCGAGCCGGACGCGCCGTCCGCGCCCGTCAGCTCCGCCTCAAAGCTGCCGCCCGCGCCAAACGTGCAGCGCCCGGCGGCGGAGGTGAAATTCTGCGTGTAGCGCGTGGAATCCTCCTGCAAAAGCACCGTCTGGCCCAAAAGCGCGCTCGCCGCCTGCGCGGCGGCGCTCTGCGCGTCGGAGAGCTCCAGCACGTACAGTCCGCGGCTCGTGGGCAGGGCGTCCGGCGCGAGCGTCACCTCATTTTCGGCAAAAAGCGCCTGTAGGCGGTCATAGACCTCCTGCCGCTCCTGCCGCTGGGCCAGACGCGGCGGCACGACCAGCAGCAGCAAAAACGCCGCCGCCAGCGCCAGAATGAGCAGGATGAGATCTTTCAGCTTCGAGACCGGCACCGTCCGCGCCCCCTTTCGTTCAAAATCGAGTTTATATCCTTCTTTATGATCTTCCGATCCAGCCTGCGGTGAGCTGCGCGCCGGACGCGGCGTAGCACAGCTCCATCCGCGTATCGTCCCCCAGCAGCACCGCCGCCTGCGCGGCGGGCAGGATGGTGAGCGCCCCGTCGGTGAGCGTATAGCCCGCCAGCACGGCGTCCACCGCCGTGATGCGTCCGCCGCTCACACTCACGCTCGCGCCCGCGCCGCTGCTCTGCAGCACGCGCACGCCGCAGAGCACGTAGTCAAATGTGTACACCGCGCCGGTCTCGGTCTGCGTATAGTCCGTGAGATACAGCCGCGCGTCGCTCTGCACGCCGGAGAGCAGCTGCCCCAGCAGCTCGCGCGCCGCGCGGATCTGCCCCGCCGCCCCGCCGGGGGCCGGCAGCCGCGCCCGGTCCTGACTGCGCAGGCGCAGGCGGCCGTCGGCGGAAATTTGCAGGGTGTAATTCGTCTCGCTGAAAAACGTATTGCCCGCGTCGTCGGTGTAGGTCGCGTCGCCGTAGGGGTTAAAGCCCAGGCGGGACGCGAGCGCGGTGATGAACCGCCCGTCGCAGGGGTTCGCCGCCTCCGCCGCGCGCAGCGCAGGCGTGGATGCCGGGATGAGGCCGCTGCCGTCCAGATGGGCATAGGACGGAATGGCGCTCTCAAACAAAAACTGACTGCCGTCCGGGTGATACGCCCCGGCGGCGTGCGTCACGCTCTCCGACGCCAGCTGCGTCGCGCAGACGTAGGCTGACTCGCCCAGCAGATACAGCTGCGCCGTCTCGCCCTGCGCGCTCAGTGCAAACAGCCACGCGCCGAAGCCTGCGCACCCCTCGGCGTCCGCGCCCAGCCACGACGCCACGGCGTCCGCCGGGAGCGTGCCGGGATAGAGGAACGCCACGCTCTCGCCGCCGAGCGCGTCATACAGCCGCGCGCGCGTCGTCTGCTGCGGCGTCTGGGCAGAGTCGAGCGCCTGCGCAAGCAGACCGCCGAGCGTCTCATAGCCCTCGTCCAGCGCGGCAAAGTCATACGCCAGCGTACTGCGTCCGCCCGCGGTCATCACGCTGATCTGCACCGGCTGCGCGGCGGGGGCGCTCGTCTCGTCCGCCTGTGCCAGCGGCGCGGACGTGCGCTCCAGCCCGAGTGCCTGCGCAAACGGCGATACGATCGCCGCCAGCCACGGCGTCTGCGTGAGCGTGCGCGTGGGCAGCGCCAAAACCGTCAGCGCCAGAATGAAGAGCGTCAGCAGCGCGATGAGCACGCTTTTCAGAAGCTCAATGACTTTTTTTCGCATACTGCGCCCTCCTTTTCTTGTTTTCACGGTGAATTTCCGATTTATTTTGCGATGGGCAATGTTATAGTGACATCCGTGCCCTCGCCGTAGACGGACTCGATGCGAATATCGCCCTTGTGCTCCTTGAGAATTTCACGCGCGATGGAAAGCCCGAGGCCCGTGCCGCCGGACTCGCGCGAGCGCGCCTTGTCCACGCGGTAGAACCGCTCAAACAGCCGCGGCAGATCCTTTTCCGGGATGCCGATGCCGTTATCCGACACGCGGACGAACACATTTTTCCCGCTCGTCCCGGCGGTGATCTGAATTTTACCGCCGTCGGGCGTATATTTGATGGCGTTCGAGACAATGTTCATCAGCACCTGCTCGATGCGCTCGCGGTCGCCGTCGACCTCAGGCAGGTCGTCCGGGCAGTCGAGCGTGAGCGTGTGGCCGTGCGTCTGCTCGGCGTTGAGCTTCGCGGCCTCGTAGACGCTTCGCACCGGGCGCGAGAACGGGAAGCGGGAGATGTTCATCTCCATCTTGCCGTAGTCGATCTTGCTGAGCGTGAGCAGGTCCTGCACGATGCGCGTCATGCGGTCGGCCTCGCCGATGATGACGCCCACGAACTGGTTTCGCAGCTCCGGCGGCAGCTCGTCGCCCGCGGAGACGATCGTCTCGGCGTAGGATTTGATGTTCGTCAGCGGTGTGCGCAGCTCGTGCGACACGTTTGCCACAAACTCCCGGCGCGACTGCTCGCTGCGCCGCTGCTCGGTCACGTCGTGGATGACCACCATCACGCCGCCCTGCTCCTGCCCGGAGGAGAACGGAGCCATAAAGAGTTCCAATTCGCGCGAGCCCGCGGTCATCTGCGCCTCCAGATACTGCGGCCGGCGCAGCGTGAGCAGCTGCTCAAAATCCGCCTTGTCCGCGAACACCTCGTCAAAGCGCGTGGTGGGGTCGAGATTGCGGGAGAGCATCTGCGTGGCCGCGGGGTTAAAGTGGATGACCGTCCCGGCGGCGGAAAAGGCCACCACGCCGTCGGTCATATGCAGAAACAGCGTGGAGAGCTTGTTGCGCTCGTTTTCGGCCTCCGACAGCGTGTCCTGCAGCACCTGCGCCATATAGTTGAAGTTTTTCGTCAGCGTGCCGATCTCGTCGCGGCTCGTGACCTCCAGCTTCTGCGAAAAATCGCCCGCGGCGATCTCGCGCGTGCCGGTCGTGAGCGCGCGGATGGGCGTGATGAGGATCTGGGACAGCAGGAATGACAAAATCAGGCAGATCACCAGTCCCAGCCCCAGCGCGCGCAGGATGATGCCCAGCACCTCGCCCGTCAGCGCGTCCACGGTGGTCTTGGCGTCCAGAATGTACACGATGTAGCTGCCGTTTTCCGACTCCACCGGCACGGCGAGGTCCATATAGTCATTTGTGATGGAGCGCTCCTGCCCCACCTCGCCGTTCATCGCGGCGAGTAAGTTCGGCGTGACATCCACGCTCGTGCGCTGGTCGGAGCCGCTGAGCACCGTACCCATGGGGCTGAGCACGTACACATTGCGGCTGGCCACGTCGATGCCGAGCCCCGCCTGCGCCATCAGCAGCTCCTTCATGCGCTCCGGCGCGTCGGGCGACTGCTCCGGCATTTTTTGCAGCTGCGCGATGAAGCTCTGCGAAAACGTCTGCTCCATCTGCACGTAGAATTCCGAGATGTAGAAATTACCGACGCCGTTGATGAGAAACGCGCCGATGACCGTCATCAGGGCCACGATCAGAATGACCATGACCATGACCACCTTCATGCGAAGCGAGCGCACGCCGCCGCCCCCTTTCCTGCCAGAATTTCGTCAGACCTCCGCAAAATAATACCCAACGCCCCGCCGGGTGAGGATGTAGGCGGGCTTGCCGGGGTCGTCCTCGATCTTTTCGCGCAGGCGGCGGACGGTCACATCCACCGTGCGCATATCGCCGAAATAGTCGTAGTTCCAGACCTTCGTCATCAGATCCTCGCGGGTGAACACCTTGCCCGGCTCGCGCATCAGGCTCAGCAGCAGGTCGTATTCCTTCTGCGTCAGCTCCACGGCGCCGCCGTTTTTCGTCACGGCGAACGTGGCAGGGTCAAGCGCCAGCGCGCCCGCGCGCAGCACGCGCCCGGCGGGATTTTTGGCATACGTCAGCGCGCGGCGGCGGATGTTCGCCTTCACGCGGGCGAGGAGCTCGCGCATGGAGAACGGCTTTGTGATGTAGTCGTCCGCGCCGACCTCCAGACCGAAAATTTTGTCCGGCTCCTCCTCGCGCGCCGTCAGCATGATGATCGGCGTGACCTTGCCCGCCTCGCGCAGGGTCTTGCAGATGTCAAAGCCGTTCATCTTCGGCAGCATCACATCCAGCAGAATGAGGTCGGGGTCGCCGTGCATCGCCAGCTCCAGACCGGTCTCGCCGTCCAGCGCCTCCTGCACGGCGTAGCCCTCGCGCTTGAGGTTGAATTTGAGAATTTCCACGATCGCGCGCTCATCCTCCACGATCAGGACGGTCTTTTCCGTAGTTTCCATAGCCATTGTCTCTCCTTTACGGGCGCCGCAGCGCCTTCGGATAGTGGTTTTTGAGCTGCTGCCCGTCGCCCTTGGCCCAGCCGAGCGAGCAGCCGCAGTAGTTTAGCAGCACCCAGCCGCGAAGCGGACTTTCGAGCGTCTGCCCCGCGAGGTACCGCCGCGCCTGCGCATCGTCAAGCGCCAGCGTCTGCCCCGCGCTTTGCAGCCACAGCGCCCACGCGTGCGCCGGTAAAAAGCGCCCCTTGCGCGCCTGCCCCAGCTCCAGTCCCGCGCGCAGCACCCGCAGCCCGCGCAGGAGCGGAAGGTCCTCCGGCGCCAGCAAAATCGTCTCGCCGAACGCGGCAAGCCTGCCCTCCGGCAGCGCCGCGCTGGTCTGTGCGCAGAATTCCGTCAATTCCTTCGGCGCTTTGACCGTCGATTCCGGCGGGAGCGAGACTCCCGCCGCGTCGCCCGCTTTTTGCAGCACGGCGGCATAGTGCCCCTCGCCGCGCAGCCTGTGCGGCCAGAGCCGCAGCGTGTGCTCCAGGCCGGGCGCAGAATCGCAGACCCACTCCGGCCGCCCGCGGTCAAAATACGGCGCATCGGCCGGGAGAACGGAAAAGTCAGGGTGCGCGTGCAAAAACGCGCTGATCGTGCCCTCGTTTTCCTCGGGCGCGAACGTGCACGTGGAGTACACCAGCCGCCCGCCGGGGCGCAGCATCGCCGCGGCGGAGTGTAAGATCTCCTGCTGGCGGCGGCTGCACATGCGCACCGTCTCCACGCTCCAGTCGGTCACGGCGGCGGCCTCCTTGCGGAACATCCCCTCGCCCGAGCACGGCGCGTCCACGAGAACGCGGTCAAAATACCCCGCGAAGCGCTCCGCCAGCCGCGCCGGATGCTCATTCAGCACCAGCGCGTTCGAAACGCCCATGCGCTCGATGTTCTCCGCCAGAACCTTCGCCCGTTTGGCGCTGATCTCATTGCACACCAGCAGCCCCCGGCCCGCCATCGCGGCGGCCAGCTGCGTGGATTTGCCCCCGGGCGCGGCGCACAGGTCGAGCACCCGCTCGCCCGGCTGCGCATCCAGCAGTCCCGCCGGGGCCATCGCGCTCGGCTCCTGCAAATAATACGCCCCCGCGTCGTGCAGCGGCGAGAGCCCGGGCCGCGCGGCGGGATCGTAATAGTGCCCATCTCGCGCCCACGGCACATCCGTCAGCCGGAATGCCGCCAGCGCCGCTGCCGGGGCGCGCTTGCGCGGGTTTTCCCGCAGACCGGGCGCGGGCGGGCGGTCGTAGGCCGCACAAAACGCGTCAAATTCCGCGCCCAAAAGCCGCCGCATCCTGTCCAGAAAGCCCTCCGGCACCATCGCGCTCGTCCCCTCTCCCCCGTCCGGGCATAGTCCTGCATTCTGATCTTCCCCCCATTATACCCCATTCCGCCCCAACCAGCAACCCAAAGAACCAAATCGCCCCCTGCCGTATTTCTGAGGCAGTGCCGCTTTGCTGAGGGGCCCATAGCTTCCCCTGGGGGAAGGCAAGGGGTGCCTACGATTCGTGCTTGCGTCAGGGATTCGGCACATTCTTCATCATTCATCCTTCATCATTCACTAAAAAAGCTCCCCGGTGGGGAGCTTTTTTCTATCTTCTATATCCGATCGCGCGGCTGATGCTTTGGGCGGCGCGGTCGAGCGTTGCGACGGATGGGAGCAGGCGCTCCTGGGGGAGGAGGCCCACGCAGCCGATGGCGTAGGCGACGCGGCCGTTTACGTCGCGGACCGGGACGGACACCGAGCGCAGGCCGAGCTTATATTCGCCGTTTTCCAGCGCGTAGCCCTGCAGGCGGATCTGCTCCAGCTCGCCCAAAAGCTGCTCGGCGTGCGTGTAGGTGTTGGGTGTGTAGGCCGTCAGCTCGTTCGTGCGCAGGATGTGCCGCGTTTCCGACGCGGTGAGGTTCGCGAGGAAGAGCTTGCCCTGCGACGTGCAGTGGATGGGCAGCCGTGCTCCCACCTCCGACACAACGCGCAGGCTGTCGCGGCTCTCCTCCTCAGCAAGCGTCACGACCGCCGCGCGGTCGAGCACCGACAAAAACACCGACTCGCCCAGAATGCGGCACGCCTCCTGCATATACGGCCGCGCCAGCGCGGCGATGTTCCACGCGTTCGACACTGCGCTGCCGTATTCAAACAGCCGGATGCCCAGCCAGTAGCGCCCGTCGCCGCCCTGTTCGATGAGCCCGCCGGCGCGCATGGTCGTGAGCAGGCCGTGGATGGTGCTCTTCGGCCAGCCGAGCTGCCGGTGCAGCTCCGTCAGGGCCATCGGGTGCCCCATCTCCGTCAGCAGATCCAGCAGCCGCACCGCCTTTTCCACCGAATGGATCGTTTTGCCCTCCACTTCCGGCATCGCCGCACGCTCCTCTCGTCTTTTTTGTCAGTATATCAGGTTTTTTCCGCGTTCGCAAGAAAAATTTCGCCCATGTCGAAGTGCGTTCGCAATTTTTCGCCGATCGCGCAGCTCCGCATAGTTTTTCACGCTTTCGGGCATAGTAACGGCGTATTTTCAGACGAATTTTTCAGACGAAAGGACTTGCGATCATGGCAAAACGTATCACAGACTCCACGCCGCAGCGTGACGGCTATTTTATGCCCGCGGAATTCGCGCCGCAGGACGGGATATTTATGATCTGGCCGGAGCGGCCGGACAACTGGCGCGACGGCGCGAAGCCCGCGCAGGCGGCGTTCATCGCCGTGGCGGCGGCGATCGCGCAGTTTGAGCCGGTGACGATGCTGGTGTCGAACGCGCAGTTTGAAAACGCCCGCGCCCGCCTGCCGGACGCCGTGCGCGTGGTCGAGTGCTCGACCGACGACGCGTGGGTGCGCGACTGCGGGCCGACGTTCCTCATTGACGGCAAGGGCGGCCGCCGCGCGGCCGACTGGCGCTTCAACGCCTGGGGCGGGCTGTATGACGGCCTGTACTTCCCGTGGGCGAATGACGACCACGTGGCGCAGAAGATCTGCGAGCTGACGGGCACGGATTCCTACCGCACAAGCAGCTTCGTGCTCGAGGGCGGCTCGATCCACGTGGACGGCGAGGGCACCGTGCTCACCACCGAGATGTGCCTGCTCTCCCCGGGGCGAAACCCCGATTTAGACAAGCACGCCATCGAAAAAATGCTCTGCGCCTATCTCGGCTGCGAAAAGGTGCTCTGGCTCAAGGACGGCATCGACCCCGACGAGACGAACGGCCACATTGACGACGTGGCGTGCTTCATCCGCCCCGGCGAGGTCGCCTGCATCTGGACGGAGGACAAGGACCACCCGTTTTACGAGCAGGCGCACGCGGCCTATGACGCCCTCACCCGCATGACCGACGCGAAGGGCCGCACGCTCAAGGTGCACAAGCTGTGCCTCACGAAGCAGCCGTGTTTACTGCGCGGCGCGCACACCATCGACCGCGTGGCGGGCAGCATCCCGCGCGAGGACGGCGAGGTCGCCATCGCGTCGTATATGAACTTTCTGATCGTGAACGGCGGCGTCATCGCGCCGCAGTATGACGATGAAAACGACGCCCTCGCGCTCTCGCAGCTGCGGGCGATGTTCCCGGAGCGCAAGGTCGTGGGCGTCGAAACGCGCGAGATCGCCTACGGCGGCGGCAACATCCACTGCATCACGCAGCAGCTGCCGCGCGCATGAGGTAGGGGCCATGGAGAAAAAAGTCAGCTTTGTCAAGTGCGTGCTGTTTACGATCTGCAGCGTGCTGGTGCTCGATTCGCTCGCGGCGGCGCCCGCGCGGTTCGGCGCGCCGTCGCTCACGATGTGGGTCGTGATGGCCATTGTATTTTTCATGCCCTACGGCCTGCTGTCCGCGGAGCTCGGCAGCACCTATCCCGACGACGGCGGCATCACCTCGTGGGTCACGCGCGCGTTCGGCGAGCATCTGGGCGTGCAGACGGGGTGGTTTTACTGGATCAACGTCGCGTTCTGGATGCCGGCGGTATTCGTGACGTTCGCGTGGTGGCTGAGCTATTCGTTCTTCCCCGCGGCGCCGCCGCTGGTGATGGCGGGCATCGCGGTGGCGATGTGCTGGGTGATCGTGGGCATCGGCATCCGGGGCGTGGAGCTGTCGGTGACGGTGACGGCGGTCGCGTCCTACGCAAAAATGGCGATCCTGCTGCTGTTCGGCGTGCTGGGCGCGGTGTATTTTGTGAAAAACGGGTCGGCGCATGCGTTTCGGCCGCAGGATCTCACGATCGGCTCGTTCGGGCAGCTGTCGTCGGGCGTGGCGGTGATCGCGTATAACCTTTTGGGCTTTGAGCTCATCGGCTCCATCGGCAGCAAGATCGAAAATCCGGGGCGGACGGTGCCGAAAATGACGATTTTGGCGGGCGCGGTCATCACGCTTTTATATCTGCTGGGCACATTCGGGATGCTCGTGGCGCTGTCGGAAATTGACGAAATGGACGGGTTTTATAACGCCCTGGCGGTGCTCTGCTCGGTGTTCGGCCCGGCGCAGAAACCGGTTCTGGACGTTCTGGTCGTCATTTCGTGTTTGACGCTGGTGTCGAATATGCTCTCGTGGACGCTGGGCGCGAACGAGAGCCTGATCGCGGCGGATCTTGACAAGCGGTCGCGCTTTCTCGGAAAGCGGAGCGCGAAATACGGCACGGCGAAGAATCTGTACCTTTTGATGGGCCTTCTTTCGACGGTTTTGCTGCTGCTGAACTTCGCCTTCGGCTCATCGGACGCGAACGCGGTATTCTGGGACGTTTTGTCGTTCTCGTTCGTCATTTTCCTCATTCCGTACCTGTTTTTGTTCGCGGCGGCGGTCAAGCTGCGGTATTCCGACGCGAGCACGCCGCGCGTTTACCGCGTGCCGGGCGGAAAATTCGGCGTGTGGCTGTGCGCGGGGCTGTGCACGCTGTGCGTGCTGACCGGGCTGTTTTTCCTGTTCTTTGACGACGCGCGGAGCGGGAACTACTTTGCCCTCGGCGTGAAGATCGTCGGGACGCTGCTGTGCGTGCTGACCGGCGAATGGCTCTACCGCGAAAAACCGGCGAAAGCCGAATCATAGGAGGCAATATGATGGCAAACAAACGCGATTTTATCACCACACAGGATTTTTCCAAGCAGGAGCTGCTGGAGATCATCGAGCTGTCGCTGCTGCTCAAAAAGTGCATCGCGCAGGGGTATTATCCGCCGCTGCTGAAAAATAAGACGCTGGGGATGATCTTTCAGCAGTCGTCCACGCGGACGCGCGTGTCGTTCGAGACGGCGATGGAGCAGCTGGGCGGGCACGCGCAGTATCTCGGGCCGGGGATGATCCAGCTGGGCGGGCACGAGACCATCGGCGACACGGGCAAGGTGCTGTCGTACCTCGTGGACGTCGTGATGGCGCGGGTCATCGAGCACAAGACCGTGGTGGAGCTGGCGCGGGCGTGCCGCGTGCCGGTGCTGAACGGGATGTCGGACTACAACCACCCGACGCAGGAGATCGGCGACCTTTGCACGATCGCCGAACATCTGCCCGCGGGCAAGCGGCTGGAGGACTGCAAGGTCGTATTCGTGGGCGACGGGACGCAGGTGTGCGCGTCGCTGGGCATGATCTGCACGCACCTTGGGATGCGCTTCGCGCACTACGGGCCGAAGGATCATCAGGTCCCGGCGGATGTGCAGGCGATCTGGGCGGAGAATTGCCGCGCATCGGGCGGCAGCTGGGCCTCGACCGACGACCGCGAGGCGGTGCGCGGCGCGGATTTCATCTACACGGACGTGTGGTACGGTCTGTATGAAAACGAAATGCCGAAGGAGGAGCGCGTGCGCGTGTTCCACGACTATCAGGTGAACCGCGAGCTCATGGAGCTGGGGAACATCGGCTGCAAATTCCTGCACTGCCTGCCCGCGACGCGCGGGGAGGACGTGACCGACGAGGTCATCGACAGCGCCGCGTCCCTCTGCTGGGAACAGGCCGGCAACCGCCTGACCGCCATGCGCGGCCTGCTCGTCTGGCTCACAAGGGGCAAAAAAGAACCGCTCGCAGAACAGACCGCGGCGGTGCAGGCAGAGCTGGAGGGGTTTTTGAAGGAACGGGGGTTGGCGTAAGGAACAGGCCAAGGCTTCCCCCTCTGGGGGAAGCTGGCTGCGACACGAAGCGGAGCAGACTGATGAGGGACTGCAAACGCGTTATAGCTCAGAACGTACTACGCTTCTCCTCATCAGTCGCCTGCGGCGACAGCTTCCCCTCAAGGGGAAGCCTTGGCGCTGCAAATCGAAAGGCTTCCCCATTTGGGGAAGCCTTTTTATGCGCCGCGGGAGAGGAGGTAGACGCAGTATTGGTTCATACTCACGCCCTCGCGGCGGGAGCGCTCGGCGAGAGCGCGGTGGAGACTGCGCGGCAGGCGGAGCTTGAACTGGCCGGAATATTCGCCCAGCCCGCCCGGCTCGCTGACTGGCACGCCGTCCTCCAGCGCGGCCTCCAGCCAGACGCGCTTGGCATCGCGCGCGTTTTCGATCGCGCGGTCGAGCGTTTCGCCGCTGCTGATACAGCCCGGCAGCTCGGGATAGGTGACCACAAAGCCGCCCTCGTCGCGATCCTCCACGATCTCCATACGATACGGCATGGCAAGATATTCTTCAAGTGTTTTCATCCTTGACATAGCTCATACTCCTGCTGTAGTTTATGACGATGGTGTCATATATGGTGTCATTTATATTATACCTGTAGGGAGGGATTTGTCAAGGGGGCCTTGGCTTCCCCTCAAGGGGAAGCCTTTAGAATGCGCAAACCCTAAGCCTTCCCCTTGAGGGGAAGGTGGCGCGAAGCGCCGAAAGAGGAGGAAGGTGTAAGCTTTTGAGATGGAACGCGTTTTTGAGCCGAAACGTGGCGGCAGCTCAGAACGTACTACGCTTCTCCTCATCAGTCGCCTGCGGCGACAGCTTCCCCTCAAGGGGAAGCCTTTGGAATGCGCAAACCCTAAGCCTTCCCCTTGAGGGGAAGGTGGCGCGAAGCGCCGAAAGAGGAGGAAGGTGTAAGCTTTTGAGATGGAACGCGTTTTTGAGCCGAAACGTGGCGGCAGCTCAGAACGTACTACGCTTCTCCTCATCAGTCGGCTGCGCCGACAGCTTCCCCTCAAGGGGAAGCCTTTTTAGGGCTCAGAACGTACTACGCTCCTCCTCATCAGTCGCCTGCGGCGACAGCTTCCCCTCAAGGGGAAGCCTTTTTTGCGGGGGGCGGTAGAAAGGGCGAAAAGGAATCCCGGGGCGGTGGGGCCCCGGGATCCTTTTTTGCTTGGGTATTCAGGATGAGATGGATCTCAATGAAGAATTAGGGGAGGATAAAGGTGACCTTGACGGAGACACCGTTCTTCGCGGTGAGCATCAGGTACCAGGTGCTGTAGTTGTCACCAGCAGTTTTGTTGGCGATCAGCGTTGCATCGGCATCAGCCATAACACCGTTCGCGCTGTAAACCGCAACCGTGGCATTGCTGTCGTTTGCAGCGACCTTGCCCGCAACATCAGCAGCGATCTGAGAAGCCTTGACCACAGTGCCAACCTTCAGCGTGATCACGCCTTCCGTCGGCGTAGTAGCGGGAGCCGTAGTGACTTCGCCCCAACCGCCGAGCAGATCGCCAAGATTCAGCCCCAGCGTCGTGTAGGCGGGATCGACATTCACAGTGACCTTGACGTAATTTCTGACCTTCTTACCCGGCTGGTCGACGATCGCCTCAGCATTCGACAGGCTGAGAGCCGTGGTACCAGTCTCGTTGGAGAAGGTAGCAGTGCCCGACGCCGCATTGTAGGTATACTTATCGTACAGCTCAACGGTGAAGCCGGTCTTCAGATAACCTTCCTCGATGGAGTTGATGGTCATGGCTTCCCAATCGTGGCCGATGGTCTCGTCGGTAGCCGTGCCCTTGAGCACCTTGTCAGAGGAGTTCACGAACACAACCGTCGCAACATCAACAGCATCCACGACGGTGAACTTGCCGTTGTCCTTATTCTTGTAGACGTACAGCAGATCGCCAGCTTCGACCTTGTCGTAGTCGAGCGCTTCGATCTTGCTCAGCGAGTAGGCGGTGATGTCCTTGGTGCCGCCGTCGATGACCAGAGCGCCAACCTGCAGCACAGCGCCAACGGGGTTGGTGGCAAAGCCGGTCTGAGCGAACGTTGCATCATTCAGAGCCTTGCCGGCGACAACATCGTTGCCAGCGTCGACGCCCTTGAAGGTGAGCTCATTCTTGTCGTTGACGTAGACGGTGTAGAAGCCCTTGTCAGCATCAGCCAGAGCAGTCTTGTTGGTGGCCTTGTAGATGTAGGTCTGCTTGGTCAGGGAGCCGGTGTCCTTATCCAGAGCATAGGCGTCGAACTCGAGCGGGAACTTGCCGTTCTTCTGCGCGCCGGTGGAGCGGACGTCGCCCTTGTAGAAGATGACGGTCTCGGTGCCGGTGACGGACACGCCGTAGACATAGATGACGTCAGCCTTCTTGGTCTCGGAGTCGAGGTGATACCAGACCTTGCCGGTCATGGACGGAACGTTGTCATAGCCGGTGTAGCTGGTGTAGGTCGCATACGGAGCGGAGGTATCGGTGTTCTGGACCAGAACGACGGTCTCGTCGGTCATCTGGATCTTGATGTCGGTGCCAACCTTCACATAGGAAGAGCCATTGGAGAACGTAGCCTTCTCAAGCGGGCCAGTCGCACCAGTCGTGTTGTTGCCAGCGATCTCGCCGTACGGCGTGCTGGAATCCCACTTCATGGTCAGCGTGTAAACGCCGTTATCGTCGCTGGTGTAAGACATCAGGCGATCGTAGACATTATTCTTCGCATACTTGCTCTGTGCGAACAGGAGCCAGTTGTAGGTGCCGGTGCTGGGTGCGCCAGAGGCTTCAAGAGTGTAGGCATCAACAACATCCTTCGCCTTGATCTCAGTGCCGCTGGTCAGCTTGATGGAATCGACAGAAACGTCTTCCAGCTCGTCGCCGCCAACCGTCCACAGGTCAGCCTTGATGGTGGCCTTGCCCTTCACAGTCTCGACCCAGATGGCGTCGATGACCGCGTAGTTCAGCGGAGCATAGTACACTTCCATGCCGACGAGGTTGCCATAGGCATCGTAGTACGCGACCATGTCCTTGCCGAGGTCGCCGGTGGCGATGCCGTCAAAGACATACTTCGCAGCGATGTCGACATACTCGCCGTCCAGAGCGATCTGTGCGAATTCGCCGTCGACCTTCTTGATCTTGGAGAACTCGGCGATCTTGCTCTCGGCGACCTTAACGGTCTTCACAACGCCGTCAGCGATGGTCACGATGACCATGTCGTCCTTCGCAAAGGACTCGGACTCGAACTTGTAGCCCTCGGTAGCAGCCTTCTTGTCGAATCTCGTGGTGGGCAGGGTATCCCACACCTTCATGGTGGTCTCAGCCTTGCGGGTCACATGGCCCTTGGCGTCTTCCTTCTGGGAGACGACCTTGGTGACCTTGGCGAGGTAGGTGTTGATGAAGACGATGCGGTCCTCATAGACCTCGGTCAGGACGCCCTGGCCGCCGATGTCTTCCTTGGTGGTGTTCTTGATGGTGAGCGTGCCCTTGTTGGAGCCCTTCACGCCATCGGTGTAGGAGGTCAGCTTCACGCCTTCCTCGTCGAAGTCGCAGTCGTTGATGATGTCGCAGCCGGCAACAGCAACGGTGTAGGAGGCCAGAGGAGCATCCTTATAGGTGCCGATGGTTTCCTTCTTGCCGAGCTTCCAGATGTGGCACGGACGGCCGAACGCATCCATCTTGTCATCTTCGCGCTTCAGGTCCCAGGACTCGTACAGGTAGCTGGCGTTCTCGATCGCGCCGGCAGCCGTCAGAATGTTCTTCTTGCCGGAGGTCTTGAACTCCTGGCCGTAGGAGACGGTCTTGGCGTTCAGGGCGTTGAGCATGATCTGCGCGGCAGCGTCACGGGTGAGCTCCTTGTCGTAGTCATACTTCTTGCCGAGGACGTCGGTCAGGCCAGCCGCGCGGGCGAGCTTGAGAACGTTGACCTTCCAGGACGTGCCAACAAGGCCCTCTTCCTTAGCATCATAGCCCAGGGTGACCAGGACCATCTTGAGGAACTGGATGCCGGTGAGCTTGCTTTCGGGAGCGTACTTGTTGTTGCCAACGCCGGAGATGATGCCCTGCTTGGCGCAGTAGGCGATGTAGGAGATCGCCCAGTAGTCCTTGGCGACATCCACAAAGGTGTTGGCGGGGTTGTACAGGCTGCTGATGTCGGTGTCGCCATTATCGAACATGGCGATGATCTTAGCAGCCTCGGAGCGCTTCAGGGTATCGTTGGGCTTGTAGGACGCGCCCTTACCATTCAGCACACCGATCGCGGTGAGCACGTCGACAGCCTCGACATACTTGACGTCATCGGCGTCAGCATAGATCGCGGTGGTGTCGACCTTGGCGCCTGCGATGGTGGCAAAGCTCAGCAGAGTTGCCAGAGCCAGCACGAGCGCCAGAACTTTTTTGAAGTTCTTCATTGAGTCTTCCTCCTGTTTTATTTTTGATAACCAAAGCGGTGCCCCGGCTATCATCTGTGCGTATGATATTCCAACCGAACCGAAATTGCAAGAGGACGGCGGGGTTTGTAATGTGATTGTAACATTGCGGAACATTGGGGGGGCTTGTCTTCCCCTCGGGGGTGTGCTGCGTTTTTATGACAGCCATCGGCAAATCCGGCGGTGCGGCAATTCAGCCCCCCGTTCTTTCCATGTGGAAAGAACGCGCCGCTGGCGGTGTGAAGAAAGACAGTCAAGGGGGAGTTTCGAATCTCCCCCTTGACAATTCCTCTGAACGACCAAGAAGAGGCTGCGGCCCCTTCTTGGATCTTTCCCGGGGCGCATGGCGGAGGGTGCGGCGGGTTGGGGGCGGTGCCGATTTGCAGGAGTGCCTTGGCTTCCCCTCGGGGAAGCTATGGGGTGCCTGCGTTTCGTCGGTGCCTCAAAAAACTGCCGCCGCAGGCTGCACTTTTGGCCTTTTGAGGCAGTGCCGATTTGCGGAAGTGCCTTGGCTTCCCCTCGGGGAAGCTGGCTGCGGAGCGTTAGCGGAGCAGACTGATGAGGGTCGGGGAGCAGTTACGTTTTGGCGCAACTGCTAAGCTATCCGTCAGTGCTCCCCGGCCCTCATCCGACTCGCTGCGCTCGCCACCTGTCCCTACCCTCTTTGTCCCTTCGGGACATTTCCCCCTGATAGGGGGAATCGGCCCCGAGGGGAAGGTATAGGGTGCGCACTGCCCGCCGGTGCGTGCAAAAGCCGCAGCTGCCAACCAGCGGGAGGGGCAAGCCCCTCCCCTACGTTACGACGAAATGATCCCCCGGCGGGTTGGCCGGGGGATCGTTTTGGTTCAGATTTTTGCGGTCTTTTTATTGCCGAGGGCGGCCAGGAGCCAGAAGACCACCAGCGCGGCGGCGGATAGGGCGTAGCAGAGGGGTTCGATGTAGGCTGCGGTCTGGGGGCAGGTGAAGAAGTCGATGAGCTGGCCGGCCAGGACGAAGGCCATGACGACCGGGCAGATGAACTTGATGCAGATGGTATAGAACACGCTGAACGCCGGGGAATGCTCGCCGTGATGGATCTCATCGAGCAGGAGGGCGGGTTTCAGCTCCCAGCCGACCATGAGGGCCATGACCATTGCGCCGAGCGGCATCATCAGGCCCTCGGAGAAGAAGTCCATGAAGTCGAGCCAGCAGTCGTTGAACATCGGCAGGCCCTCGGAGAACAGGCCCTGCAAGGGCACCCAGACGCCGTTCGCGCCAAGGCCGTCGACGGCGACGAGGAGGGCTTCGATCAGGATGGCGAACGAGACCCAGAGGGTGACGGTGCTGCGCTGGACTTTCCTGCCCTTTTCGGCGGCTTTGTCGATGAAGTGCGCGGCGACGACCTCCATCAGCGAGATGGCGGACGAGATGGCCGCGATGATGACCAGCAGGTAGAACACGATGCCGAACAGCGGGCCGAGGGGGCCCATATTGGCGAACACGTCCTGCAGGGTGACGAACAGGAGCTTCGGGCCGCCGAGGGCGATCTCGTTCAGCGGCGTGCCGCTGGCGATGCCGTTGGCGACGGCCGCGGGGATGACGGCGAGGCCCGCCATGAGGGCGACGACAGAGTCCGCCACGACGATGAGGGCGGAGTTTTTGACGATATTTTCCTTTTTATCGAGGTAGGAGCCGTAGGTGATCATCGCGCCCATCGCGAGCGAGAGCGAGAAGAACATCTGGCCGCCCGCAGTCGCCAAAACGGAGATGACGCTGGGCGTTTCGTCGGTGAAGCCCGCCTTTACGGCGTAGCCGGGGACGAACATGTACTTCAGCCCCTCCTCCGCGTGCGGGAGCGTGAGCGAGCGGACGATGACGACGATGAGCATGACGAACAGCGCGGGCATGCCGATCTTATTGAACTTTTCGATGCCCTCCGACACGCCGCCCTTGACGATGACCATGCACAGGCCGAGGAACAGCAGCGTGAACACCGCGCAGCCGAAGGGGTTGGTGAGCATGGAGCCGAAGGTGGTGGAGCCGTCGATGGACGCGCCGAAGATGTTGCTCAGGCCGAAGGACAGCTCCGCCATGTTCAGCGACATATACTGGAAGCAGTAGCCGCCGAGGACGGTGTAGAAGCTCATAATGAGGAACGGCGAGAGGATGCCGAGCCAGCCGACCCATTTGAACTTTTTGCTCACGGCGCGATACGCCCCCACGACGCCGGTGCCCGTTTTGCGGCCGAGCGCCAGCTCGCTGCACATGATGACCATGCCCACAAAGACGGCCAGCAGAATATAGATCAGCAGGAACGTGAAGCCGCCGCTGCGGCCCATCTTATACGGGAAGCCCCAGATGTTGCCGAGGCCGACGGCGGAGCCGATCGCGGCCATGATGAAGCCGAGATTGCTCCCCCAGGAGGCGCGTTTGTTTTCCATGTGTGTTCTCCCTTTCTCTTTCTCTTTTTCTTCCCCTGTTCTTCTCTGATTTACAACGATAAATTACAGATTAGGACACATTATACCCGACGGACGTTTGTCCGTAAAGGGCGGAGGGGAATCTTTGTGATAAGCTACAAATTCCATGTCTGGAAATTGTAGGATATGACAGAAATCGAGCCATGGGCAGCGCCCACAGCTCAGCGGCGGTAGGAAGCCCCCCGGCAAAGTCGGGGGGCTTCCTACCGTCTGCGAAAAGGCCGCGGCGGAGCTGCTGCGCGACAAAAGCCCTCCGGCGGAGCCGGAGGGCCTGTCCTCTCTGCAAAAATACCCTCCGGCGGAGCCGGAGGGTATTTGTCTGCTCTACATTATATTACTTTACGCAGTTCGGGCACGGCGAATAGCCGCTGTTCTCGGCGAGCTTGCGGCTGTAGGCCCAGAACGTCTTTCCCGCGAAGCGGCTGCAGCCGTAGCGGTGATACAGGCCCGTGCCGTCGTTTTCCACCAGCACGACGTAAGACTGCATGAAATCCGCCGCCGCCTGCGCCGCGGCGCTCTGCGTCAGCAGCTCGTCGTACTTCTCCTGCGCCTCCGTCAGCTCCGCCTGCTTGCCATCCAGCGCCTGCTGCAGCTTTTCCAGCTCCGAGCGCTGCGTGTCCATGTCATACTGCGTCTGGCTCGCGGCGGACTCGGCGGTGTTGATGTTCTCCCGCAGCGTCTCGATGAGGTCGTTTTTGGACGCCAGCTCGCTCTCCAGCTGTTCGGCCTGCCCGGCCAGCTCGTCGCGCTCGGCGCGCAGGGCGGAGAACTCCGCCTCCTGCCGGGTCATCTCCTCCTCCCGCAGCCGCAGCGCCACCCGGCGCGACGACAGCGTGAGCAGCGAGTACGCCGCCAGCGCCAGCGACAAAACGGTCACCACGATCAGCACGACCGTCCCCGCCCGCACCCGCCGCCGCACCGGAGCCGCCGCGGGCTTTTTCGCCTGCCGCACCGGCGCGCGCAGCTGCCCCGGCATAGGCGATAGCGGCGCAGCGTCGGGCGTGTCGGTAAAATCATACGGATTCAAACTGCAAGCGGCACAAAACAGCTCCCCATCCGCGATCGGCTTGCCGCATTTGATGCAGGTATTCATACCAGGACCTCCTGTCGGGGTTTGTTTCTATCATACCATTCTCTGCGGAAAAAGTAAAGAAAACACGAACCAACCCTTTCGCCGTGCCCCGCTCTGCCCTTTTGCGGTGTCTTGCGTTTTTCGTCGTAACGTAGGGGAGGGGCGGTTTGAGGTAATAGTGAAAAGTGAATAGTGAAGAAGTAGGTTCTTAGTCGTAACGTAGGGGAGGGGCTCTGCCCCTCCCGCTGGTACGCACTGCTGTTCTTTTGCAGCACTGTCGATTTGCTGAGGGCCCCTAGCTTCCCCTGGGGGAAGCCAAGGGGTGCCTACGTTTCGCCGCTGCATCAAGGATACGGCAGCACGTACCTGCTTCTTCACGCTTCCCTATTCCCTTTTCACTAAAAAAGGCGAGGCCCTGCGGGGCCTCGCCTTTTTCCTACTCCTCCCGATACGTCCTCCACGCATCCCATGTCATCGCGTCCAGCTGGCCCCAGGTCAGGCCGTACTCCTCCGTCTCCTGCCACGTGCACCAGCGCAGCGCGTATTCGATCCCCAGCTGCGCGGGCAGCAGATCCTCGATGATCTGCCGGATCTGCGCAAAGCCCGGCGGCTCGCCCATCACGCCGGGGAAGCGGACGCGCACATGGTTCACCTCGCCCGTCTCCTCCAGTTCGCACGGCGCGCCGCACGCGGGCAGGCAGCGCCGCAGCGCTTCGAGCGTGAACCCGTCGCCGGACACCTGCATCAGCGCCGCGATCGCCTGCCGCCGCGCCTGCACATCCTCCGCCGCTGAGGCGTAGCGAAACAGCGCCTCCACGCGCCGGAGGCCCTCGTCCTCCGCGCTCATCACGATGCTCTCCCGGCCGTTTTTCTCCAAAACGGCGCGCAGCGCGTCCATCTGCGCGCCCAGCGCCTCCAACTGCGCCATGGAAAAGCTGCCGTCGCGGAAGGTGTACACCCCCAGCGGCCGCAGCAGCGCCATCAGTCTCTGCGCGTAGCTCATACCGCCGCCTCCGTCAGCGTCAGCGCGCCCAGCACCGGCAGTCTGTCCGCCGCCCTGGCCAGGTCGCTGCCCGGCGCGCTGAGCGTGTAGTTTTCCACCAGCCCCGTGCCGTAGATCACGTCGCCCAGCGCCGCGCGATACAGGCGCTTTCCCAGCAGCGCGCCGGTAAAATACGCCCGCACCGCGCTCGTCACCGCCGCCTTCGCCGTGGCAAACGCCACGCCCGCCTTCGGCTTGAGCTTCGCCGTCACATTCACCACCTGCGCCGCCGGCGCGCGCACCGTCACATCCACCGCGATCTCGCGCACCTTCTGAATGTCCGCCTGCACCTCTGCCACCAGCGCCGCGTCCGGGATCCCGCCGTCCGCCGCGATCACCACGCCCACGGTCCCGATCCCGCTCTCGCGCGGGATGACCGACACCGCGCGCACGCCCGCGTGCGAAAGCGCCCGCTGCTCATAAAACGCCGCGTTCGCGCCGTTCGGCAGGCGCACGAAGCTGTCCAGCACCCGCTGCCGCAGCGCCTCGTCCGTCTCGCCGTCGCTCCCGCCGGCGAACGCCGCCGGATTCGTCACGCCAGCCACGCCCACCGGCGCCTGCGTTAAGACTGTCACCGTCTGCACCGCGGCGTTGCCCGCGCTGCCCGCCGATTCCGCCTGCGCGGGCGCGTCGGCGTATAAGCTCCCCGCCGCGATCACCGCGTCCTCCAGCGTCACGAACCGCACCAGCCCCGCCGTGGAGCAGACCGTCCCCGCCGGGATGCTCACGTCGTCCTCCCGCGTAAGATCCATGCGGAACCGCAGCACGCCGTGCGCCTTTTCGCCCGCCTTGCGCGCAAGCCCGCGCAGCGCGGCGTGGCGGTCCAGATATTCCCCCGCCGCCGTCTGCGGAAAGCTCTGCGCCAGCGCCCAGTCGGCGTAGATATACAGCGTCTGCAGCTGCGCCGCCGCCGCATACAGCCGCACCGCCAGATCGGCGCTGTCCTCCATCGAAAAGCCCGTCTTTTCCGTAAAGACATCCAGCATCCCGCGATAAATTTCCGAAACCTCTTTCATACCGTCACCTCCACCGCCGTCTGCGTGCCGTCCGCCGCGCGCAGCGTAAATTCCGCCGCCGCCTGATCGTCCGTCACGCTGCGCACCCGCGCCGACAGCACCTCCACATCCTCATCCGCCAGCGCCTCGGCCGCCATCTGCAGCGCCGCGGCGTCGCGCGCCGCCGCCTTTTCGCGCCCCAGCTGATACAGCCTGCTCCCAAGCCCCGGCAAAAAGCACAGCGCCCCGCGCCGGCACACCAGCCGGTACAGTACCCGCTGCAGCGTCTTTTCATGCCCCCGCAGCCGCACGAACCCGCCGAACCCGTCCGGCACATAGTCGCCGCCGCGCAGCAAATTTTCCATCATTCCGCGCCCAGCTCCTTCCCGTTCACAAACAGTCTCCCCGTCACGCGCACCTTGCCCCGCAGCTCAATGTCCCCGTTGTTGCGCAAAACGACCTGCGCCGTGTCCGAGTAGACCATCACCTCGCCCGGCGCAAGGCTCCCCTTCGCCTGCTGCAGCGCGCCGGGGATGTACGTCTGGCTCGCCTTGAGCACCAAAACGCTCTCGCCCGCGCCCGGCTGCCAGCAGTAGCCGCCGGGCGAGATGATGCGCACATCACGCTTTTCCCCGTCCGTCACCACCGCCGCGCGGCTGCCGCCCATGCTGATCGTCCCCAGCGCCGCTGTTTCCGGCTCCGTTTCCGGATGCGTGATCCTTTTGGAAAGCCACATTTCCTCTCACCTCAGTTCCAGCGTCGTGTAAATGCCCGTGTCATCGCCGCAGTGCTCCGCCGCCGCCACGGTCAAAATGCCCGCCGCGCCCAGCCCCGGCAGCCGCAGCTCTGCCTCGTCCCCCGGCGAAATAGCCGCCGGTCCCGTCAGCTGCACCGTCACGCCGCGCACCTCGCGCGCCGCGTCCGCCAGCCGCTGCGCCGCCGTGCGCCACGTCGCGCGCAGCTTGCCGCCCGCCGTCATGCCGCTCACGTGCGTGCACGAAACGCCGATCGCCTTTAATTCCGCGCTCTCCGCCGTCATCTGCGCGCCCGTGCGCGTGTTCACCATCACCTGCCGCGCAGCAGCGCCATAGCGGTTTTGCACATAGCTGCACGCGCTGACCTGTTCCGCCTCGATCACCGCCCGCCGCGCGGGCGCGCTTTTTTTCAGAACGAGCGTCCCGTCGGCCGTGAACCGCGGAAAAATATCCGCGCTGTGGCGGCAGAACCCGCACAGCACCTGCCAGCACGTGTACCCCGTCTCCACCGCGAAATTCGCCACCTGCCCCATCGGCTGGGCGTCGATGCGCGTGATGCCGTATGGCCGCACATATACCCGCAGAATGTCCTCCAGCTGCGCGCTCACGAATTCCGCCGCCCGCACCTGCTCGTCCATCAGCGCCGCCGCCATCGACCGGCCCGATACCTCCGCCAGTGCCCCGCGCCGGTCGAGCCGGACCGCAAAATCGTCCACCAGCCCCGTAAAGCGCACCGCGCCGTCCGCGTCCGCCGCCGTAAAGCCGACCGCCTGCCGCAAAACCGGCAGCCACGCCGCCTCATACGCAAAGCACACCGTAAAGCTCCCGCACGGGTCGCCGTCCGTCAGCCGGATCGACCATTGCAAAAGCGGCGGCAGCGCCGTGCGCGTGCCGTCGCAAAGTCTCAGCGTCCCCGTCATCCGATCCGCAGCTCCTCTCCCGTGTGAATGAGATCCGGGTCGCGGATCTGCGGGTTGTACGCCAGCATCTGCTGCATCGTCAGCCCATACGTCCGGCACAGCGCCCACAGCGTGTCGCCCGTGCGCACCGTCACCGTCCGCGCCGCCTTTGCCGCGCCATTCTCCCCGGCGGCCGTCCCGATCTGCTTCGGCGCGCTCGTCTGCTCGCCCGCGTCGCAGAATTCAAAGCTGTACGCCACATAGTCCTCCCGCGGCTCCTGCGCCAGCTCCAGCCGGGTAAAGACCGCCCGGCTGCACCGCCACACCGGATGCCGCAGCTCGCCCGCGCCCGCCGAGCGGAACACCTCCGTCAGTGCCCGGAACTGTTCATACGCGTCGGGCCCGAAAAACTCGCCCTCCCCGCGCAGCACCGTGCAGCTCCTGCCGAGATCCTGCACGCAGTAATCGCCCATCGGGATCTTGTGCGCCGCCGTCAGCCGCTCGCACGAGAGCGTGTAGCGCCCGGGATTGTTCGGCCATGTAAACGTCTTGTACCGCATTGCAAGCAGCATATCCTATCCTCCGTACCGTCTCGCGTCGCGCTCAAAAAAGCGCGAGATCTCCGCCATCGACCACTGCGTCTGCGCGCCCGCCAGCCCCGCCGAGCGCATCGGCTGCGCCGCCAGCGTCCGCACGCCGCCATAGCCCGTGCCGCCCGCGCCCGTCTCGCCGCTCGCGCGCAGCGTCTCAAACCGCGCCGCCCGCTGCCGGACAGCCCAGATCGCCTGCCGCGCCGCGGCCAGCTCGGCCAGCTCCTGTTCCAAGGCCTCCAGCGGCCTTCCCGCCGCGCCGTCCGATGCGGCGGGTGCCGCCGTCTCAGTCGCGGCCGTCTCCTCCGCCGCCCCGGCGGCTGCGCTCCCGGCCGTCCCCGCCGGAAGCGGCTGCGTAAGCGTGTCCGCCCGCTCCGGCGCGCGCCCGTCCTCAAGCGCCGCCGTCAGCGCCGTGTGCCGCCGCAGGATCGTTTCGATGTATCCCATCGCGCTTCAGCTCCTCATACCGCTTTTCGTCAAACGCCGCGTTTTCCTCCGGCAGCGGCGCGCCGCAGCAGGTGCAGCGCGGCGTGCGCGCCGCCTCGCGGCACGCGGGGCAGAGGTGTTCCTGCTCCTCCTGCGCATCCAGCATCAGCTGCATCGCACAGTATAAAAGCTCCCCCTGCGTCATCGCCCGCGCCCGCTCCTCCGTCGGCAAAATGCCAAACGCCCGCAGAACGCGCCAGCGCAGCCGCTCCTGCGCATCCTCCTGCATCGCCTCCAGCAGAGTCTCCTCCGCATCCGGCTCCTCCAGCCGCGCGGGCGCGGTCATGTCCGCGTATGCCCGCATCAGCCGTTCGATCTCCTCCGCTGAGAGCGTCCGCAGCACCTCGCCGCCGCCTGTGAACGCCGCCGTCCCGTCCGGCCTTCTCGCCGCGCGCGCCACGATGCACGCGTTCGCGCACAGCCCCGCCGCCGCGCCGTTTTCCCCGGCCAGCCGCGCACCCTCGGCCTGCGCCTGCATGAGCCCCCACGCCGAGACCGGCACGAGCCGCAGCCCGCCGACCTCGGCCTCCGCCGCCAGCAGCTGCCGTACCGCGTCCGTCACTGCGCCGTCTCCACGCGGCTGCGCGCCTCCAGCGTCACCTTTTCCATCACATTTCCGCCGACCTCGGCGCTCTCCTGGATCTCGCTCCACTGGCACCCGCCGTAAATGACGCTCCGGTCGGGCTTGCACACCACCAGCGAAAAATCCTCCAGCTCCAGAAAGCGCACCCCGTCGCGGATCGCCTCGTCCGTCGCGTAAATGCGCGTCAGCTCAATGATGTAGCGCCCCTGCCCGCGGATGGTCGCCACCGGCTGCTCCTGCCCAAAGGCATAGATCGCCTTGCTCGAGCGCTTCGCCGTCACCTTGTAGCTCTGCACCACCGCCACGCGCCGGCCGTCCACCTCCAGATAAATGTCCGCCGTCGTCGGCACCTTGATCCCCGTCATCCGCTCGCCTCCTTACACATTCATGTGCGCCGTGAGCAGGATGCGGTTCAGCCCCTGCACCACCGTGAACTCAAATTCCACCACGCACGTCGTCCGGTCGTCCTGCGCCGCCGCCACCGTCAGCTTGTCATAGCTCTCGATGATCTCGCGCTCCACACGCTCGGCCAGCTCCAGCACCACCTGGTTGCGGATGGCCTTGCGCGTGAGGGCGTTATTCTTCGCGTGCGCAAATTTCGCGCGCAGCGCCGTGCGGATCGCCGGGATCAGCTCATCGAGAATGAGCATCGTCGTCAGCTCCCGATACGTCCTGTCCGCGCTGCCGCCGGTCTTGCTGCGCGTGGTCAGCGCCCGGATGACCTGCACCCGGCCGCCCTCGCACTCCAGCGCCGTCACGCCCGCACCCACCAGCGCGTCATAGTCCGTGTCCGAGTATACCGCCGTCACGCCCGTCAGCCCCTGCAGCGCCAGCCCGTTCAGCGGCAGCGCCGGGTCGCGCTCCGCGGCCAGCGCCCCGGCCAGCGCCGCGGCCGCCATGCACCCGTCCTGCGCCGCCGTCTCGCCGGTCACATATACCTGCGGCCCCACCAGGACCACGCGCTCACAGTTGAGCGTCTGCGCCCGCGCGATGAGCTGCTGCACCGTCGCCGCGCCCATGCCGCACAGGCCGATGCACTCGCCCTTCTGCTGCGCGGCAGAGGAAAGTGCCGTGCAGAATGCCGTCTGCGCCGCCTCCAGCGCCGTCCCCAGCACGCACAAACTCGCCCGCTTCTCCGCCAGAATGGCCGACACCGCCGCGGCATACGCCGCCGCGCTGTCCGCCGCCACCGGATAGGCCAGCACCGTCCCCGCGCCGTTCTGATACGCCAGCTTCAGCAGCTGACACAGCTGACTGCTTTCTCCAAAAGTCTCCTTCGCCCCGGCATACGACGTCAGCGTGTACACCCCCGCCTTCGCGGAGGACGCGCCGATCAGCGCGATCACGCGCTGCGCCGTCCCCGAGGACACGATGCTCGACGCGTCATAGTCCGAATACACGCCCGGCCGCTCGTGATACGTAATGCTCATTTGACCGCTCCCTTCAGAATAAAGTCCGTAAATTCCGTCTCGTCCTCGTCCGTCACGGCGTATACATACGCCTGCGCCTGCGCCCGCACCGGGCAGGTAAAGCAGTCGCTCTCCGCGTCATAGCTGCACGCGCCCACCGTGAGGCTTCCCAGCTGCACGCCCGCCGCGCCGTTTGACAGCGCCGCGACCACCTTCTCCGTCTCGGCGTAGCACGCCGCCGACCCGCCGCGCCGCGGCGCAAATACCTGCATCAGCACCTCCGCCGTCAGCTCGCAGCCATACAGCGCCGTGCGCCCGCCGTCGTCATCCTCCCGCATCCCCAGATACGAAAACTGCGCCGCCGCGCCGCTCTTTGCGCCCTGCAGGCCGACTGCCGTCACCGGCCCGGTCAGCTCCGGGGCCGTCCCCGGATAAAACTGCCGCACCACCGTCAGCCCCGCGTCCGCGAGCAGTCTACAGATCGCCCTGATCAGTTCCTGCATCCGTCTCTCCTCCCGCTTCGCGCAAAAGCCCCCAGACGTAGATCGCCTCGTCCGCCAGAAACAGCCGCTCCGCCCGCTGCACGCGGTAGTCCTTCCCGCCGCAGCGCACCGCCGCGCCCTCGTCCGGCAAAACCTCCGCCGGGCCGATGTACACAGACCGCCCCCGCGGGATCTCGCCGATGGCACGCACGCTGCGGCGCAAACTCTCCCAGCCGTTTTCCGTCACCGGCTGGATGAACGCCCGCACCGTCTGCACGCCGTCCACGCTTTCTATCTCCGCCGTGCGCCCGTAATCCGCCAAAATGCGCCCGATCAGCTCCTTCATCCGCAGGCCCCCCGGCACGAGAGCCCGCCCGCGAGAAACGGCGCCATCAGCCGCTCCGCGGCCTGCCGCAGCGCCGCCGTGCCGGCTTTCCCCGGCGTCACCGACACCTCGCCCACGCGAAACGCCTCCACGCCGCACGCGCCGCACGCCTCGCGGTAATTCGCCGCCGCCAGCATCGCCGCCGCGCAGGTAAAGCATTCTCCGCAGTCCTCCGCCGTCACATCCCGGCGCAGCCGGGTCAAAAGCGCCGTCTCCGCCGCCGCGCAAAGGGCCTTCAGCGCCGCGTCCTCCGCACCGGCGGCGGAAAAGCCCGCCGCCAGCGCGTAAATTTCGTCCGCCCGCGCCACTCAGATCACCAGCACCTTCGCACTCTCCGGCATGATCTTGCCGAACCCGGAGATGGACGTGATCGCCGCGCGCTCCAGCTGGCGGTCGATGAGCTTGTCGTATTCCACGTTCACCTCGCCCGCCTGCACCATCTCCAGCGCATAGCGGCGGTCGAGGCCGATGAGCTTGCCCGACGGCACGCACGCCGCGCGCAGCAGCTCTGCGCCCATCGGCGCGGCCAGCTTGCCCGTGCCCTGGAAGTTCAGCCCCGTCAGCGGGTTCTGGAACTCCGTCAGCTTCAGCATCTGCACCATCGCGTCGCCCGATGCCAGCAGCGCGTTCATCGTATACGGCTCAAACTGCGACCAGAACTCCACCAGCTGCGCATACGAAAGCGTCCCCTTCGTCCCGCTCAGCGGGCTCGTGCCGATGGTCAGCACCTCGGCGGCGTTGTTATTCCCGTCGCCGTTCAGCAGCACGTCCACCGCGTCCTGCAGATGCATCTTCTGGATGTACGCGCCGATCTGGCGCAGCGTCACCGCGAACAGATCGAGCTTCTGAAAGCGGATGGCCTCATACGACGCCACCAGCATTCTCCCGCGCTTGTTGAGCTTCACCAGATTCGACTTGCTGCGGATCTCCGTCGCCGGGATGCTCGCGCCCTCGGCCACCTGCATCAGCTTCTTATCCTCCTCCGAAGCCGCGGAAAACACACTGCGGTAGTCCATCGCGTCGATGGTCGTGGTCGTTGCCACGATCTTCGGCAGCACGTCGTTCTCCTCCATCCCCTGCTTCACCGCGCGGGCGATGTACTCCGGAAACAGCACGCTCGACTCCGCCGTGCGGAAGAATTTTTCCACGGGGTCGGAATACGCCCCGCGGGCGTGGATGTCAAAGCGCTTGAGCTGACGCTGGAACGCGTCCGTCCCCTCCAGCGCCGTGCCCGCGTAGTTTTCGCTCGGGTCGAGCGACTCCAGCACCTGTGCAAAGCTCTTGCCGCTCTCGCGGTACATACCCTTTTCCAGTCTGATCGAATCAAAGCCCATGTTCATTTTCTCCTTTCCGCATTACAGAAACAGTCCCACGGTCTTGCCTGCCGTGTCCACGCTCACCACCAGATGGCTTCTGCCCACCTCTGCCGGCTTCGACTCCGTCGCCGCCGCCGGCACGCGCACGCCGCTCTGCCCGTCGGCCACCAGCGCCGTAAAGCCCAGCGCCGGAGCCGTGCCCGTGTACGGCAGCTTCATAAAGCCGCCCATGCGCACGCTCGCCGTGCCGTTTCGTACCTGCGTGATCATGCCGCAGAACGCCTCGCCGCCCGCGCACGCGCCCACCGTGCCGTTCGCCGTCACCTTGCAGAGCTTGCCCTCCGCCGCGGTGTCCCCCGCGTAAAACGTCACATACCGCTCCGCGATCGCGTCAAAAGAAATTGCCATTGTCCTACCTCCTTCAAAAATATGCAGCGCCGCAGCGCCATTTAGTAACCGATGATCTGATCGACAAGAGCTGTCGGCGAGAGGTTTTGGCCCAAATGAAAGTTTGGAAACGCAGAAATACTTTGTGTATTTCAAGTTTTCAAACTGCACAGTTGGGGCAAAAGATCCGCCGACGGCCGCAGTCGATCGGATCATCGGTTGCTTACACCAGAAACGCGCTGTCCGTCTTTTTCATCGCCGTCGGGCGCTCCGCCAGCAGACACACCGGCGGATACATCGCTTCCGCCCTGCGGCCAAGGCTCTTCTCCGCCGCCTGCAGCTGCTCCGGCGTCAGGACCGACACCATCAGCTCCAAAAGCTCCTTCTCCACCGCTACGTCCGTCAGCAGCGCCAGCCGCACCACCTCGCCGCGCAGCCGCTCGCGGTACTGCCGGCCCAGCTCCGCCTGCTTGTGCAGCTGCACCCGCGCATATTCCGTCAGCTCGTCGCCCTCGCCGCGCAGGCGCTTTAACACCCCGGCCTTCCGCTGCGCGGGCACCGCCACGAACGAAAACTCATACGCATCCTGCGGCTCGCACAAAACCGCCACGCACGTTTTCCCGCCGTATTGCCGCCCCTTCTCGTGCTCGCACGTGCCGTACTCCGCCCCGCAGATCGAGCAGAGGCTCTTTCCCATCGCGCACCCGACCGACACCTCTTTCTTGATGCCCGCCTCGATCTCGCGGATGAGCTCCGCCGTCCTCTCCGTCCGCAGGATGTACGCCCACGCTTTGATAAAGGCCGCGCCGCTCTCGTACTCCACGCCCGTCTCAAAAATGCGCGCCAGCTGCTTCTCGCTCGACCACGTGTGGTCGGCAACGCCCGTCTTGCCCACAAACAGCTCCGCCAGCTTCCCCAGCGCGTCGGTCGCAAACCGCTCAAAATCGCGATCCACCTGATCGTCGCACAGCCGCACGGAAAAGACGTATACCTCCTCCGCGCCCAGCGGCGTCTTGGCCTGCCTGTTGATCTTCTCCAGCTGCTCCGCCGTCGGCTTTCCCGCGGTCAGAACGCCCGCCTGCTTCAAAACCTCCATCGTTTACTCCTTTCCCAGCTCCGCGCGCAGCTTTTCCGCCTGCGCGCGATACAGCGCCGCGTGCGCCTCCTCCACCGTGTCCTGCAGCGAAATGTCGTCCCACACGATCTCCGCCTCGCCGTCAAAGCCCTCCGACCGCAGCCAGTACCGGCAGATCTTCTCCAGCACCGGCTGTACGCACCGCCGCAGCGCCCACAGCTCCGACGTCAAAAGATCCGCCTGCTGCGCGCTCATCCGCTCCGTCGACGACCAGCTCAGCCCCAGCATGAACGGCGGCAGCCCCGTCTTGGCGACGAGCTGTTCGAGAATTTGCCGCACCGGCACCTCCGAGTCCAGCACCTGCCCGTCCGCGCCGATCACGCGAATTGCCACATCGCCCACCGCCACAAAGTCGCGCACCTCGCCGGTGCGCGTGCTACGCATCGCCTGCGACCATTCGCGTGCCATCTGCTCCGCCGCCTGCTCCGGCTGCACGCTCTCGCTTCCGGGCCTGTACACCACCGCGTAGCGCACGTTCCCTGCCCGCTCCCAGTTCGCCCCGATCGTCCGGTAAATTTTCAGCAGCACGTCCGCCAGAAATGGCATCGACGCAAACAATGACGTGCCGTAGGGATGCGCCGCGTTCGCGTTCCACGTCGAAAACAGCAGCAGCTCCTGATACGGCAGCGCCCGCTCCTGCCCGTTTTCCCACACGCACAGCTGCACCTCCAGCGGCGACGCGCCCTGCTTCACATGGACTCTGCGCACATCGCCCCAGCACACCGCCTCCAGATGCCCGCCGCGCATCACCAGCTCGCCCACCGCGCGCCCATACATCAGCAGGCTGTCCAGGTAAGCCTCCAGAAAGCTCGCGATCCCGACCTGCCCGCGCCCCACCGGCGCCGCGCGTAAAAACCGCCGCAGCCCGTCCTCCGCGCGGCGGTCTTTGCACGCCACGTCAAAGCCGCCCGTCAGCCGCACCAGCTTGCCCACCGCCGCGTCCAGGATCGGCAGCGCCGCGCGCATCGCCTCAAACATCTCCTCCTGCGCCCCGCCGAGCGCCTGCGTCTGCGCCAGCATCCCAAACGGGTTCGCCGCCTCCGTCCGCAGCTGCGCCGCCTTCGCCGCGCCCTGCACTTCCTTTTTCCGCGTAAGGATCACCCCTTCTTCCTTTTATCCGTCGCCCCGCGTCACCGCCCGCGCCGTAAAGCCGCGCGGCGTCTCCAGAACGCCCATCACAAAATAGCGCATATCGTCCATCGCGTGGTCGTTGCGCTTTTCCACCCGGTCGCGCGTCCCGCCGCGCTCCCAAACGTACAGATCCATCTCCCGCAAACAGTCCACACACTCCGCGCAGATCACGATCCGCCCCGCCCGCAGCGCGTCCGCCGTCCGTCGGATGCCGCTGAGCACATCGTTGTCCGCCTTTTCCACCACCCAGCCCTGCCGCCGCAGCGTCTGAATAAAGCTCGCCGCCGACGGGTCGACGATCACCTTCGCGATCTCCCGCCCGCCTGCCAGCCTTGCCAGCGCCCGTGCGTACTCCTCATCCGTCATCTGCCGCCCCTCGCGCCGCGAGTCAAAGTAAAATTCCTGCACCCGGTACCACGCGCCGTCCCGCCGTCCCCACAGCCCGAACGACGCCGGATTCACCGTCCCGTAGTCGCACGAGATCACCCATTCGGCAAAGCCCTCCTTCGGCGCGGGCGCGGCCAGCGCCGTGTCGTAAAAGTCATACACCCGGCCCTCCGCCGCCGCCCACAGTCCCTGCACGAACCGCCGGTAAAACACCCCCGCGTACATCCGCGCATACCGCCTGCGGATCTGCGGCGAGAGCGCGGGGTTGTCCTGCATCGTAAAATGCAGATGCAAACAGTTCATCTCCTCCGCCCGCACGATCCACTGCCGGTAGAACCAATGCTGCGGCCCCTCGGGATTGCAGTTGAACCACAAGCGGCTGCCCGCGTCCGAGCACCGCGCGCACGCCTGCTCCACGAAGGAACGCGGCATCAGCGCCGCCTCGTCCAGAAGCACGCCCGCCAGCGTCACGCCCTGAATGAGCGCCGCCGACCGCTCATCGTTCCCGCCGAACAGCAGAAAATCATTCTCCCGTCCCGCGAACCGCACGCGGTACCCGCCGTCCGCCGTCCTTTCAAACCGCATCCCCAGCGCCCGCAGGACCGGCACGCCGTCCGCCAAAACGTTCCGCCGCAGCGCGCCCACCGTCCGGCCGCACAGCGCAAAGCGCCTGCCGGAGAATTCGCTCATCGCCCACAGGAAAAACCCCAGCGTCATCGCGAACGTTTTTCCCGACCGGATGGCCCCGTCGCACACGATCGCCTCATACCGGCAGTCCGGCCCGCCCGCGCGCCACCAGAGCATCGCCCGCCGCTGCTTGGGCGAAAATCCGCCGCTACGCGTCATCGTCCGCATCCTCGTCCTCATCCTGCTCCAGTGCCCGCAAAAGCTGCCGCGCCGTCTGCGACCGTTCCTCGTCGTCGCACAGCTGTGCCAGCTGCGCCAGAATTTTCGTCCGGTCCAGCAGCTTCAGCTCCACGCCACCCTTGTCGCTGCGCTTGATCTCCGTCAGCATCGAAAGGTCGAGCTTCGCAATGTCCTCATACTCGCTCAGCGCCAGCTTCACGCAGTCGTTGACCTTTCCAAACGCCATCCTCCGCAGCTGCTCCCGGATCCTCTCCAGATCCGACCGCCTTACCGTCTTCCCACTCGCAGCCCCTCACCTCCCTTTCACCCAAACCCACCCCAACAAAAAAAGTTGCCCTAAACCAGGCAACTCCAAAAAATCAAAAACCAATTATTTCGTCGTAACGTATGGGAGGGGCTCTGCCCCTCCCGCTGGTACGCGACATCGTTCTTTAGCGGCAGTGCCGATTTGCTGAGGACCCCTTGGCTTCCCCTCGGGGAAGCTGTCGCCGCAGGCGACTGATGAGGGTCGGGGAGCACTTACGCATAGCTTAGCATGCACATCAAAACGTGACTGCTCCTCGACCCTCATCAGTCTACTCCGCTGTCGCTCCGCAGCCAGCTTCCCCCAGGGGAAGCCAAGAGGTGCATTCCACCTCGCTCCTGCGTCAAAGGTACGTCCGTGCGCGCTTACCTCTCCCCGCTTCCCTATAAAACAACAAAAAATCGCCCGGCGTGGTTCCCCCGCCGGGCGATCTTCCTTTCATATTACACTTCCACGTCCAGTGCCTTCATCACCGCCGCGCAGCGGGGGCACAGCCCGTCGGCGTCGGCGTCCGTCGAATGCATCCAGCACCGCGGGCACTTCACGCCCGGCGCGTTCAGCACCTCGATGACAAGGCCCGGATACGCGCTGCCGCTGCCGGCCACGGCGTCCGCCGCGCCGGTCTTGGCCTCCGCGAGCTTCACGTCGGACACGATGAAGATCTCCGCCAGCTTCATGCCGGAAACCTGCTTCAGCGCCTCCGCCGCCGGCGCGTCGAGTGCCGACAGCACCACCTGCGCCTCCAGCGCCTTGCCGATGCGCTTGTCCGCGCGCGCCGTCTCCAAAACGCCGTTCACGTCGCCGCGGATCTGCAGCGCCGTCTCCCACGCGGCCATCTTGTCCGCGTCCAGCGCATAATCGGCATACGGCTTCGTCATCTCGTTCAGCACGACGTTGCGCGCGTCGTCCTCGGCTCTGTGCGGCATGGCCAGCCAGATCTCGTTGCACGTAAAGGCCAGAATGGGCGCAAATTCCTTCGTCATCGCGTCCAGGATCATCCACAGCGCGCTCTGCGCCGATTTCCGCTCCGCGGAGTCCTTGCCGTCGCAGTACAGCCGGTCCTTCACGATGTCCAGATACAAACTCGAGAGCGTCACCACGCAGAACTCGTTGATCGCGTGCGACACGGTCAGGAATTCGTAGTCCTTGTACGCCGCCTCGCACTTTTCCAAAAGCGCGTTCAGCTTCGTCACCGCCCAGCGGTCGAGCTCCTGCATATCCTCGGGCTTCGTGAGTGCGTTCGGGTCAAAGTCGACAAGGTTATCCAGGCAGAACTTCGCCGTGTTGCGGAACTTCAGATAGCTCTGGCTCAGCTGCTGGAAGATGGCGTCGGAGCAGCGCACGTCCACATGATAGTCCGCGCTGCCGGCCCAAAGCCTGCAAATATCCGCGCCGTATTTCTTGAACACGTCCTCGGGATCCACGCCGTTGCCGAGCGACTTGTGCATCGCGCGGCCCTCGCCGTCCACCGTCCAGCCGTGCGTCACGCACTCCTTGAACGGCGCCCCGCGCCCAAGCGCCCCAACGGCCGTGAGGAGGCTCGACTGGAACCAGCCGCGGTACTGGTCAAGGCCCTCCAGATACACCGTTGCCGGCCAGAACCCCTGATCGCGCTGCATGGACGCAAAATGCGTCGAGCCGGAGTCGAACCAGCCGTCAAGCGTGTCGGTCTCCTTATCAAAATGCTTCCCGCCGCAGTGCGGGCAGGCAAAGCCTTCGGGCACGAGCTCGTCGGCATCCAGCTCAAACCAGACGTTCGAGCCGTGCTTGCCGAACAGCTCCGAGATGCGCGCGATCGTCTCGTCGGTGCACACGGGCTTGCCGCAGTCCTTGCAGTAGAACACCGGGATCGGCAGGCCCCACCGGCGCTGACGCGAGATGCACCAGTCGGAGCGCTCGCGGATCATCGCCTTCATGCGGTCAATGCCCCACGCCGGGAGCCACCGCACGTCGTCGCACGCCGCGCACGCCTCGTCCTTAAAGGAGTCGACGGAGCAGAACCACTGCGGGGTAGCGCGGAAGATGATGGGCTTTTTGCAGCGCCAGCAGTGCGGATACGAGTGCACGATCTGCTCCGAGGCGAACAGCCGCCCGGACTTTTTCATGTCCTCCAGGATGACCGGGTTCGATTCCTCCACCAGCATCCCCTCATATTTTCCCGCATAGTCGGTGTGCCTTCCCTGATCGTCCACGGGCACCACCATGTCCATGCCGTACCGGCGGCACGTCTGATAGTCGTCCGCGCCGAAGCCCGGGGCCGTGTGCACGCAGCCCGTGCCGGAGTCCATCGTCACATAGTCGGCCAGCACCAGCCGGCTCGTCTTGGGCAAAAACGGATGCTGCGCCAGCATATTCTCATAGAAGCTGCCCGGATGCGTCTCCACGATCTGATAGCTCGTAAAGCCGCCGATGCCCATGACCTTCTCCACCAGCGGCTCGGCCATGATATACATCTCGTCGCAGTCATCCGGCTTCACGATCGCATAGCTCTCGTCCGGATGCAGCGCAATGGCGAGGTTGCCGGGCAGCGTCCAGATCGTCGTCGTCCAGATCACGAAGTTCAGCTTGGATTTATCCAGATGCGAGAGCTTCCCCTGATCGTCCGCCATCGCGAACTTCACATACACCGTGGTGCACGGGTCGTCCTGATATTCGATCTCCGCCTCGGCCAGCGCCGTCTCGTCGTGATAGCACCAGTACACAGGCTTCAGGCCCTTGTAGATGTAGCCCTTTTTGTACATCGCGCCAAAGACCTTGACCTCCTCGGCCTCGAACTCCGGCGACATCGTCTTGTACGGATGCTCCCAGTCGCCGATCACGCCCAGCCGCTTGAAGCCCGCCATCTGCACGTCGATGTAGTGCTGCGCAAATTCGTGGCACGCCGAGCGGAAATCCGCCACCGACATCTGCTTACGGTTGAGCTTGTTCTGCTTGATGATCGCGGACTCGATGGGCATCCCGTGATTGTCCCAGCCGGGGATGTAGGGCGTGTAGTAGCCGCGCATCGCCGCCGAGCGGATCATAAAGTCCTTGATGCACTTGTTGAGCGCGTGGCCCATGTGCAGCGCACCGTTGGAGAACGGAGGGCCGTCATGCAGCGAGAACAGCGGCTTGCCGTCGTTCTTTTTCAGCAGCTCGTGGTACAGATCCATCTCGTACCACTGCGCCAGCATATCCGGCTCCCGCGCCGGCAGCCCCGCCCGCATCGGAAACCCCGACTTGTTCATGTTCAGTGTCTTTTTGTATTCCATAACTTCAAAACTCCTTTGTGAGTATATTTTCATCGTCCCAAAGCCCGCCCTGTCGCCACGTTTCGTCGTAACGTAGGGGAGGGGCTTGCCCCTCCCGCGGCTTCCCCTTGAGGGGAAGCTGTCGGCGAAGCCGACTGATGAGGAGGAGCGTTGTACGTTCTGAGCTGTAACGCGTTTGCAGCAAACAAAAACCGCCCCGAACCAACGTTCAGGGCGGCCATGACCGCGGTACCACCTGAATTCCCGTAAAAAACGGGCACTCCGTCCTCCTGTAACGGGAAGGCCCCGTCGCGCCTAGTTGGCAAAGCCGTTCAGCGCGCTGCTCCAAGGGGATATTCCGGCCGCCCCACGACCGCCTCACACCACCCCGGCGGCTCTCTGCACGCGGAAAAAGACCGTACTCGTCCTTGTCATCGCATAATTTCGAGGATAGTGTACCCAAAAAAACCGCGTTTGTCAACATTCTCTCGTCATTTTCCCCGACCCACCAACCTCGCAATCCCCCTGTAGGGGCCGATGACCATATCGGCCCGCACACCGCACCGCCGGTCACGCCGTAGGGGCGGGGTCCTACCCCGCCCGCACCCGACCGACCACCGCCGCACCCTCGATCCTTCGTCGTAACGTAGGGGAGGGGCTTGCCCCTCCCGCCGGTAGGCAGCTGTGGCTTTTGCACGCACCGGCGGGTGGTACGCAGCCCATACCTTCCCCTGGGGGAAGGTGCCCCCGAAGGGGGCGGATGAGGGCCGGGGAGCACTGAAACATAGCTTTGCATGCTCAGCAAAACGCAACTGCTCCCCGATCCTCATCAGTCGCCTGCGGCGACAGCTTCCCCCAGGGGAAGCTATGGGGTGCCTACGTTTCGCCGCTGCGTCGGGGATTCGTCAGCGCGTGCTAACTTATTCACTATTCACTCTTCACTATTCCTTCAAATCGCCCCTCCCCTACATTACGACGAAAAACGCAAAAACGCGGAAGGCCCCGGCCTTCCGCGTTCCCGCTCCATCTTCACTGCGCCGCGATCTGTTCCTCCAGCATCCCGCGCACCTGCGCGGGCGAGATGCCCAGCACGAAGCCGAACTCCCCGTAGAGCATTTCCTCCGCCGCCTTCCAGCTGCGCAGATCCGTCGCGCTGACCGACCGGCGCGTGCGCGTCAGCGACGCCTGCTTGGCATACAGCGTCTTGCACAGCCGCAGCAGCCGCTCGCACGAGTGCTCCGCCAGCAGCGCGCGGTAATACTCCCCCGCCTGCCGCCCGTTTTCCGGCACGTCGTCCAGCACGCGCAGCTCCGGCAGCCTTGGCAGCAGATCGTCCAGCGCGCTGCGCGAGATGACGGGGCGCATCACGATCTTCCCGTCCACCGGGGCGTAGATCGTCCCGGCGTGGTAATAGGGCGTCAGGCGGTAATACTCCCGCGCCGGATCGAGCCCCGGCACCGTCGGATGTCCGATCTCCTCCACCCGGCAGACGCCCTCGTGCCCGTAGATCACCCAGTCGCCAACGCGAAACATATGCGCCCCTCCCTTTTCCTTTTTCAATATTATAACACAGTTTTTCGGGAAAAGGTAAGCAAAAAATAATAAATTACAATTTTTTCGGCGTTTTGCCGAAAAATCTCACCGCAAGAAGGACCGATACGCCCGCGCCTTTCCCGGCGTATACGGCTGATAGCGCAGCCGGATGTCCACCGACGGCGACTTTTTCAGGATGCTCCGCTCGTGCGTGAATGTGTCAAAGCTCTTTTTGCCGTGATAGCTGCCCATGCCGGACGCGCCCACGCCGCCGAACGGCAGGTGCGGATTGGAAAGCTGCACCAGCGTGTCGTTCATGCACCCGCCGCCAAACGAGCACGTCGCCAGCACCCGCTGGCGGATGGCGCAGTCGCGCGTAAACAGATACAGCGCCAGCGGCTTTTCGTGCGCCGTGATGTACGAAATGCACTCCCGGATGTGCGTGTACGGGATGACCGGGAGGATCGGCCCGAAGATCTCCTCCTGCATCACCGGGCTCTCCAGACCTGCCGGGCAGATGACCGTCGGCTCGATGCGCCGCGTTTTTTCGTCGCACCCGCCGCCGATGACGATGTTCTGCCCCTCCAGAAGCCCGCGCAGGCGGGCAAAATGCCGCGCATTTACAATGACCGGCAGCTGCGACAGGTCGCCGCCCGGGAAAAACTCCGCCAGCGCGCGGCGATATTCCGTCAAAAACCGCTCCAGAACCGGCTCCCGCACGAACGCGTAGTCTGGCGCCACGCACGTCTGCCCCGCGTTCGTCACCTTGCCGAACGCGATGCGCCGCGCCGCCGTGCGAATGTCCGCCGTGTCGTCCACGATCACGGGGCTCTTGCCGCCCAGCTCCAGCGACACCGGCGTCAGATGCTCCGCCGCCGCCTGCATCACCTGCTTGCCCACCGCGGACGAGCCGGTGAAGAAAATATAGTCGAACCGCTCGTGCAGCAGCGCCTGATTTTCCGCGCGCCCGCCCTCGATCACCGCCGCGTGCTCCGCCGGGAACGCTGCCTCGATCACCGCGCGGATGGCGCGGCTGGCGTTGGGCGCGTAGGCCGACGGCTTCACGATCGCGCAGTTCCCCGCCGCGATGGCCCCCGCCAGCGGCGCCAGGCACAGCTGGATGGGATAGTTCCACGGCGCCATGATCAGCACCACGCCATACGGCTCCGGCGCAATGTAGCTCTTCGCCGGAAAATGCATCAGCGGCGTCGGCACGCGCCGCACGCGCGACCACCGGCGCACATGGCGCAGCTGGTCGCGGATCTCCGTCAGCACCAGCCCGATCTCGGTCATGTACGTCTCGGCGGCAGGCTTGCCAAAGTCGGCCAGCATCGCCGCCTCCAGCTGCGGCGTCTGCGCCCGCACCGCGTCATAAAGCCGCCGCAGCGCCGCCATGCGATACGGCACCGACCGCGTCTTGCCGCTGAGATAACACGCACGCTGCTTCTCCAAAAGCTCGGAAATTTCCATCCTGTCTCTCCCCTCCCATGAAAAATCGCCGCAGCCGGATGCCCGGATGCGGCAAAGCCCGTTATTCCTCCGGCGCGTTCAAAAGCGTCCGGCAAAGCTCCAGAATTTCCGGCTGGTCGAGCGAGTTGGCAAACTCCACCCGTCCCGGCTGGGCTTGCTGCGTGAGCAGGTTTTCACCGGCAAGACGGCTTTTCAGCTGCTGCGCCACGCCGTCCGCGCCGTCCAGAATTTCGACGTGCCGTCCCGCGATGCGCCGGATGGCCCCCGCGAGGAACGGATAATGCGTGCAGCCCAGCACGATCGCGTCCACCGGCACGTTGCGGTACGGCTCCAGCTTGTCGAGCAGATACCCCTCCACCGCGCCGCCGGATGTCACGCCCTGCTCCACGAATTCCATCAGCCCCGGGCACGGCACCGGGATGATCTCCGCCCGCGGCTGGAGCTGCGCCTGCAGCGCCAGGAATTTTTCCTCCTTCAGCGTCATCGGCGTCGCCATCACCAGAATGCGCCCGCCCGCGTGCCGCTCCACCGCCGGCTTGATGGCCGGCTCCGTGCCGATCACGATGAGGTCGGGATACCGCTCGCGCAGTGCCGAAATGGCGGCGGACGTGGCCGTATTGCACGCCACGACCAGCGCCTTGATGCCCCGCTCGATCAGCGGCGCCACCGCGCCGAACGTCAGCGTGCGCACCTCATCCAAACTCCGCACGCCGTAGGGTGCGTGGAGCGAGTCACCGAAATAGAGGTAGTCCTCGCACGGCAGCAGCCGCACGCTGCGGCGCAGAATGCTGATGCCGCCCACGCCGGAGTCAAAAAACGCGATCGGCCAGTCCCAGCGCGCCATACGAGCCCCTCCCCTCGGATTTTCTCCCATTATACCACGCCCACCCCCGCACGTAAAGCCGATTTTCGCCGCCCCCTACCGACCGCCGCCGCACCCCCGCCCCTTCGTCGTAACGTAGGGGAGGGGCGGTTTGAAGTAAAAGTGAATAGTGAAAAGTGAAGAGGTGAATTCTTAGTCGTAATGTAGGGGAGGGGCTTGCCCCTCCCGCCGGTACGCGCCATCGTTCTTTTGCGGCAGTGCCGCTTTGCTGAGGGCCCCATAGCTTCCCCTGGGGGAAGCTGTCGCCGCAGGCGACTGATGAGGGTCGGGGAGCAGTTGCGTTTTGGCACAACTGCTAAGCTATCCGTCAATGCTCCCCGGCCCTCATCCGCCCCCTTCGGGGGCACCTGTCCCTACCCTCTTTGTCCCTTCGGGACATTTCCCCCTGATAGGGGGAATCGGCCCCGAGGGGAAGGCAAGGGGTGCATTCCGCTCGCTGATGCGTGCAAAAGCCACAGTTGCCAACCAGCGGGAGGGGCAAGCCCCTCCCCTACATTACGACTAAATAATCACTTTTCCACTCTTCACCCAAAAAACGCAGCACGCCCGGGGCTTCTCTCCCCGGGCGTGCGTGCCGGCCATTATTCTTTATTTTCCGGCCGGAGATGCACTGCCAAAATCGCCAGAAAGCGCTCCGGCGCCTGCGGCTGCGGGACGGCCCGTCCGGTCAGCGTGCGCAGCAGCGCGGGATTTTCATGCCACGCCGCTGCGGATGCCAGCCGGATGCTGCCCTCCACGCTCTTGGCCGGGATGTCGTACTGCGCCGCCACCTGCGGATAAAGCCACCGCGATGGGATGCGCAGCCGCTCCGGCTGCTTTGCCGCCAGATACAGTGCATATGCCGTGTGAAAAAAGTGTGTGCTGCCCGCCCGCAGTCCCAGGCGGTACAGCAGATCATACGCCTCCGAAAGGTCACCAATGTCACTCAGGTCGCCAGCGTCGTTCATGGTCGGATCGTGGACATCGGTTTGAAATTTTCGTCTTGATCTGCTGCAGGATTACAGTCCTCCACGATTTCCCCCTCCTTTTCCCACATCCTAGAATACGGCAAATTTTACCGTTCGGCATGTCGTCGTTTCGGCCACGCCCGCCGAAGCTTCGGCAGAGTGCCGAAATCGCGTCACCGCGCCGAAAAGCCGCTCCCGCTGCCGACGCCCCTGCACTTCTCTGCCCGCCCTGTGCCGAAACTTCGTCACCGTTTCTGCCTGTAATGTTCCGCTGACCGTCTATTCTGCCGGTTTTCCGTCACTGTTTCCGCTCATCCGCTGCCAATGATTCGGCAGCGGCCGAATAATCGCCCAAGGTGCCGAAGTTTCGTCACCGTTCCCCCTCGCAATGTTCCGATAAACCGTCCATACTTCCGCATCTCCGTCACTTTCTCCGTCCATTCTCTGCCGATATTTCGTCACAGCGCCGAAATTTCGCCGCCGTGTCGTAACTCTGTACATTCTGTCAGAGTTTCGGCACCTGCCAAGATCCCGCCGTAGTGCCGAAAAGCTGGCCATTGTGCCGGGAAGCTGACGCAAGTGCCGAAACTCCGCCAAAAATCAGAAAAACCGGGAGGGTTTCTCCCCTCCCGGTGCCGGTATTCTGTCATTCCTCCGCCGTCTCGCCCCTGCGCTTTTCGCGCAGGTGCCGAAAAAATGTACGCAGCGCCGCCGCGCAGTCCTCCTCCAGCACGCCCTGCACGACCTCCGGCTTCTGGCTGCACGGCAGCAGAAACAGGTCGATGGCCGACCCGCAGCAGCCGTTCACCGGCTCCTTCGCGCCGTACACCACGCGCGGGATGCGCGCGTTGATGATCGCCCCGGCGCACATCGGGCACGGCTCCAGCGTCACATACAGCGTGCACTGCCACAGCCGCCAGCCGCCAAGTGTTCGGCACGCCTCGGCGATCGCCTCGATCTCGGCGTGCGCCAGCGCGCTCTTCGCGCCCTCGCGGCGGTTGCGCCCGCGGCCCACGATCTCATCGCCGCGCACCACCACGCACCCGACCGGCACCTCGCCCTCACCCGCCGCCGCCTGCGCCAGCGCCAGCGCCTCGCGCATGAACCGTTCGTCCTCCATCTGTGTCCCTCCGCCGTGTTTTCGACAGTTTCTATCATTATTATAGTATGCCGCCCGCCCCGCGTCAACCGAGCAGCGCCGCCAGCAGCATCGCCAGTTCCCGCGCGTCCAGCGGCCGCGCCGCGCCGTCGGCGCTCACAAGCGTCAGCCTCCCGTCCAGCTTCTGCAGCGCCTGCTGCGCCACGCCGCACAGCGCCGCAAAATCCCGCGGCTGCGCCTGCCCCGTCAGCAGAAAATCCGTCGTCGCTCCCAGCGCCGCCGCCAGCTTCACCAGCGTCTCGCCGTCCGGCTCCCGCCGCCCCTGCTCATACATCCCGATCGCGCTCGGGCTCACGCCCACCTGCGCCGCCAGCGCCTGCTGGCTGAGCTTTTTCTGCCGCCGCAGGGCGGCCAGCCGTGCACCAAGCATCCCCATTTCCTCCTAATTTTTGTAAATTTATGCTTGACATCACACACATCGTGTAGTATGCTTTGACTGTAAATAAATGGTATTCCATATTCCGAACGGGGGGGTCAACACGAAAAAATCACGGTCCCGGGCGCAGATGCCGGACGCGCCCGCCAGCCTGCCGTCGCGGTGGTGCAGCCTGTGCGGCGGCGAAATCTACGCGGGCGATAATTATTACGAGCTGGACGGCCATGCCGTCTGCCCTGACTGCCTGCCCGCCTTTGCGCGGGGCTATTTTCTCGGCGATCTGCGCGTGGCCATGCCGCCGCGCCTTCTGCCATGACGCTGCGCGAGCTGTCGCAGGACTACCGCGCCGCGGCGCAGCTGCTCCGGCAGCGGCTGCGCGAGCTGCGTCAGCGGGAAAAGGTCGCCACCGACGCGGACGAGCGCTTCTGGCTCTCGCGCCGCAAGCTGGCGCTGGGCGAGATGCTCCGGCAGATGAACGAGCTGGCGGAGTTAACTGAGCGCTACTATGAAAGGGGCTACTGGCGCAGTGAAAAATACACTCTATGACGGCTACCGCGGCCCGCGCATGAGCCGCGAGATGCTCATGGCGCGCGTGCAGAACGTGATCGACAACGAGCTGACCGACAAGCAGCGCCGCGCGCTGGAGGATTATTACCTGGCCCGCAAGACCATCCCCGCGCTCGCCGCGGAGTACGGCGTGAACAAATCCACCGTCAGCCGCACCCTCAAGCGCGCCGAAGCCCGCCTGCGCCGGTTCCTGAAATACTAAAAGAATTTTCAGCTGCGGGCACAAAAAAACAAAAGGACTCCCGACTGCAAGCGCAGTCAGGAGCCAAGTTTGTGGGTGGCGGCGTGCAGATGGGCCACGCCGCCGGGGATATGAAGTGCGCTCGCATTGGATAAGCTGCGAGCACATCATAGCAGGCCGTGCGTGAAAAAGCAGTCGAAGCCGGTCGCGCCCCAAAAAGAACCGCGCCGCCCGGGAGGACTCCCCTCCCGGGCGGTTTTTTGCGCCGTTTGGGTGAATTTTTTAGGAGATACTTTCCTCCGCCCCTTGATTTTTCCCGCCGGATGCTTTATGGTAACAGTGTGTTTCCCCTCGCGGAAATGCGCCAGTCTTTGTATCCCATTATTTTTGCAGGGGCCGGTGAGCGCATCGGCCCGTAAGGAGTGCGATACTTTATGAAACGCAGAATTTTATCAGTCCTCGTCATCCTGTGTCTGATCGCGGCGCTGCTGCCGATGTCTGTCATGGCAGCGAGCTATCCGGACACCGACGGCCATTGGGCGGAAAAGTCCATCGGCCGCTGGTCGAACGCCGCCGTCGTGCAGGGCACGGACGGCGAGTTCCGCCCCGATCTCAGCATCACAAGAGCGCAGATCGCAGCGATCTTCGCACGGCTGCTTCGGCTTCCCGAAGCGTCTCCGGCAGAGTACCATGATCTGACGGCGGACGCGTGGTACGCGGACGCCGTCAGCCGCTGCGCAGCGGCTGGAATTTTGACGGGTTATCCTGACGGCACGTTCCGCCCGAACGACCCGGTCACCCGCGAGCAGGCCTGTGCCATGCTCGCCCGCGCGCTCGGCATTTCCGAACTCCGCCGCGCCGACCTCTCCGACTTCCCCGACGCCGCCGATACCGGCGATTGGGCGAAGGGCTACGTCGCCGCCATGCTGAACCGCGACATCCTCACCGGCCTGAGCGGGAAATTGGCCCCGAAGGCCCCCGTCACCCGCGCCCAGTTCGTCACCATGCTCGACCGCGCCATCGCCGTCTACGCTGACGAGGACGGCGCGACAGTCAAGGCCGACGATGTCGACGGCATCATCCTGGTTGTCGCTGAGGACGTGCAGATCAAGAACGCGCCCGCCGGCACCAAGGTCGTCGCCGCCGCGAGCGCGAAGAGCCTGAAGGTCAACGGCAAGTCCGTCGACGCCGATCAGGTACATACGGTTCCCGAGACCGTAGAGCGCCCGAAGTCCGCTGGTTCTTCGCATTCGCACAGCTACACCGCCGCCGTCACCACCCCCGCCACCTGCGGCGCGGACGGCGTGCTGACCTACACCTGCTCCTGCGGCGCCACCTACACCGAACCCATCCCCGCCACCGGCGAGCATGTCTTCGATGAGACCGGCACCTGCACCACCTGCGGTGCAAGCGCGCCCGTAGAACTCTGGACGAGCTTCAGCGGCTCGAAGGTCGGCTTCTACAACACGATCTCTGACGCATTTGCCGAAGCGCAGAACGGCACCGGCGTGCGTGTCGTCGTCTGCGGCGACTATACGCTGCGCACCGACACCGCGATCCCGCAGGGCATCATGCTGGACGTTGTCGCAGGCGGCAAGCTGACCGTCCCGGCAGGCATGACCCTCACCATTCCGGCGAATGCCAATCGTCTCGGTATCTTGACGGGCAGCACCGTTGAAAATAACGGCACCATCCTGATCGAAGGCCGCGGCACACTTACCTATGGTGAAAGCAAGGTCATGGTACAAGACGGCGGCACGCTGACCGGCGAACTCTCCGTCCCGGACGGCTACATCCTTTCCAAGAACAACAGCAGCTATTTTGCGGGCATCCCGCTTTACGAGCTGACATATTCCGACGGCACGACCAAACAGTTTGCGGACATCTCCGGCAAGGTCGACACCAGCGTGACCCAGGTCAAGCTGCTGGACGACGTCACCAAGGGCATGAGCTTCGGCACGCGTGAGACCACACCCGGTCTCGTTCTGGATCTGGGTGGACACACGATCGGCGGCAGCAGCTCACAAACCAGTGCTACCCTGAGTATCTACCAGAGCATAACGATCAAAAACGGCACGGTCGCCTATAACGGTACGCTGTCCGACCCTCCCTCGCTGCATAATTCGGCGATCCTACTCTCCGGCAGCGACACCACGCTCACCATTGCAGAAGATGCCGTGATCAGCGGCGGTAAGGGCTACGGCATCTACGGCAGCGGCGGCACGCTGATCGTAAATGGCACCGTTACGTCCGAAGGTGATGCTGCCATCACCGGCAACGGCAATAACGACACCGGCGACGTTGACGAGTGCAGCATCACCGTCAACGACGGCGTCGTCATCTCCGCGCCGAACGGTGCGGGCATCTACCACCCGCAGAAGGGCACCGTGACCGTAAACGGCGGCACCATCTCCGGCCATACCGGCATCGCCATCGCCTCCGGCCACCTGAGCATCACCGGCGGCACGTTCTCCGGTTCCGGCGCTTACGTCGCACCCACCGGCTCGCAGAACGAAATTCTCGACGGTGCGGCCGTCTCCATCGTGGAGCACAACTACCCCGGCGGCGTCCCCACCGCCGCCATCACCGGCGGTACCTTCACCGCCACCGGCAAGGACGCCAAAGCTCTCCACATCTACATCTATCGTGACGCCGTCAGCGTTTGGCTGGACTGCAAAGACTACGTCCGCGTCACCGCCGGCACCTATTCCACCGACCCCAGCGCCTACGTAGCCGACGGCTATGAGGCCGCACAGGAGGATGCGTTCTGGTACGTCCGCCCGGCAGGCAGCTACATTGCAGAGATCACCTCGGGCGATGCCAGTGTCAAGGGGCACAAGTACACCAGCCTTTCCGCTGCCTACGCCGCGATCAACGCCGTTGCTGAAACGCAGGGCGCAAGCAAAGCGTATGGCATAGTCAAGCTCCTTGCCGATGTTACGCTGGATCAGGATCTGACCATCGGCACGACCGGCGCCTGGCAGAAGCTCGCCCTGAACGGCCACACACTAACCTTCAAAGATGACCATAAGCTGCTCGTGACCGGCGATAAAATGGTCACAATCGAAGGCAGCGGCACGATTCGGAGCGAGAGCGCCTCTGCCGATGCCTATATAGCTGTCGTCTCCAACGGTGCCGGGCTGACCATTAGCGGCACCGGCCCAAGCAAGAAGATCACGCTGACCGGTCAGAAAGGTGTCTTGACCAGCGGTGGCTTTACTGTCAAGAAGGCGGTTCTCAACACAACGAGCGATGCCGTTACCGCAGCTGCGGACTGCACGGCAATTCTCACTGTTGACAGCGGCACAGTCCTGAAAAGCGAAGCTGGCAGCTGCCTTGTCGCTGCGGACGGCTCCAGCGCCAAGGCCGAGGTCAAGTCCGGCAGCAGCATGACATCCGAGAGCAGCGCAGACGTGATCTGCTGGGCATCCTCCGGTACGCTGCAGGTCAAGGGCGGCACATTCTCCGGTTCCAGTATCCTGACGGAAGCTGGCGGCGCAGTCAGCATCTCGGGCGGTACGTATCCCATCGCCAGCAAGGATGCACTCAGTACTTACATCGCGGAAGGTTATACGCAGCAGGATCAGGCAAGCGGCACAACCTACACCGTGAAGCTGCCGGATGTTGCCGTTGTTACCTTTGCAAACGGCAACACAAAGTCGTGCACGACGCTCAGCAGCGCACTCAGTGCAGTCAACAACACCACTGGCGCAAAAATCACACTCGTCAGAGACATCACAGAAAAAGCCTCCGGCGCGCGGATGGCTGGCGGAACGGCAGAGCTTGATCTGGCCGGTCATACGATCACCATCACTGGCACCAGCTCGGGCTATCCCGCCGCGATCACGCTGCTGCGGGCGTCCAAGCTCACGTTCGAGGATTCCTCCGCAGAGCAGACCGGCAAGATGATCGCCGCAGACTCCTATTGTGTCAACGTCGGCGGCACCTCGGAGCTGACGATCAAGAGCGGCTCCTTCAGCGGCAGCGCAACCGCCGTGCAGACGCAGGACAGCGGCAAGGCATACATTCAGGGCGGCGGCTTTACCGTCTCCCCGGCCGATACCACAAATGACTGCCGCTATCTGCTCAACCGAGTCGATGGCTCCAGCTCAACGATCGAAGTCACCGGCGGCACTTTCCACGATTTTGACCCCGCCAACAACCTCGCCGATGGTGAAAACACCAACTTCGTAAAAGCCGGCTACCAGTCCACCGAACAGGACGGCATCTACACCGTCGCACAGACGCAGGTTTGAATTTCAAATAGCAAAAAGCGCCCGGGCCAAAGCCCGGGCGCTTCGTTTTTTGCACATATCCCAAATTTCGTCGTAACGTAGGGGAGGGGCTTACCCCTCCCGCTGGTGGGCAGCTGTGGCTTTTGCACGCAGCGGCAGGACGGTGCGCACCCCTTGCCTTCCCCTCGGGGCCGATTCCCCCTATCAGGGGGAAATGTCCCGAAGGGACAAAGAGGGTAGGGACAGGTGGCGAGCGCAGCGAGCCGGATGAGGGCCGGGGAGCACTCACACATAGCTTTGCATGCTCAGCAAAATGCAGCTGCTCCCCGACCCTCATCAGTCTGCGGAGCGAAGCTCCGCAGACAGCTTCCCCGAGGGGAAGCCAAGGAGCCCTCAGCAAATCGGCACTGCGGCAAAGGAACGATACCGCGTACCAGCGGGAGGGGCAAGCCCCTCCCCTACGTCCAAATAACGGGTGTGTCGGGCGGGCCGATGTGGTCATCGGCCCCTACAGAAATGTGCAAAAAGCCCGGGAGAATTTTCTCCCGGGTCATTTTCAGTGCTGCTCAATATGTCGCTGTATCCGCCCGACGATCATCTCCAGGGCGATCAGGTTTTTGCCGCCTTCGGGGACGATGAGGTCGGCGTTTTTCTTGCTGGGCTCCACGAACTGCTCGTGCATGGGCTTGACCGTGGTCAAATACTGGTCGATGACCGATTCGATCGTCCGGCCGCGCTTGCGCACGTCGCGGCGGATGCGCCTGCACAGGCGCACGTCGGCGTCGGTGTCCACAAAAATTTTGATGTCCATCTCGCGGCACAGCTCCAGATCCTGAAAGATCAGAATACCCTCCACCACGATGACCTTCTCCGGCTCGATGTGCAAAATGCCCTCCGCGCGGTTGTGCACCGTAAAGTCATACGTCGGGCAGTCGATGGCCACGCCCTGCTTCAGAAGCCGCAGGTGCTCGATCATCATGTCGGTGTCGAACGCGTCCGGATGGTCGTAGTTGAGCTTCGCCCGCTCCTCATACGTCAGCTCGTTGTGCTGCTTGTAGTAGTTGTCGTGGCTGAGGACGGTGATGTTCTCCCCAAACCGGTTCATCAGCGCCTTCACCAGCGTCGTCTTGCCGCTGCCCGTGCCGCCCGCAACTCCAATGACGATAATGTTCTGATCCCCCACAGTATTCTCCCCTTCTTTGTTTGGCAGCACCGCGCCATGGCGCGGTGCTGCCATTTAGCCTTCTGTTTTTATTCCACGATGCCCAGGATAAGCGGCTGCGGCGCAGGCGGCTCCTCGCCCCAGGTGAGCGCATCCAGCAGCAGCTTCTTCGCAGGCTCCAGCGTTTTTTCGTCGTTCGTATACAAAACCGCCAGCTCCTCGCCGGTCTTCACACGGTCGCCCGGCTTGCGGTGCAGCGTGATGCCTGCGGCGTAGTCGATGGCGTCGTCCTTCCTCTGCCGTCCCGCGCCGAGCACGCACGACGCCTCGCCGATCTTCTGCGCGTCCGTGGCCGTGATGTAGCCGCCGTGCTCCGCCGTCACGCGCAGCAGGTAGCGCGCCTGCGGCAGCAAACTGTGATCCGTCAGCGCCCGCGCGTCGCCGCCCTGCGCCGCGATCCACTGCTCCATCTTCCGCAGCGCCGCGCCGGACGAGACGGCCTCCTCCACGCGCCGCCGCGCCTCGTCGGCCGTCCAGCCGTTGCACAGCTCCAGCATCCCGGACGCCAGCACAAAGCTCACCTCGCGCAGATCATCCGGCCCATGGCCCGCCAGAACGTCCGCCGCCTCGGCGACCTCCAGCGCATTTCCGATATTTTTTCCCAGCGGGATGTCCATGTCGGTCATCACCGCGCGCACACGCCTGCCGCAGTGCCGCCCGATGGCGACCATGCGCTCGGCAAGCTTCGCGCCGTCCTCCGGCGTTTTCATAAACGCGCCCGAGCCGATCTTCACATCCAGCACGATCGAGTGCGACCCCGCCGCCAGCTTTTTGGACATGATGGACGACGCGATCAGCGGCAGCGAGTCGACCGTGGCCGTCACGTCGCGCAGGGCGTAGAGCTTTTTGTCTGCGGGCGTGAGATTGCCGCTCTGCCCGATGACCGCCACGCCGATGTCCTCCACCTGATGCAGAAATTCCTCCGGCGTGAGCACCGTGCGGAAGCCCGGGATGGCGTCGAGCTTGTCGACCGTCCCGCCCGTGTGGCCCAGGCCGCGGCCGGACATCTTCGCCACCTTGCCGCCGAGGCACGCCACGATCGGCGCCACGATCAGCGTCGTCTTGTCGCCCACGCCGCCGGTGGAGTGCTTGTCCACGGACTTGTCGCCGAAGCGGCTGAGGTCCACCGTATCGCCCGAGCGCATCATCGCGTCGGTCAGCACGGCGGTCTCGTGGTCCGTCATGCCGCGGAAAAACACCGCCATCGCAAACGCGGACATCTGATAGTCCGGAATGCTGCCGTCCGTAAACCCCTCGATGATATATCGGATCTGCGCGTCGGTAAGCGACTCGCCGAGCTTCTTCCGCTCGATCAGATCGACCATTCGCATATAATTGCCTCCTCACAATTTCAGGCAGCACCGTATCCGGTGCTGCCTGTATTTTATCATATTCTCCCGCGTGATACTTGCCAAAATCGCCGTGCGATTTTTGTGCAGTATTACCCGTCTAACTCTCGCAGCAGCGCTTCGCAGCCCGCGAGGACGTCGTTCCACGTCGCCTCAAAATCGCCCGTGTACCACGGATCGGCCACCTCGCGGCCCGGAAGTAACCGCCGTACCTTGCCCCCGGGGTCGGACGGGAGGATGCGCCGGAGGTTCCGCTCATTGTTCGCGTCCATCACGATCAGCCGGTCAAACCGGTCATAGTCCGCCGCCGTCACGCGCCGCGCACGGTGCGGCAGCACGGGGATGCTGTGCCGCTGCAGCTCCCGCCGCGCGGGCGGATAGATGGGGTTCCCCAGCTCCTCGGCGCTCGTCGCCGCCGAGTCGATGAAAAACCGCCCCGCCGCCCCGCGCGCGTCCACCAGCGCCTGCATCACACACTGCGCCATCGCCGACCGGCAGATATTCCCGTGGCAGATAAACAGAATTTTTGTCATGGTAGGTCTCCTCAAACGCCCGCCGCAAAGCGGCCGCGGTCGATCCAGAGCCCCAGCGCGGGGTTCGGGATGTAGTAAATCTCCTCGCCGTCCACGGTGTTATAGCCGTAGTGCAGCTTTTCAGGGTCGTATTTCTGCGCCAGCTCGTCGTAGCTTGCCGGCGTAAAGCCAACGTCCGCGATCTCCTGCTGCGTGATCTCCTTCACGGCATAGGTGATGGAAAACCGCCCGTCGGACGAGCCGTGGATGAGGTGCGCCGCCGCGCCCATATTCTCGCGCAGGTCGGCGTTTTCCGGTTTGCCGAACGCCTCCAGCGTGCGCAGCCTGCCGCGGTAGCCGTATTTGCGGATGAGCTTATCTACTTGCGCGTCCTCGCCGAATTTCGTCACGCCGGGGGCTAAAATAATGAGCTCCCCGCCGTCCGCGATGGCCATGCGCGTGCGGTAAATGGCCTTATTGCCGAGCCACGTGGAGCGGAACTCCGCCGGGTCGAGATACACGACGCACTTGCGGATGGGGCGCTCCACAAAGTCGATATTCTTCTCCTGCGCCAGTTTCACGGCTTCGGTCAGGCAGTCGCGCCCCTCGCCGATGAACAGCCCGTGCAGCACGCTCTCGCCCTCCGGCGCGGTGCAGACGGTCAGGACGAACAGGATCGGCCGCTCGCGCAGAAAATGCGCCATGCCGTAATCAAAAATTTTGCGCACCGGCGTGTGGTCGCGGCCCATCATGCGCTCCATGCCGTACACCGCGCCGACCATATGGCTTTTGTGGATCATATCGCTGCCGCCGACACCGACGAACAGGTTTTTCGCATGGTTCGCCATGCCGATGACCTCATGCGGCACGACCTGACCGGGCGAAATGATGAGGTCATAGCGTTCGTCCATCACGCGGCGGCTGATCTCCACGCTGACGGGCTCGTGCCAGAGCCCCTCTGTGATCTCTTCGAGATAGGAGGCCGGTACCTCGCCGAGCCTGACTACATCGTGCCGCCAGTCATGCACGAGCATGGTCTTATACGGAATATCGCCGAACATGGCCGCCCACTGCGCCGCAGAAACCGGCTCGTGCGTGCCCAGCGCGGGCAGGATGTCCACCCGGACGCCCCGGGCGGTCAGCAGATGGTAGTAAATGTTCGTGATCCTGCCCGCCTGCGAGTGAAGGCGCGTAAAATCCGGCGGCAGGATGAGCACCGTTTTGAGTCGCCGCCCCTCCAGCGAGCGCGCCAGCGCGTCCTCAAGCTCCGCGTCTGAAAGGCCGCCGTGCGCGGCGATTTTGTAAATATCCCGCATCTCACACCCCGCTGTAGGCCGAAAAGCCGCCGTCCACGGGGATGACCACGCCGGTCACGAACGACGCCGCCCTGTCATTCAGCAAAAACAGCAGCGCGCCCACCAGCTCCTCCGCCCGGCCAAAGCGGCCCATCGGCGTGGCGGCGAGAATTTTCTCCGTCCGCGCCGTCGGCGTGCCGTCCGCGTTCCATAAAAGCTGCGCGTTCTGCTTGCCGGAGAAAAACCCCGGCGCGATGGCGTTCACGCGGATATTTGCCTTCGAAAAATGCACGGCCAGCCACTGCGTCAGGTTCGACACCGCGGCCTTCGCGCCGGAATACGCCGGAATTTTCGTCAGTGGCCGGTAGGCGTTCATCGACGAGATGTTCAGAATATTCCCCCCGCCGCGCGCCGCCATGTCGCGCGCAAACGCCTGCGTGGGGATCAGCACGCCCATAAAGTTGAGGTCCAACACGCCCGAAACGCCCGCCGTGTCCAGATCAAAAAAGCTCTTGACCCCGGCGTCCAGATCGCCCGGCTCGTAATATTCCTTCTCCGTCGTGGCACCGGGGTGGTTGCCGCCCGCGCCGTTGAGCAGAATGTCGCACGGGCCGAGGCCGGCTAAAACCTGTTCATGGCAAGCCATGACAGCAGGCTTGTCCAGCACATTGCATTCATATGCTTTTGCAATGCCGCCCGCGGCGGTGATCTCGCCGGCCAGCCGCTGCACGTTTTCATACGTCCGGCCCAGCAGCGCGACCTTCGCCCCGCACGCCGCCAGCGCCCTGGAAAAGACGCTGCAAAGCGTACCTGCCGCGCCGGTCACCACGGCGACCTTCCCCGTCAGATCGGTCTCAAAAGGCAGTTCCATTCTGCTTCCTCCGTTCAAAAAAGCTCGTTCAGTACCGCGGCAACGCCGCTCTCGTCGCACGAGGTCGTGACGCGGTCCGCCGCCGCCAGCACGGCGGGGCACGCGTTCGCCATCGCCACGCCAAGGCCGCACGCGCGGATCATGCTCAGGTCGTTGCTGCCGTCGCCGAAGGAGATGGTCTTCTCGATCGGGATGCCCAGATGCACGGCCAGCGCGCGCACGGCGTCGCCCTTGTTCGCCGCGGCGGCGTTGATCTCGATATTATTCGGCAGCGACGTGGACGCCACCGTGCCCGGAAAGCGCCGCTCCAGCTCCGCCATCACAGCCAGGCGCTGCGAAACGTCCTGCAAAAACAGCTGGATCTTCTGCACATCGTCGCCCCGGGCGCGAAGATAGGCTTTCAGCTCGTCCACCGGCGTGCGCAGCTCCTGCACCATGCGCAGGCTATGCACATCGGAGATCAGCTCCGGCGCGGCATCCTGCATCGCGCGCGTCATCCAGCCCCAGCTGCCGCAGTAGCAGTCGTAAATGACCGGCAGCGTGTCGAGATATTCCAGAATTGCCAGCGCCTGCGCCAGCGGCAGCTCCGCGCGGTACAGCACCTCGCCGGAGCCTATGTCCAGCACCTGCGCGCCGTTGATGGTGATGGCGTAGCGCAGATACGGCAGCTCCCGGATGGCCTGCGGCATCCCGTCAAAAAACCGCCCCGTCGTGGGCACGATCTGCGCCCCGCAGGCCGCCGCCTTCCGCAGCGCCGCCGCATTCTCCGCGCTCAGCCGCTTGCCAGAGTCCAGCAGCGTCCCATCCAGATCGAGTGCGACCAGCTTGTACTCACGCATTGTACGTCCCCGCTGCGGTATGGCCGCCGTGGCCTGTCCAGTTGGTGTGGAAAAACGCGCCGCGCGGCGCGTCCAGCCGCTCATAGGTATGGGCTCCAAAATAGTCGCGCTGCGCCTGCAACAGATTCGCGGGCAGGCGTTCGGTGGTGTAGCCGTCGAAGTAGCTCAGCGCCGCCGTCATCGCGGGCGCGGGCACGCCGTACTGCACGGCTGCTGCCGCGACCTTCCGCCACGCCGGGAGCAGCGACTGCATCGTGCGCTTAAAATACGGGTCGAGCAGGAGGTTGGAAAGGTCGGGATTTTTATCATACGCGTCCTTGATCTTCCCGAGGAACACGCTGCGGATGATGCACCCGCCGCGCCACATGAGCGCAATGCCGCCGTAGTTCAGATTCCAGCCATACGTTTTTGCCGCCGTGCGCATGAGTGTGTACCCCTGCGCGTAGGAGATGATCTTGGACGCATAGAGCGCCTGCCGGATGGCCTCGACCATCTCCGCCTTGTCGCCGGTGAAAGCCGGGACGGTGCGGGCATATTCCCTTGCCGCCGCCGTGCGCTCGTCCTTCATGGCGGACAGGCAGCGGGCAAAGACCGCTTCGCCAATGAGCGTCAGCGGCACGCCCTCGTCCAGCGCGGCGATCCCCGT
>CAKTXA010000014.1 GCA_934631005.1 uncultured Oscillospiraceae bacterium
TTTCGAGGAAAATCTACAGGCTGTAAAACTGTAAAGGATCATCCCGAACATTTTGTAAACAATCTGGGCTTGACACAAGCCCCGCCCCTACGTTACGACTAAGAACGCACACCGGCATAAAAATTCCCCCGCCGGGGTTCCGGCGGGGGAATGCTCATTCTTTACTCTACGGTTTTTGCGCGCTCGAATTCTTCCTGGATCTCGGCGGAGGGCTCCTTGGTGAGGAGGGAGACCACCACGATCAGGATGCAGGAGAAGAGGAACGCGGGCAGCAGCTCATAGATGCCCCAAAGGCCGCCGAGCGGCTTGAGCACGAGCTTCCAGAAGAACACCATGCCGCCGCCGCCAACCATACCGGCGATGGCGCCGGCACGGGTGGTGCGCTTCCAGAACAGGGAGAAGAGCACCAGCGGCCCGAAGGTCGCGCCAAAGCCAGCCCACGCGAACGACACGATGGTGAAGATGACGCTGTTTTCATCCAGCGCGATGAGCATACCGATGGCGGCCACCGCCAGCAGCGCGATGCGCGAGACGCGCATGACCTGCCGGTCGCTTGCGTCTTTCTTGAAAACGCCCTGATACAGGTTCTTGGAGAAGGCGCTGGCGGCGATGAGCAGGTAGGAGTCGGACGAGCTGATCGTTGCGGCGAGGATGCCCGCCATCACGAGCCCCGCAAACAGCGGGTGCAGCAGCAGCTGCGAGAGCACGACGAACACGTTTTCCGCCTGCGAGGCGGTATCCAGCGCCGTGGGCAGGAGCACGCGGCCCATCGTGCCGATGAACACGGCGGCGGCCAGCGAGATGACGACCCAGACCGTTGCGATGCGGCGCGACTGCGTCAGCTCGCTCGTGCGGCGGATGGCGATGAACCGCAGCAGCACCTGCGGCATCCCGAAGTAGCCGAGGCCCCACGCGACCTCGGAGAGGATGGAGAGCAGCGGATAGGACTCGGCGCTGCCGAACAGCGGCTGCCCGGCGGCGGAGAGCTGCTGCACACCGCTTGCATCCACCTGCGGGGTGGCCTTAAAGAAGAAGTCGAAGAAGCCGGGGATGGACTTCGCGTTCTCCACCACAGCGGCAAAGCCGCCCGCGGACGAAACGCCCAGCACCAGCACCGTGACGAGCGCAAAGATCATCACGACCGCCTGCATGAAGTCAGACGCCGACTCAGCCAGGAAGCCGCCGAGGAACGTATACAGCAGCACGAACAGCGCGCCCACGACCATCATCAGCTGATAGTTCTGGCCGAACAGCTTGGAAAAGAGCTTGCCGCAGGTGACGAAGCAGCTGCCGGCATACACGGCGAAGAACACCAGAATGAACACCGACGCGATGGTCATAATGACCTTTTTCTTCTCCCGGAAGCGGTTGGACAAAAAGTCCGGCACAGTGATGGCGTTGCCCGCGACGAGCGAATAGCGCCGCAGCGGCTTTGCCACGATCAGCCAGTTGAGGTAGGTGCCCACGGCAAGGCCGATGGCCGTCCACACCGCGCCGCTGATGCCGCACCAGTACGCAACGCCCGGCAGGCCCATCAGCAGCCACCCGCTCATGTCGGAGGCCTCGGCGCTCATCGCCGCGACCCACGGGCCGAGCGTGCGCCCGCCGATAAAATAGTTTTCCGAGTTCTGATTGGCACGCTTTGCGAATGCCACGCCGATCCCGATGACGACGACCATGTAGCAGACCATGGCGATCAGGATCTGTACGGAATCTCCAGTCATAGCTTTTCTCTCCTCTTAAAAAACGTTGCCGCCATTTGCAGCACGGGCGGGCGCGGGCTGCAAAACACGCAGCCGAACGTCCCAAGTTCCCGGTATAGACCGCAAACAGCAGCACTTTAATGTGATTATAGCACAGCGCTTTACTGAGGACAAGTCAAAATTTCGCAATTTCCCGCTTTTTCTCGCGGAATGAAATATTCAGTTGAAAGATGAAGGATTTGGAGATATACTATACTTGAATATAATTGCCCGCATTATGCGCGGGCGAAAAGCAGAGGAGAACACAATGGTCAATGTCATTGGTCTTGGCTATATCGGGCTGCCCACGGCGCTGATGCTCGCGTCGCACGGCGTGAAGGTCGTGGGCACGGATTATAACGAGGCGCTGGTCAAAACGCTGCGCGCCGGGAAAACGACGTTTCAGGAAAAGGGGCTGGATGAGCTCTTTGCAAGCGCCCTCGCGGCGGGCATCGAGTTTACGAACAAATATCAGGTCACGGATACGTACATCGTCTCCGTCCCCACGCCCTACGACCCGTTCAGCAAAAAGGTGGACGCCAGGTTCGTGTGCGCCGCGGTGCAGGATGTGCTGCGCGTGTGCCCCGCGGGCGCGTGCGTGGTGATCGAATCGACGATCTCCCCCGGCACGATCGACCGCTTCGTCCGTCCGCTCATGGAAAAGTCGGGCAAGACCGTCTCGCTCGTGCACGCGCCGGAGCGCATCATCCCCGGCAACATGGTCTATGAGCTGCTGCACAACAACCGCACCATCGGCGCGGACGACCCCGCTGTGGGCGAAAAGGTGAAAAGCATCTACGCTTCGTTCTGTCAGGGGCAGATCGTGGTGACGGACATTCGCACAGCGGAGATGACGAAGGTCGTGGAAAATACGTTCCGCGCCGTCAACATCGCCTTTGCCAACGAGCTGGCGCAGATCTGCCGGCACGACGGCATGGACGTGCAGGAGATCATCCGCATCTGCAATATGCACCCCCGCGTCAACATTCTGCAGCCCGGCCCCGGCGTGGGCGGGCACTGCATCTCGGTCGACCCGTGGTTTCTGGTCGGCGACTATCCGGCGCTCACCGCCGTCACAGGCGCGGCCATGCGCGTGAACGCCGCCATGCCCGAGTACGTCCTCGGCCGCATCCGCGACGTGATGGACGAGGTGGGGCTCACCGACCTTACGCGCGTGGGCCTGTACGGCCTGACGTATAAGGAAAATGTGGACGACTGCCGCGAATCGCCCACGCTGCAGCTTCTCGAGTGCCAGAAGCGCCACCTCGCCGCGCCGCTGAAGGTCTATGATCCGATGGTCTCGCGCGCGCTGGTGGAAAATCAGTATCACGATCTGGACGCGTTTTTGCGCGACGTCGATCTGGTGGTCATCATGGTCGGGCACGATGAGATCAAGGCCAATATGGAAAAGCTCGCCGGAAAGACCGTGCTCGATACGCGCATGGTCTGCACGCTGCCGGGCGTTTACCGGCTGTAAGGAGAGACAACATGAAAACTGTCATGCTGGTATTCGGCACCCGCCCCGAGGCGATCAAAATGTGCCCGCTGGTGAACGAGCTCAAAACGCGCGAGGGCATAAAAACCGTCGTCTGCGTTACGGGGCAGCACCGGCAGATGCTCGATCAGGTGCTCGCCGCGTTCGGCGTGGAGCCGGACTACGATCTGTCCATTATGAAGGATAAGCAGACCCTGTTCGACATCACCACGAACATCTTAAACCGCATCAAAAGCGTGCTGGAGGAGGTCCGGCCCGACGTCGTGCTCGTCCACGGCGACACGTCCACCACCTTCGTGACCGCGCTGGCCTGCTTCTATCTGCAGATCCCCGTGGGCCACGTGGAGGCGGGGCTGCGGACGTATAATATCTACTCGCCCTATCCCGAGGAATTTAACCGGCAGGCGGTCAGTATCATTTCGCAGTACAACTTCGCGCCCACGGCGCGCGCGCGGGAGAATCTGCTGCGCGAGGGAAAGCGCGAGAGCACCATCTTCGTCACCGGCAACACCGCCATCGACGCTTTGCAGACGACCGTCCGCGCCGACTATACGCACCCGGAGCTTTCCTGGGCGCAGGGCAGCCGCCTCATCGTCATCACCGCGCACCGGCGCGAAAATTTAGGCGAGCCCATGCACCATATGTTCCGCGCCATCCGCCGCATTATGGACGAGCACCCCGACGTCAAGGCCATCTACCCCATCCACATGAACCCCGTGGTGCGGCAGGCGGCGGACGAAGAGCTGCGCGGCTGTGACCGCATCCATATCATCGAGCCCCTGGAGGTGCTGGACTTCCACAACCTCCTCGCCCGCAGCTATCTCATCCTCACCGACAGCGGCGGCATTCAGGAGGAGGCGCCGTCGCTCGGCAAGCCCGTGCTCGTCATGCGCGACACGACCGAGCGCCCCGAGGGCATCGACGCCGGAACGCTCCGGCTGGTGGGCACGGATGAGGACGTCATCTACCGTAACTTTAAGCAGCTGCTGGAGGATGCGGACGCCTATCAGGCCATGGCGCACGCCAGCAACCCCTATGGCGACGGGCGCGCCTGCCGCCGCATCGCGGACATTCTGGAATATGGACACGTCACGTTTTCGTGACAGAGAGTAAAGGAGGTACCCATGCGCAATCTACTGGCATTCGACCTCGGCGCGTCGAACGGACGCGCGATCCTGGGGCAGTTTGACGGCGAGAGGATCGTCATGCGCGAGCTGCACCGCTTTGAAAACAACTACATCGAGATGAACGGCGTGTTCTACTGGGATCTGCCGTATCTCTACAGCCAGCTCAAGCAGGGGCTGCTCGCGTTCAAACAGGCGGACGTGGGCGAGCTGGACTGCTTCGGCATCGACACGTGGGGCGTGGATTTTGGCCTTCTTGACCGCAACGACCATCTCCTTTCCATCCCCCGCGCCTACCGCTACGCGGTGGACGACGACTTCCGCGAGACGTGGAAGGTTGTGGATTTCCCCACGCTCTTTGCCCGCACGGGCGTCGCCAATCAGAATTTCAATACCCTCTATCAGCTCTACCGCCGCAAGCGCGAGGGCGACGTGGCGCTGGAAAACGCCGAGACGCTGCTGTTTATGCCGGATCTTCTCGGCTTTTTGCTCACAGGCGAAAAGAAGTCGGAGTACACCGAGGTCACGACCGGCATGATCTATGACCCCACCGCGAAGGACTACGACTGGAAAACGATCGACGCGCTCGGCCTGCCGCGCAAAATTTTCACCCCTATGGACCGGGCCGGTCAGCTGCGCGGCCATCTCCGCCCGGAGCTTGCCGCGGAGCTGGGCCTGAACCGCGCGCACTTTGCCGCCGTGGGCACGCACGACACGGCCTCCGCCGTGGCGGCGATCCCCGGCGAGGGGAGCTTCGCCTTCCTCTCCAGCGGCACGTGGTCGCTGTTCGGCACGGAGACGGACGCGCCGCTTTTGACCGACGCTGTGCGCGAGGCGAATTTCTCCAACGAGGGCACCATTCAGGGTGGCTTCCGTCCGCTCAAGAATATCATGGGCCTGTGGCTCATTCAGGAGTGCCGCCGCGACTGGCAGAAGGCGGGACAAAACCTGAGCTGGAACGAAATCGTCAAGCAGGCGGAACAGGCTGAGCCGATGCGCACCGTCATCGACCCCGACTACGGCGAATTTTTCGCCGGCGGGCAGATGGTGGAGAAAATTCAGGCCTTCGCCCGCCGCTCAGCTCAGCCCGTGCCCGAGACCGTCGGGCAGATCGCCCGCTGCATCTATGAGTCGCTCGCGCTCAAGTACCGCTGGGCGCTCGAGCGGCTGGAGGAGATCACGGGCCGGCGCATCGAGCAGCTCAACATCGTCGGCGGCGGCATCCAGAACCGGATGCTCGACCAGTTCGTCGCCGATTCCATCGACCGCCCCGTCGTCACCGGGCCCATCGAGGGCGCGGCCATCGGCAATCTCCTCGCGCAGGCCATGGCGCTGGGCGATATTCAGGACATTTCCGAGCTGCGTGCCGTCGTGCGCCGCTCCGAGCCGGTCGAGCGCTGGACACCGCACCACACCGCGCTTTGGGAGGACGGCTACCGCCGCCTGCTCGCGCTTCTGGAAAAAGCGTAAATAACGGTTGAGTCTGCGCAAAAAACGTTGTATACTAAAAACACATATTGCGAAACGACGCAAAATTGGAGGTACATAGTATGTTCACCAAACTGATCGACGCACTCAAAGCTACCCGCCGCACCATCGTCTTTACCGAAGGCCCCGACGCCCGTATCCTCGAGGCGGCCAGCCGCCTGCTGAAGGAGGATCTGATGGACGTCATCCTCATCGGCAAGGAAGCTGAGGTGAAGGCCGCTGCGGAAAAGGGCAATTTCTGCATCTGCAAGGCCACCATCATCGACCCGGCCACCTATGACGGCATGGACGGGATGGTCGCGAAAATGGTCGAGCTGCGCAAGGGCAAGATGTCCGAGGAGGACTGCCGCGCGGCGCTGGCCAAGGGCAACTATTTCGGCACGATGCTCGTGAAGATGGGCAAGGCCGACGCGCTGCTCGGCGGCGCGACCTATTCCACGGCCGACACCGTCCGTCCGGCGCTGCAGCTGGTCAAGACCCGCAAGGGCGCGCACCTCGTCTCCTCCTGCTTCATCCTCTGCCGCGAGGGCAAGGACGGCGCGCAGGAAAAATACTGCATGGGCGACTGCGCCATCAACATCGACTATCCCGACACGCTCGATAAGGCCACCGGCGAGGTGACGTTCTCCGGCGCGCAGAAGCTGGCGGAGGTCGCCATCGAGTCCGCGCGCACTGCGCAGTTCTTCGGCATTGACCCGAAGGTCGCCATGCTGAGCTTCTCCACCAAGGGCAGCGGCAAGGGCGGCACGGTCGCGCTGTCTGCCGAGGCCACGAAGATCGCCAAGGAGCTCGCGCCTGAGCTTGCCATCGACGGAGAAATGCAGTTTGACGCCGCAGTCTCCCCGGTCGTCGGCCAGCTGAAGTTCCCCGGCTCCAAGGTCGCGGGCTACGCGAACACGTTCATCTTCCCGTGCATCGAGGCGGGCAATATCGGCTACAAGATCGCGCAGCGTCTGGGCGGCTTTGAGGCCTACGGCCCCATCCTGCAGGGCCTGAACGCCCCCATCAACGACCTCTCCCGCGGCTGCAACGCCGACGAGGTCTACAAAATGGCCATCATCACGGCAGGCATGGCCTAACGGCCCCAAACGAAACCCGCTTCGCTGGGCTTTCGTTTGGAAAAGCTTGCACTCTGCGCGCGCATAATTTTTCGTGCAGGCACGAAAAATTCCACACTTGCAGAGCGGGCAGTATTTTTGCCGACGCGCATGTCGCCGGCAAAAATGATCCAAATTTATTTTCGCCTGCGGGCGAAAACTCTGCAAGGCTTTGTTTTTGCGCTCGTAAGCAAGGCTGCTGCAAACGTGCTGCTGCTTCATAGGTCCCTCACGCGACCTGAACAAAAACTTCGTGGGAATGCCGGATTCGGCATTCCCACATTTTTACCTCGGAGAATTTTATGAAGCTTTCAAATTACCTGGGCGATAAGCCCTTCTGGCGCGTGGCGCTGCGGCTGGCGCTGCCGGTGTCCATCCAGAACGTGCTCTCCAGCTCCTTCCAGCTCGTCGATACGATGATGGTCTCGCGGCTGGGGGACGTGGTGCTCTCCGCCGTCGGCATGGCGGCGCAGTGGGGCTGGCTGTGTATGCTGCTGGGCTTCGGGCTGTGCTCGGGCATGAGCGTGTTCGTCTCGCAGTACTGGGGCGTCAAGGACTTAAAAGGCATCCGCCGCGTGCTCGGCATGGGGCTTTTGAGCTGCCTGGTCGTGTCGCTCCTCTTCCTGGGCGTGGCGCTCGCGTCGCCGCGCTGGGTCATCGGACTGTTCAACAAAGACCCCGCCGTCATCGAGGCCGGCAGCCAGTATCTCTCCATCGTCTGCTTCTCGTATCCGGCGGTGGCGCTGATGAATGTGCTCTCGTCGGTGCTGCGCAACACCGAGCGCGTGAAGCTGCCGATGTACGTCGCCGCGATCACCACGGTGGTGAACGCATTTGTGGACTACGGCCTGATCAACGGCGCGTTCGGGATGCCGCGCATGGGTGTGGCGGGCGCGGCGCTGGCCACGTGCATCTCCTCATGGCTGGGGCCGATCCTGGTGCTCGTCTTCTCGGCAGTCAGGAAAAACATCCTGTCCGGGCCCATCCGCGAGCTGACGCGCTTTGGACTCAAAAACTTCGGCGCGTTCTGCGCCCGCGCCCTGCCTGTAATGGGCAACGAGGGCCTCTGGGCGCTTGGGATGCTGGCGCTCAACATGGTCTATTCCAACATGGGCTATGAATATTACGCTGGCATGACCATCTTTAAGACGTTTTCCGAGCTTGCCTTCGCATTTTACGTGGGCATGGGCAGCGCCTGTGTCATCATGGTCGGCAAGTCCATCGGCAGCGGCAAGATCCGCCGCGGCGTGGAGGATGCGCGGCGCTTTTCCGTGCTGGTGCCGCTGCTGGGCGTTGTGATCGGTGGCCTGATGGTCCTGCTGCGGCATCCGCTGGTGTCGATCTTCTCCACGGGCGAGACGCTTTCCACCGTGACGCTGGAAACGGCGCTGGCTGTGACGGTGTTCTGTTCGGCGGAGGTCTGTCTGCGAAACATCCCGTATGTTCAGGTCGTGGGCGTGTTCCGCTCCGGCGGCGATACGCTCACGGGGATGTTCTTTGACCTCGGCGCGCTGTGGCTGGTGGCCATCCCGCTGACGCTGCTGGCGGCCAATGTGCTGCACCTGCCGTTCCTCGCCGTGGTCGCTGTTGCGTATTTGGGTGAGGATATTCCAAAATGTATTTTGTGCCTACGTTATTTCCGCTCCATGAAATGGCTCCGCCCCGTCACCCCCGAGGGTCAGGCCGGGCTGGCGCAGTGGAAAGAAGAGAAATAAAACAAGCCCGGCGGCAAAAGCCGCCGGGCGTTTTGTTATAGCAAAAGGTCCGCTCTTCGTCGTAATGTAGGGGAGGGGCTTGCCCCTCCCGCTGGTTGGCAGCCGTGGTATTTGCACGCACCGCGGAGCGGGATGCACCCCTTGCCTTCCCCTCAGGGCCGATTCCCCCTATCAGGGGGAAATGTCCCGAAGGGACAAAGAGGGTAGGGACAGGTGCCCCCGAAGGGGGCGGATGAGGGCCGGGGAGCACTGATGGATAGCTTAGCAGTTGTTCCAAAACGCGACTGCTCCCCGGCCCTCATCAGTCTGCTCCGCTAACGCTCCGCAGCCAGCTTCCCCCAGGGGAAGCCAAGGGGCCTCCAGCGAATCGGCACTGCCTCAAAAGTACGGCAGTGCTTCCCAGCGGGAGGGGCAAGCCCCTCCCCTACGTTACGACTAAGAGATCGGTGCACCCGAAAGGGCCGATGTGGTCATCGGCCCCTACAGGGATTTTCACGATTCACGTTTACGGCAGCTGATACTCCATCGCATAGTTGTGCATCGCGCGGCGGAAGCCTTCGTCGCCGAGCTTGATGGCCTGCAGGGTCTCGTGCAGGTTCAGGTTGTGCTGCGCCGTGTCGATGGTGCAGCCCGCGATGTTGGAGCAGTGGTCGGACGTGCGCTCCAGATCGGTCAGCAGATCCGACCACACAAAGCCCGTCTCGATGCCGCAGGCGCCCTGCTGCATCCGCAGGATGTGGCGCGTGCGCATCTGCTCCTTGAGAAGGTCGATGACCTGCTCCAGCGGCTCGACCTGCGCCGCCTTTTCCACGTCCGCAGTCTCGAACGACTCCTCCGTCAGCGTCAAAATTTTCCGCACCGCCGCAGCCAGCACCGCCAACTCCGCCTGCGCCGCCGGGCTGAACGACAGCTTCTTCTGCCGCAGCTCCTCCGCCGACTCCAGCACGTTCACCGCGTGGTCGGAGATGCGCTCCAGATCGCCGATGGACTTGAGCAGGCCCGCCGCCTCCTCGCTCTGTGCCTGACCGAGCTTGCAGGCGCTGAGCTTCACAAGATACGTGCCGAGCACGTCCTCGTCGTGGTCGCAGAGCGTCTCATCCTCGCGGATCTGCGCCGCCAGCTCCGGCGTATAGGCCGTGAGCGACGTGAGCGCCCCATCCAGCGCGCGTACGGCGCGCTGCGCCATCTGCGAGGCCACCGCGCGGCTCTGCTGCAGCGCCAGCGACGGCGTCGCGAGCAGACGCTCGTCCAGCTCCGAGAGCTGCTCCTTCTGCCCGCCGTCCGGCACCATGCGGATCGCCAGCTTTTCCAGCAGCCCGCCCGCGGGCAGGAGCATCGCCGTGCAGAGGATATTGAACAGCGAATGGCAGATCGCAATACCGCTCATCGTCGCGCCCTCGTCCAGGATCGCCGGATGCGCCGCCGCGCGGACGATCGAAAAGACCGACAGCAGCACGACCACGCCGATGATGTTGAACATCAGATGCACCACCGCTGCGCGGCGGGCGTTTTTGTTCGTGCCGACGGATGCGATCATCGCCGTGACGCACGTGCCGATGTTCTGGCCCATGATGATGGGGATGGCGGCGGCATAGCTGACCGCGCCGGTCGTGGCCAGCGCCTGCAAAATGCCGACCGAGGCCGAGCTGGACTGGATCACGCCCGTGAGCAGCGCGCCCGCCAGCACGCCGAGGATGGGATTTCGGAACGCGACGAACAGATTTGTAAATTCCGGCACGTCCTTCAGGCCCGACACCGCGCCGCTCATCGTCTCCATCCCGCACATGAGCGTGGCAAAGCTCAGCAGGATCAAACCGGTGTCCTTCTTGCGCGTGTCCTTGCAGAACATGAAGTAGATGATGCCGATGAGGGCCAGCACGGGCGTAAAGGAGCTGGGCTTTAACAGCTGCACAAAGAAATTATTCGCCTCAATGCCGCCCAGACTCAGCAGCCACGCCGTGACCGTGGTGCCGACGTTCGCGCCCATGATGACGTTGATGGCCTGCCGCAGGGTCATAAGCCCCGAGTTCACAAAGCCGACCACCATGACCGTGGTCGCGGACGACGACTGGATGATCGCCGTGACGCCGAGACCGGTCAGAAAGCCGGTCAGCGCGCGGTCGGTGAGCCTGCCGAGCAGCACCCGCAGACTCCCGCCCGCACGCCGCTCCAATCCCTGACCCATCAGGTTCATTCCAAACAAAAACAGACAAAGCCCGCCGATCATTTTCAGAAAATCAAAAAAATCCATACCTCTTTTTCCTTTCCCAGACACTCTTTTGTCGAATGTCAGTATAAAGGACAAGAGTCAAATCCACTGTCAGCTTTGTGTAAAATCCATGTAAAATTTTCCGTGGCCGCACCAAACGCCCCGCACCCCGTAGGGGCCGATGACCCGCTCCGCCCTTTCGACCGAACCAATTTCTTAGTCGTAACGTAGGGGAGGGGCTTGCCCCTCCCGCCGGTACGCGCCGCCATTCTTTTGCGGCAGTGCCGATTTGCTGAGGGCCCATAGCTTCCCCTGGGGGCCGATTCCCCCTATCAGGGGGAAATGTCCCGAAGGGACAAAGAGGGTAGGGACAGCTGTCGGCGAAGCCGACTGATGAGGGTAGGGGAGCATTTGCGGTTTGCTTTGCAGTTGTTCCAAAACGTAACTGCTCCCCGGCCCTCATCCGGCTCGCTGCGCTCGCCACCTTCCCCGAGGGGAAGGCAAAGGGCGCCTACGTTTCGCTGCTGCGTCGGGGATTCGGCACTGCCGCAAAAAATGCTGGGCGTAAAAATCCCTCCCGGGTGTCCGGGAGGGGTTGCTTTACTCAGAGCGGAGATTTTTTGATCTTGGCAAACGCCCTTGGGTATTGCTTCGGCGTGGGGGCGATCTTTTGGACGACGACCACGCGGTGGGTGGTGTCGGCGACGGGGTATTCGTAGATTTTTTTTACCTGCCCGCCGAGGGTGCGGATGGCGCGGCGGGCCTCGTCGACCTCCTCCTGCGCGAGCGCGCCCTTCATCGCGAGAAACTGCCCGCCCACGCGCACAAACGGCAGACACAGCTCCGCCAGCACATTCAGCCGCGCCACGGCGCGCGACACGGCAAAATCATACCGCTCGCGGCGCTGCGCGGCGTATTCCTCCGCCCGGGCGGTGACGATCTCGGCCTGCACGCCCAGCTCCGGCAGGACCTCCGCCAGCCAGTTCATGCGCTTGGCCAGCGAGTCGAGCAGCGTGAGCCGGATGGATGGCTCCGCGATCTTGAGCGGCACGCCCGGAAAGCCCGCGCCGCAGCCGATGTCGATGAGCGAGCTTCCGGCGAGCGGCGCGATGTCCAGCAGCGCCAGACTGTCCAGAAAATGCAGCTGCGCTACGGCGGCGGGCTCGGTGATGGCGGTCAGGTTCATCACCCGGTTCTTTTCCAAAAGCGCCGCGCCGAAAGCGCAGAGCGTATCGACGGACTGCCCGTCCAGCGCGCGCCCGCGCGCCTGCAGACCGTCCAGCAGCGTCTGTTTCATCGTCATACCTCAAAAAAATAAGTGGGAAGCGGAGTTCGATTCCCACTTATTATAGAGAACTTATTTCTTCAGTAACCGATGATTCAATCGGCAAGAGATGTCGGCGAGAGATTTTGGCCCAAATGAAAGTTTGGAAAACGCAGGAATACTTTGTGTATTTCGCGTTTTCCAAACTGCACAGTTGGGGCAAAAGATCCGCCGACAACCGCAGACGATTGATTCAGCGGTTACTTCATTGCAACGGCTTTCTTCGCCTTTTCCGCAATGCCGGCGGGCGTGATGCCGTAGGCCTCGAGGACAGCGGGGGCCTTGCCGCTGCGGCCGAACTCGTCCTCAACGCCGTGGCGCACGACGGGCACGGGATACTCCTCGCTCAGCAGCTCCGCGACTGCCGCACCGAGGCCGCCGAGGACGTTCGCTTCCTCGGTGGTGACGATCGCGCCGGTCTCCTTCGCAGCCTTCAGAACGAGCTCCTTGTCGAGCGGCTTGATGGTGTGCATGTCGATGACGCGGGCGCTGATGCCGTCCGCGGCCAGCAGATCCGCCGCCGCCAGCGCCATCTGCACGTTCATGCCGACGGCGATGATGGTCACGTCGGTGCCGTCACGCAGGGTGACGCCCTTGCCGAGCTCAAACTTGTAGCCGGGGATGGAATCCGTCACGGTCTCCACCGCGAGTCTGCCAAGGCGCATATAGGCCGGGCCGTCGTAATTGACCAGCGCTTCGACCGCCGCGCGCATCTCGTTGCCGTCGCACGGGCACAGCACCGTCATGCCGGGGATGGCGCGCATGATGGCGAAGTCCTCGATACACTGATGGGTCGCGCCGTCCTCACCGACGGACAGGCCGCCGTGGCTGCCCACGACCTTGACGTTCAGATGCGGGTAGCAGACGGTGTTGCGCACCTGCTCCCACGCGCGGCCCGCCGCGAACATCGCAAACGTGTTCACGAACGGCTTGTAGCCGCACAGGCTCATACCGGCGGCCACGCCCACCATGTTCGCCTCGGCGATGCCCATGTCAAAGAAGCGCTCGGGGCAGGCTTCCTTGAAGAACTTGGACATGGTCGCGCCCGCGAGGTCGGCGTCAAAGCAGACCAGCTCCGGGTATTTTGCAGCCAGCGCGCCCAGCGCGCGGCCGTATGCTTCACGAGTAGCGATTTTTTCAGCCATTTCTTAACCCTCCAGTTCCTTGATGACCGCTTCCAGCTCCGCCTTGGCGGTGGCGAACTGCTCATCGTTGGGCGCCTTGCCGTGCCAGCCGGCGTTGTTTTCCATGAAGCTCACGCCCTTGCCCTTAACAGTTCTGGCAAGGATGACGGTGGGCTGACCCTTCGTGGCGGCCGCCTCTTTATAAGCCGCGTCGATGCTCTCAAAATCGTGGCCGTCACACTTCACAACGTGCCAGCCGAAGGCCTCGAACTTCTTGTCCAGCGGCTCGGTGGGCATGACGTCCTTCGTCGCGCCGTCGATCTGCAGCCCGTTCACGTCCACGCACGCGCAGAGGTTATCGAGGTGATACTTGTTGGCAGCCATCGCGGCCTCCCAGACCTGGCCCTCGGCGATCTCGCCGTCGCCCAGGATGGCGTACACGCGGTAGTCCTTGCCGGACTGCTTGCCCGCCAGCGCCATGCCGACGGCCACGGAGATGCCCTGACCAAGTGAGCCCGTGGACATATCCACGCCGGGATTATAGTGCATCTCCACATGGCCGGACATATGCCCGTCGATGCGGCGGAACATCTTGAGATCCTCCACCGGGAAGAAGCCGCGCAGCGCCAGCACCGGATACACGGCGGGCGAGCAGTGGCCCTTGGACATCACAAAGCGGTCGCGATCCGCCCACTGCGGGTTTTTCGGGTCGACGCGCATGGCGTCAAAGTAGAGGTACGTCAGCACGTCCATGCAGCTCAGCGAGCCGCCGGGATGGCCGGACGCGGCGTCGTGCACCATCTGCACGCCCAGCAGACGCGCTTTGGCGGCGTTCAGCTTCAGCTCCTGCAGTTTGTTTTTTTCCATAACGATTCCTTCCTTCTTGGATGCTGTTTGTTTATGTTCGTTTGTGTTGCTTCGCTCAGATCGTATCATACCGCAAAGCCGGGGATTTTTCCAGTGGTATTTGCAAAATATTCAGTTTTTTTCGGGATGCTCAGTTCTTTAAGCTCTGCATCGGGGCCGGGATGCGGCCGCCGCGGGCCACAAACGCCGCGGGTGATTCCGGATGCAGCGCCATGACCGGCGCCGCGCCCAGAAGTCCACCGAATTCCACATGGTCACCCACTGTCTTCCCCGGCGCGGGGATCAGGCGCACGGCGGTCGTTTTGCTGTTGACCATGCCGATGGCGGCCTCGTCCGCGATGATGGCGGAGATAGTCTCGGCCGGCGTGTCGCCCGGGACGGCGATCATGTCCAGCCCCACGGAACAGACGCACGTCATCGCCTCCAGCTTGTCTAGCCGCAGAACGCCCGCCTGCGCGGCGGCGATCATGCCCTCATCCTCCGACACGGGGATGAACGCGCCGGACAGGCCGCCCACGGAGCCGGAGGCCATCAGGCCGCCCTTTTTCACCGCGTCGTTCAGAAGCGCCAGCGCGGCGGTCGTGCCGTGCGTGCCGCACGTTTCCAGGCCCATTTCCTCGAGGATGCGCGCCACGCTGTCGCCCACGGCGGGCGTCGGCGCGAGCGACAGGTCGACCACGCCGAACGGCACGTCCAGCCGCCGCGACGCCTCCTGCGCCACGAGCTGGCCCATGCGCGTGATGCGGAAGGCCGTCTTTTTGACCGTTTCGGCCACGACGTCCAGCGGCGCGCCCTTCACGCTCTGCAGCGCGTGGTACACCACGCCCGGGCCGGAGACGCCCACATTCAAAACGCACTCTGCCTCGCCCACGCCGTGGAACGCGCCCGCCATAAACGGATTATCCTCCACGGCGTTGCAGAAGATGACGAGCTTCGCGCAGCCGAGCCCGTCGCGGTCCTTTGTCAGCTCAGCGGTCCTTTTGACGATCATGCCCATCTCGCGCACGGCGTCCATATTGATGCCCGCCTTGGTCGTGGCCACGTTCACGCTGGAGCAGACCACGTCCGTCTCAGCCAGCGCCTGCGGGATGGCGGCGAGCAGCCGCCGGTCGCCGGAGGTCATGCCCTTGTGCACCAGCGCGGAAAAGCCGCCGATGAAGTCCACGCCGCACGTTTTGGCCGCGCGGTCGAGCGCCTTTGCAAACGGCACAAGATCGTCCGTTTCGCACGCGCCCGCCACCAGCGAAATGGGCGTGACGGAGATGCGCTTGTTCACGATCGGGATGCCCAGCTCCCGCTCGATGGCGCAGCCGGTGGGCACGAGATGCTCGGCCAGACGGCAGATCTTGTCGTAAATTTTCCGCGCGCAGGCGGCGGCGTCAGGATCAGCGCAGTCCAGAAGTGAGATGCCCATGGTGATGGTGCGGATGTCCAGATGCTGATGGTCGATCATATCGACGGTGGACATGATGTCGGAATGTTTGAGCATGGCAGATCCCTCACACGGTGTGCATGGCGTCAAAGATGTCCTCACGCTGGATGCGCACGGACAGGCCCATCGCCTCGCCCTTTTCATCCAGCCGCGCGCGCACGGTCTCAAAATCGGGCGTGGCGGCGCCGGGCTGCAGGCGCATGATCATCGTGAACATCCCGGACATGATGGTCTGGCTGATCTCCAGCACGTTCAGATCCAGCTCGGCCAGCTCCCGGCAGATCTCCGCAATGATCCCCACCCGGTCCGGCCCCACAACAGTAACAATGGCGGTCGTATTCATAAAAGTTCCTCCAATTCATCTCATCATAACACAGGGATGTCCATTCTTCGTCGTAACGTAGGGGAGGGGCTTGCCCCTCCTGCCGGTACGCGCCATCGTTCTTTTGCAGCAGTGCCGATTTGCTGGAGGCCCCATAGCTTCCCCTGGGGGAAGCTGTCAGCCGCAGGCTGACTGATGAGGGCCGGGGAGCAGTCGCGTTTTGGAACAACTGCAAAGCAAACCGCAAATGCTCCCCGGCCCTCATCCGGCTCGCTGCGCTCACCACCTGTCCCTACCCTCTTTGTCCCTTCGGGACATTTCCCCCTGATAGGGGGAATCGGCCCCGAGGGGAAGGCAAGGGGTGCATTCCGCTCCGCGGTGCATGCAAGAGCCACGGCTGCCCACCAGCGGGAGGGGCAAGCCCCTCCCCTACGTTACGACTAAGAACGAAACATTCTTCATTTTTCATCCTTCATTCTTCATCATTCATTGATCCTACGCAGTGAATGATGAAGAATGAATAGTGAATAATGAATAATAAAAAGGGCAGAGCGGGTCGTCCGCCCTACAGGGCGCTGCGCGCAGGCGCATAAACAGCGGGGAGGGGCGGGGCCCCTCCCTGTTTTTTATCAATATGCCAGCTTTTCCTCCAGCCAGCTTTTCAGCTCGCTGATGGGAACGCGCACCTGCTGCATGGTGTCGCGGTCGCGGATGGTGACGGCGTTGTCGGCGGCGATGCCCTTTTCCGGGTCGCCCACGGTGTCAAAGTCCACGGTGATGCAGTACGGCGTACCGATCTCGTCCTCGCGGCGATAGCGCTTGCCGATGGAGCCGGTCTCGTCAAAGTCGATCATCCAGTACCGGCTCAGCTCGTCGTGCAGCTTGCGCGCGGGCTCAGAGAGCTTTTTGGAGAGCGGCAGGATGGCCGCCTTGAAGGGCGCGAGCGCCGGGTGCAGATGCAGCACCACGCGCACGTCGTTCTTCGCCTCGTCGATGACCTCCTCGTCATACGCCTCGCAGAGGAACGCCAGCGCCACGCGGTCGCAGCCGAGCGACGGCTCGATGACGTAGGGGATATAGTGCTCGTTCTTCTCCTGATCGAAATACGTCAGGTCCTTGCCGGAGGCCTCCTGATGGCGCTTGAGGTCATAATCCGTGCGGTCGGCGATGCCCCACAGCTCACCCCAGTCGGTGAACGGGAACGCATATTCGATGTCGGTGGTGGCGCGGGAATAGAACGCCAGCTCCGCCGGTTCATGGTCGCGCAGGCGCAGATTTTCGCCCTGGATGCCGAGCGTTTTGAGCCACTTCACGCAGTAGTCCTTCCAGTAGGCGAACCACTCGAGGTCGGTGCCCGGCTGGCAGAAGAATTCACACTCCATCTGCTCAAATTCGCGCGTGCGGAAGGTAAAGTTGCCCGGCGTGATCTCATTGCGGAAGGCCTTGCCCACCTGGCAGACGCCGAAGGGGAGCTTGCGGCGCGTAGTGCGCTGGATGTTCTGGAAGTTCACAAAGATGCCCTGCGCCGTCTCGGGCCGCAGATAGCACGTGGAGGACGAGTCCTCGGTCACGCCGATGGCCGTTTTGAACATGAGGTTAAACTTGCGGATGGGCGTAAAGTCGTGCTTGCCGCACACGGGGCAGACGATGTCCTCATGCTCGGCAATGAACTTGTCCATCTCGTCAAAGCTCATCGCGTCCACGTTCACCTCGTGGTGCTCCTCGCCGATGAGCTTGTCGGCGCGGTGGCGCGCCTTGCAGGCCTTGCAGTCGAGCAGGGGATCGGAAAAGCTGGAGACGTGCCCGGTGGTGATCCACGTCTGCGGGTTCATAATGATCGCCGCGTCCAGACCGACGTTATACGGGCTCTCCTGCACGAATTTTTTCAGCCACGCCTTTTTGACGTTGTTCTTGAACTCCACGCCGAGCGGGCCGTAGTCCCAGCTGTTGGCCAGACCGCCGTAGATCTCGCTGCCGGCGAACACAAAGCCGCGGTTCTTGCAGAGCGCAATGATCTTATCCATCGTTTTTTCGGAATTTTTCATAGGAATACCAGTCCTCCCAGCGGATATTTCTCTTAACTTTATCATTATAGTTAAAATAGCCGCAAAGTCAACTGCCGCGGGCGCTTTTGGCGAAAAACGGCAGGCAAATTCTGAATTTGTATGAAGCCGCTTTCCCTTTGCCGCAAACCATGCTATACTTTGCAGCAGATCTACGATGGAGGTATCCCAACTTGAAAACGGTCGGACGGGTGATCCTGTCGGCGGTGCTGCTGGCGGTGGGCGGGCTGCTCATGCTGCTGGCCAAAAGCGCGCCGGACGCCATTTTTTCCTTTTATACGCAGTTTTCCCGCGCCGCGCTGGGCGCGATCGGCAGCGTGACGGGCTGGGTGCCGTTTGCCCTGTGGGAGGCGCTGCTGGTCATTTTGATCCTGTGGGCGCTGTATACGCTCGTGCGCGACATCGCGAACAAGCGCTTTCTGCGCTGGCTTTCGGGGCTGTTTCTCGGCGTGAGCGCGCTGGCGTTCGCGTTCGTGGCGCTGTGGGGCCTGAACCATTACGACAGGGGCGTGGGCGAAAAGCTGGGGCTTTCTGTCCGCGAATACTCCGTGCAGGAGCTGACGGACGCCACGGCGTTTTACGCCCGGGAGCTCAACAGGCTTGCCCCCGAGCTGACGCGAGACGGCGAGGGCGTGGCGCAGTTTGACGATTTTTCTGCGCTCGCAAAGCGCGCGGCGGACGGCTATACGGCGCTGGGCGGGCAGTATGCGCTGTTCGCGGGCGAGACGGCCAACATCAAAAAGCTCGCCGCGTGGCCGCTTTACAGCCGCTTCGGCACAACGGGCATCTACGTCTGCCTCACGGCCGAGGCGGGCGTGAACCCGGACACGTATGTGGCGTGGCTGCCGTTTACGATGTGCCACGAGCAGGCGCACGGCAAGGGCGTGGCCGCCGAGGACGAGGCGAACTTCTGCGCGTTCCTCGCCTGCATGGAAAATGATGACGTGCAGTTCCGCTACTCCGGCGCGCTGGCGGCGTTTGTGTACTGCTCGAACGCGCTGACAAAGGCCGACTCCGCGGCGGCGGGGGAGATCTGGGCGCAGCTCGACCCGGGCGCGCTGTCGGACATCCGCGCGGCAAACCAGCACTATGCCCAGTATGAGGGCAAGGTGCAGGACGCGGCGCAGAAGGTGAACGACGCGTACCTCAAGGCGTTCTCCGAGGAGGCGGGCGTGCAGAGCTACGGCGCGGTGGCGGACCTTCTGATCGCCTGGTATCAGGAACGAACCTAATGATATTTCAAAATGTATATATTAGTCCCCGACACGGCTGTGTCGGGGCATTTTTTTGTGAAAAACGACTGAAAAAACGGCCTGTTTTTGTGGAACGGCGCATTGACTTGCCCGCCCGGACGTGGTATCCTAAAACCGATCGGAACGATCAAAAACTCAGTGCCGAATCATGCTGATGTTTGGATGCACGGCGCTGAAATCATCATAACCCGCGGGGGTGTTAAGACCCTGCGGTATAAGGAGGATGCCCCATGGCAATCGAATTCAAAGACGGCAAATACGTAGATCCCGCAACCGGGCGTGTGACGCTCGACCCCACCATCTACAAGGACTGGCAGATCGCCGAGGAAGCGGAAAAGACGCTGCCCCCGGTCGACTACTTCCGCGAGAAGCTGGGCCTGCTGCCCGAGGAGATCATCCCCTACGGCAAGACCCCGAAGATCGACTTCATCAAGGTTATGAACCGTCTGAAGGATAAGCCCGACGGCAAGTTCATCGAAGTCACCGCCATCACCCCCACCCCGTTCGGCGAGGGCAAGTCCACCGTGTCTCTGGGCCTGATCGAAGGTCTGGGCAAGCTGGGCAAGAATGTCGGCGGCGCGCTGCGTCAGCCCTCCGGCGGCCCGACGATGAACGTCAAGGGCACCGCGGCCGGCGGCGGCAACGCTCTGCTCATGCCGATGACCGAGTTCTCCCTCGGCCTGACCGGCGACATCAACGACATTATGAACGCCCACAACCTCGCCATGGTCGCCCTCAACGCCCGTATGCAGCATGAGCGCAACAACAACGACGAGTGGCTGGCCAAGAAGGGCCTGAAGCGGCTGGACATCGACCCGAAGCGCGTCGAGATGGGCTGGGTCATGGACTTCTGCGCGCAGGGCCTGCGCAACATCATCATCGGCATCGGCGGCCGTCTGGACGGCTTTATGATGGAGTCCAAGTTCGGCATCGCCGTCGGCTCCGAGCTGATGGCCATTCTCGCCGTGGCGCGTGACCTCAAGGATCTGCGCGAGCGCATCGGCAGGATCGTGGTCGCCTACTCCCGCAGCGGCGAGCCCGTGACCTGCGAGGATCTCGAGGTCGCCGGCGCGATGACCGCGTGGATGCGCAACTGCATCAACCCCACCATGTGCTACTCGGTCGAGCATCAGCCCGTCCTCGTGCACGCCGGCCCGTTTGCCAACATCGCCATCGGCCAGTCCTCCGTCATCGCCGACCGTCTGGCCCTCAAGCTGTTCGACTATCACGTCACCGAGTCCGGCTTCGCTGCCGACATCGGCTTTGAAAAGTTCTGGAACGTCAAGACCCGCCTGTCCGGCCTGACGCCGAACGTCTCCGTTCTGGTCGCGACCGTCCGCGCGCTCAAGATGCACGGCGGCGGCCCGAAGGTCACCCCGGGCGCACCCCTCGCGAAGGAATACACCGAGGAGAATCTGGAGCTGCTCGAAAAGGGCACCTGCAACCTCTTCCACCATGTGCGCACCATCAAGATGTCCGGCATCAACCCAGTCGTCTGCATCAACCGCTTCTACACCGATACCGACGCCGAGATCGCTCTGCTCAAGAAGCTCTGCGCCGAGCACGGCGTGCGCTGCGCGGAGTCGAACCACTGGCGCTACGGCGGCGAAGGCGCGGTCGAGCTGGCCAAGGTCGTGGTCGAGGCCTGCGAGGAGCCGGTCAACATCAAGTTCCTGTATGAGCTGGATATGCCGCTGCGTCAGCGCGTGGAGCTCATCGCCAAGGAAGTCTACGGCGCCGACGGCGTCGACTGGGCGCCGCTGGCCGTGCAGAAGGCCGAGCGCTTCGAGTCCGACCCGAAGTACAAGGACTACTGCACCATGATGGTCAAGACGCACCTGTCCCTGTCCGACGATCCCACCAAGAAGGGCGAGCCCAAGGGCTGGCGCCTCGCGATCCGCGACATTCTGGAGTACGGCGGCGCGAAGTTCCTCTGCCCGATGGCAGGCACCATCTCCATGATGCCCGGCACCGCCGCCAACCCGGCGTATCGGCGCATCGACGTTGACACCGAGACCGGCAAGGTCTCCGGCCTGTTCTAAGACAACACAACCCCGGGGCGGCGGCACACCGCCGCCCCCAATTTTATTGTAGTAAAGTGATCTGTGCCGCGCAGCGGCACAGATACACCGATCACCAAAAAACCGGAGGTTTTTTACTGTGGATATGACAACCAAGTCCTGCCGTGAATTTGTCACGGTTCTGGCCTCTGACGCGCCCGCGCCGGGCGGCGGCGGAGCGTCCGCGCTGGTCGCGGCGCTGGGCACGGCGCTGGGCAATATGGTCGGCTCGCTCACCGTGGGCAAGAAAAAATACGCCGATGTCGAGGCCGAGATCGTCGCGCTGAAAGCAAAGTGCGACGCGCTCCAGACCGAGCTTCTCGATCAGGTCCCGGCGGACGCCGAGGGCTTCGTGCCGCTGGCCAAGGCCTACGGCATCCCCAAGGACGACCCCAGCCGCCCCGAAATTCTGGAGAAGGCGACCATCACGGCCTGTCAGGTGCCCATGCACATCATGGAGCTGTGCTGCGAGTCGCTTGACGCCATCAAGGTCTTTGCCGACAAGGGCTCGCGGCTGGCTGTCTCCGACGCGGGCTGCGGCGCGGCGATCGTAAAGTCCGCCCTGCAGGCGGCGTCGCTCAACGTGTTCATCAACACCAAAACGCTGCGCGACCGCGCGCTGGCGGAGCAGATGAACGCAAAGTGCCTCGGCATGCTGGATACCTACGGCAAGCTCGCCGACGAAATTTTTGAATCGGTCAAGGCCGGATTCTTTCAGTAAGGAGAAGAGAAACATGGCAAAACTGCTGCTTGGCAAAGAAGTGACCGCCGCGATGAACGAAAAGCTTCAGGCGCGCGTGGCGGCTTTGAAGGAAAAGGGCGTCAGCCCCAAGCTCGCGATCGTCCGCTGCGGCGAGAATCCGTCCGACCTGTCGTATGAAAAGGGCGCAACGGCCCGCGCAGAGCTCATCGGCGTGGAAGTCGAAAAATTCGTCCTGCCCGAGGATGTGACGAAGGAAGCCCTCATCGCCCAGATCGAGGCCATCAACGCCGACGCCTCCATCCACGGCTGCCTGATGTTCCGCCCGCTGCCGAAGCACCTCAAGGCCGATCAGGATGAGATCTGCAACCATCTTGCCGCCGCGAAGGATGTCGACTGCATGACTGACCTGTCGAACGCGGGCGTGTTCACCGGCAAAAAGCTCGGCTTCGCGCCATGCACCCCGCAGGCGTGCATGGAGATTTTGGACTACTACGGCATCGACTGCAAGGGCAAGAACGCCGTGGTCATCGGCCGCTCGCTCGTCGTGGGCAAGCCCGCCGCCATGATGCTGATGGCGAAGAACGCCACCGTCACTGTCTGCCACACCAAAACGGTCGACGTGGCCGGCATCGCGCGCAAGGCCGACATCCTTGTCTCCGCCGCGGGCGTTCTGAACAGCCTGACGAAGGACTATGTCTCCGAGGGCCAGATCGTCATCGACGTGTCCATCAACTGGGACCCCGAAAAGATCAACGCCAAGGGCGGCAAGGGCGCCATCGCGGGCGACGCGGTGTTCTCCGAGGTCGAGCCGATCGTCGGCGCGATCACGCCGGTCCCCGGCGGCGTCGGCTCCGTCACCACGTCCGTGCTCATCGGCCACGTGGTCGAGGCAGCCGAGCGGACGCTGTGATCTGATCCGTTTTTCACGCTTTCTGCCGCCGGCCACCCGGCGGCAGACGTTTATCCAAAGGGGAGAGAATTATGAAAGAAACATACAAACAGCCGGAAAAAATCATCCGGCTGCTGTTTGCGGCGTTTACGGCGCTCTGCCTGCTGGCGGCGCTGATCGCCGCGGCGTGCGGGCAGGGCGAGCTGTTCGGCGGCCTCGGCCGCATCTGCACGCAGTCGGGGCAGACCGTCAAGAGCTATTTTGACGCGAGCTACGGCGGCGTGGCGGGTACGTTCCTCAATGCGGCGCTCGTGTGCGCCGTGTGTCTCGGCATCTACTGCCTGCCGGGGGGCAAGCCCGACGGCGTGAGCGTGCTGGCGTTTTTCCTGACGGCGGGCTTCTGCTTCTGGGGCACGACGATTTTGAACATCTGGTTCTCGTTCGCGGGCGTGGCGCTGTTTGCCGCCGTGAAGAAAAAGTCTCTCGGCTCGCTGGCGAACGCCTTTTTGTTCTCCACGGGCCTTGCCCCGCTCATCACCGAGATGCTCTTTCGCTACCCCGGTGAGAGCTGGCACGGCTTTACGGCGCTCGGCTTTGTGCTGGCGCTGGCGGTGGGCGTGTGCATCGGCTTTGTGTTCCCGGCCGTGCTGCCGCACAGCCCCAAAATGCACAAGGGCTACGATCTTTATAACGCGGCGGTGCCCATCGGCCTGACGGCCTTTTTCCTGCGGGCGCTTCTGTACAAGGTCTTTACGCCCGCGCCGCCCACGTCGGAGGGCGTGGGGCTCAGCGACAGCTTTGAGCTCGTGAGCTTCCTGTTCTGCGGCGTGGTGTTTGGCCTCGCGATCATCTGGGGCCTTGCGATGGGCGGCGGCCGCGAGTATGGAAAGCTTCTGCGATCGTCCGGCTACGACGCCGACTTCGGAGCGCAGATCTCGCCCGCGGCGGGCGTCCTCAACTTTGGCGTGTATGGCGTGTTCATCGTGCTGTACTACTGCGCTGTGGGCGCGGTGTGGAACGCGGCGACGCTCGGGTGCGTGTTCTGCATGGTCTGCTGCTGCTTTAAGGGCAGCCACCCGCTGAACGTCTGGCCCATCATGGTAGGCTACGTCGCGGCGAGCTTCATGGCAAAATTCGTCTGCGGCCTGACCGGTGCGGAGTTCTCCATGGCGGTAAACGCCCAGGCGATCGTCATCGGCCTGTGCTTCGCAAACGGCCTGTCGCCCGTGGCGGGCGAGTATGGGTGGCTCGCCGGCGTGCTGTTCGGTATGGCGCACTACACGCTCGTCACCTGCGTCCCGCTGCTGCATGGCGCGTTCTGTCTGTATAACGGCGGCTTCACCGCCGCCTTCTGCTGCTTCCTCTTCGTCCCCGTTCTGGAGACGTTCTGCAAAACCAAAGCAGAGCGCAGACAGCTGAAGGCAGGAAAATAAGAAGATCCCCGGATGAGAACACATGCTCATCCGGGGATCATTTTTGGAATTTCCGCGTAGGGGCCGATGACCACATCGGCCCTCTTGACTGCACCGATTTCTTAGTCGTAACGTAGGGGAGGGGCTTGCCCCTCCCGCGCAGGGTGCAATCACAAATTAGAACGCACCCGGGCAAATTCGTAAAATTTTACGGTCACGCCGTAGGGGCGGGGTTCTACCCCGCCCGCGCGGGATGCAATTGCAAATTTGTACAACGGACGGCGACCCGCAAAACGCCTTGTAGGGGCGGACGACCCTGTCCGCCCGTTGGGTACCATCGGATTCGCCGATGGGTTTCGTAAAACCGTAGGTGCATACCGCGCGGGAGGGGCTTGCCCCTCCCCTACGTTACGACGAATGGTCGATGGCGCGGTGGTGGTCGATCGAGGACGGGCGGGGTAGAACCCCTCCCCTACGTGCATTTGGGGGGATTTTACGGGTTCGCCCATGTGCATACAAATTTGTTGATGCCTACCGCGGGCGGACACGGTCGTCCGCCCCTACAAAGTGTTCACTGTCAGATATGTAGCCCAAACAAAAACAAGCCGATGCCCACATCGGCCTGTTGCTGTATTTTCCCCTATAAAAACCGCAAAACGCCCTGTTTTTTGGGGCGTTTCTGTTCCTTTCTGACTTATTGACTTGTGCCGCTTAATTGATATTGACCGAATCGAATACGTCCAGCGGGAGTACGTCGGCGAGCTCGGTCAGCTCGTGGGAATAGCCGCCGGTGTAGTCGGCCTCGGCGACGGGGCTTTTGAGTGTGCGGGTCTGCACATCGGGCGTGCGCAGCGAGACGGAGATGCACACACACGTGCCCTTATCGGTCTCCGACTGCACCACAAGGTTCCCGCCGTGCAGCTGCGCGATGCTCCGCGCCAGCGGCAGTCCGGCCCCCACGCCCCAGCGCGGGTCGCCTACCTCCAGTGCGCGCGCATAGCGCGAGAAGGCCGACGCCATCAGCGACGGCGCGATGCCCTCGCCGCTGTCCTGCACGCGGATGAGCGCGCTCGTCTCCCCATGCTCCAGCCGCAGGCCGATCGTCCCGCCGTCGGGGGTGAATTTCAGGGCGTTGCTGAGCAGATTGAGGATCGCCCGCTCCAGCCGCTGCCGGTCGATCCAGGCATAGAACGTCTGCGGCGGGATGCTGCACTCCAGCGTGACGCCGCGCGTGCGGCACAGCGGCGCGGTGCGCTCGAAAATGCCGTAGAGAAAGCTCGTCATCTCCGTTTTTTCCAGATGCAGCTTCATTTCGCCGTCCAGCGCGGCGCGCAGATCGGTCAGGTTGCACGCCGTGCGCAGCAGCTGATAAAACGACCGGTTGAGCGACGCCATGCTGCGCTGGATCGCCGGGTCCTCCAGCTCCTCCAGCCGCGGGAACAGCCTTGCCGACGCGCCGAACAGGTTCGACAGCGGCACACGCAGCGCCTGCGCGGCAAAAAACGCCATATCCGGCGCCGGCTGCGCGGTCCTGGTCTGGATGACAAAGATCTGCTCGCCCTCCACCGGATACACCGCCGCCTCGGCCGGGCCGCCCGGCAGGCGCAGGGGCAGATTGACCGTTCCCGTCCAGTCCGCGCGATACAGCGCCGCGTCCGTGAGCTCGAGGATCTGCGACTGCTCGCGGATCTCCAGCGCCTGCGCCGCGCGGTTGCAATATACGATCACGCCGTCTTTTACCGCAAACACGGGCTGCGCGATCCCATCAAGCAGCTGTGTCAGCTGCTGAATTTCCAGACTCAAGTCTGCCGCCTCCTTTCCCGGCCATCCCGGGGGCTATCATTATGGTCTGCTGTTTTCCACTTCATAAATACAGGAAAATATTTCTTGTTGTCCTGCTATCATACCAGACGAAGTCAAAAAATGCAATCTTTTTAGAAAAAAAGCCGATTCTCTACAAAAAGCCGCCGTTCTACAGGGCGCTTGCGTGCGGCGGCGCTGGGTGGTACAATGAGAAAAATGCATCAAAAGGAGCGGTTCCCATGAAACTCACCTTCCTCGGCGCGGCGCACGAGGTCACCGGCAGCTGCACGCTGCTGGAGTGCGCCGGGCATTTCTACCTCATCGACTGCGGCATGGAGCAGGGCGTAAATGTGTTTGAAAACGCGCCGCTGCCCGTCGCTCCCGGCGAGATCGACGCGGTGTTCCTCACCCACGCGCACATCGACCACGCGGGCCTTCTGCCAAAGCTCTGCAAAGACGGCTTCTGCGGCAGGATCTACGCCACCGAAGCCACCGACGCGCTCTGCCGCATCATGCTGCTGGACGCGGCAAACATCCAGATGTCCGACGCGCAGTGGCAGACGCGCAAGGCCGAGCGTGCGGGACGCCCCGCCGTAGAGCCGCTGTACACCACCGACGACGCGCTCGCCGCCCTGCGGCTCTTCCGCCCGTGCGCCTACGGCGAACGTGTGAGCGTGGCAGAGGGCGTGACGCTGCGCTTTACGGACGTGGGGCATCTGCTCGGCTCGGCGTGTGCGGAGCTGTGGCTGACGGAGGACGGCGCTGCAAAAAAGGTCGTCTTTTCCGGCGATGTCGGCAACACCGGCAAGCCCATCCTCCGCGACCCGCAGACCGTGGACACGGCGGACGTGCTGATCGTGGAATCGACCTACGGCGGCCGCCTGCATGAAAAGACCGGCGACGCCGTTCCGGCGCTGGCCGGGTATCTGCAGCGCGCGTTTGACCGCGGCGGCAGCGTCATCATCCCCGCCTTTGCCGTCGGCCGGACGCAGGAGCTGCTGTACGCCATCCGCGAGATCAAGCAGAAGCAGCTCGTGCATGGGCACGACGGCTTCCCCGTCTACCTCGACAGCCCGCTGGCCGAGGAGGCAACGGCGGTGTTTCTGCAATGCGACCCCGACTTTTTTGACGAGCCGACGCGCGCGCTGCTGCGGCAGGGCGTGAACCCCATCTGGTTCCCCAATCTGCATCTGGCCCCGGCGGTGGAGCAGTCGCGCGCCATCAACGACGACCCGCGGCCCAAGGTCATCCTCTCCGCCAGCGGGATGTGCGACGCCGGGCGCATCCGCCACCATCTCAAGCACGGCCTCTGGAAGCCCGAAAATCTCGTGCTGCTCGCGGGCTATCAGGCAAACGGCACGCTCGGCCGCAGTCTGCAGGAGGGCGTCAAGACTGTGCGCCTGTTCGGCGAGGAGGTCGCGGTGAACGCCGAGATTGCCATGCTGCATGGCGCAAGCGGCCACGCCGATCAGGCGGGGCTTTGGCGCTGGGTGCAGGCCATCGCGCCGAAGCCGCAGTTCGTGTTCGTCAATCACGGCGACGAGGAAAACTGCGAAGCCTTCCGCGATCTGCTCACGAAGGAGGGCTACACCGCTGTCGCGCCCTACAGTGGCACGGAGTTCGACGTCGCCGCCGGGCGGCTGACGTACATCGCCGCGCCGAAGCGCATCGAAAAGCCCGCCTCTGTGCGCAAGGGCGAGGTCTACGCCCTGCTGGTCGAGGCCGCGCAGCGCCTGCTCGCTGCGGCGGTCGCTTTCCGCGGGCAGTCTGCCCAGCGCACCCGCAAATTCACCGCCGATATTCAGGCCCTGCTCCAGAAATGGAGCGCCTGAGTGCAGAATTCAGTCGCAGGCCCCGGCATTGCCGGGGCCTGCGACTTATTTATCAATATCATATTTATTATGTACGGTCTCCTTACTGCACCCCGCTCAAAATGCTGGCGGCGCGGTCGGGGTAGTCGGTGATGAGGGCGTCGGCGCCGATAGAGGCGAGGTAGGCCATATCGGCCTCGTCATTGACCGTCCAGTATTGGATGGCGAGGTCATTGGCGTGGGCGTAGTTGATGATCGTCGTCGTGCCGAGGTTCAGGCCATAGCTCGATCTTGCGCTCTCGCGCCCGAACGGCAGCTGGAGCACGTCGTAGGAGCAGGCAAAGTCTTTTTTGCCCGTCAGCGCGGCAAGGTAGAACCGGATGACCTCCTCCGGGCTGGCACTGCGGTGCGTGTCGGGGTAGTGTTCCGTGATGTAGGCGGCCACCTCGTCGCGGAAGCTGCCGATGATGACCCGGTCAAGAAGACCCCGCGCCTGTAGGGTGGCGTACAGCTGATCCGCCGCGGCCAGGCCCGTCTCGCCGCCGTCCTTGATCTCGATGATGTAGCGGTAGTCCCCGGCCGCCGTCAGATAATCCAGCACCTCGTCGAGCGACAAAATGCGCAGCTCGTCCGGCACATCGCCGCCGTGAAGATCCGCATAGGGCGACTCGCCCGCGTCGGTCACGAACTGTGCCGCCATATTGAGCTGCTTGAGCTCGGCCAGCGTCTTTTCGCGGACGAGCACGCCCTCCGCGCCGAACACGGACACAGCGTCCGACACGCGGTCGAGCGTGGCGTCGTGCGAGAGCACCAGAATATCGTCCGCCGTCATATGCAGGTCAAACTCGAAATAATCCACCTGCAGATCCGGGTCCTCCGCACAGCCGCGGAACGCGGCCAGCGTCTCCTCCGGGAAGTCCCCCGCCCCGCTGCGGTGCGCCGAGACGGCCGTCTCGCCGGTGATAAACGGATTGTCGGTGGGATAGGTCTTTCGGTTTTTGGGGCTTGAGCGGTGATAAAACTGCGCAACGCCGACGGCGGCGATGGCAACGACGATGCAAAGCAGCACCAGCAGCACCCGCCCGACTACTTTTTTCACTTTCATAGATAGTCTCCTTGCGTTTTTCTTTTCTTCTATAAGTAAGTATACCAGCAAAGGCCGCGCCTGTCATGTAAAATTTCACGGCACATCCCCAGCCTGCACCGACGGCGAGCACTGCCGCATATTCTCCCATTTTCCGCAAAGACTAACAGGGCAATGTGAACTGAAAGGAGCAATGTTTTATGAAAGCAACCGGTATTGTCCGCCGGATCGACGATCTTGGACGCATCGTGATCCCCAAAGAGATCCGCCGCACCCTCCGCATCCGCGAGGGCGACCCGCTGCAGACAGCATTGACACAGTGGGAAACCTTCTGCTTCGCAATGGACGATTTAGCCAAACGGAATGGGTGGAAGTAGTACATAATGACGAAAGCAGGCGTGCTCAAAGGGGCGGTTCCTAGGCTTCACCAACTGTTGAAAGAATTCGCGCCCATCCCGCTGCAAAACCGGGATGGGCACACTTATTTTGCCAAGCATAATGCCAAGGTTTCTTGGAAATCACACTATTCTCAAATACATATAGCCGCAGCGTTGTCGTAACGTCGGATTAAGACCTCTTAGAAATTACACTACTCTCAAACAAGCTGCTGCCCGGCCATGAGACCCCGGAGGATTAAGACCTCTTAGAAATTACACTACTCTCAAACTAAGGAGGGAGTACAATGCTCCGAATCACTGATTAAGACCTCTTAGAAATTACACTACTCTCAAACAGCTACGACGAGCCGGTGTACAAGCGCGTGGATTAAGACCTCTTAGAAATTACACTACTCTCAAACTGCCTCCGCCACGGGCGATCAGGGCGCTGCGATTAAGACCTCTTAGAAATTACACTACTCTCAAACCCAGCGCGTGTGCACGATGGTCAATAAGACCGATTAAGACCTCTTAGAAATTACACTACTCTCAAACGGGTGTACCGATGCAGAAGACCATTTGGATGATTAAGACCTCTTAGAAATTACACTACTCTCAAACATCTGTCAGACGCTTTGTCGCAAGAGCCTGGATTAAGACCTCTTAGAAATTACACTACTCTCAAACAAGCTCTGCGGCATACGCGGTCGATCTTTAGATTAAGACCTCTTAGAAATTACACTACTCTCAAACATCCATGTCGTGCTCATCGCTGGCTTTTTGGATTAAGACCTCTTAGAAATTACACTACTCTCAAACAGTAGATCACGATGGTCTTCGCCATCTCCCGATTAAGACCTCTTAGAAATTACACTACTCTCAAACGTAGCGGAGGTCTACCCACTGCTCGGCATCGATTAAGACCTCTTAGAAATTACACTACTCTCAAACCTCAAATCATCATTTGAGGAAACCGCCCTACAAGCGGCAGAAAGCAGGTAATATCCGTTTTGCTAGAACTCACACAGATCTGCGTCCACAGTGACCCTCTTTTCCAGAGGCAGCAGCGCCTTGGAAACAGAATCCACCAGTAGTACGCTGAGAGAATGGTCCAGAATGGATCTAAAGAGGAGCGTGATTTCTTCATCACGATAGAAGCTGCGCAGATTCACCAAAACGAAGAGCTTATCCCGCTCCAGTTCCCGTGTCAGCTCCATATAGTCCAGAACGCGCTCCAAGTCATCTCCATAATCGTCCAAAATCTCAATACCGGCGGAGCGAATTACTCCACCGATACTGATTTTATCGCAGGCAACTGTGCATGGCAAGTCAAAAGAAAGCTCCTGAATAAATTGTTCAACTTCCCCCAGCAGCTGCATTGTGCGAACATAATTTCGTTCGTTCAACGCTTCCGCCTCCAGCCGGGCCTGCAGCTTGGAAACCAGCGATTTTTTGCTGATTTCAAAGGAGAGAAAACTGTCAAGCACCTCCGCAAATTTAGAAAAGGTGATCGGCATGTTATTCTGTGACAAAACAGCCTTGCCCTCCAAGCCGGAGACCTGCAAGGAGATGTCTTGCAGGAACTGGCGAAAGAAGAACGGCGCTTCTATGACAAGCGTATTGACTCCGTCACCGGAAAAATCAAACACCGTGTCCATTTGTGGGTGGGCGAGCATCATAGAACGACCATCCTTTCATCGGAATCAATGATGTCACTGTGGATTTTTCCCACCAGGTACTCAATTCCCGCAAACTGCTTTTCCGTAATGGTTAAAAGCTGAATGACCCCTTTCGGGGGTTTTATTTTTCGAATCGCTTCCCGAACCAACTGCTCTGCTGTACTGTTGAGAAGCAGCTTACAGTAGACAGACTCCTGCATCATGATAAAACCGTTTTTTATCAGGCCACTTCGGAATTTTCGGTAAATGCGGCGGTCCTCTGTAGTTTCTGTTGGCAGGTCAAAAAACACGATCATTCTCATAAAACGGTAACTCATACTTGATAGAAGCGGATATTGTCAGCATCCTCACTGTTGAGTGCGGCAAATACACTGGTCAGATAGATACGGATAGCATTTAACACTGTTTGGTTGGTATGGCCAATCTCTACATTGCTGTTCAGAAGGTCCACTAAGGCATACTTAGTTTCTGTGTCCAGCTCCTTAGGCTCCAATTCTACGATCTTTCGGTCAACCAATATGCGGAACGGTTCCATCAGATCGCTGCTCAGGTTGAAGTGGTTGAACACATTATCGTGGTGGATCCCCAGCTCTGTAATATACCCAGCTGCCGAGATCTCCCGATTGAACGCAGATAGAAGGATCGAATAGCCATAGTTCATTGCGGCGTTTAGTGGGTGTTCTTCTCTGCGGGAAAAGGTTTTTCCAAAAAGCGCATTAAAATAGACCTTGGCAGCGTGTCCTTCCCGGTTGGAGGAATCCTGAAATTCAATTTGGGGAAGATAGGCTTCCAGCAGCAATGCTTCCTTCTGCAGTTTGAGATCGGCCAAATGCTGCGCTTGGAGTCGGATCTTTTCGCCTATGATCCGGCTCCATACCGCGCCCTTGATCTCATTCGACCAGGCTAACTGCTGCCGAAGCTTTCGGGTCGTATCATGGCTTCCATGATGCGGCACCAGTTCTGCCATGGGAGAACGCTTGCTATCGCAGAAGATGACCCGGATCTTTCGTTCAGTCAGGGCCTCCAACAGGCAGCCTGTAAGAGAAACCGCAGGGTTTTCAACCAGAAGCAGCGCAACCTCATCCAGAAATATCCGTTTTGTTTCTTCTCCGCGTATCACCATGTAGCCCAGCTTCAGATCCAATTTGCATCGATTGGATACAACCACAGTACGCCAGCTCATAGCAGCTCCAACAGATTTCCGCTGCGGGATTCAAAAAGCCCGGAGGCGGACATGTCCACAATTCGGATATCCGTATACTCTTTCTTCCATCCAGAAAGATACATTGAACGTCTTGCTTTGAATGCATTTTTACTAAGGCCCAAGTCAGACAGATCAATGGGGTTCGGTTGCCTTGCAAATAGCATTTGCATCTTAAGCAAAGCAGAGCACTGAATATCTATGGGCAGTTTTGCAAATGCAGCTTTTTTGCTCATCAGGCTTTCCGCAGAAACACCGGGTCGTTTGGAGAAAATGCTATTCTCAATTTTGCTTATGTACAGATCGTACAGCTTCATATTCTCCTGAATGCTGACATGATCATGTTCTTCGGAAATGCTGTAATTGGGATAGAATTTCCGCTTTTCGCACACTCTCTCCAAATGCTTGATATATCTCTCGGTTTCGTAGCTGCATACAAACTGCGTCAGCGGCAGGAAACCCACACGACCGTCTTTTATTGACCCGGAGGATAAGCAGCACAGAAATCCATCCAATGAAAGCACGGTATTTGTCTTTAGAATGCGCTTCCCTAAGGGGAACTCAATGTTGGATACATTCTTGCCGTTGTCTTTCAAAGTTTTTGCAATATGCTCAACAGCAAAGAGATCATCCGTCAGGAATCTGCTGCTGCGCATCAAATCAACGGGGAAAAACATCAGTTCTCTTTTCTTGCCCTGTGAATATCTGACAAGCACGAAAAACGATGTTGTTGCTCCATTGTATCCGCCATATTTTTCAGCGGGCAAGTTTTTCTTGCGGGGAATCAAGCCCTCTTGGGCCTTTTTGGGCTGCTGATCAAAGAATCCTCCATTCTGTCCGCTATGACGGCAGAATGCATATTGCGTTATATGCACCGCATTTTTGCCCATTGCTTTGCGGATCTTTGCCAGATCATCCTCACCGTTCCACACCGCAGCACCGCCGGAAACGACCGGGTGGGTAAATAGCGGGCGAATGTTCAGAGAATAGTCTTGATGAACGTCGAACCATCTTCTGGTGAACTTTTCGTGATAGACATTGCCGACCACAACATTCAGGTATGCATCCTTGGCATGATGCAGATCATTGGCGCTGCGGCATTTCAGCATATCAAATTCCTGCCGGAATCGGGATACCAGGCCGGCTTTGACATAGACGATCTCCGCATCGGGGTATCGCTCCTGAAGCAGCTGTGTTACGACTTTGGTGGACTGCCGGGTCTCTACCAACTGGCGGTTGATGAACTGGTGCAGTTCATCGTCCGTAAAGCTGGTATTTCGGGTTAGCCGATGGTATTTTTCTTCGGTGATCAGTCCGATGTTCTTCAGTTGATTCCAAAATGGCTGCATTTGCTCCCGGATCTCATGCTTGATGGGGAAGTGATCTCCTTTCTCACCGTTTGCAGTCGATAGGCACAGAACCTTGTTGTTCAGAATACTGTCATCCTGCACTTTGGACTGGGGATAGATATGATCGATGTCATAAGCTTTTGAGGCAAGCTGGCTCAGGTCGATCGCTTGCCCTGTATACGCACATTTTCCCAATTGGAGGTAGTACAGGAATAGTTTATCGCTTTGCAGGCGATTATCCGCCTCATCTCCCATGGCTTCCAGCTCGGCAAGCAATTCAGGGGCATCTTCGTACTTGACCTGTTTATACAAATCGAGCAGCTGTTGTTTTCTGCTTTTAGTTCGTTTTCCCTTTTGCCCTTCTGCTGCACCGCGAGCCATTTCCACAAAGACCCGCTCTGGTGCGCAGCCCATTGCCTTTACCACATCCGTGCAGATGTCTAGAGATCGGATAATCTGCCGCTTTACTGAATTGGAGACATACATATCATCCAGCCGCTGGGAAAGGGTATTTTTTCGTGATGGCTCCGAATAGTAATCCGCAGCGAAATCACGGATCTGGTCCCGGAAGGTATAACAGGAGGACAGCAGCTGCATCAGGTTGCCGTTGGTTTGCCACAATGCGTCCATGATGGACATTGCTTCTCCGCTGCCGTTTACTGCAGCCCCCATGATCTCGGTGAGGAATCGGCCGGACAAGCGGCCGAATTCTTTCAGTTGCAGCCGAAGTATGTATTTTCGATCATTTTCCGACAAAGCCGGATAGTGATTTTCAAGCCACCTGTTCATGCGGGATTTATCCTCAGAATATGCGGCATGGAGAATAATATCCTCTACCTGTTCTTCAGAGAGTGTGCCGGCGGATAGCATTGCCCGAAAGCTGTGATAGGGCTTCAAATTGGCTTTGATCGTATCGTCCACACCACTGATCTCATCATCAGCTCCAATGTATCCATGACTTTTCAAATATCCGACAATGGTTTTCTTTGTAACTTTTTTGCCGGAATCCACGAAAAGGGCCTGATAGATCTCCTGCTTTAATTGTACAGGAATTGGCTGCCGGTTTATTTTCAGATCGTTGATCTCGTTCAGCACCATGTACCGGCTATACAGAAGCGAGCAGTACGGGAGGACATCTTCGCCCGGAAGATAGGTGCAGGTGTTGGTCATCCGCCGTATAAAATTCTGCTCACTTCTGTCCAGATCGACGATCTTTTCAAAATTCCAGGGGTAGATCTTATCAGGCTTCCGCGCCAGCCATGCAAAAGGAGAGCTTTGATTCAACGGGCCTACATAATACGGAATTCTGAAACGGAAGATGGCGCGGATCTTATCGGCGTTTGTGATGCCGTCTGCGTCCGCATTGCCAAGCATAGTCAGATAATTTGAAGCATGTTCTAAAATTTGATCCAGTTCGTACGCATATAGCTGGTGCGGGATCACGCGGTTGTCCGAATCCTTCTGCTTGGGCAGAAAAGTGTACCGGGTCAAGCGTTCCATCATATCCGCATAATTTGCCTGATCTTCTTTTTCCGGTCGGATGCCCTTCACAAGCCTTTTCACAAAATCACAGAATGCATTTTTGTCAGAGCGTGTGACCCGATCTGCTTCCTCGCAGCTTTTGACATTGCCGGAATATGCAACATAGTTATCCTTAGTTGCATCGCGGAATACCTTGGAATAATCCTTCCGGCAATATTTCCTAATAAAGCATTTCAGAAATATCAAGTCTTCCTTGTGCTGTTCGTAAATTGCGACTTTTGCTTCAGAGATGCTTTGCTTTCCCTGCAGGGTGATGTTCAGCAGAGCACAATCATACATTGCCCGCATTTTCCGCAGAAGTTCGGCGTCATCGCCGAGCTCTGCCAAAATGCGATCGAAGTTTTCTTCATCCATGCTGAGTGCGACTGAGTCCAATTCCTTGTATACTTCATTTCCGAACAGATCAGCGGGGGATACTTTTCCGCCGGAGAGCAGCGATACAATGGCATCCCGACTGAAGGGAAATTCTTCCTCCGGCTTCTTAGAGGGTTTATCTCCGCCTAATACCTCTGTTTTGAATTTGGACTTTTTCTGATTGATGCCATTCCGAGTCTGCATGATCCCCTGAACAGTTTTACAGGAAACAGAATCTACCCAAGGAGGCTGGCATTCATAATTTTGGGTGAAGCAGCGAAGAAATTCTGCATAAGGCTTCTGAAAATTACCGACCTGATCCGCACTTGCCTCAGACAGAAAATGCCCCCGATTGGCAACCAGCCATGCGCAGGCAAGATAAACAAGGCGAATGTCTCGGGGAGAATCAGTGGTCATAAGGTCTACGATCAGGTGGTGGATCGTAGGGTATTTGCGATAATATTCTTTATCGTCAATACCGCCGTCGAATATCCGAACACCGTGCTGTGTATCTTCAGCAAATAATGCACTTTCCGATCTGCGAATAAAGAAATTCGGATCGATCTGGCAAATATATGGAGCAAAAATCTCTTGCAGCAATTTTACTCGCTGCTGGCGGCGATCCAGTCGCCTACGTGCTGTTCTGTTGATTCGCCTGTTTTCTGCAAGTTCCGCTTCCTCAAAAGTCGTGATCCCCCACACCGGCTCACCTCGGAATTTTAAAAGGCTATAATTTTCTCCAGTAACTGCGTATCCTACTGAATTTGTGCCTATGTCTAATCCCAAATAATACTTTTTTGATTCCCCCATATTGACAACCTCCCCGAATATATCTATAATAAAAGAGCAGATTGACCTCTGCAATTACACTACGAGTTCAAATAAAAGATTTCTCAAATCGTCGGTTTGTCCGGCTGCACAGTGTGTGCAAAGATTCAGAGTCCCGAAAGGGGCTCTTTTCTTTTGCATTTTTCATATATTAAAGATCGTTTTATCGCATATTATTGTATATTTTTACTGTACCACATTCGCTTTAATATTACAATCCCAAACCATGCAGGCATGGGCTGATACTTTGCCGGGTCAACGTTCAAAGCACCTGACACCATGCTAGGATCGGAGTCAAATAGCCGCGTACCGTGGTGCAGGATCCGGCCCTTGTGGACACGCTGCGCTGTGCCGGACACCTTACGGTCCTTCACCAGAATGTCGTTGTGACCCGATGCCTCAGCACATATTCTTTAAACGCCAGATTGTACGCTGGATCCGTGGACCCGGTTTCCAGATAATGCAGTTGTTTTATAAACCTGTTCCTTATTTCAGAGCATAAACAGCGCTTCGCGGATGACTTCGCAGGCGGTCGGGTGCGGGAAGACGATCTTGTCCAAGTGCTGCACAGGCAGCTTGGAGTAAACCATCGCCGCCGCGCCGTAGATTATCTCGGAGGCGTAGCTGCCGATGATGTGCACGCCGACGCAAGCGACCTCGGGGGTTGTGTAGATGACGGAGGGGATGATGCTGTAATCGATGTGGTCTTTGATGCCGCGCATATGGTTCACGGCGACCTCCGCCTCACGGTAGGCGGTGTGCGCGAACATGAGCTTGCCGTTGCAGTCGCCCACAGCGTAATTTCATAAAAACGTCAATTATTTCCTGCAAAATTTGCGAAAAAGATAGTAATAAAAAATGATTGCTTTCCAGCTATATTCACGATCCAATTAAACTGGAAATTAAATACCCGCGCTAGGCAGGCACGAAAGCAGCAAGACGTATCGTGCGTCTTGCTGCTTTTTTATCCGCATTTTTGCATCCAAGAGGTCGGCTTGGTATGAAAACAGGGAAAATGCGGAAATCATATCCATAAGGAGCGTGAGGCTATGGAAATGACGGTCAAGGATGAGCGGAAGCTGGTCGAGATTTGGCTGACGAATGCAGAAAAAGCAGACCCGGTTCTGCGCGCCGGCTTACAAGGCATCTATGACAAATTCAAAAAGAAAAAGTATCTGGTGGCAGTTTTTGAGTCTGGAAATTGCAACCTTTATGAACAGACGCGGGATCTGCTGCTGTATAATCGCCAACGGATGGCGGAGCAGGAGGTCCAGCGAGAAAAGGCGCAGCAGATAACCATGTAGCGCCGGATACATTGGGGGCGAAGAGAAATTTTCTCTTCGCCCCCGTTTTCTTTTTATAGTAAATGTTTTTACCGTTGCCCAGCAGCACACATTTTAAACTGTACTGTCAGCTTGGTTCGTGCTCATCTTGCGCACAGGCGCTCGTAATTCTGCCAGACAAACTGGACAACGTAATCTCTGCAAATTTCCGTGTCCGGCATGGTTTCGTTTACGATATGCTCCAAAGTCTCTTTTGTCAGCTTCGGAACAGGATACTGGATATTCTTCTCCCGCAGCAGCTCCTGAAACTGCCCGATGAGCGGATTTGCGATCATGCTCAGGTCGCTTGCGTAGCCTCTGGAGATCAGCGCCATGTTGTTATCAAAATTCGGCGCCATCGAGAGAATCTCGCCCGTTTCGCGGGAGCGGAGCAGACCATAGTTCTGCGTATGGCGGTCAACGTTGAACACCAGCGCGTCCATAAACAGAATGTCCAGATACGGTTTCAAAAGCGATGGATCCAAATTTTGCAGGACATCATAGTTGAGGTCATACTCTTCATTGTCCTGCACCAGATTCGCCATCGGCTCAAAATTCAGCCGCCCTTCCGTAAAATCCTTTGAAATGACATAGGCACCGTCCAGCGCATACTCCGCCATGTCAAAGCCGAGATGCTTGCCGAGCGCCGCCGTGAAAATCTCGGAAAAATGCTCTTCCGGCGTTCCGCTTTTCACCATGACCCAACGGCCATCTTGCTGCCGCCAGCATTTTTCGTAGCTGCCGATGTTCGTCAGTTCCGGCGTCGCTGTGCGCAGCTCCTCTGGCGTGTAATTCTTTGCAAAGCTGCTGAACCGGCCGCTGAGCGCGAGGTCGGCAAAATAGTTTTCGCGGAAGCCGACGTCTGCCCATGTAAGACCGGCTTCATCCTTCGTCTTGACCCAGTAATTGTCCGTGATCGTTGCGCCATGCACATGAAGCGCCGTGTTCAGGTCGGACGTATCGCCGAGACGCAGAATCCGTTTCAGGATCCTGCTGTTTGTGCGGTGCCGGTCAATGGCTCTTGATTCCAGCCACGCTTCAAGATCGCCGCCCTTTTGAAAGCAAAGCGGGCATCGCTCCGGCAGAATCGGCGTTACAACTCTGCCATGAAAGGACGCAACTGCAGTATCTCCGCGCATGATCCATCCGTTTACCATCGTTCTGCCTCCTTTGCCGCAGTTTTTTATTATTATATCAAAAGTATGTCCACCCTGCAAGCGAACGTATGCAGCCGCAGACAAATTACGAACGCGCATGGTATGCATTTTGTCTTGCAATCCCTATCTAAATGGTGTACAATATTATCTGTAAATACAAAATTTAATGGTAGATATTTATGACCGCGCCGTATGATGAGATACACAGTAGGGAAACGGAAACATTCAACTGCTGACAAAATGTCACCAGTTGAAAATGCAAGTGAAACCTAAGAGGAGAATACAGATGGGAAATGAGATCATCAATCAGGGAGAAGTTCTTCTTTACAGCGACGAAAATGGAAAAGAATTTGTAAACGTTGTATTTATGGACGAAACATTCTGGCTGACGCAGGTTGGCATGGCAGAATTGTTTGACTCCAGTAAATCCAATATCAGTGAGCATTTGTCACACATCTTCGAAGAGGAGGAACTGGACAAAGGATCCTGCATGAGAAAATTCGGGATTTCCGAATTTTCTACGAAGCCCACCAATTTTTATAACCTCGACGCCATCATCGCCGTCGGCTACCGTGTGAACTCCAAAAAGGCCACGCGGTTTCGCCAGTGGGCGACGAAGACGCTGAAGGAGTACATTCAGAAAGGCTTCGTGCTCAACGACGAGCTGATGAAAAACGGCCGTCCGTTTGGCAAGGATTACTTTGACGAGCTGCTGGAGCGCATCCGGGAGATTCGCGCCAGTGAGCGCCGAGCCTATCAGAAAATTGCGGACGTGTTTGAGCAGTGCAGCTATGACTACGACAAAAACAGCGACACGACGAAAGTCTTTTACGCATTCGTGCAGAACAAATTGCATTACGCCGTTACCGGCAAGACTGCCGCGGAGCTGATTTCCGAGCGGGCGACGCTGGACAGCCCTACGATGGGGCTTACCACATGGAAGGGCGCGCCGGATGGGAAGATTCTGAAAAGCGACACGCTGGTGGCGAAGAACTACCTGAATGAGAAAGAGCTGTCCCGTCTGAACCGGCTGGTGACCATGTTCATCGACTACGCCGAGCTGATGGCGGAGGATGAGCAGTTGATGTCCATGCAGGACTGGCTGAACGAAACCGACCGCTTCCTGACCAACAACCGCCGGAACGTGCTGGACGGAAAAGGCCATATTTCGCGGGAGGCGGCGGCAAAAAAGGTCGGCGCGATTTACGAGGAGTTCCGCAAAAAACAGGACGCCGCATACATCTCCGAGTTTGACCGCCAGATGGAAAAGTATCTCAAGGGTGAATGAGCATGATTGAACGCTTTGACATTGCGGGGTATGCCCGCATTTCGGTCGATGAAGAGCTCGACCGCGACAATGTGTCGATCGAAAACCAGAAGTCCATTCTTTCGGACTTTGTAAGAACGCACTTTCCAAACAGCACGTTGACGTTTTTTGAGGACCGCGACCGCTCCGGCTACACCTTCGAGCAGCGCGAGGGGTATCAGGAGATGCGCCGGGGGCTCATGTCCCATAAATACGACATTCTCATCGTCAAGGACTTCTCGCGCTTCTCCCGCCGCAACTCGCGGGGACTGGTAGAGCTGGAGGATTTACGCGACGCGGGCGTGCGGATCATTTCGATCGGCGATAACATTGATTTCCCGAATGACGACGACTGGCTGAAAATCCAGTTTCAATTTCTCATCAACGAAATGCCGGTCACAGACACGTCGAAAAAGGTGCGCAGCGTCGTGAAGCGGCGGCAGGAGGAGGGGCGCTGGCTCTGCGCCGCGCCGTATGGCTATATTCTGAACAAGCAGCAGATCTTTGAGGTCGTGCCGACCGAAGCCGAGGTCATCCGGACGATTTTCAGATTATATCTGGACGGCTGGGGCTACAAGAAAATTGCCAACTATCTGACGGACAACAACGTGCCCACGCCGCGGATGTCCGAGTGTGAGCGCCGCGCCGCCGCGGGTGAGCCTGTCCGCCGCAAGACGAAAGCAGCATGGGCAATCGTCACGGTGCAGGGAATTTTAGATAACGATTTTTATATCGGCACACTGCGGCAGGGAAAATTCACGCGCGTCAAGATCAATGGCACAGACCGCAAGCTGGACGAGCGCGAGCACCGCGTCTTTGAGCACCACCATCAGGAGATCATCGACTACCGCACATTTGCGACCGTGCGCGCGCTGCGCGAAAGCCGCTCGACAAACAACTATCGCGGGGTCAAGGTCAACGACAACGTGTACTCGGGTCTTCTCGTCTGCGGCGACTGCGGCAGTCCGATGTTCGCCATGAGCCGGAGCGATTTAGCGCCCGCTTACACCTGTGGGACGTATCATCGGCGCGGCCTCAAGGGATGCACGAGTCACCATATCCGCGTGGAAACGCTCGACGCGCTGGTCAAGGACTATGTGCGGAAAGTCCGTGACAATTCCAGCAGTATGCTCGAACGGCTGAACGCCGATCTGGAGAAAGAGCAGGCCGACATTGCGGAGACGAAGCGCACGGAAGAAAATCTGGAAGTCTTGCTGTTTGAGAAACAGGAGGAGCTGAAAGCGACGAAGCGCCAGCGCATCCGCGACATCATGAAGCACCCGGAGCAGGAAGAACTTTTGGAGGAAACCTACGACGAGCTGGAAGCGGAACTGACGCAGCGCATTGCGGGCATTCAGCACCAGATCGAATTTGCCAGTGACAAACGAAACACCATCATCCGCATCAACCGCGTGGCAAAAACGGCAATGGATGTATTTCACGACATTCTGGAAAAGCCGACGCTTGACCGCAATGACCTGAATCTGATGATCGAAAAAATTCGGGTCTATGAGGATCACATCGAGGTGCAGCTCAAGGCGGACATTGACAGCCTGCTCAAGACCGGCACGCTCCCGGAGGACGCCGTAAATTTTAAGCAAGGCACGGAAAATATCGAAAATACGCTGATTCAATCCTCTAAAAACCATGAGGACAAAGTTTTCCGTGTCAGTGTTATCAGCAGCGGCGACCCGTTGGAGATCTATACGGAAAAGGACGGGGAGGTCATTTTTAAGAAATACTCGCCGATGGGGGACCTGACGGACTCGGCCGCGCAGATCTGCGAGTCCATCGGCAAGAACACCGGCCACATCGCCGTGGTGTGCGACCGCGACTCCATCATCGCCGTGGCCGGCGCGCCGCGGCGCGAGCTGGCCGACAAGCGCATCTCGCAGGAGCTCATCCAGCTGATGGAGGCCCGCAAGGTCTACCGCGCGCCGGGCGGGGCCGCGCCGCTGCCGATCCTCGACGGGTTTGACCGCTACCGCGTGGCCGTGGCCGCGCCGGTCTTGTCCGAGGGCGATCTGATGGGCTGCGTGGCGCTGCTGCTGGAGGGCGGCGACGCGGAGCTGGGCGAGGCGGAGCAGAAGCTCGTTCAGACCGTGGCGGGCTTCCTCGGCAAGCAGATGGAAAACTAAAGCGTCACCACACCGGGCGGCAGGGAGGTCCTGCCGCCCATTTTTCTGCGCGGGCGAAAAAACTGTGGCGCGGCGGGCGAAATTATGCTATACTTGTAAGTTAGGAGAGTAGTATGCGCATGAGCAGGGGTGTTTACGATGCGATTTGACGGTTTTTACGGCAATGAGGCGCTGCGGCAGCGGCTGAGCGCGTCGTTTGCCGCCGGAAAGGTCTCGCACTGCTACCTGATCGCGGGCCCCGCGGGCTCGGGCAAGCGGACGCTGGCGGCCATTCTGGCGGCGGCGATGCAGTGCACCGGCGGCGGGGACGTCCCGTGCCATGCGTGCACGGCGTGCCGCAAGGTGTTCTCAAACCAGCACCCGGACGTCATCACCGTGGACGACCCCGGCAAGAAGACCGTCAGCGTCGAGACCGTGCGCGCCGCGCGCGCCGACGCGTTCATCCGCCCCAACGAGGGAAAGCGCAAAATTTACATCATCCCCCGCGCGCAGGATCTGGGCCCGGCGGCGCAGAACGCGCTGTTAAAGCTGCTGGAAGAGCCGCCGCAGTACGCGGCGTTCCTGCTGCTGGCCACGAATCCCGGCGCGCTGCTGCCCACCATCCGCAGCCGCGCGGTGCAGCTGAATCTCTCCGCCGTGCCGCAGGCGCAGGCGATGGACTATCTGCGCGCGCACTTCCCCGATCGCGACGATGCCACGCTCCGCGCGGCGTATGACGCCTCCGGCGGCTTTCTGGGGCAGGCGGCGGAGCATCTGACGGGCAGCGTATGGCGCGAGGAGACAGCGCGGTTCGCCGCGTGCTACGCCTCCGGCGACCGGCTGGGGCTTTTGCGGGTGCTGCTGCCGCTGGAAAAGGCGAAGCGCCCGGAGCTGGCGGCGGTGCTGCTGGAGTGGCGCAGACTGCTCACGCAGGCGCTGGCGGCATCCTCCGGCGCACCCGCGGCCTCACCCGAGGCGGCGGCATTGTGCGCCAAACGCACCGGCGCACAGCTGCTTGCGGCGGCGCAGTGCGTCCGGCGCGGCACGGAGCTGCTCGACGCCAATGTCAACACCGGCGCGATCACCAGCTGGCTGAGCGCCAAACTGAGATAACAAGGCTGCCAGTTCGGCAGCGGACAGGAGATACCATGGACGAAACGAAGATCACGGCGCAGGCGGCCGAGCAGACGCCGCAGGACGCCGCAGCCCCGCAGACGGCCGCGGCGGTGCAGACTGCAGACGTGCCCGCCGAGACGCCGCAGGCGGCCGAAGCGCCGCGCAAAATGACCGTGACGGTGGCGGATATCCGCTTCCGCAACAACGCGAAAACCTACTTTTTTGACCCCGGCGCGCTGACGCTCACCGCGGGCGACCATGTCATCATCGACACGTCGCGCGGCGTGGAGTTCGGCATCTGCACGCTGGGCAATCACGAGATCCCGGCCTCGGAGGTCGTGGCTCCGCTGCGCAGGGTGCTGCGGCTGGCCACGGCGCAGGATGAGCGCGTGAACACGCAGAACGAGGAGCGCGAAAAGCGCGCGTTCTCCGTCTGCCAGCAGAAGATCGCCGACCGGGGGCTGGACATGCAGCTCGTCTCCGCCGAGTGCGCGTTTGACGGCAGCAAGATCCTGTTTTTCTTCACCGCCGACGCGCGCGTGGACTTCCGGGAGCTGGTGAAGGACCTGGCCACGGCGTTCCGCACGCGCATCGAGCTGCGCCAGATCGGCGTGCGCGACAAGGCGAAGATGGTCGGCGGGCTCGGCGTGTGCGGCCGCCCGTTCTGCTGCCGCGAATTTTTGCCGGACTTTGAGCCGGTATCCATCAAGATGGCCAAAACGCAGAGCCTCAGTCTGAATCCCACCAAAATTTCCGGCGCGTGCGGGCGGCTGATGTGCTGCCTGAAATACGAGCAGGAGGCGTATGAGGACCTGCTGAAGACCGCGCCGAAGAACGAGTCGTTCGTCGACACGCCCGACGGGCGCGGCACCGTGACCGAGGTGAGTCTGCTCCGCCAGTGCGTGAAGGTGCGCATGGAGGATCACCCTGAGACCATCGGCTGCTATCACAACTGCGATATTTGCGTGCTGCGAAGCGGCAAGGCGCGCAAGAACGATCCGCCCATCCCGAAGGATCTGGCCCCCATCTCGTCCAAGCCCCACAAGGTGCAAAAGCCTGTGGACGACGACCCGATGCCGGAGCTGATCTACTCCTCCGGTGAGAAGGAGCCGCTGCTGGAGTCTACGCCGCTGCGCGCGGCGATGCAGCAGCCGTCCGGCGAGGGCGAAAGGCTGCGCCGCCGCAGACGCAGCCGCGGACGCGGCGGCAAGGGCGAGGGCGGCGGAAGCACCCGTCCGGCGGGCGAAAAGCCGGCAGCCGAGAAGCCCGCGGGCACTGAAAGGCCCGCCGGTGAAAAGCCGTCCGGCGAAAAGTCCGGCAATCGCCGCAGACGAAGCCGTGGACGCCGCGGTGGCGGGAACGGCGGCGGCAATGCCGCGCCGAAGGCCGAATAAGCCGTTATTTTATCTTATCAGAGAGGTCTTTTTATGAAATTTTCCGAGAAAGTGCAAAAATGTTCCCTATCCCCCATGCGCAAGTTCCACCCCTACGCGGTGGCGGCGCGGGCGGCGGGTAAAAAGATCTACCATCTGAACATCGGCCAGCCCGACATCGAAACGCCGCAGGTGCTGTTTGACGCCGTGCGCGCGTTCGACCAGACGGTGCTGGAGTACGCCCCGTCGCCCGGCATCCCGCCGCTCATTGCGGCCATCCGGGACTATTACGGGTGCATCGGCGTGGCGCTGGCGGAGGGCGATGTGCTCATCACCACCGGCGGCAGCGAGGCGCTGCAGATCGCGGCGAGCTGCATTCTGGACGAGGGCGACGAGATCATCATCCCCGAGCCGTTCTACCCGAACTACAACACCTTTGTCGCCACGACCGGGGCCAGCATCCATCCCATCCCCACCGACCCGCACGAGGGCTATTTCTACGCCGCGCGTGAGCGTGTGGAGGCGTGCATCACGCCGCGCACCCGCGCCATCATGGTCACGAACCCCGGCAATCCCACCGGCGTGGTGCTCACGCGGGCGCAGATGGAGATGCTGCTGGATGTCGCCGTCGAGCACGGTCTGTTCCTCATCTGCGACGAGGTGTACCGCGAGTTCGTCTACTCCGGCGAGCCGCTGGCGTCGTTTTTGCAGCTGGGGCGGGGGTATGAAAACCTCATCCTCATCGACTCGGCGTCCAAGCGGTTTTCCGCCTGCGGCGCGCGCATCGGCTGCCTGATCAGCAAAAACGCGGAATTTATGGCGCACGCGCTCAAATACTGCCAGGCGCGGCTGTCGGTGGCCACGCTCGATCAGGTCGCGGCGGCGGCACTGTATACCGTAAAGCCGGACTATTTTGACGCCGTGCGCGAGGAATACCGGCGGCGGCGCGACACCGTGGTCGCCGCGCTCAAGGCCATCCCCGGCGTGGTGTGCGAATGCCCGCAGGGCGCGTTTTACTTAATGGCCAAGCTGCCCGTGGACGACGCCGACCGCTTCCAGCAGTGGCTGCTGGAGGAATTTGACGACGCGGGCGAGACGGTCATGTTCGCCCCCGGCGCGAGCTTTTACCAGACGCCCGGCAAGGGCCGCGACGAGATCCGCATCGCGTATGTGCTCAACTGCCACGACAGTGCGCGGGCCATCGAGCTGCTGGGCAAGGGCATCGAGCGCTACAACGCGCGATAACGAGGAGGAAAAAGCGTGCTGTATGTTTATCTGACGCTGTTCGCCGCGGCGATCGTCGCGCTCGACCAGTGGACCAAGGCGCTGGCCGCCGCGCAGCTGGCGGATGCCGCGAACGTACTCATCCCCGGCTGGCTCGAGCTGCGCTATACCACGAATGACGGCATGGCGCTGTCGATGCTCTCGGGCGCGCGGTGGCTGTTTGTGGTGGTGGGTGTGCTGTTCGTGGCGCTCGTTATCTGGGCCATTGCCAAAAAGCACATCACGAAAAAGCCGGAGCTGTGGTGCGTCGCGGCCATCACCGGCGGTGCGATCGGCAATCTCATCGACCGCGTGGCCACCGGGCAGGTCATCGACATGATCTGCGTGCCGTGGTTTTCCACGTTCAACGTCGCGGATATTTTCATCACCGTCCCGGCGGTCGTTCTGATCTTGTACATTCTGATCTTCGACCGCGGATTTTTATCCGACAAGCCGAAAAAGGGCGCCAGCCATGACGATCCTGCCTGACCGCGCGGGCGAGCGCGTGGACGTGTGCATCGCGCGGCTGGCTCCGGAGGTCTCCCGCAGCGCCGCGCAGCGGCTGTGTGAGGAGGGGCGGGTCGTGCTCAACGGCGCGGCCGCGAAGAAAAACGCCCGTGTCGGCCCCGGCGACGTGCTGGAGCTGACGCTCCCGGCGCCGCAGCCAGCCCGTGCACAGGCGGAGGATATGCCGCTGGATGTTGTGTATGAGGACGCGGACGTCATCGTCATCAACAAGCCCAAGGGGCTGGTCGTGCACCCCGCGGCAGGCCACTGGGAGGGCACGCTCGTCAACGCCCTGCTGTACCACTGCAAGGACTCGCTCTCCGGCGTGGGCGGCGCACTGCGGCCCGGCATCGTCCACCGCATCGACAAGGACACATCGGGCCTTCTGATCGTGGCGAAGAACGACTTTGCGCACCAGAAGCTCGCCGCCCAGCTGCAGGATCACACGCTGGCGCGGACGTATGTGTGCATCGTCTGCGGAACGCTCCGCGAGGACGCGGGCACGGTGAACGCGCCCATCGCGCGCGACAAAAATGACCGCAAGAAAATGGCCGTCCGCGCGGACGGCAAGCCCGCCGTAACGCACTGGCAGGTGCTGGCGCGCTATCCGGGCTATACGTATGTGCAGTGCAGGCTTGAGACCGGGCGCACGCACCAGATCCGCGTGCACATGGCGTCCCTCGGCCACCCGATCCTGGGCGACACGGTCTACGGCCACAAAAAGCCGGAGCTCGGCCAGAGCACGCAATGTCTCCACGCCCGCGAGCTGACGTTCCTGCACCCCCGCACCGACCAGCCCGTGACCGTCACCTGTCCCCTCCCCGAAGAATTCCAGCACGTGCTGAAGGTGCTGGAGCAGAAGAGATAAGAACACCCCCGCCGGATCCCCGGCGGGGGTGTTGCGCGCTTTCAAAGTCATGCCGCAGAGACATACACCGCATTTTGTAGGGGCCGATGACCACATCGGCCCGCACACCGCACCACCCTGGATGCCGTAGGGGCGGGGTTCTACCCTGCCCGCCCCCCATCGACCACCGCCGCACCCTCGACCTTTCGTCGTAACGTAGGGGAGGGGCTTGCCCCTCCCGCTGGGTGGCAGCCGTGGCCTTTGCACGCACCCCAGAGCGGGATGCACCCCTTGGCTTCCCCTGGGGGAAGCTGGCTGCGGAGCGAAGCGGAGCAGACTGATGAGGGTCGGGGAGCAGTTGCGTTTTGGAACAACTGCAAAGCAAATCGCAAATGCTCCCCGGCCCTCATCCGCCCCCTTCGGGGGCACCTTCCCCGAGGGGAAGGTATGGGGTGCCTGCGTTTCGCCGCTGCGTCGGGGATTCGGCAGTATGTGCTTACTTCTTCACTTTTCACTCTTACCTCTTACTTAAAACATCCCCGCCCCGGCGGCTGCCGGGGCGGGGATGTTTGTTATATTCCGGTTCGGGTGTAGTGCTTTTCTTTGTTTTCCTCGATCTTCTGCTCCACGGTCTCGGCGACCTCTTCGCTGACGCGTTCGGCGGTGCGGCGGAGGAACTTCACAAGCCACACGATCGCCAGCACGATGGGGTAGATCAGAAACAGCACCAGCCCCAACAGGTACAGCGCGGCGTAGTCCTCGCACATCCGCGCGGCGTTCTCCCAATAGGGATACAGAACGCCCTTTTCATTCATCGACCGCGTGCCGAAATCCAGCAGGATGTCGATGAGGCTGAACGTGGAAAAGCGCTTGCTGTTCTCCACAATCACGCCGCCGTCGGGCTTGAACTTCTCCTGCAGCAGCCCGTAGGCAAAGCCGCTGACCATATTCGGCGCGACGAGCTCATAGCACGAGAGCTTCGTCTCGGAGATGGCGTTCAGCGCTTCGTAGCACATGAACATCCCCACGTCGTCAGTATACGCCTTTTTGGTGGCGAAATCGTCCTCACGCGCCACCACGCCCGCGATGGGGTATTGCAGGCCGTTGATGGTCACGCTCAGCCCTGTCACGTCGCTGCTGCCAAACAGCGCCCAGGCGAGGTTTTCATCCAGCACCACGCGGTCACGCATAAAATCGTTCGCCGTCAGGTAGCTGCCGGAGAGCAGCCGCAGCGGATGGAACAGGAAAAAGTCCCCGCCCACGCCGAGCGTCTTGACGCTGACGGATTTTTTTCCATTTTCCACGGTCAGGCTCGCCGTGCCGGAGTAGGCGTCGTCATAGAGGCTGCCGCCCTCCGGCGCCTCGAGCGAGGCCGTGACGAGCGACGAATCGAGCGTCTGCCGGAACGTGCGGATGTCGTCCTCCGTGGCGAGATCATCGTTCGGCAGGAACACCGACAGCTGCGCAAAGCGCATCTCGCTCTCACCGCGCCATGCCGCGGCCGCCGACTGCGTGATGAGCGTATGGCGCACGCGGTGCAGCCCCAGTGCGCACAGCCCTGCGAGGATCAGCTGCACGCCCGCGAGGATCAGCAAAACGAGCTGACGCGTGCTCAGGCGCGGCCGTTTGCCGCCGCGCAGAAATTTGCCGCCGCCCATCTCAGCTCTCATCCGCCAGCCGCACCTGCATCCCGGAGGATACGGGCTTGCTGGACGTGGTCAGCACGAAATCACCCGCGGACAGGCCCGTCACGGCGGTGCTGGTATCGTCAGACGCCAGCACGTTCACGGATACGCGCGTGGCGGTGTAGCGGTTGCCGAGGGGGCTGCTCTTCGAGGTGACGAGCAGCACGAACGAGCCGTTGTTATCACTGCGCACGGCGGAATTGGGGACGAGACAGTCATAGTTCGCGCTCTTCTGCCCGATGGACAGCGTAATGCTCTGCCCCGGCTCCACCGTGCCGTTCAGCCGGAATGTCAGCTGCTTGCCCTTGCCGGGGTTCGCGGGATCGGTGCCGATGGACTCCAGCGTGGCGGTGATGTCGTCGCCGCCCCACCAGTAGTTGACCAGCTCCGCCTGCTCACCGATGGTGACCTTCTTCGCCTGCTCGTTCGTCACGGGGATCTTGAGGGTGTAGCCGCGGTCGGTCACGTCGATGGTGGCCAGCGCCGTGCCGGCGTTGGCCGTCTGGCCGGCGGAGACGGACAGGGACGAGATGGTACCGTTCACCGGCGACTTGACCTCGCCGCCCTCCGCCGCCTTTTTGAGCTTTTCGACGTTCTCCCGCTGCTTTTCGATGGACTCCTTCGCCGCCTTCATGTCCACGCTCGCCGAATCGGCAAGATTCTGCTCAAACACAAGGTTTTCGAGCGTATCCTTTGCGGACTTCATCGTGGAGGCGGCAGACGAGGCCTTGGAGAGCTTGTCATATTCTGCCTGCTGGTCAGTCACCTGCTGGGCGAGCGTGTCCTTGGTGTCCTTCAGCGCTTCCAGATCCTTGTCGTAGCGGCGGATGGTGCGCTGTGCACTGCTCAGGTCGGATTCTGCGTCGCGCAGGTCACGCTGTGCGGAAGTGAGTTTACTATTGATAGCATCATAAGAATCATAATTGCTCTGCGACTGCTGTAATTCGGAAAGGTCCTGCGAAAGCGTGTCCACAGCCTGTCGCTTTTCCTGCGCGGTGCTGTACGCTGCTGTCATTTCTTCGGCAAGCGACTGCGCCTCAGCGTCCGTTTCAGCAAGATCTTCTTCCATAATGCGCGCTTTGAGCTGCTCGTGATTGGAAACGTAGATGCTCATGTAAGAATCCTTGCCGCCAGCCAGATCAGAAAGTGCCTGATATGTAGAGTTTTTCAGAGCTGCGTCCAGTTCGCTTTGTGCGGAAGCCAACTCGCTTTTTTTCTGCGCGATCTGATTCTGTACATTTTCGCCCTGTTGGAGCTTATCAAGCTGTGCCTGATACTCTTCCACCTTGGCGCTGAGAGAATCCACATTCGCCTGCAAGGAACTCAAATTACTTTTGGCTTCGGTGTATTCCGTGGACGTGCTCAGATTCGTATAATCCGTGTCCGCCTGTGAACTCTCCGTCTGCAAATCCTTCAGCTTGATCTCCGCCTCTGCCAGCTTGGTGGCGATCTGCGTCGCGCTCATGGTGCTGTACTGCTGATACACCGCCAGGGCTTCGTTATAGGCGTCGCGGGCTTTTTGAATTTCGCGGTTTTCCTTGGCAGCGGCGTTGCCGGCCTCGATCAGGCTCTTTTCATAGCCCTGCTCCGCCTGATCCAGCGCGTCCTGTGCGGCCTTCAGCTCGTCGCTCTCGCCGCCCTCAAAGCGGAAGAGCACGTCGTCCACCTTGACCTGCTGCCCCTGCTTGACCAAAACGCTCGCGACCTTGTGCGACTGCTCCACCGTCACCTCATACGACTCGTTGGCCGCTACGGTGCCGGTTCCGCGGATCTTCGCGTTGATGCTGCCGGACTCAACGCTCTGCGTGGCCACCTCCGGCAGGGAGTAGTTCATAATGGTATTCGAGAAAAACGTCAGCACCAGCAGCACCGCCAAAAAGATGATGGCAGCGGTCTTGACCCATTCTCTGCGTTTGACTTTCATTTCCATAGCTTGCACCTCTTATCCTTTCACCGAGCCGGAGTAGGCAATGCCCTCCACCAGATATGCCTCACCGTGCAAAAACAGCAGCAGCCCGGGGATCATGTAAATGACCGCCACGGCGAACGCTACGCCGATCTCGCCCGCGTTAATTTTGGAAAGATACACCGAAAGCGGCTGCATATCCGCATTCGGCAGCAGGATCAGCGGCTGCTCGACCATGTTCCAGTAGTCGATGAACACCAGAATGGCGATGGAATACAGCGCGCTGCGGCACTGCGGCAGGCAGATGTTCCAGAAGATCTGCCATTCGCCCGCGCCGTCCAGCTTGGCCGACTCGATGAGCGCCTTGGGGATGCGGCGCATGAATTTTGTGAGCAGAAACACCGAAAACGGCGCGAACGCGCCCGGCAGGATGATGGCCCAGCGGGTGTTGAGGATGCCGAGCCAGTCGCTCACCAGATAGTTCGGCACCAGCGTCACCTGATACGGCATGAGCATCAGAATGACGTAGGCAAAGAAGATGCCGTCGCGCACCTTGCCGCGCCAGCGCGTAAAGCCGTAGGCCGCGATAGACGCGACCATGAGCTGCGCCAGCACGATCGGCACCACCAGAATGACCGTGTTCCAGAATTTCAGCAGATAGTCCGGGCTTTTGAGCAGCACCGTAAAATACTGACTGAAGCTGACCTTGTCGGGGATGAATTTGAGGTTGATGGTCTTGGCGATGAAGCTCTTGGCTCCGGAGGAGGCGTTCTGAAAGATCTGCCCGTAGTTGGCGGTGATCTCGCTCTGCGTCATAAACGAGTTCGTGATCGTCAGTACCGTTGGCAGCAGGAACAGGATCGCGAACGCGAAGGCGAGCAGCGTCAGCACACCGCGGGAAAAATAGCGTTTTTTCTTCATCCCTCCACATCCTTTCCGAAGTAGTTCTCCACCGCGAAGAGGATGGCGATGAGCACGATGATGACCAGCGCCAGCAGCACCGCCGCCGCCGAGAGCTTTTGATAGTCGAGGTTATTGAACATGTTGTTCATAAAGTGCTGCATCATGTAAAGCCCCGTATAGGGGTAGTCGCCCGTGAGCAGGTAAATTTCGCGAAAGACCTTGAACGAGTTGATGATGGACAGGATCGTCACAAACAGCACCGTGGGCGACAGAAACCGCAGCTTGATGTGGATGAGCTGATACCAGCCGGACGCGCCCTCGACCTCCGCCGCCTCCAGCATCTCCCTGGGGATGTTGTTGAGCGCCGCCATAAAGAGGATCATGTTGTAGCCGAGGTTTTTCCACAAAAACAGCAGCACGATCACGAGCAGGCAGTAGTCGGACTTGAGCCAGTCGATCTTGTCTGCTCCAAACAGGGCGATGAATTCGTTCATCACGCCGTTATAGTGAAACAGCACCTGCCACACCAGAATGATGGACGCGATGGGCACCATCATCGGGCTTAAAAAGAACGTGCGCAGTTGGCTTTTCATGGGGATGCGCGCCTCCAGCATCAGCGCCAGCGCCAGCGATAAGACCACCGCCAGCGGCACCGCCAGCGCGGAGAATACCGCCGTATTGCGCACCGCGATCTTGAACGCCTCGTTATTGAGGACATTTACGTAGTTTTTGAGCCCCGCAAAGCTGCTGTCCATCGCGCCGGTGATGAACGAGTAGTACACGACCACGCCGAACGGCACGATGAAAAACACAAGCATTCCCAGAAAGCTCGGGCCGGAAAAATACATCGAGTGCAGAAGATCGCGCAGCTTGTTGTTGAGTTTTTTGAGCTTCGGGCGCATGGGCGTCCCTCCTTAGGATCGCATATGCCCGGAGCAGCGAGGGCTGCTCCGGGGGCTTGTAAAAAAGTTACCGCTGCTCCGCGACGTACAGACCTACGCGGTTGTTGATCGCCGCGGCAGTGTCCTGCACGCTCTTTTCACCGGCAAAATACGCGCCGGTCTCCTCGGTGATGATGCTGTTGATGTTCATGTCATAGCTCGTGGTGCCGCTGGCGGAGTCCATCAGCGCGAGGAGCTGATCGTACTGCGCCTGCGTCACGGCATAGAACTCCACCATTTCGCCGCCGCCCATGCTCATGCCGCCCTGGCTGGACTCGATCTTGTTGCCGTTTTCGTCGAGGATGTAGTTGCCGTTGTCGTCGGTCTCATACTCGGGCGTCATGGCTTCCTTCGCCGCCATGTCAAACAGCGTGCGGTTGATGGGTAGGGTGTAGATGTCGGAGAGCGTATCGTCCAGCAGCACCCGCATGAACTGCCACGCGGCGTCCTTGTCGGCGCAGCGGGTGGTCATGGCCAGGGACGTGCCCGGCTCAAACACCGTGCCGCCCTCGCCGCTGCCGGTGGGCCAGCCGATGTAGCGGGTGTCGCCCTTGAGCACGCCGTCGTAATAGCGCAGGTCGTCAAACGACGAGATATACGCCGGGGCGACGAGCTGCTCGCCGTTTGCGATGCGCAGGCTGTCGTCCACATAGTCGCTCCAGTCGAAGTGCTCGTAATCAAACGTATCCTGGAAGCTGTTGGCAAACTCCAGCAGGGCGGCGAACTCCGGGCTGTCGAACGAGCACTTGCCCGTCTGCCAGTCCACAAAGTCGCCTGCCGTGCGCGACACGCACTGGCTCAGCACGTCCGACTTGGCGTAGGTGACGTTAAAGTAGGTCGCGTCGGGCTGGAGCTTTGTCAGCGCGTCCTTTGCCGCCTCCACCGTCCACTTGTCGTAGCCGTCCACGACCTTGCCAAGCGCCACCGCCGTGGAGATGGCGAACGAGTCGGTGATCTGATACAGCCCGTCCCCGGTCTGCATCGCCTCCAGCGGCTGCGTAAGAAGCTGGTCGCGGGAGAGCTCGGGGTCGGCGTCGATGTACTGCCACAGCTCCTCCAGCACGCCCTTGGCGGCGTACTGCGCCACGGGCAGCTGGTTGGTGCAGATCATATCGGGGACATTGCCGGAGAGGATCTCGGTGTTGAGCTTGGTGAGACCTGCGGTGTAGTCCTCGTCCGTATTATACTCCGAATAATCACGCACGACAATCCTGTATTTGTCGCTCGCGCGGTTAAAGGCGAGAATTTGGGCGCGCAGCGTCGAGGGCAGATACAGGCACGCGAGCGTCAGCTCCTGCTTTTCCGTCACAGCTGCCGCGTCGGTCGGCGTGAGCACGGCGACCTGCCAGCCGGACGCGCTCGCGCCCGGGGAGCCGGGAGCGTCGTCCGTCGCGGTGGAGACGGTCATGCCGCCGATGTAGTAGCCGTAGTTGGCGGTCGAGTCGCGCAGGATGGCGCACACGCGGCCGTCATCCAGAACGTAGGTGCCGTTGAGGGAGTCGCTGTTCACGTCGCAGGCGAGCCAGTCCACGAGCTTTTCTTCCTTGCCGCTGTCGGTCTTATAGCCATACAGGGCGGTGCCGTTGTTGTAGAAGAAGTCGTACTGGCTGTTTCCAGGCAGAAGATTCCACGCGCTGTCCGGCAGTGTGATGGTCTTGCCCCAGCTCTTCGACGCGGTGTCGAGCGCCTGGAACCTCATGCTGTCGCCCGTATAGCTCGTGACGCCGATGGTGTCGGCGTTCAGACGCTTTAAGTCGGCATAGCTTTCATTGTCGAGCACCGCGGCCAGCGTGCCGTCGGCGCTCCACAGGTACGCGTATTGGTCGGACGAGCAGGCGAACGAGCCGTCGTTTGCGATGAGCACGCGCTGCGGATAGAAGGAGACGTAGTCGCCTGCCTGCGGTCTTGCTGTCTCGCCCGGGTCGAGGGAGAGGTCCTGCCTGATGCTGCCGTCCGCCGCCAGCTCCATGGCGCGGATGACGGTGCCGCCGTCCTCGTAGTAGCTATAGCGGTCATCGGTCTCGGGGTCGAAATTCTCCGGCAGATTCAGCCGCGAGCGGTTGACGTTCAAAAACAGCCACACAGAGCCGTCCTTGCCCGGCTGGAGGTCGAACAGGTCCTGCGAGGTGTTCCAGCCCTCGGCATCGGCCTCCTGCGGATCGGAGATCAGCGCGCCGACGGGCGTCGATTCGCCGGCCGCAAGGTCCATTTTGTAGACCTGATAGCCGGTCTCGTTATACTGGTAGCTTTCGCCGCTTGCCTCGTCGGTGTAGGTGCGCATTTCGCCCTGCTGCGAAGCGGCGAGGTAGAGCGCACCGTCCGCCATGCAGCTGGTACGGATATACTGCGCGGCGCTGGGGGCGTTAAAATATTTGGCGGTGTAGGTGTACTGGCTGGCAAGCTCGCTTGCCGCCGCGCTGCCGTTTGTTTTCTGGCTGCCGCTCGCGTCGGGCGACGCCGGGTCCTGCTTGCTGCCCGCGGCGCAGCCGCACAGCAGCATCGCCAGCGCCAGAATGAGCGCCAGCAGACGGATGGGTGTGTTTCTTTTCATAGCGGTCCTCCTTATTCCGTGGGGGGTTGTTCCTCTGCTGCCGCCGCGTCGCCAGCGGGGATGAGCAGCTCGGCGCAGAAGCGCCCGTTTTCTTCATGGGTGACGAACTGCCCGTGCATCTGCTCCAGCAGCTTCCGGCACGCGCGCAGACCGATGCGGTTGCTCTGCGTGCGGTCGGGGTCGCGGCGGACGGCGTTGTCCATGCACAGCGACAGCCACGCGCCGTCGCGCTGCGCGGCGATGTGCACCGGCTGCGCGGGGTCTGCGTATTTGCGGATGTTGTCGAGCAGATTGTCGGTCACGCGCTTTAAGAGCAGCATATCCAGACACACGCTGCACGAAAGCGGCCCGATGGCGGTGCGGACGGTGAAGCCGTACTGCTCCAGCGTGGCCGCGACCTCGCCGGTCAGCTGCTCGACGAGAATGTGCGCGTCGTAATACTGAGGCTCCGCCGTCACATCGTCGCCGCCGTAGAGCGTGGTGTAGCGGAACAGCCGGTCGGTCAGCTGGCGCAGCTGCGCCGCCTTTTCGTAGCTGGCGGCGATGTACTGCTGCAGCTCGTCCTGCGAGCGGTACTGCCCGTTCACGGCAAGGCCCAGATAGCCCATGAGCGCCGTGAGCGGATTGCGCAGGTCGTGCGACATGGCGGTGATGAGCTCGCTGTTTTTCTGGCGTGCCAGCGCCTCCTCCTGCGTTTTTTCCAAAATGGAGCGGCGCATGGCGTCCACGCTGCGCACCAGCCCGCCCAGCTCGTCGCGGCGGCTCGACTGCATCGCGTGCTCCAGATCGCCCTGCCCGATGCGTTCGACCTGATGGCCCACGGCAATGATGGAGCGGGTGATGCGGTCGTTATACAGCAGCATCACCAGCGCGAACACCGCGCAGCCCAGCACGAGCGAGCCGATCGTGACGACGGTATAGAGCGTCTGCTCGGAAAAGTCGTAGATGATGGCCTGAAACACGCCGTCGGAAAAGCTGACGGGGTAGAGCTCCATCGCGCTCGGGAGCGTGGCGGCCTCGTCACCGGCGTTTTCGTCGATGCCCCACCAGCCCGCCTCCAGCGCCAGCTGCTGGTTCTGGTAAAAGAGGATGTAGATGTCCTTCTCCGCCATCGTCCAGCGGGCGATGGCGTCGGTATCGTGCGAGGACAGGCGGTTTTCCTGCACGTAGCTCTGAAAACGCTGCATCGTTTTGGTGTTGCGCGTGCGCACGGCGCTCTCGCTCATGTAGGTGCGGACGATGACCTCGTCCGTGACGGCGCTGCACAGCAGATACATCCCCGCCGCCAGCAGCAGCCCCGCCAGCATGATCGCAAGCAGCCGCAGCCGCAGGGGGATAAAGCGTTTTTTCTCAGTCAAGCTGATACCCCTTTCCCCATACGGTGCGGATCAGGCGCGGGTTCGCGGGGTCGCGCTCGAGCTTTTTGCGCAGGTTCACGATGTGCACCATCACGGTGTTCGTGGACGAGGGCATATATTTTTCGTGCCACACGCCGTTGTAGATCTGCTCGACCGAGACGATCTGCCCGCGGTGGCGGGCGAGGAACTGCAAAATTTCAAACTCCGTCTCCGTCAGCTCCACCGGCACGCCCTCGCATAAGACGCGCCGCCCGGCCTCATCCAGCGCAAGGCCCGGCCGCAGCTGCTGCTCGGTGCTCTTGCCCTTGTATACGCGGTAGCGGCGCAGCAGCGCCTCCACGCGGATGAGCAGCTCCGTCTGCGAAAACGGCTTCGGCAGGTAATCGTCCCCGCCGGAGGCGTAGGCCTCGTACCGGTCGCGCTCCTGTGTGCGCGCGGTCAAAAACAGGATGGGCGCCGCCGTGAGCGCACGGATGCGGTCACTCGCGTCCAGACCCGACATCTCCGGCATCATAATGTCCATAATAATGAGGTCCAGCTCCGGCTGCCGCCGCACGAGCTGCACGGCAGCGCGGCCGTTGTTGGCTTCCACCACGCTGTAGCCCTTGGCCTCGAGTAAAATGCGCAGAATGTTGCGAATATCCGGCTCGTCGTCCACGACCAGAATGCGGATCGTCTGCTCCATACGAATACCCCTGTCCTTCTGATTTGCTGCCATTGTAACATAAAAATCCCGCAAAGCGCCGGATTTTAAGAAATATTAAGGGGTGGACTTGAACAGCCGCGGGGGAAAGTGCTATAATCTACGGACAACATATCGAAAAAGGAGACTGGCGGGATGGATGTACCGATCCTCTATCAGGACGAGCGCATTCTCGTCTGCCGCAAGCCCGCGGGGCTTTTGTCGACGGACGATGAAAACGGCCTGCCGGCTGTGCTGCGCGCGCAGCTGGGCGACGAACACGCCTGCATCCGCACCGTGCACCGGCTGGACGCCGCCGTGTCCGGCGTGATGGTCTACGCACGCTCGCAGATGGCGGCGTCACTGCTGTCGGAGCAAATTCGTGACGGCAAATTCCGGAAGGAATACCTCGCCGTCATCCACGGCGCGCCGGACGCGCCTGCGGGTGAACTGCGGGACCTTCTGTGGCGCAACCGCTCCACGCGCAGGACCGTTGTGGTGGCGGAGCCGCGCAAGGAGGCGAAGCACGCCCGGCTTCTTTACCGCGTGCTGGCGCAGGCAAACGGGAGGAGCCTGGTACAGATACGCTTACTCACAGGCCGGACGCATCAGATCCGCGTGCAGTTTTCCTCGCGCGGCCTGCCGCTCGTGGGCGACCGCAAGTATGGCCGCGGCGATGAGGACGGCTGCGCCATTGCGCTCTGGTCGTACCGCCTGCGCTTTTTCCACCCGCAGACGGACGAGCCGCTGGAATTTTCCCTCGAGCCGCCCGCGTGCGCCCCGTGGACAGATTTTTCTCTGCCGCCGGACGCTCCGGCGTGGATCGACATCAAAACGGAGGATACAGAGCCATGAACCGTCAGGCTGATCGCAAGATCGACTTTTTGCAGGGCGCGCCGTTTGGACAGATCCTGCGCTTTTCGCTGCCGCTGGCGGCGACGGGCGTGCTGCAGCTGCTGTTTAACGCCGCCGACACCATCGTGGTCGGCAAATTCTCCGGCAGCAATTCCCTCGCCGCCGTGGGCGCGACGGGCTCGCTCATCAATTTGCTTATCGGCGCGTTCATCGGCATCTCCATCGGCGCGAACATCCTCATCGCCCGCTATATCGGCAGCCGCCAGCGCGAAAAGACCGAGACGGCGGTGCACACCTCGCTCGTGCTGAGCCTCATCCTCGGCGCGCTCGTCACGGCGCTGGGGCTTGTATTTTCCGAGCCCATGCTGCGTAGGATGGATACCCCGGATGAGATCCTGCCGCTGTCGGCGCTGTATCTGCGCATCTACTTTCTGGGCATGCCCGGGAGCGTTCTGTATAATTTCGGCGCCGCCATCCTGCGCGCCGACGGCGATACGAAGCGGCCGCTCATCTTCCTGTCGGTCTCGGGCGCGGTGAACGTCATTCTCAACCTCGTGCTCGTCATCGTGTTCCGGCTGGATGTGGCGGGCGTGGCCATCGCGACCACGGTGTCACAGTATGTGGCAGTGGCGCTTTTGCTGCGGAGCCTGTTCCATGAAGAGGGCTGGTGCCGCGTGGAGCTGAAAAAGCTTCGCATGGACTGGCGCGAGGCGCTGCGCATGATCCAGATCGGCCTGCCCGCGGGTCTGCAGAGCGTGATCTTCAATATCTCCAACGTGATGATCCAGCAGGCGGTCAATTCCTTCGGCTCGGTCGTCATCGCGGCCAATACTGCCGCGGCCAACCTCGGAAACTTTACCTACACCGCCATGAACGCGGTGTTTAACGCCGTGGTGACCTTCACCAGCCAGAATCTCGGCGCGGGCAAGCTCTCGCGCATCGGAAAAATTTACACCGGCGGCATCGCCGCCGTGCTGCTCATCGGCGTGCCGATGTGCGTGGGGAGCGTCGTGTTCGGAAGGCCCCTGCTCAGCGTCTACATTGCCCGCACCGACCCCGATTACGCCCAGATCATCGACACCGGCATGGTGCGTCTGTGGTGGGTGGCGCTGCCATATTTTCTGTGCGGCATCATGGAGGTCTGCTGCGGCATGGTGCGCGGCCTTGGCCGGGCGTGGCTGCCGATGTTCGTGAGCGCCGCCGGGTCGTGCCTGCTGCGCATCATCTGGATCAAAACGCTTTTCGCCGCCGACCCGACCCTGCCGTGCCTGTACGTATCCTATCCCGTCAGCTGGGTCCTCACATCCCTGGCTCACCTTGTCTGCTACATCCTCATCTTCCGCCGCATCCAAAAACAACTGCCGGGTGCGGGTTGAGGTAGAAGGGAAGAGTGAATAGTGAAGAAGTAGGCGCGTATCGCCGAATCCCCGGCGCACCGACGAATCGTAGGCACCCCATACCTTCCCCTCGGGGCCGATTCCCCCTATCAGGGGGAAATGTCCCGAAGGGACAAAGAGGGTAGGGACAGGTGGCCCCGAAGGGGCCGGATGAGGGCCGGGGAGCACTTATGGATAGCTTAGCATGCTCATCAAAACGTAATTGCTCCCCGACCCTCATCAGTCTGCTCCGCTGGCGCTCCGCAGCCAGCTTCCCCCAGGGGAAGCCAAGGGGTGCATTCCGCGCCGCGGTGCGTACAAAAGCCGCAGCTGCCTCCCGGCGGGAACGATTTTAACACTTGGAAAGGAAGTGCTTTCATGCGCGTTATTGACACAGAGAATATTCTGGACGCCATGCGGAATGAATTGCAGTTCGTTCTGCGCTGTGAGGAGGTGTTCCACGACAAGATCAGCGCCGCGTGCGGCGCGATCCTTTCGGCGCTGCCGCAGAAGCGGATCGTCGCGCTCACTGGCCCCTCCGGCTCCGGCAAGACCACCACGGCGCTGCGCCTGAAGGCGTATCTTGAAAATCTGGGCGTGCCGGTGTGCCTGCTCAGTATGGACAATTTCTTCCTGCCGCTGGAAAAGCGGCCGCCCGAGGCCGCGGACTGGGAGTCGCCCTACTGCGTCGACCGCGCGCAGCTGCGGGAGGTCATCGAGCAGCTGCTGTGCGGGCAGGAGGCGCAGGTGCCGTGGTACGATTTTGTCCGCAACACCACCGGCGGCTATAAGCCCATGCAGGGAAGTAAAGACGGCATCGTCATCGCCGAGGGCATCCATATGCTGAACCCCCTCATTTTTGACGACCTGCGTGCCCGCGCCACCGGCGTTTACGTCGCCCCGCGCACGCGCATCATCACCGACGACGATAAGATCATCCACCCCGAGCAGATCCGCGTGGCGCGCCGCATGGTGCGCGACCGGCGCGGCCGCGGCAAGAGCCTGCGCGAGACCATCGAGCGTGCGCAGGAGGTCGACCGCGGCGAGCAGCAGTATATCGCGCCGAACAAGCCCAACGCCTCCATCCACATCGACACGTTCCACGACTATGAGCTGTGCATCCTCGCCCGCACGCTCCGCGAATATCCGCCCGCGGCGGCGGAGCTGAGCGACGAATTTCTGCAGCTGCACGGGCTGGACGTGCTCATGCGCGTGGTGCGGCAGCTGCCGCCCTTGAGCGTCCCCTACGTCCCGCGCGACTCCATCGTGCGCGAATTCGTCGGCGGGAGCTGCTTTGCATACTGAGCGGCCCCGCATAAAACAGGAGGAACTATAAATGCAAACGGATAATTTGGCGCTGACGGTTTTTCTGTTTCTGGTGGGCATGGTGCTCACGATCAAGGGCGGCGACTTTTTTGTGGACGCGGCGAGCTGGATCGCCGAACGCAGCGGCATCCCCAAGCTCATCATCGGCGCGACGATCGTGAGCCTGGCTACCACCATGCCGGAGATGCTCGTGTCGGTCATGGCTGCCGTGCAGGGCAAGGTCGATATGTCCATCGGCAACGCCGTGGGCAGCGTCACGGCCAATCTCGGGCTCATCATGGCGCTGGCGGTCGTTTTCATGCCAGGCGTCATCCGGCGCAAAGACTATCTGCTCAAATCCATCCTCATGCTCGCCGCGTCGGCCATCATCGTGCTCTGCGGCCTTACGGGCAGCGTGAGCGTGGCGATGTGCGCGGTGCTGCTGGTCATTTTTGCGGTGTACCTGTGGGACAATGTGCATGAGGCGCACAGAACGATCCGCCTGAACGGTCAGCAGCCGGACAGGGCTGCCGCCGCGCAGGAGACCGGAAGGCGCGTGGTGCTGGTGAACATCGCAAAGTTCGTCGGCGGCGCGGCGGCCATCGTGCTGGGCGCACAGCTGCTGGTGGATAACGGCAGCACGCTCGCACGGCTGGCGGGCATCTCCGAGCGCGTGATCGGCGTGACGCTCGTGGCCATCGGCACGTCGCTGCCGGAGCTGATCACCACCATCACCGCCATCTCCAAAAAGCAGTCGGAGCTGTCGGTGGGCAACATTCTGGGCGCGAACATTCTGGACCTCACGCTCATCATGCCGCTCTCGTCGCTCATTTCGGGAAAGCCCCTGCCGGTCTCCCAGACCATGGCCGCGATCGACCTGCCGGCCTGCCTGCTCGTCGGCCTCATCGCCACCATCCCCGCCCTCATCGGCAAACGCTTCGCCCGCTGGCAAGGCGCCGTACTGCTGGTAGTCTACGCGGGATATGTTGTGCTGACCTGCACAAGATAAACACCCTGTAGGGGCCGATGACCACATCGGCCCTTTTACATTTTCCGTCGTAACGTAGGGGAGGGGCTTGCCCCTCCCGCTGGGAGGCAGCTGTGGCTTTTGCACGCACCGACAGGGCGGTGCGCACCCCTTGCCTTCCCCTGGGGGCCGATTCCCCCTATCAGGGGGAAATGTCCCGAAGGGACAAAGAGGGTAGGGACAGGTGCCCCCGAAGGGGGCGGATGAGGGCCGGGGAGCACTTACGGTTTGCTTTGCAGTTTCAGCTAAACGCAACTGCTCCCCGACCCTCATCAGTCTGCTCCGCTAACGCTCCGCAGACAGCTTCCCCCAGGGGAAGCCAAGGGGACTGTGCAAACCGCTCCTGCATCAGGGATTCGACAGCGTGCGCGTACTTCTTCACTTTTCA
>CAKTXA010000015.1 GCA_934631005.1 uncultured Oscillospiraceae bacterium
GCGGACAGGCAGCGGGCAAAGACCGCTTCGCCAATGAGCGTCAGCGGCACGCCCTCGTCCAGCGCGGCGATCCCCGTCCACTTGCCGGTGCCCTTCTGTCCGGCGGTATCGAGGATCTTTTCGACGATCGGTGCGCCGTCCGTATCCTTATACGCCAGAATATCCCGTGTAATTTCGATCAGATAGCTGTCCAGCTCCGTTTGGTTCCACGCCGCAAACACGTCGTGCATCTCGTCGTCCGACATGCCGAGCAGGTCGCGCATCAGCTGATACGCCTCGCAGATGAGCTGCATATCGCCGTATTCGATGCCGTTGTGCACCATCTTCACAAAATGGCCCGCGCCGTTTTCGCCCACCCAGTCGCAGCACGGCGAGCCGTCCGGCGCCTTGGCGCAGATGGCTTGGAAAATCGGCTTTACATACGGCCACGCGGCGGGACTGCCGCCGGGCATCATGCTGGGGCCTTTTAATGCACCTTCCTCGCCGCCGGACACGCCGGTGCCGATGTAGAGCTTGCCCTTGGACTCGACATACGCCGTCCGGCGGATGGTGTCGGGAAAGTGCGAGTTGCCGCCGTCGATGAGAATATCGCCCGCGTCCAAAAGCGGCAGAAGCTGCTCGATCATGTCATCCACCGCCTGCCCGGCCTTGACCATCAGAAACACCTTGCGCGGCGTTTCCAGACTGTCCACGAGCTCCTTCAGGCTGCGGCAGCCGAGGATGTTTTTCCCGGCGGCGCGGCCGTTTACGAATTTGTCCACCTTTTCCGTCGTGCGGTTGAAGACCGCCACGGTGAAGCCCTTGGACTCCATGTTCATAACTAAGTTTTCGCCCATCACGGCCAGACCGATCAGGCCGATGTCCGCTTTTTTCATCTCTGTACCCTCGCATTCCCTTTATAAATATCCCAGACCTGCTGTTCATCCGCGGGCTCGGCGTAGTCATTCAGGCTCGACACGGCCAGCACGCCGCAGGCCCAGCCGAACTGCAGGCACCGCTCCGGCGCCCAGCCGTTCAAAACGCCGTACAAAAGCCCGCCCGAGAAGCCGTCGCCGCCGCCGATGCGGTCGAGCACCTGAATTTCCCGCGGCTCTTCAACGTACCACTGCCCGTCCGCCAGCAGGATCGCACCCCACAGGTGCTCGTTTGCCGAGACGACCTGCCGCAGCGTCGTGGCGAACATCCGCGCGTTGGGATAGCTCTCCCGCACCTGCGCGATCATGCTCTGAAACGACTCGATTTTGGCGCTCAAGTCCTTCCCGCCCGTCTCAGGGCCTTTGAAGCCCAGGCAGAGCTGAAAATCCTCTTCGTTCCCGATGAGCACGTCGGCCAGCGACGCGATCTCGCCGAACGCGGCGGAGAGTTCTTCCTCGCGCCCCTTCCAGAAGCTCGCGCGGTAGTTGAGGTCGAACGACACGAGCGTGCCGTACCGCTTCGCGGCTTTCGCGAGCGCAAGGCAGCACTGCGTCGTCTCATGGCTCATGGCGGCAATTAAGCCGGACAGGTGCAGAATGCCCACGCCCTCCTGCCCGAAGATGCGCTCAATGTCAAAATCGCCGGCAGAAAGCGTCCTGCCGACCTCGCCCGCGCGGTCGTTCCACACGCGCGGCGCGCGCAGGCCGAAGCCGGAGTCGGCGATGTTGAACTGGTGGCGATAGCCCCACGGGCCGCCCTGCGCCACGTCCAGACCCTCAAAGCGGATGTTTCTGGCGCGGAGCTGCCGCTTGATGAAGTCCGCGACGGGGCTGTCCTTGACAAATTTGGTCAGCACGAGGCACTCCCGCCCAAGGCTCGCCGCCACATTCAGCACGTTCGATTCCGCGCTCGTGGCCTGCATGGTAAACGTATTGCTGCTCTGCACCGCCATCCGCTCCGGCGGCGTAATGCGCACCCCCATACTCGTCGGGCAGGCCAAAGCAAACCGCCCTCCGCGCTTCACATCCATAGGTTCCTCCTCAAACGCTGTTGTACCGCAGGCTGCACATGCCTGCCGCCCAAAACGATTATACCACCGCGCCCCCGATCCTCTCGCGCCCTCCCGGCGCCGTCCGGTATGTATAAAACCCCAAATATTTCCTGGCCTCTGCAAGTCTGGCAGCTTTTGCAGATCATCCGAAACAGCCGGCCGATCAGCTCGAAAAAACCGCTCCATGGCCGTCCCTCTTTTCCGTCAAAACGATCATACCACGCCCAAACCGGTTCGCGCAAGCGGTTGTTCATTTTTGTGCACCTTTTGGATGCGAGTGAAGTTTGTAGGGGCCGATGACCACATCGGCCCTCTCGCATGGGTGTACATTTTTCGTCGTAACGTAGGGGAGGGGCTTGCCCCTGCCAGCGGTGGGCAGCTGTGGATTTTGCACGCACCGCGGAGCGGAATGCACCCCATACCTTCCCCTGGGGGCCGATTCCCCCTGTCAGGGGGAAATGTCCCGAAGGGACAAAGAGGGTAGGGACAGGTGCCCCCGAAGGGGGGCGGATGAGGGCCGGGGAGCAGTTACGTTTTGGCACAACTGCTAAGCTATCTGTCAGTGCTCCCCTGCCCTCATCAGTCGCCTGCGGCGACAGCTTCCCCGAGGGGAAGCCATGGGGTGCCTACATTTCGTCAGTGCGTCGGGGATTCGGCAGCCGGTGCTTACCTATTCACTCTTCACTTTTCACTATTACCTAAAAAACCTCCCCGCTTCCGTTTGGAAGCGGGGATGGTTTTTTATTTACCACAGCGACGGGTCATTCGGGTCGATTGGTTCGTCTGTTTCGTCGCCGGTGTTATCGGGGGCGTCGGGGTCGACGGACGGGTCTCCGATGTAGTTGCCGTTTTCGTCGTAGTCATCGGGGTTCGCGCCCTCGGGGATCTCGGGGGCGACGGCGATGGGCTCGAGCAGCAGCTTGCGGTCGCGCTTGGTGTAGACGCTGTTGGCGACCTTTTCCTGCGAGAGCTCCTTGTCGTCCTTGTCCATAAAGTGCCGGTAGGTCACGACGGACGAGCCGGTGTAGGCCGTGGCCAGCACGCTCTTGACGGTGTAGGTGTTGCCCTTGGCGTCGGTGGCGACGTTGTTGGCATCCACGGTGATCTCAAACGCGTCCTCGTCCTTGGCGTCCTCGGTCAGAACGCCCACGGTCTTCCACGGCGTGGTGGAGAGCGTGACATAGCTCATCTTCACGTGGTCATAGTCCTTTTCCTCCGCCGTGCCCACAAGGGCGATGTGCACATAGCCGCCGGAGACGGACGCGTCGACGCGGATGGGATGCTCGGTGGAGTTTTTGAACTTGAAGTCCAGCGAGCCCCAGTAGATGGTGGCGTCCTGCCCCATGTCGACATATGTCACGGTGAACATATGCGGCGCGCGCTCCACAACGTCCAGATCGGCGTACAGCACGCACTCATAGATCGTGGACGCGACCTGGCAGACGCCGCCGCCGGTCTCGGCCTCGCTCTTGCCGCCGGCCTGATAGATGGTGGCGGGGCGATAGCCCTTTTCGGGCGTGCGCTCGCCCACGACCTTGTTAAAGGAGAAAATTTCGCCCGGATTCAGGATGGTGCCGTTGATGGCGGCGCAGGCCAGCTCCAGATTCTTCGTGCGGTCGGCGTTGACGACGTGCGGGCTGTCATATTTGGCGAGCGTGGTGGAGAAATACTCCTTTTCCAGACTCTCCAGCGTGACCTCGGGCACGAGGTCCTTCATCTGGATGGTGAAGGTCTTGCCGGCGTCCGCCATGGCGATCTGCTGGGTGTAATACTCCAGATCGAAGCCGAAGCCCTTGACCTCGGGCACCAGCTCGTGCTTTTCCTCGTCGTAGTACGCGTCCGTCATCTCGGTGCAGTATTTGTCGTAATACGGCTTGAGATCGACCGACTCGCACGGGACGGTGTCGTAGTCGAACGTCAGCTCGGAGAAATTTCCGGCGTCATAGCGCGCGAGCACCGCGTCGTAGAGCTTGTCAACGTCCAGCGACACCTCCGGCGAGCCGGTGACGACCGTGATGGTCTTCGTCTGCTCGTCGAATGTGACCTGCGGCTCCACCAGCGTCTTTTCGGCCTTCAGCGCCGCCTGCTCCAGCGTGCTGCGGATATACTCGGTGTCCAGCGCCAGACTGGAGGTCAGGTTCACGTCGTACCGCCCCGTCTGCGCGCGGCGGTAGGTGAGGATGGCGCGCAGCGGGCCGCCGTTGCGGCCGTAGGTCATGGCGGCATCCACGGCCTCGTCGGCGTCCAGCGCAATATTCGACGCGTCGGAGTCGATGGTCACCGTCTGGTCGGGCAGCTGGATGGTGAGCGTGTCGGCGGTAAAGCGGCCCGTGACCTCGTCCTGCACGGCGGCAAGCGCCGCCTCGCGCTCCAGCCCGCCGACGTCGATGCCGGCGATGTAGACGTTGGGAAAAATGGCGCTGCCGCCCATGAGCATGAAGCCGTAGGCGCACACGGCCAGCGCCGCGACGAGCACGAGCGCGCCGAGGATGATGGCGGCCTTGCCGCCGGCGCTCATGCCGCGGCGTGCCCGCTTGCCGCCGGTGGACGACGGCGTCCGTTTTTGCGCGGGGGCGCGGCTGGCTTCGAATTTACCTTTCTTTCTGATAAAGATCCCCTCCTGATATGGCTGCGGGCAGCGGGGCCGCCCGGAAACGGTGAAGTGTTGTATCCTGTATTATAGGCCAAGCCGACGGTTTTTGCAATGCACTACCTGCCGGAAATCCTGTTAAGAATTTCTGAATTTTTCGTTCAGATCATTCCGCCGTGTCGCTCTCGATGAGCGGGCGGATGACGCCGCAGGCGGCAAAGCGCGTATCGCGCGAGGACGTGAGGAACACGATCTGCGCCGCGGGGTCGGTGAGCGACGGCGAAAGCTCCTCCACGATGGCGTTCACGTCCTCCGCCGCGTCGGTCGTGATGCACACGCGGTCGGCATACGCCGCCGCGCCTGTCGGCGCGGAGCCGAAGAGCACCTCGATGCCGTAGCCGTACAGGCTGTCGGCGATGTTCGCCGCGGCATCCAGCACGGCCTCGTCGCGCGTGATCGTGGCGTTCCACATAATGCGGTCGGAGTCCGGGAAGTAGAAATCGTCAAACAGCACGCCGTCAAAGCCCCGCTGTGACAGCTCGATGGCGATGGACGTGAGATAGCCCTGCACGTTATTCGAGTACGGGTTCAGCCAGTAGCACACGTCGTCGCCCTCCCACAGCGCGCCGTTCCAGATGGGAAGCCCCTCCGACTGGTGCGCCAGCGCGTAGCGCCGGTCGGAAAACGCGGGCACGCGCGCGATGACGATGAGCTCGGAACGGCCCGTCAGCTCCTCGATGAGCTTGTCGACCTCCGAAATGTCCAATGCGTCGGCGCGCGGCGCGCCGGACAGCTGTGTGGAGTAGTAGAAATTGCCGTAGATGCTCTTGACGTCGATGACCACGGCGTTGTAGCCGTCCACCTCCGCAAGGGCGCTGCGCACCTGATCGACGCCGTTTACGAGCATCGTCGTGGAGATGGAGTAGCCGTCGAGCCGGGTCTGCTTTTCGGCCTCCTCGTCCGTCTGGGCGACGGCGTCGACCACCGTCTCAAACGGGTATTCGGCGGGGTCGGGCTCCGGCGCTTCCTGCCCGGTGTAGTCGATCTTCTGGTCATAGTCCAGCCTCACGCCCTCGGGCGTGTAGGTCACGTAGCGCTGCACATACAGCACGCGCCCGATGACCAGCAGCGCCAGCGCCAGCAGCACGCCGCCCAGTATCCGCGCCGTTTTGCGCACGGCGCGCTTGTTGCGATAGGTAAAAATGCGCAAAGGCTCATCTCCTTACCCTTCCCAGATCGCGGCCACACGCCGCCAGTCCTCCTGCGCGTCGGTGGACAGAATGTGCAGCCCCGCGCGCTTTAACGCCGCGTGCACCTCGTGCAGGCGCACGTCCAGAATGCCGGAGCAGATGAAAATGCCGCCCGGCTTTAGAAACTGCGGCACGTGCGGCGCGAGCGGGATGATGACGTCCACCACGATGTTCGCCAGCACCACGTCATAGCCCCCGCCGAGCTTCTCGGGCATCTGCGCATCCGCGATCACGTCGCCGGTCACGGCGGTGAAGCGGTCGGCATGGAGGTCGTTCATCGCGGCATTCTCGCGGGCGATGTCCTCGGCCTTGGGGTCGATGTCCACGCCCACGGCACTTTTTGCGCCGAGCATCAAAGCCGTGATGGATAAAATGCCGCTGCCGCTGCCAAGGTCCAGCACCCGCTCGCCGCCCGCGATGCAGTGCTCCAGCGCGCGCATGCACATCTGCGTGGACGCGTGCGCGCCCGTGCCGAAGATCATGCCGGGGTCGAGCCGGATCTCCGTCCGTCCCTCGGGATTCTCCGGGTGCAGCCACTGCGGCACCACCAGCAGGCTCTTGCCGATGGGCAGCGGCTGATAATACTGCTTCCAGCTGTTTTCCCAGTCCTCGTCGCGCACGTCCTGCAGCACCACCATCAGCGAGCCGAAGTCCACCTGCGGGAACTGCGTGCGCAGGCCCGCCAGCTGCTCGGTCAGGAAGCTCACGCGCTCCGGCACGTCGGCGGACTGCTCCAGATACAGCCGGATCTGCGACAGGCCGTGCATCTTCTGCGCCAGCTCGTCGTCAACATAGTCCCAATACTGGCGGTTTTCCTCCAGAAACTCCTGAAATTCCGCCTCGTCGTCCACAATAAAGCTGTCATAGCCCAGCGCCGTCAGCCGGTCCGCCACCAGCTCGATCGCCCCCGACGCCGTCTTGACCGTGACCTCTGTCCATTCCATAAAAAGACCCTCCACAGGGCACACCGCCCCAATCTATAGTCCATACTATTTTACAGGATTTGCGGCAAAATAACAAGCGGGAGATTTTTGGTTAAGGAATAGGTAATTATTTAGTCGTAACGTAGGGGAGGGGCTTGCCCCTCCCGCTGGTACGCAGCACCGTTCCTTTGCCGCAGTGTCGATTTGCCGAGGGCCCATAGCTTCCCCTGGGGGAAGCTGTCTGCGGAGCGAAGCGGAGCAGACTGATGAGGGCCGGGGAGCAGTCACGTTTTGATGAGCATGCAAAGCTATTCGTAAGTGCTCCCCGGCCCTCATCCGCCCCCTGCGGGGGCACCTTCCCCCAGGGGAAGGCAAGGGGTGCGCACCGTCCTGCCGCTGCGTGCAAAAGCCACAGCTGCCCACTTGCGGGAGGGGCAAGCCCCTCCCCTACGTTACGACGAAAAACGGACACCAATGCAAAAGGGCTTGGTACGAATGTGGCGGGGAATATCAGACGCTCTGTACATTTCCGCAAACTTGCGGTATAATCAAACTAACGATCATGCACACAGAGGAAATAACTATGGAACATCGTTTTGAAATTCTGCCGGGGGTGTTTTTGACCGCTGTGCAGACGGAAAAATTTAAGACGGGCTGCTGCAGCGTGAATCTGCTGCGGCCGATGGCGCGGGGGGAGGCGAGCGCGAATGCGCTCATCCCGAGCGTGCTGCTGCGCGCCACGGAAAAGCACCCCGACATCCGCAGCATCTCCGCCCGGCTCGACGAGCTGTACGGCGCGAGCCTCGGCACGCTCGTGCGCAAAAAGGGCGAGGTGCAGACCGTCGGCTTCTTTGCCGATTTTATCGAGGACCGCTTCGCGTCCGCGCCCGTGTTCCGCCAGACGGCGGACTTTTTGGGCGAGGTGCTGCTGCGGCCCGCGCTGCAGGGCGGCGCGTTTTTGCCGGACGTGGTGCGCGGCGAGCAGCAGAATCTCGAGAATGCCATCGCCGCCCGCATCAACGATAAGCGCACGTGGGCAACAAGCGAGCTGCTGCGCACGATGTGCGCGGGCGAGGCCTACGGCGTGCCGCGGCTGGGCGATCTGGAGGATGTGCGCGCGCTGGATGAAAAAACGCTCTTCGCGCACTACCGCGACATCCTCGCCCATTCCCAGGTGGAAATTTTCTATATGGGAAGCGCTGCGCCGGAGGCGGCGGCGGACGTGTTCCGGGAGGTCCTGAGCACGCTCCCGCGCGGCGCGCTCACCCCGTGCGGCACGGTGGTCGTTTCGAAAGCGGAGACGGTCAAAACGGCGGAGCAGGCGCTGGATGTGACGCAGGGCAAGCTCGCCCTCGGCTTCCGCACGGGCTGCACGGTGACCGACGCCGAATTCCCGGCGCTTTTGATGATGAACGCCATCTTCGGCGGCGGCATCACGAGCAAGCTCTTTATGAAGGTCCGCGAGGAGCTGTCGCTGTGCTACTACGCGCTGTCCACGCTTGAAAAATTCAAGGGCGTGATGCTCGTCTCGTCCGGCATCGACTGCGCGCAGCGCGACGTTGCGCAGGCGGAGATTTTGCGGCAGCTGGACGCCGTGCGCGCGGGCGATATTTCGGACTATGAGTTCGAGTCGGCGCGGCGGTATATCCGCTCGTCGCTCTGCGCGGGGATGGACAGCCCCGGCCGACTGGACGATTTTTATATCGGCCAGATCATCGCCGGCCAGCCGGACACGATGCAGGCCCTGTCCGAGCGCGTGGCGCGCGTGACGAAGGACGACGTGGCCGCCGCCGCGCGGCGCGTGAGTCTGGACACGATCTTCTTCCTCAAGGGGGTGCAGGCATGAACTATTTTGCATATCCCGAGCTTTCGGACGGCTTTTTTGAAAAAATTCTCCCCAACGGCCTGCGCGTGCGCGTGGTGAGGCGCCCGGGCTTTGCGCGGAAATTCGCGTTTCTGGCCGTGAATTTCGGCTCCAACGACCGCGATTTTACGCTGGCGGGGCAGGCATATCACGTCCCGGCGGGCATCGCGCACTATCTGGAGCACAAGATGTTCGACCTCCCCGAGGGCGGCGCGATGGAGCAGTTTGCCGCGCACGGCGGCAGCAACAACGCCTTTACGAACTACTCCATGACGGCCTATTACGTGGAGTGCACGGAGCAGTTTGAGGAAAATCTCAAAATTCTGCTGCGCATGGTCACAACGCCGTATTTTACGGACGAGAGTGTGGAAAAAGAGCGCGGCATCATCGCGCAGGAGATCAAAATGTACGCCGACAGCCCGGACTCGGCGGTGTTTGAAAATCTCTTTGCCGCCATGTATCCCGGCCACCCCGTCAGCGTGCCCGTTGCGGGCACGGTGGAGAGCATCGCGGACATCACGCCCGAAACGCTCTACGCCTGCTGCCGCGCGTTCTACACGCCGCAGAACATGATGCTGTGCGTTGTGGGCGACGTGGACGCAGACGGGGTCGCGCAGCTGGCCGAGGCGCTCACGCCCGCGCCCATGCCCGGCGGCGTGCGCGATGAGCGCGGCTGGTCGTATGACTATGCCTGCGGCACGGCGGAAAAGACCATGGAGGTCGCCATGCCGATGTTCGCGGCGGGCTTTGCGGACGCCCGCATCGCCCCGGCGGACTCGCTGCGGGCGGAGATCTTGGGCGACCTGGCCGCCGAGATGCTGGTCGGCGAGTCGTCGCCGCTTTATCAGCGGCTGTATGAGCAGAACCTTATCGACTCCGACTTCTCCTGCGGCTTTGAGCAGGTGCGCGGCGCGGGGCTTCTGGAGCTGTCGGGTGACAGCGAGGACGCGGACGCCGTCATTGCCGCCGTCATCGAGGAGGCCGAGCGCATCGCCCGCGAGGGCGTGGACGGTGCGCAGCTCGAGCGGCTGCGCCGGTCGATGATCGGCAGGCGCACGCGGGAGCTGGACAGCTTTGAGAGCACGTGCTACCGCATGAGCGCATACTTTTTTGAGGGCGCGGAGTACTTTGACTCCGTGCGCACCATCCAGACCGTCACGGCGGAGGACATCGCAGACTTTCTGCGTACCGTCTGCCGCCGGGGCCGCCTGAGCGTTTCGTATATCCGGCCGAAGGAGGCATGAATATGTTTTTGACCGATCCCATCGTATTTCCCCATCTCGGCATCACGGTCGACCCCGCTCCGGCGGCGTTCTCGATCGGAGGCAAGGCCATCTACTGGTACGGCATCATCATCGCCGTGGGCTTTTTGCTGGCGTATGCGTATATGTCCCGCCGCGCGTCCCTTTACGGCTGCACGTCGGACGACGCGCTGGACGCCGTTTTGTGGGCGGTGCCCATCGGGGTGATCTGTGCGCGGCTGTACTACTGCATCTTCTACTGGGAGCTGTACGCCGACGACCCCATCAAAATTCTCTATATCTGGGAGGGCGGCCTTGCCATCTACGGCGGCGTGATCGGCGGCATGGCAGCGCTGTTTTTCGTGGCGCGGCACAAAAAAATGCCGCCGCTGACGCTCATGGATCTCGCCGCGCCCGCGGTGATGATCGGGCAGATCTTCGGCCGCTGGGGGAACTTTTTTAACCGCGAGGCCTTCGGCGGCTACACCGACGGTCTGCTCGCCATGCGCCTGCTGGAGCAGCATCTGCCCGAGCAGACGCGCGCGACCGAGGCCGGGCAGAGGCTGCTGGAAATGGCCAAGGCCGGCGGCTATGAGGGCTACATCCAGGTGCACCCCACGTTCCTCTATGAGTCCGTGTGGAACCTCGTCGGCTTCATCGCGCTGCATTTCTACGCGAAAAAGCGCAAGTTCGACGGTGAAGTTTTCCTCTTCTACCTCGCGTGGTACGGCCTGGGCCGCGTGTGGATCGAGGGTCTGCGCACCGACAGCCTGTATCTGTTCGGCACGGGCATCCGCGTCAGCCAGCTGCTCGCGGGCGTGATGTTCCTCGTCGGCGGCGGCATCATCGCCTACGTCCGCCTCCACAAAAAGCCCGACGGCTCGCAGCTGTATGTCCGCCGCAAGGCCGCCGCAGCGCAGGCGGAAACAGAAACGGAAGATATTTGAAATCTTTGTGAATAATCGAGAAAATCCGTTTACGAACGACTTTTTGCGTGCTATAATGCACACAATTATAAAATAGAAAGGAAGCATTCTTATGAACTTCAGTGAGAATTTTGAGGCTGCGAAGAACATCGCCGTAGAGACCGCGCAGGCCGCCGCCCGCAAGGCCAAGCAGCTGGCTGCCATCGCCAAGGCGAACGTCGCCATCTATGCCGAGGAGGACAAGGTCCGCAAGGCCGAGCGCGAGCTGGGCAAGCTCTACTACCGCGACTACGCCGTGGGCGAGGAGCAGGACAGCGCCGAATATCTGCCCTGGTGCCAGAAGATCGACGAGTCCAAGCAGACCATCGCCGCCCTGCAGGACCAGATCGCGCAGCTGCGCGCGCAGGACGGGACCTGCTGCGACAAGGCAGACGACGCCGAGGGCTGCTGCTGCGGCAAGTCCGACGACGCCGAGACCCCCTGCTGCTGCGAAACCCCCGCCGAACTGGCCGACGGCTCCGAAAAGGCCGAGGACAGCGTGGAGATCAAGATCGAAGGCACGGACGCGCCGGCAGAATGATCTGACGTACACGGGCCGCGCCGCCGGCTTTTGCACGCACGGCGCGGCCGCAGGCACCCTATACCTTCCCCTCGGGGCCGATTCCCCCTATCAGGGGGAAATGTCCCGAAGGGACAAAGAGGGTAGGGACAGGTGGCCCCGCAGGGGCCAGATGAGGGCCGGGGAGCACTGACGAATAGCTTAGCATGCTCAGCAAAACGCAACTGCTCCCCGACCCTCATCAGTCGGCTTCGCCGACAGCTTCCCCCAGGGGAAGCTATGGGGTGCCTGCGATTCGCCGCTGCGTCGGGAATTCAGCAGGCAGCTGCTTACTTCTTCACTCTTCACTCTTACCTATTACTTCAAAAGGGGGGTCTGCGCATGCGCAAGCTGGTGCTGTTTTGCGCCGGGTTTACGGCGGGGTGCATCTGGCTGTGCATGGTGAGGCCGGGGGCGTGGGCTGTGCCGGCCGCTGCGGCGGCGGGATGCGCCGCGCTTTTGCTGTTTTTCGCGCGCCGCCGGGCTGCCCGGGCGGCGCTTTTGTGTGTTTTGGGACTGCTGGCAGGACTGTTGTGGACAACGGGCTATGACGCCCTCGTCCTGCGCCCGCTCGACCGGCTCCCGGAGGGGAAGCAGACGCTGACCCTGCGCGTTTTGGAGCAGGCGGAGCGGACGCAGTACGGCTGGCGCGCGGCGGTGCTCGTACCGGCCGGCGGCCGGGAGTTTGAGGGCGTGCTGTACTGGAAGGACGACCCCGAAGCCGTCCCGCAGCCGGGCGACACGCTCACGTGTGAGGCCGCGGCGCACCGCCCGGACGGGCAGGACGAGCTGTACATCCGCGCCCGCGGGACGATGCTGACGCTGCGGGCAGACGCGGTCACGCTCACGCCGTGCGCGCGTCCATCCGTGCGATTTTTTGCGGCGCGGCTGTCGGCGCGGCTGCAGGCGCTCATCGCCGAAATTTTCCCGGCGGACGCGCAGGGCCTTCTCACGGCGCTGCTCACGGGCGTTCGCACAGGGCTGCGTGAGGGCGATACGGCAAGTCTCCAGCAGGCGGGCGTGTATCACGCCGTGGCCATCTCGGGGATGCACGTGTCGATCCTGGTCTGGATGCTCTCCGGCGCCATCCGCAGCCGGCGGCTCAAGCTGCTGGTGTGCCTGCCGGTTTTGGCCATTTTCATTTTGATGACGGGCGCGAGCCCGTCCACCGTCCGCGCGGGGCTGATGCAGGTGCTTTTGATGCTCGCGCCGCTCGTAAAGCGGGAGTATGACCCGCCCACGGCGCTGGCCGCCGCGCTGCTGATGATTTTGATGCAGGACCCGTGGAGCATCGCGTCGGCGGGGCTGCAGCTGTCATTCTGCGCGGTGGCGGGACTGGTACTGTTCTACGGCCGCACGCTGCGGGCGATGGAAAGCACGAAGCTGGCCAAGCGCCTTGCCGCCTCCGGCCGCGCGGGCAGGGCCGCGGTGCGGGCCGTTTCGGCGAGCGCGGCGTGCACGCTGTCCACGCAGGCGCTCACGCTGCCGCTGGCGGCGTACTACTTCGGCATCTGCTCGCTCATCGCGCCGCTCACGAATCTGCTGGTGCTGTGGGCGGTGACGGTGCTGTTCGCGGGCGGCTTTATCGTGTGCCTGACCGGGCTGGCGTGGCTGCCGCTGGCAAAGCTCGGCGGCAGCGTTCTGGCGGTGCTGGCGCGGTATGTGCTGGGCACGGCGCGAATTTTGTCGCGCCCGGCGTATGCCGCCGTTTTGACGGACGATCCGTACTGGCTGACGTTTTCGGCCTTCCTGTGGCTGTCGCTGCTGGGGCTTTTGTGCGTCCCGGCGCTGCGGCGGTGGTATGCCGCGGCGGCGCTCGGCGGGGCGTTTGTGCTGTGCGCGGGGCTGAGCTTTGCGAGCGTGCACGCGCCCGCGTTCGCCTTTTCGGCGCTGGACGCCGGGCAGGGCGAATGCCTGATCTTTCGCAGCGGGGACTACTGCGCCGTGGTGGACTGCGGCGGCGACCGCCGCGGGCCCGCCATCGGGCAGTACGCCGCCCGGACGCTGCTGCAGAGCGGCACGTGGAGCGTGGACGCGCTGGTGCTCACGCACTATGACCGCGACCACACGAACGGCGCGGCGGAGCTGATGCGCGAGGTGCGGGTACAGACGCTGTATCTCCCCAATCTTCCGGACGAGGACGCGGAAAAGGCGGCGCTGTGCGCCGCCGCGGAGGAGACCGGCACGCAGATCGCGTGGGTGCGCGGCGACGAGACTTTGGATTTTTCCGGCGGCAGCGTGCGGCTGTTTTTGCCGTGCGGCGGCGAGTCGGCGGGGAATAACGGCATCTGCGTCTTGGCATCGGCGGGAGAATATGATATTCTAATGATCGGCGACCTCAACCATCACGGTGCGCAGGATTGGCTGCTCGCCGGGACGATGCCGCGGGCGGAGCTGCTCGTGGCGGGGCACCACGGGGCGGAGAACTCCACGGGCTTTGCGCTGCTGGCGCATGTACAGCCCGAGGCGGTCATCATCAGCGTGGGCAAAAACAACACCTACGGTCACCCGGCGGCGCGGACGCTGCGGCGGATCCGGCTGCTGGGGGCGCACATTCTCCGCACCGACGAGTGCGGCACGATCACAGTTAGGTAACCGGGAGGTAAGCGGATGGCACGCACAAAGGACGGCGGCGCGGACGCGCTGCGGCAGTTCAAAAGTGACCTGCGCGCGGGCACGCTGGGGACGCTCTATGTGTTCTGCGGCGAGGAGGCGTATCTGCGGGAGTATTATATCCGCCAGCTGGGGCAAAAGCTCACCGGCGGCAGCCCCGAGGGCTTTAACGAGCACCGCTTCACGTCGGAAAATTTTTCGCCCACGGCGCTGTCCGACGCGGTGGAGGCCATGCCCATCCTGTCCGAGCGCACGTTCGTGCGGGTAGACGATATAGACCTGTTTAAGCTCGGCGACACCGCACGCGGGCAGGTGACGGACATTTTATCCGACCTGCCGGACTACTGCTGCGTGGCGCTGTATTACGACACCGTGCCGTATAAGCCGAACGGGCAGATGCGAAGCCTCGCCGCGGCGCTCAAGGATCACGCGCAGGTGCTGGAGTTCACCCGGCCGGGCGAGAGCGACCTGGCCGCGTGGGTGCTGCGCCACTTCCGGGCGCATGAGAAAAATATTTCGGACGAGCTGTGCCGCTATCTCATCTTCCTCACCGACGGGAGCATGACGACGCTCGGCTCCGAGATCGACAAGATCGCGGCGTTCGCCTCCGGGCAGAGCGTCACGCGGTCGGACATCGACGCGGTGGTCACGCCCGCGCTCTCGGCGCAGAGCTTTGATATTTCCAACGCCGTGGCAAAGGGCAATTATGAGCTGGCGCTCACCAAATTACAGACGCTGTTCGCCCTGCAGGAGGACGAATTTATGATCCTCGGCGCGCTGGGCGCGCAGCTCCGCCGGCTGTACTACGCGCGCGTGGTGGCCGCGGCGGGCAAGGGGCAGGATGCGCTCATGGAGCTGACGGGCATGAAGAGCTACGCCGCAGGCGTGACGATGACGGCGGCGCGCAGCATGACCGACGCGTTCTGTGAGCGGGCGGTGGAGCTGTGTCTGGAGACGGACTATCAGATGAAATCGGGCGGCGGCGATGCGCAGCGGTTACTCGAGCTGCTGCTGGCGCGGCTCTATGAGGAGGCGCGCCGTGCATAAGCTGAGGCAGGCCATCGTGGTCGAGGGAAAATATGACGCGAACGCCCTGCGCCAGCTGGTGGACGCGCCGGTATTCGAAACGGGCGGCTTCCGCGGCCTGGGCGACGACACGCTCGTCACGCTCCTGCGCGCCGCGGCGCGGCAGCGGGGGCTGATCATTTTAACGGACTCCGACGGCGCGGGCTTTCTGATCCGCAATAAGCTCAAAAGCGCCCTCGCGGGCGAAAACATCCTGCACGCCTACATCCCCGACGTCTACGGCAAGGAGCGCCGCAAATCGGCCCCCGGCAGGGAGGGCAAGCTCGGCGTGGAGGGGATGCGGCCCGAGGTGCTGCTCACGGCGCTCAAAAACGCCGGGGCGGAGCTGGACGGCGAGACCGCCGCGCAGCCCGGCAGCCCCATCGCAAAGGCAGACCTGTACGCCGCGGGCCTTTCGGGCACGCCGGACGCTCACACGCGCCGCACGGCGCTTTTGCGGCAGCTCGGCCTACCGGAGCATCTGGGCGCGAACGCGTTTTTGCAGGCGCTGGGGCTGCTGATGACGCGCGAAGAATTTCTTGCTTATCTGGAAAGGGAACCGTCCCATGGTTGATATTTCGGTAAAAGATCTCGTCAAGAGCTTTGACTCCGACGAAAATCTGCTCGACGGTGTGACGTTTGACGTCCAGTCCGGCGAGCGCGTCGGCCTGCTCGGCAAAAACGGCGCAGGCAAGACGACGCTTTTTAAGATCCTCACCGGCGAGCTGGACTATAACACCGGCGAGATCGCCTTTGCCGCGGGCAAAAAGGTGGGTCTCATCTCGCAGATCCCGCGCTTCCCGGCGGAGTATACGGTGCTGGACGTGCTGCACGCGGCGTTTGCGGGTCTGGACAAAATGGCCCGCGAGATGCGGCAATTGGAGCAGCAGATGACCGAGCACACGCCGCAGGACCTTCTGCGGCGCTATGACGCGCTGTCCGCGCGCTACGCCGCCGAGGGCGGCTATGAGACGCAGACGGAGACGGACAAGATCTGCAGCGGCCTCGATATTTCGCCCGCCATGCGCGAGCAGCTGTTCGCGAGCCTCTCCGGCGGGGAGAAAACGCGCGTGAATCTGGCGCGGCTGCTGCTGGAAAAGACGGACATCCTGCTGCTGGACGAGCCGACGAACCACCTCGATATGCGAAGCGTGGAGTGGCTGGAGGAGTACATCGCAAAATTCCGCGGCACGGTGCTCACCATCTCGCACGACCGGTATTTTTTAGACCGCGTGGTCACGCGCATCATCGAGCTTGCAAACGGCAAGGCCGAATTTTACAGCGGCAACTACTCGTTTTACGTGCAGGAAAAGCAGGCGCGATTTGAATTGCAGCTGCGGCAGTATGAAAAGGAGCAGGCCAAGCTCTCCCAGCTCGGCTTTACGCTCGAGCGCATGAAGGGCTGGGGCATCAACAACCGCACGCTCTACCGTCGCGCCATGTCCATCCAGCACCGGATGGAGCGCATCGAGCAGACGAAAAAGCCGCATAAGGACAAGACCATGCGCGCGCAGTTCGCGCAGCGGGACTTTTTCGGCGACGAGGTGCTGCGCGTCAGGGGGCTCACGAAAGCCTTTGACGGGCGGACGCTGTTTTCGGACGTCGACCTTCTGGTGGAGGGCGGCGAGCGCATCGCGCTGCTGGGCGACAACGGCACGGGCAAGACGACGCTTTTGCGGATGCTCCTCGGCGAGGAGCCGGGGGCGGGCAAAATTAAATTCGGCCCCACGGTCAAGTGGGCGTATCTTCCGCAGGTCATCCATTTTGACCACCCGGAGCGGACGCTGCTGGACACGATGCTGTATGAAAAAAACTGCACGGTGCAGACCGCGCGCGACCGGCTGGGCGCGTTTTTATTTGAGGGCGAGGACGTATTCAAGACCGTCTCGCAGCTCTCGGGCGGCGAGCAGTCGCGGCTGCGGCTGTGTATGCTGATGGATGAAAAGATCAACCTTCTCATCCTCGACGAGCCGACGAACCATCTGGACATCGCGGCGCGCGAGTGGGTGGAGGATGCGCTGGAGGGCTACGAGGGCGCGCTGATCTTCGTCTCGCACGACCGGTATTTTGTACAGAAATTCGCCGAGCGCATCTGGGAGCTGGCGGACGGGCACGTGCGAGACTTCCCCTGCGGGTACGAAAAATACCGCGCCATCAAGGCGCATGAAGCCGCGCAGTCTGCGCCCGCGCAGACGGCCCCGAAGCCCAAAAAGGAAAAGCCGAAGGGCGGCGCGAAGGAGCTGGAAAAGCAGGTGCGCGCCGCGGAGCGGGCGATCGAAAAGCAGGAGCAGGCCATATCCGAACTGGACGCGCAGATCGCGGACGCCGCGAGCGACTATCAGGCGCTGGCGCGCCTGATGGAGGAAAAGGCGCAGGCCGAGGACGCGCTGGCGCGGCTCATGGACGAATGGGAGGCGCTCTCCCTGCGGCTGGAGGACGAGACATGAAGCGTTTATGGGTCTGCGCGGCGGTGTGCGCCGCGCTGGGGGCGCTGCATTTTGCCACACCCTTTCATCTGGAGATGACGGGGCTGTGCTGGCTGGCGTTTGCGGCGGGCTTTGCCGTTTTGGCGCTGGCGGAGCGCAAAAACGCACGCAGCCTTGCGCGGGTGGTGAAGCTCGCGATGGCGGTGTTTTTAGCCTTGCTCGTGGCCGGGACGGGGTATATCATCCTCGGCGAGCGGGACACGGCGGAGGACGCCGCGCCGGCCTACGTGGTGGTGCTGGGCGCGCAGACGCACGGAAGCCGCCCCTCGCGCACGCTGCGCGAGCGGCTGGACCGGGCGGCGGAATATCTGACGGCCCACCCGGATTGCTTCTGCGTTGTGACCGGCGGGCAGGGCGCGGACGAGACGCAGCCCGAGGCGGAGGTCATGGCGGCGTATCTTACGGCCGCGGGCATCGACCCTGACCGCATCGCGCAGGAGACGCAGTCGGAAAATACGCGTGAAAATCTGCAAAACGCCGCCGCCATCGCGGAAACGCGCGGGCTGGACGCGTCGCGCGTGCTGATCGTGACGAGTGAGTTCCACCTGCGCAGGGCAAGCTATATCGCCGGGACGCTGGGGCTGACGCCCTCGCAGCTTGGCAGCCGCACCACACCGTACATCCTGCGGCTCAACTACGAGCTGCGCGAGGTATTCGCGCTGGCTAAGGCCATGTATGTGGCAAGCCGCGCTTGATCTTTTGACCGCGTGAGATTACAATAACAAAAAACAACAAAAGGAGCGTAATCATATGAGCGAAGGCTGCACCGGCAGCTGCGAAAGCTGCTCGCAGAGCTGCGCCGATCGTAAGCAGGAGAGCCTGCTTGCCGCGCAGAACGCAAAATCGAATATCAAGCACGTCATCGCCGTGGTCAGCGGCAAGGGCGGCGTGGGCAAGTCCACGGTCACGTCGCTGCTTGCCGTGGCGATGCGGAAGCTGGGCTTTTCCGTCGGCATTCTCGACGCTGACCTGACGGGGCCCTCCATCCCGCAGGCGTTCGGCCTGCATGAGCCTGCCGTGGGCTCGGACGACGGGATCCTGCCCGCCGTGACGAAAAGCGGCATCAAGGTCATGTCCGTGAACCTTCTGCTGCCGGACGCCGCCGACCCCGTGGTCTGGCGCGGGCCGGTGCTGGCGGGCGCGGTGAAGCAGTTCTGGTCGGACGTCATCTGGGGCGACGTGGACTATCTGTTCGTCGACCTGCCGCCCGGAACGGGCGACGTGCCGCTGACGGTGTTCCAGTCCCTGCCGGTAAACGGCGTGGTCATCGTCACCTCGCCGCAGGCGCTCGTGTCCATGATCGTGGAAAAGGCGGTGCGCATGGCGCGGATGATGAACGTGCCCGTGTACGGCTTTGTGGAAAATTACAGCTACCTCGCCTGTCCCGACTGCGGCAGGCACATCGAGGTGTTCGGCAAGAGTAAGCTGGGTGACCTCGCCCTGCAATATTCCCTCCCCGTTCTCGCAAGACTCCCCATCGACCCCCAACTCGCCGCCCTCTGCGACGCCGGAAAGATGGAAGAAGCCGACGTAAGCGGCGTGATGCCCGCAGCGGAATTGATGAGTAAGGCATAAGCCCCGTCCTTAGTCGTAACGTAGGGGAGGGGCTTGCCCCTCCCGCTGGGAAGCACTGCCGGACTTTTGAGGCAGTGCCGATTTGCAGAGGGCCCATAGCTTCCCCTGGGGGAAGCTGTCAGCCGTAGGCTGACTGATGAGGGCCGGGGAGCAGTTGCGTTTTGATGAGCATGCTAAGCTATCCGTCAGTGCTCCCCAGCCCTCATCCGCCCCCTTCGGGGGCACCTGTCCCTACCCTCTTTGTCCCTTCGGGACATTTCCCCCTGATAGGGGGAATCGGCCCCGAGGGGAAGGTATGGGGTGCCTGCCGTCCTACGGTGCGTACAAATACCACAGCTGCCAACCAGCGGGAGGGGCAAGCCCCTCCCCTACGTTACGGCGAAAATCGTTTTGCGGATCAACCGTTGAAGGCTGCGCTCGTATCGGGCGCGAAAGGAATTTATGATCTTTGAAGCAGGAACATTTGACATCGCGGTGATCGGCGCGGGGCATGCGGGGATCGAGGCGGGGCTGGCCTGTGCGCGGCTGGGGCTTTCTGTGGCCGTGTTCACCATCAACCTCGACGCCGTGGGCAATATGCCCTGCAATCCCGCCATCGGCGGCACCGGCAAGGGCCATCTCGTCCGCGAGCTGGACGCGCTGGGCGGTGAGATGGCAAAGGCCGCCGACGCGTGCTGCATCCAGTACCGGATGCTCAACCGCGGCAAGGGCCCGGCAGTCTGGTCGCTGCGCGCGCAGGCCGACCGCAGGCGCTATCAGGAATACATGAAGCGCACGCTGGAGCGGCAGGAAAATCTGCAGCTCATGCAGGCGATGGTAACGGACATCGACGTGCAGGACGGCGCGGTCGCAGGCGTCACGACGAGCCTCGGCGCGCACTACCGCGTGCGCGCGGTCATCATCGCGTCCGGCACGTATCTGGAAGCGCGCGTCGTCATCGGCGATACAGCCGTCTCCTCCGGCCCCGACGGGATGCAGGCCGCGACCGGCCTGACGGACTGCCTGCGCGGGCTCGGCCTGCGCCTGCGCCGGTTTAAGACGGGCACGCCGCCGCGCGTGAACCGCCGGTCGGTCGATTTTTCCAAAATGGAATTGCAGCCGGGGGACGAACAGGTCGTGCCGTTCTCGTTTTCGACCGAAACGCCGCCGGAAAACCGCGCGGTCTGTTATCTGACCTACACGAATGAAGCCACGCACGACGTCATCCGGCGCAATTTTGCGCGCTCGCCGCTGTTTAACGGGATGATCGAGTCGACCGGGCCGCGCTACTGCCCGTCGATCGAGACGAAGATCGAGCGCTTCCCCGACAAGCCCCGCCACCAGCTGTTCATTGAGCCCTGCGGGCTGCAGACGGAGGAGCTGTACATTCAGGGCTTTTCGTCCTCGCTGCCGCTGGACGTGCAGCTGGCGATGCTGCACACCGTGCCGGGGCTGGAGCGGGCGGAGATGGAGCGCCCGGCGTATGCCATCGAGTATGACTGCGTCGACCCGACGGAGCTTTTGCCGACGCTGGAGTGCAAAAAGGTCGCGGGCCTGTACGGCGCGGGGCAGTTCAACGGCTCGTCGGGCTACGAAGAGGCGGCGGTACAGGGCTTTGTCGCCGGTGTGAACGCCGCTCTGAAGCTCCGCGGCGAGGAGCCGATGGTGCTCAGGCGCTCCGACGGCTACATCGGCACTCTCATCGACGATCTCGTCACCAAGGGCACGGAGGAGCCGTACCGCATGATGACCTCGCGCTCGGAATACCGGCTTTTACACCGGCAGGACAACGCCGACCGGCGGCTTTCCGCCATCGGCCACCGCGTGGGGCTGGTGACGGACGCGCAGTATGCCGCCGTGCGGGAAAAATACGAAGCCGTCGACCGGGAGATCTCCCGTCTGGAGCACACGGGCGTGGCGCCCTCGCAGGAGCTGGACGCGCTGCTCACGGCCTGCGGCAGTACGCCCGCGGCGGGGTCGGCGCGGCTGTCCGATCTGGTGCGCCGGCCGCAGCTGACGTATGCGGCACTCGCGCCGTTTGACCCCGCGCGCCCCGCGCTGCCCGCCGCGGTGCAGGAGGCGGTGGAAATAGAGCTCAAATACGCCGGGTACATCGCCCGCCAGCAGAAGCAGGTGGAGCAGTTTCAAAGGGAGGAGTCGCGCCTTCTGCCGCCGGATGTGGACTATACGCGCATCACCGGCCTGCGCATCGAGGCGCAGCAGAAGCTCAGCGCCATCCGCCCCCTCTCCATCGGCCAGGCCAGCCGCATCTCCGGCGTCTCGCCCAGCGACGTGGCGGTCCTGCTGGTGTGGCTGAGCCAAAAGTGAATAAGTAAGCACTTACTGCCGAATCCCCGACGCAGGAGCGAGGCGGAAGGCACCCCATAGCTTCCCCTGGGGGAAGCTATGGGCCCGCTGCAAATCGGCACTGCCGCAAAAGAACGATGGTGCATACCGGCGGGAGGAGCGACGAATTTTGGGACAATTTTGAACGAGACGGAGACAGCCACGATGTATTTTGATTCTCATGCGCACCTGAGTGACGCGAAATTTGATATGGACCGGGAGGCGGTCATTGCGCGGATGGCGGAGAGCGGCGTGACGGGGATGATGGAGGTCGGGTGCGACCGGGAATCGTCACTTTCCGCGGTGCGGCTGGCGGAGCGGTATGACTGGTGCTGGGCGGCTGTGGGGACGCATCCGGACAGCGCGCCGGAGGTCACGCCCGCGCTGCTGGACGAGTACCGTGCGCTGTGCCAAAACCCGCGCGTGCGCGCCATCGGCGAGATCGGGCTGGATTATTACTACCCCGACAATCCCCCGCGCGCGGTACAGCAGGCGGCGTTCCGCCGGCAGCTGGCGCTGGCGCAGGAGCTGGGGATGCCCGTCATCGTGCACGACCGCGAGGCGCACGGCGACTGTTTGGACATCGTTTCGGAATTTCCGCAGGTGCGCGGTGTGTTCCACTGCTTTTCCGGAAGCCTTGAGACGGCGCAGGAGCTGGTGCGCCGCGGGTGGTACATTGGGCTTACGGGCGTGGTGACGTTCAAAAACGCGCGCAAGGCCGTGGAGGTAGCGGAGTGGACGCCGCTGAGCCGCCTGCTCATCGAGACCGACTGCCCCTACATGGCCCCGGAGCCGTACCGCGGAAAGCGCAGCGACCCGAGCTTTGTGCCGCTGGTGGCAAAAAAGATCGCGGAACTCAAAGGCATCCCCGAAGCCCAGGCCGCCAAAGCCACCTGGGAGAATGCCCGGAAGCTGTACAGGTTGGATGAAATAAAATGAATAAGTCAGCACTCACTGCCGAATCCCTGACGCAGGAGCGGTTTGCTGAGAGCCCCCATAGCTTCCCCTGGGGGAAGCTGTCTGCGGAGCGTAGCGGAGCAGACTGATGAGGGCCGGGGAGCAGCTGTGTTTAGCTGAAACTGCAAAGCTATCTGCAAGTGCTCCCCGACCCTCATCCGGCTCGCTACGCTCGCCACCTGTCCCTACCCTCTTTGTCCCTTCGGGACATTTCCCCCTGATAGGGGGAATCGGCCCCGAGGGGAAGGTAAGGGGTGCGCACCGCCCTGCCGCTGCGTGTAAAAGCCTCAGCTGCCCACCAGCGGGAGGGGCAAGCCCCTCCCCTACGTTACGACGAAATAATAACTTCTTCACTCTTCACTATTCACTTTTACTTATAAAAAGCCCCCGCGCGGTCTTAGCCGCGCGGGGGCTTTTTCGCTCAATATCCGGGTTTGCCAAGCAGGTGGAACATGTTTTTCTTATACGCTTCCACGCCGGGCTGGTTGAAGGGGTTGACGCCGCTCATGTAGCCGGACACGCCGCAGGCGAATTCGAAGAAATAGATGAGCGCGCCGACGGCCTCCTCGCTGTCCTTTTCCAGACGCAGGACGGTGACGGGCACGCCGCCGTCCACATGCGCGGCGCGCGTGGCCTGCATGGCCTTTTCGTTGATATAGCTCATGGTGCGCCCCGCGAGGTAGTTCAGGCCGTCGAGGTTCGCCTCGTCGCTCGGGACGCTGACCTCGGCGCGGGCGCGGTCAAAGAACACGACCGTCTCCTGCAGCATCCGCTCGCCGTCCTGAATGTACTGGCCCATGGAGTGCAGGTCGGGCGTCAGATCGACGGACGCCGGGAAAATGCCCACGCCGTCCTTGCCCTCGGACTCGCCGTACAGCTGCTTCCACCACTCCGCCATAAAGCGGAACGCGGGCTCGTAGGCGGCGAGGATCTCGACCTTTTTGCCCTGCCTGTAGAAATACTGCCGCTGCATGGCGTACTGCGCCGCCGCGCTCTTGACGCCCTCGGCAAGAATTTGCTTCCGCTCTTCCTGCGCGCCGCGCATGAGCGCTTCAATGTCAATGCCCGCGCAGGCGATGGGCAGCAGGCCCACCGCGGTGAGCACACTGTAGCGGCCGCCGACGTTATCGGGCACGACAAAGGTCTCATACCCCTCCTGCGTGGCGAGCGTTTTGAGCGCGCCGCGGGCCTTGTCGGTGGTGGCGAAGATGCGCTCGCGCGCGCCGTCCTTGCCGTACCTCTTCTCCAGCAGCTCCTTGAAGATGCGGAAGGCGATGGCAGGCTCCGTGGTGGTGCCGGATTTGGAGATGACGTTCACGGAGAAATCGCGATCGCCGATCATGGTCAGCAGCTCCGTCAGCGCTTCGCCGGAGATGCCATTGCCGGCAAAGTAAATGTCGGGCGTGGTTTTCGGCAGGGCGTTGTAGTTCGGGCTTTTCAGCAGCTCGATGACGGCGCGCGCGCCGAGATACGACCCGCCGATGCCGATGACGACGAGCGCCTTGGAGTTCGCCTGAATTTTTTTGGCCGCCGCCTGGATGCGGGCAAATTCCGCGCGGTCGTAGTTCTCGGGCAGATCCACCCAGCCGGTGAAATCATTGCCCGCGCCGGTGCCATTGACCAGCGTGTCGATCGCCGCCGCACAAGCCGCCGCATCCGGCACAGGCGCAAACCCCTGCGTGCCGGTGAGATCAATTTTTACCATAGTATCATCCTCCTGGTGATGGAATTGATAAGATTTTGAAGAGGTTCGTTATTCGTCGTAACGTAGGGGAGGGGCGGTTTGAAGTAAAAGTGAAGAGTGAATAGTGAAGAAGTAAGCCCCGGCTGCCGAATCCCCGACGCAGCGGTGAAACGTAGGCACCCCATAGCTTCCCCCGGGGGAAGCTGTCGGCGAAGCCGACTGATGAGGGCCGGGGAGCAGTTGCGTTTCGCTGAGCATGCTAAGCTATTCGTAAGTGCTCCCCGGCCCTCATCCGCCCCCTTCGGGGGCACCTTCCCCGAGGGGAAGGCAAGGGGTGCATTCCGCCCTGCCGCTGCGTACAAATCCATAGCAGCCTCCCAGCGGGCGGGGCAAGCCCCGCCCCTACGTTACGACGAAATACGGGGGCGCCGGCCTACGCCTGCGCGTTTCTGTGGAGCATGGCGGCGCCGATCATGCCGGCGTCGTTGCCGAGCTGGGCGGGGACGAGGGCGCCGTGGGCGGCGTGGTAGAAGCAGCGCTCGTCCACCAGCGCCTGCAGCGGCTTAAACAGCAGATCGCCCGCGCCGCTGAGGCCCCCGCCGATGGCGAGCACCTCGGGGTCGAGCAGGTTAAAGATCGACGCGCACGTCGCGGCCAGGTGCCGCAGGTACGCCGAAAAGACGTTTTTCGCCGTCTCATCGCCCGCGCGGACGCAGTCGACGACCAGTCTGGCGTCGATCGCCTCGGTGCGCCCGCCGCTCTTTTCGGCCAGCAGGCTCTCGGGGCGGGCCTGCATGGCGCGCGCGCCCTCGCGCGCGAGGGCGGACGCGGAGCAGTAGGCTTCGGCGCAGCCGCGGTTGCCGCAGGTGCACGCCTCGCCGTCCTCCACAAGGTAGATGTGCCCCAGCTCCGAGCCGTGGCGCATGCCGCCGGTGAACAGCCGCCCGTTCAGGATCGTGCCGCCGCCAAGGCCGGTGCCGAGCGTGATGAGAACGCCCGTCTTGCACCCGCGCAGCGCGCCGCAGTACAGCTCCGCCAGCGCCGCGCCGTCGGCGTCGTTCGCCATATACACCGGCGTGCCGGGGAAGCGGCGCTCGATGAGGTCGCGGAACGGGACGTTGTGAAAATTGAGATTATACGCGTCGAGCACCGTGCGGCACGCGGCGTCCAGCGAGCCGGGCACGACGATGCCCACGCTCTGCACGTCCTTATCGCCCGCGCCGACCTGCCGCAGCACGTCGTCCGCCGCCAGTCTCACGGCGTCCGCCGCCGCGTCCGCCCCCGCGTGCGGGAAGGGCACGCTCGTGCGCGCTGCGAGGGAAAGCTGCTCGTCGACGAGCCCGAGCTTGATGTTCGTGCCGCCGATGTCCACGCCGATTTGATACATAGTCATCCTCCTATCGCGGTCTTTTCCGCCGAAAGCCCGAAAAACCGGGCAAAATTGCCGTAAAACAGCTTTTCCTCCGTCTCGCGCCCCAGCCCCAGCGCGTGCAGCTGCGCCACCATCTCCGCCGGCTTCCACATCGGAAAGTCCGTGCCGAACAGCAGCCGGTCCTCGCCGTAGCGGTCGATCAGGCGCAGGACGAATTCGCGCTCCACGAGCGGCGTGGTGCTGGACGTGTCGTACATGACAAACTCCGGCAGCGGGTGCTCATACGCGTGCTGCCACGTCTGCCAGCCGCCGAAATGCGCGGCGATGGGCCGCAGCTCGGGCACCTGCCGCAGCAGGTTCAGCAGCCGCTCGGGGCTGGAGAGGTCGGAGCGTGCGTCGCCCATGTGAAACAGCACCGGAAGATCGCGCTTTGCGATGGCGCGGTAGGTCTCCACGCCCGCGGGGTCGTCGATGGCGAGCCTCTGAAAATCCGGGTGGATCTTCACGCCGCGCAGGCCCAGTTCCAGCATCCGGTCAAGCTCCTCCTCCACGCCGGGCATCCCGGGGTAGACGGAGCCGAAGCCGATATACTGCGGCGCTTTGCGGATGGCCTCCGCCAGAAAGTCATTGATATGGTGCACCTGCGCGGGCGAGGTGGCGGAGTTGCAGACCACGCCGCAGGTGATGTGCGCCTCGCGGTGCTCCTGGAGCAGCCGCGAAAGGCTCGCAGGCCGGTCAATATCGTGCGCGCCGTAAAACGCGGCGATGGAATGCGTCGCCTTCTCGGCAAGCATATCGGGAAAAATGTGCGCATGCACATCAGCGATCATCATAGGGCACCCTTCTTCTGCTTTTTTCAGTAGAATAGTGTACCACAATTTTCTCCCGTTGACAAGCGCCGCGCCATCTTGCGATGGCAAATGCTTGTGGTCGAACCCGCGGCTCGTTGCGGGACCCTACGCCAGCAAAAAAACGTCCGCAGAATTTGACAGCCGCCTTCTGGCGGCCGCGCCGTGTGGCGCGTCAATTCGGAGCGAGGCGGAGAATTGTCATAGGCGGGATTCATTCCCGCCGTGAAATGATCAAATGGAACCAAAAAGGAAGACACGACCTACGTCGTGTCTTCCTTTTTGGAGCAGGATACGGGAATCGAACCCGCCTCCTCGGCTTGGGAAGCCGATGTACTACCGATGTACTAATCCTGCAGATATGGATCGCGCTGCGCGCGATGATACGGGAATACTCCGGCGGCGGAGCCGCCTCCGTGACCCTGCGCATTTTGATTTGGCGGGGCCGCCAAATCTGCGTCCGCTGCGCGCCCGCGGCGCTGACGCGCCAGAAATGCTTGTGTTCGCCCCCGCCTCCTCGGATGCCGAAGCCGATGTACTACCGATGTACTAATCCTGCGTATGCACGTTCGGGCGCGGGAACCTGCGCGGTACGCCTATTCTATCATCCCGCGGCGCGTTTTGCAACCGTTTTGTGTCGATTCGCGCAAATTTCCCCGGCGGGGGCGGCCCGCCGGGGGGTGTCTGCTCAGTCCGCGAACGCGCGGTAGAGGAAGGTCACGATCTGCGCCCGCGTGCACGGGAACGCCGCGCCGAACAGGGCATTTCCGATGCCGTCCGTGATTTTCGTTGCGCCGGAGACGGTAACGGTGCCGCCGTTCACATAGATCGCGCCGCCGTTGTTTGTCGCAGTATTAGAAGCTGATGATCCGTTTTTTCAAAACGTTTCCTCCTTTTTGCGGCCAGAGGGGGATCGTGCTCTCCCGCGGGAGAGCACGAAGAGGGCACGCCCTCTTCGCCGCATGATGTGACAATTTACCATTCCCATCATACCACGCCCCCCGCAGCGCACGGATTGCGTCTTCACGCAATGTTCTTGCAAAATCTATCAAATGCGCCGATCTCCCAGTCATAACGCAGCGGGTACGTTCCCAGTCGTAACGTAGGGGCGGGGCTTGCCCCGCCCGCCGATACGCGCCATCGTTCTTTTGCGGCAGTGCCGATTTGCTGAGGGCCCCTTGGCTTCCCCTGGGGGAAGCTGGCTGCGGAGCGCAGCGGAGCAGACTGATGAGGGCCGGGGAGCACTGAAACATAGCTTAGCAGTTGTTCCAAAATGTAACTGCTCCCCGACCCTCATCAGTCGCCTGCGGCGACAGCTTCCCCCAGGGGAAGCCATGGGGTGCATTCCGCTCCGCGGTGCGTGCAAAAGCCGCAGCTGCCCACCAGCGGGCGGGGCAAGCCCCGCCCCTACATTACGACTAAAAAATCGGTGCGGCCAAACGGGGCGCTGCAAAAATGAAAAGGAGGAGCCTCCCGGCTCCTCCTTTTTTTATTCTGCTTTTCCTCGCATGGCTGCGTAATCCGCCACCAGCGCTTTGGCCAGCTTCAGGGGGTCCTCGCCTTTTTTGAGCCGCAGGGTGATGGCGGCGGGGAGTTTGGCGGAGAAGAACGTGCGGCCGGCGTAAGGCGGTTTGGCGCAGAGCTCGGCGATGGCGGCAAAATCGAACGCGCCGAGGGTGAAGGTGAGCGTGTCGCCCTTCTGGGCGATCTCGGTCATGCCCGCCGCGGCCGCGCGGGCGCGCAGAAGGGCGATGTCCAACAGGTTCAGCACGCCCTTCGGCGTGTCGCCGAAGCGGTCGACGATCTCGTCGAGCAGATCGTCGGCGTCCTGCTGCGTGCGCACGGCGGCCATGCGGCGGTAAAGATCCATGCGCTGCTCGCCGGACGGGACGTAATTTTTGTCGATATTCGCCGTGACGTTGAGGTCGGCGGTGCACTCCGGCTCCTTGAGCGCCGTCTCGCCGCGCTGCTCCAAAACGGCGTCCTCCAAAAGCTTGAGATACAGGTCATAGCCGACGGACATCATGTGCCCCGACTGCTCCGCGCCGAGCAGGTCGCCCGCGCCGCGGATCTCCAGATCGCGCATGGCGATCTTGAAGCCGGAGCCGAACTCGGCATACTCCCGGATGGCGTTGAGCCGCTTTTCGGCGACCTCGGTGAGGACCTTGCCCCGCCGGAACGTGAGGTACGCGAACGCGTGCCGGCTCGACCGGCCCACGCGCCCGCGCAGCTGGTGCAGCTGCGCAAGACCCAGCCGGTCGGCGTCCTCGATGATGAGCGTGTTCACGTTCGGCAGGTCGATGCCCGTCTCGATGATCGTGGTGCAGACGAGCACCTGAATTTCGCCCTCGGCCATGCGCTGCATCACATTTCCCAGCTGCTCCTCGTTCATTTTGCCGTGCGCCGTGGCGACCTCCACCTCGCCCAGCCGCTCGCGCAGGCGCGCGGCGCACTGGTCGATGGACTCCACGCGGTTGTGAAGATAATACACCTGCCCGCCGCGCTCCAGCTCGCGCCGGATGGCGGTGTCGAGCACGCGCTCGTTATATTCCAGCACGAACGTCTGCACCGGGTAGCGGTCCTGCGGCGGCTGCTCGATGGTGGACATATCGCGAAGACCCGACAGGGCCATATTGAGCGTGCGCGGGATGGGCGTTGCCGAGAGCGTCAGCACATCCACGCCGCGCGAGAGTTCTTTCAGCCGCTCCTTGTGGCTCACGCCGAAGCGCTGCTCCTCGTCCACGATGAGAAGGCCGAGGCTTTTGAACTGAATGTCCTTCTGCAGCAGCTTGTGCGTGCCGATGATCATGTCCACCTTGCCCGCGGCGAGCGCGGCGAGCGTTTTTTTCTGCTGCGCCGCCGTGCGGAAGCGGGAGAGCACGTCGATCGTCACCGGGAACGAGCCGAAGCGCCGCAGCGCCGTGGTGTAATGCTGCTGCGCCAGCACCGTGGTCGGCACGAGGATGGCGACCTGCTTGCCGTCGAGCATACACTTCATGGCCGCGCGCAGCGCGACCTCGGTCTTTCCGAAGCCCACGTCGCCGCAGAGCAGCCGCTCCATCGGCACGGGCGACTCCATGTCGTGCTTGATCTCCTCGATGCAGCGCAGCTGATCGTCGGTCTCGGGGTACTCGAAGGACTCCTCGAACTCCTGCTGCCACGGCGTGTCGGCGGCGAAGGCAAAGCCCGGCAGGCGCTTGCGCGCGGCGTAGAGCTGGATGAGGCCCTTGGCCATGTCCGTGGCTGCGGCCTTGGCCTTCGCCTTTGTTTTCTGCCACTGGTCGCCGCCGAGCTTGTTGAGCCGCACCGGCGCGTCCTCGCCGCCGCCGATGTATTTGCTCACGAGATCGAGCTGCGTGGCCGGGACGTAGAGCGCGTCGGTGCCCTGATAGGCGATCTTCACATAGTCCTTGAGCGCACCGTCTACACGGATCTGCTCCATGCCGACGTACCGGCCGATGCCGTGGTGCTCATGCACCACGAGGTCGCCGGGGGTGAGATCGGTGAACGAGTCGAGCTTTTTGCGGTTCGTCGCCCGCCTGGGGGGCGATTTTTTCCTGCGGTCGGCCCGGGCCAGGAGCTGCCCCTCGGTGAGCACCGCGAATTTGAGGTCGGGATACTCCATGCCGGCAGGCAAACTGCCGTCGGTGATGAGAATTTGCCCCGGCTGCGGCAGCGCCGTGCACGGGAAGGCGAGCATCGCCGCCACGCCCTGCGCCTGCAGCATTTCCTTGAGGATCTCGCCCCGGCGCTTGCCGCCGCACAGGACAAGGCTGCCGAATTCGCTCGACGCGTAGTGCTTCAGGTCCTGCACCGCCGTATCGAGACTCCCGCCGTAGCCCGGCAGCTGCTTGGACACGATGCTGTACAGTGCCTGCGGCGGCAGGCTCTCGGGGTACTGCGCGGCGAGGAACGCGTCAAAATACGCCGCGCCGCGGCCCGCAAAGCTGCCCGCCGCGTCCTCCAGGCTCTGCGAAAAATCGCACAGCTCGCCCGCGAGCGTGCCGTCCTGCAAAAACGCGTCCAGCTGCAGGCCCAGCTCCTCCGTGCGCGCCTTTTCCGCGCGGCGCAGGTTCCCGTGGTCGCAGAAAAACACGAGCGCGTCCTGCGAAACGTAGTCCGCCGCCGTGGTCAGCTCGGGGTAGATGAGCGCCAGATACCGGTCAGCCGCCGCAAACGGCAGGCCGGACGCCAGCTTTTCGCGGTCGGCTTCCAGCGTTTTGACGAGCGCTTCGTTCGGCGTTTTGCGGCGTTTTTGCCGCGCGATGAGCGCCGTGAGGTCGCTGCACAGCCCGGCGCGCCCGCCGGGGTGCAGATCGGCCACGCTCTCCGCCACCGGCAGGAGCACCGCTTCGTCAGCGTTCTCCGTGCGCCGCTGCGTCACGGGGTCAAAATAGCCCATGGCGTCGAGCTCGTCGCCAAAGAACTCCGCGCGCACCGGCTGCGGCGCGGCCGGCGAAAACACGTCCAGAATGCCGCCGCGCAGCGCGAACTGCCCCACGCCCTCCACGAGCGTGGTGCGCGTATAGCCCGCCGCTGTGAGCCGCGCGAGCAGCTCGTCCATCTCAAATGCCGCGCCGGGGCGCAGCGTGACGGACGCGGAAAACAGCGTCTGCCGCGGCATCGTGCGCAGGGAAAGCGCCTCGAACGACGTGACCACCACGCGCGCCGCGCCGGTCGCGAGCGCGTATAAAAGCCGCAGCCGCCGCTGCTCCCACTCGCGCGAGACGCCCGCGGCGTCGTAAAACGTGAGCATCCGGCCGGGCAGCACCTCCGGCGGCTCGGGCAAAAACGCCGCCAGCTCCGCCTGCACGCGCTGCGCCGCCAGATCGTCCTGACAGACGATGAGCGCAGGCTGCCCGGTGTCGGCGATGAGCGAGGCGATGACATGGCTCCGGCAGATCTGGCTCACCCCCGACACCGCCACCACCTGCCCCCCCGCAAGGGAGCCCAGCAGCTTCCGATATTCCGGCAGAGATGCCAATACATTGAGCAGGATGGACATAGGGGAACCTCCTCGCGCCCGCACGGGCGCACTTTTTCACTCTTCACTCTTCATCATTCATTCCGTGAGGTTAATGAATAATGAATGATGAATAATGAAGAATGAATAATTTTAGTCGTAACGTAGGGGAGGGGCTTGCCCCTCCCGCCGGTTGGCAGCGGCGAATCCCGCACGCAGCGGCGAATTGTAGGCATCCCCTTGCCTTCCCCTCGGGGAAGGTGCCCCCGAAGGGGGCGGATGAGGGCCGGGGAGCACTAAAACATAGCTTAGCAGTTATGCCAAAACGCAACTGCTCCCCGGCCCTCATCAGTCAGCCTGCGGCTGACAGCTTCCCCCAGGGGAAGCTATGCGGTGCCTACATTTCGCCGCTGCGTCGGGGATTCGGCAGAAAGGCGCAAATTCGCCTCCACGCGCGAGCGCGGCGATGGGGGGTTCCCATCGCCGTGGCGGCTTTCTCTTTATAATCCGTTGAACTCCGCGGCGGCCTTTTGGCAGCCGTGGTCTATGATGCACAGCGCTGCTTCGGCGGCGTGGCCTAACGCGGTCTCGATGAGGGGCTGCTGGGCCTTCGGGATCTGCCCCAGCACCCAGTCGGCAAGGTCGTAGTCCGGCGACGGCTTTTCGCCCACGCCGATCTTCACCCGCGGGAAGTCCTCGGAATGCAGGCTGTAGATGATGGACTTGATGCCGTTATGCCCCCCGGCGGAGCCGGACGGGCGGACGCGGATGCGCCCGGGCGCGAGCGAAACATCGTCAAACAGCACCAGCACCCGCTCCGGCGGGAGCTTGTAAAACTGCACCGCCTGCTCCACGGCCATGCCGGACGCGTTCATAAACGTCTCCGGCTTCATCAGCAGCAGCTTCTGCCCGCGGTACGTCGCCTGCGCGGTGAGGGCGCGGAACCTCGCCTTTTTGACGCACACGCCGAGCTGCCCGGCGAGGAGGTCCAGCGCGCGGAAGCCCATATTGTGCCGCGTGCGCTCATACTCCCTGCCGGGGTTGCCAAGGCCGACGATCAGCCAGTCGCAGGCGGGCTTTTTTCCGAACAGCATCAGAACAGGACAGACATCGAGTTCTCCTCGTAAATGCGCTGGATGGCGTCGGCAAAGACGGGGGAGATGTCGATGTAGTTGATGTTGGCGGGCAGGCCCTCGGGCGCGGGGATGGTGTTGAGCAGCGTCAGCTCCTTGATATAGCTGCTGCCGATGCGCTCGAGCGCCGGGCCGGACAGCACGCCGTGGGACGCGCAGGCGTACACCTCCGTCGCCCCGCCGATCTCCACGATTGCCTTGGCCGCGTTGCAAAGAGACCCCGCCGTGTCGACCATGTCGTCAAACAGGATGCACTTTTTGCCGCGCACGTCGCCGATGACGTTCATCACCTCGCAGCAGTTGGCCTTTTCGCGGCGCTTATCCACGATGGCAAGGCCCATGCCCATCTTGTTGGCGAACGTCCGGCTGCGTGCCACGGAGCCGACGTCCGGCGAGACGACGACCATCTGCTCATGGTCGGGGAATTTATCCATATAGTATTTCACGAACGCGGGGTTTGCCAGCAGATTATCCACGGGGATGTCGAAGAAGCCCTGGATCTGGGCGGCGTGCAGATCCATGGTGAGCACGCGGTCGGCGCCCGCGGCCTCGATCATGTTGGCGACGAGCTTGGCCGAGATGGGGTCGCGGCCCTTGGCCTTGCGGTCCTGCCGGGCATAGCCGAAATACGGGATGACGGCGGTGATGCGGCCGGCGGAGGCGCGCTTGCAGGCGTCGATCATAATGAGCAGCTCCATGAGGTTGTTGTTCACGGGCTTGCAGGTGGACTGGACGAGGAACACGTCGCTGCCGCGGACGGATTCGTTGATGGTCAGCGAGACCTCGCCGTCGGCAAAGGTCGTGACGGTGCAGTCACCCAGCGGCAGCCACAGCTTGCGGCAGATGCCCTCGGCGAACGGCCGGTTCGCGTTGGCACAGAACACCTTGACGTTTTTCCCATGCGAAATCATATGAAATTACCCCTCTTCGTTTTCCGGCAAAGTATCCCTCTTTGCCTGATATTTTTTCTATCAGTTCGCAAAATCTCTCTTACTTTTTATATCACAAAGCCCTATCTGGGCGATGCTTCGTGTTAGCCCTCGGGCTTGGGCTGCTTGAGCTTGTGCTTCGCGGCCCAGTCCTTTTTGTTCGACTGGTGCGCGCGCGCCACGGCCAGCGCCTGCGGCGGCACATCCTCGGTGATGGTGGAGCCCGCGGCGGTATATGCCCCGTCGCCCACGGTGACGGGCGCGACGAGGTTCGTGTTGCAGCCGATGAAGGCGTCGTTTCCGATGACGGTGCGGTGCTTCTGCGCGCGGTCATAGTTGACCGTGACGGTGCCGCAGCCGAAGTTCACCCGCTCGCCCACGTCGCTGTCGCCCACGTAGGTCAGGTGCGCGATCTTCGTCCCGTCGCCGACGGTGGAGTTCTTGACCTCCACAAAATCGCCGACCTTCACGCCGTTTCCGATCGTGCAGCCGGGGCGGATGTAGGCAAACGGCCCCACCTGCGCGTCATAGCCGATGCTGGACGAGAACGCGTGCGTCGCGCGGACGGCCGCGCCGTCGCCCACGCGCACATCCTCCAAAAACGTATTCGGCCCGATGGTGCAGTTTTTGCCGATGCGCGTGCCGCCGCGCAAAATCGTCCCGGGCAGCAGCGCCGTCCCCGCGCCGACGGTCACGGTGGGGTCGACGTAGGTGTTGTCGTAATCCCAAATTTCCACGCCCTGCCGCGCCAGGCTCTCCAGATGGGCAAGGCCCAAAATCGGCTGCCAGTGCGGCAGCTCCTGCATGGACGTGACGGCATACACGCCGTCGCGGTCGGTGTACGGCACGCCGTGCTCTTTCAGAAAATCGGTAAAGATGAATTTGTCGTCCAGCGCGTCCATCAGCGCCTGCCGGCGGACGGAGGTGACGTTGCTCTCCAGCGGCGCGCCCGCGGGCTCGTCATCCAGCGCAAACGGCAGAATGACTGCCGGGCCGGTGACCACGATGAGCTCTTCCTCCGACTCCTCCGCCGTGGACAAAAACACGTGCAGCTCGTCCGCCACCTGCTCCGCCGCCGGGCAGCGGAACTCGACATCCTCCGGGAAGCACGCGCGGGCCTCGCGCTTAAAGCGCTCATGGCAAACCAAAAAGAAACGCCCGACACCCCCGGCAAGCAGTGCGTTTGCCAGCCAGGTGAGTAAAGGCGTCCCCATAATATTCTGCAGCATCATCGGACGGTCATAGCCGGTCTTGCCGGTGTCATCCGGCACAAAAACGATTGCAGACAGTTCAGACATAGCCCTCTCCCTCCGATCGGATTCGTTCAGCGTCATTATACCAAAGAAAAATCGTTTTGTACAGGCGCATTTCGCCGGAAAACCGGAGAAAAACGCCCCGTTTTTCCGCCAAAAAACCTTAAAGTACCTTAAAGTACCTTTTCGTACCAGGCCATGGAGTAGTCCCGGCCGAATTTTTCCGCGCAGTTCTCAAAAAAGCCCACGCGGCGGTAGCCCATTTTTTCGTGGAAGCGCGGGCTGTCCATCGTGAGATACGGGTCGTCCCCGTTCGGGATGGCGATGCAGGCATACGCCCGGCGCACGCCCATGGCCTTCAGGCGCTGTTCCAGCTCCGTGTACAGCGCCCGCCCATAGCCGCGGCGGCGGACATCGCCCCGCAGATACACCGTCAGCTCCGCCGAGCAGTCATACGCCCGCCGGGGGTTGAGATGCCCGGCGTAGGCATAGCCCATGAGCACGCCGCCGTCCCACAGCGTGAGATAGGGGTAGCGCGCCAGCGTCCGCTCGATGCGCCCCGCGAATTCCGCGACCGACGGCACCTCATACTCAAAGCTCACCGCCGTCTTTTCCACATACGGCGCATAGACCCCCAAGATCTCCGCCGCATCCGAGACCAAAGCCTCCCGCATCTCGATCAAACCCAACACCCCCCAAACCGCAGCCATTCTAGCACACTTCGCGGATAATGTAAAGATGCCCCGCCCCAAAGCCTCCCCCCTTGCCTCCCCCTTTAGGGGAGGTGGCCGAGCGCAGCGAAGGCCGGAGAGGGCCTACACCCTCTCAGTCGCCTTCGGCGCCAGCTCTCCCAAAGGGAGAGCCAAGAGGTTTTGCAAAATCCAAGCCTTCCCCTTGAGGGGAAGGTGGCGCGAAGCGCCGGATGAGGAGGAGGCCGAAAGTTTCTGAGATGCGGCGCGTTTGCACCGTCCAAAGGCTCCTTTGTGTAAAAGGAGCTGTCGCCGAAGGCGACTGAGGAATTGCGCAGTAGGGGCGCTGCAAATCGCACGGCACCGATGCAAATTCGTAACAACCGGATCCTTTGGCCTGCTCCGTTCCGCCTTTGGTACAGCCGAAACAGCAACGTTCTGATCCTCTCAGTCAGCTTCGCTGACAGCATCCCTACCCTCTTTGTCCCTTCGGGACATTTCCCCCTGATAGGGGGAATCGGCCCCTTGGTCACCAAGGGGAGCCTTTGACGCTCTGAAACGTGGCAACATCTCAGAACGTACCACGCTCCTCCTCATCAGTCGGCTTCGCCGACAGCTATCCCTACCCTCTTTGTCCCTTCGGGACATTTCCCCCTGATAGGGGGAATCGGCCCCTCAAGGGGAAGCCTTTGGGGTGTGCAAAAAGCCCCCGGCGGATTTTCCGCCGGGGGCGCTCCCTTATTTCTTAAAATACCGATACAGCATCGTCACGATCTGTGCTCTTGTGCAGGTGGCGTCGGGGGCGAATTTTCCGTCTCCTACGCCGGTGGTGATGCCGGCCTCGGTCGCCCAGGCGACAGGGGCTTTGTAGTACGCCGTGGTGGGGACGTCGGCGAAGGGGGCGTCAGCCTCGGTGTCGGGCGCTCCTGCGGCGCGGTGGAGGAGGGTGACGGCCTGCGCCCGGGTGCACGCCGCGTGCGGGTCAAATTTTCCGCCGCCCACGCCTGCGGCGATGCCCTGCTCCGCGGCCCACGCGACGGCTTTCGCGTAGTACGCGCCCGCCGGGATGTCCGCAAAGCCCGCCGTGCCCTTCGGCTCGGGGCTGCCCGCGGCGCGCCAGAGCATCGTCACGATCTGCGCCCGCGTGCACGCCGCGTGCGGTGCGAATCTGCCGCCGCCCGCACCGCCGACGATGTCCTCGTCCACCGCCCAGCGGACGGGGTCAAAGAAGTAGTCGCCCTGCGTGACGTCGTCAAACGGGCTTTCGGGCGTCTTTTCGCCGTCGTCCTTCGGGAGCTTCGGCATCCGCGGCCGCTCGTTCACGTTCAGCGTGCCCTTCGTCACGGCGCTGAGTTTGAGTTCGTAGTTGCCGCCATTCAGCTGCGGCGCAGTCGTCATGGTGATGTCGAATTTGCCGGTCTGCTTGCCGGTGGCGGTGGTGGCGAACACGGCGGTATCGGCCTGCACGATGCTCTCGGCGGTGTCATTGCCGACAAAGCCGCTGTACGTCGCCGTGAATTCCGGCAGCGCGTCGCCCGCGTACATCGTTTTGTCCTCCACCTGCGCGCGCAGCTGGCACGGGGCGATGGTGACGGTCACGGACCGCGGCTCGCTGTCGGAATGGTTCGCGTCCGCCTTGACCTTGTACCAGATCTTATAGGTGCCCGCGCCGCTCCCGCTGGGGATGCCCTCCATGTACGTCCCGTTCTCAGCCGGTGCAAAGACCATCGTGCCGCCCTCGGCGGTGCCGCCGTCCGACAGGAGCGCGTGCTGCTGGCCGTCAAAGATCAGCCCGGTCGCGGGCGTGGGGGCTTTCGTCACAGTCGCCGCCTTGGCCTTGACGGTCAGGGTGGCAGCGGGGATGGTCTCGTAGGGGGCAAAGTACACTCCGGGATCCGTCTCAACCGTGGGCACCAGAGTCAGGTGATATGTTCCAACGGGCAGATCACGGACCTGAATTTTGTTGTTGATGGCGGTGTTGAGGCCAGGACCTTTGTTCACACAGGCCAGCACGGTCTCGAGATTTTCGCCGTATTTCCAATTCAAATAGCCAAAAGTGTGGTCAGGATCATAAAGCTTGAACTCCGGTCGAAGCGCTTCGGGGAGCATCGTATCGCCATAGAACATCTCGGCGGTCTGTTCCGGCATCTTTGTGATCCAGAACGGCAGGGGATAGGCGGTGACATTCGTCAGCGGGGAAGCTCCCAGCTGCCCGAGGGTCAGCCAGCCGCCCTTCCTGAACGCAAACTGGTTTTGCTTGGCCAGCGCGGGGAGGACGTCGGGGTTTGTGCAGCGAATCTCGGCAAACGTGCCGCCGAGGAAGGCGGTCTTGTTGTTTTCCGCCGAAATGCCGCTGTCCAGCTCGACCGTGACGTCCACCTTGCCCTTGGCCTTGCCGTCCTTGGTGTTGTCGCGGAAGATCACCGCGCCGTCGGATGCGATCTGTAGAGTCTGGCCGCCCATGTTATCATCCAGTGTGTGCCCGTTCAGGTCAATGGTGACCGTCTTGCCCTGAACGGTTGACACATGTCGGCTGGTCGACAGGGACAGGTCCGTTCTGTCCAGCAGCGTGATCGTCGCGCCATCCTTGGCGTTTTGCAGCGCAAAGTCCACGGTCGTGTGGTAGGTCACATCGCTGCCGTTTTCCAGCTTTGCGGGGCAGCGGCCGTCGCAGGCGCCGCAATAGCCGTCAGGCCCGATGTTCTCATGCGGGCAGAGATAGCCGCAATCGCATCTGCTGTCCAGATCACCGCGGAAGGTGTGGCCGTGATGCTCCACAACGTAGAATTCTTCACCGCCGATGGTCGGGCCGGTGGCTTTAGCCAGATTGATCAGGCCGCGGGAGTTCTGGAAGGCGTGCCCGCTCTCCAGCAGCTCAAGGTGTGAGCTGGGCGTGGAATAGTTGCCGTAATAAATGTACGTGTAACGCCCGCCGGACAGCTTCACGCTGCCCGCGCCCTTCTCGACCCGCAGCTCTCCGAATTGCGGATTCGACTCGTTGCCGGAAACGTTCAGCTTGCCGCCGTTGGAGACGTAGACGGTCTCCTCAAACGTGCCCCCGTTGATCTCCACGGACGCCTTGGACTGGTCAATATCCAGCAGGCGGACGTTGGCCGCCGAGGAATTGGTATCCTTCTCATAGGTGCCGCCGTTGATAATGACCTTCATTTCGTTCTCGGCATTCTCCGCGAACTTGATTAGCGTGCCCTTTCTGTCGTCCCTGCCCTTGATCTGGAAGGTGATGTTATTACCGTCGATCGTCACGGTGCTGCCGGAGCCCATGGACACAAGTGTCCCCGCCCAAAGTGTTGCCGCCGCGCCGCTGTTTTTGATGGTGATGTTCTGGTTTTTGCCGGTCAGCGGGAACAGCAGTGCGCCGCCGCCCAGATTGCGACCGTTCAGGTCGAGGGTAAAGCTGCAATTGTCCGTTGCGATCGGTTCCTTATCGCCGAGCCCGAGGTCGGCGTGCAGCACAGTCAGTGTGCAGCTGCTGTTTTCAAGCTTTTGCGCCTCACTGACAGCGTCGTTATACAGCAGGAAAAACTGGGCGGTGCCGTCCGGGAGGATGAGCTTGAAATTAAGATGATTTTGGCCGCAGTCATTGCAGATGCCGGAAGGCCTGACATTCGGATGCGTGCAAGGCCGCCCGCAGGCGCATTTGCCGCTTGATGTGAAGGTGCACGTGTGCTTCACCGCAAAGAGCGTGTTAAAATATTCCGTCGACTGGCTGGGGACGGACAGGTCGACGATCGTCGTGCCGCCCGCATCTGTCGCAAGCGCCCAGCCGTCCGGCAGCAGATCGAGCAGTTTCCCGCCGGTCTTTGTGACCTGAATCCCAACATATTGCCCGCCGTACAGCCTGACAGTGCCGTCTTTCACGCGCAGGCCGGGGCCGGTTGTGGGCCATTTGAATTTGATATTGCCGTTCGTCCCGTCCGTGTTGCCGACCTGCAGGCGCGCATCCGCGCCGTCCACCGAGGCCGTGTAGGCAAGGTTGCTGGGAGAACTGCAAAAGATCTCTGCCTGCGTGTCCGATGTGTTGATCAGTGTGAGATTCGCCGTGCCGTTGACCAGCAGCACCGGGTAGCTTCCGCCGCTCGTCCGGTCGTACAGCTTCTTGCCGTTCAGGTCAAGCGTGAAGGTGCCGCTTGTGGCGGCAAACTGCTGGCCGCTCCAGTCGCCCAGCAGCTTGAGCGTGCTGCCGCTATTCCCCTGCGCCGCAGTCAGCGCGGCGGCCTGATCGGCGTAATATTTGGACGTGCCGTCCGCTTTTATCAGCATCGCACCGCTGCTGACCGAAGTTTTGCAAACATTGCAGAGGTAGCGGTTGGCGGTCGCGTCGAACTGAACACTTTCGTGCGGGCAGCGCACGGCGACCATTTTGCCCTGATTTCCATACTGGTTATACTTGCTCACGTCCAGCAGCTCTCCCAACACGCCGTCTTCATAGGCATAGAAGAGACTGCCGCTGGCCAGAAAGTTTGCATACGGCTGCTCGTTCGGGCCAAAATACCACTTCGCGACATGGCCCTGCGTCAGCTTGACTCTTACGTTGTCCGTGGTTTCAAAGGTGAGCTGTTTGATCGTGGTGCTCACAGCGCCGTCCAGATACAGATCACAGTAATAGCTGCACAGCACGATCTCGTCGATCGCGCCGCCCTGACCGGTGGTGCTGTCCGCGATGTGCAGCGCGTAGGACGTCGTTGTCCCCTGACCGAGCTTCAGCTTCGCGCCGCGGATCGTGTGCCCGTTGAGATCGAGCGTGATCGCAGACTGCGCGGTGAGGCTGAAATCGCCGTGCATTTCAACACTGTCGAGAAGCTGAACGGTTATACCGCCAGCGGAAAAGGCGGTACATGCAGCATTGAATGCATCTTCGATCGAGGTGTAATAGTCCGGTGGATAATTGCTACCGGTGAAGAAAACGCACGCGACCTTGGGCGTCTCATGCGCCGTCACGTCCTCCGGCTCCGCTCCCGTCACATTTTTCAGCGGCTCATGCTCCGGCAGCGCTGCCGGAGCGTCCGCCGCCGCGGCGGACGGCTGCGCCGTAATGGTCTCTGTCCCATCCCCGGTCTCCGCCGCCAGCACCCCCGGCGCCAGCCCCAAAATCAGCGCCAGCGCCAAAATCAGCGCCAGCGCCAAAATCATACAAAAAATTCGTTTTTTCAAGTCAATACCCTCCGTTACCATAGCGGATCCCCATATTCACACGACCATAGTACCATAAGGAGGAGCAGTTAGGCAAGTGAAACCGGCACGCAAAGATATTCGTTTTTCGTCGTAACGTAGGGGAGGGGCTTGCCCCTCCCGCTGGTTGGCAGTTGTGGATTTTGAATGCACGAGCGGACGGAATGCACCCCATACCTTCCCCTCGGGGCCGATTCCCCCTATCAGGGGGAAATGTCCCGAAGGGACAAAGAGGGTAGGGACAGGTGCCCCCGAAGGGGGCGGATGAGGGCCGGGGAGCACTTACGATTTGCTTTGCAGTTTCAGCTAAGCGCGACTGCTCCCCGGCCCTCATCAGTCGCCTGCGGCGACAGCTTCCCCCAGGGGAAGCCAAGGCACTTCTGCAAATCGGCACTGCCGCAAAAGAACGGTGATGCGTACCGGCGGGAGGGGCAAGCCCCTCCCCTACGTTACGACGAAAAGCGGGGATAGGGAGGAAGCCCCGGGTGGCATCGCACCCGGGGCTTTGGAAAAAATGAATACACTCGTCAGGGGGCGTGTGCGGGATCAGCGTCGCGCGCTCCCTCGGCGGTGCTTCCGGATCGTTTGACGGTGCAAAACAGAATGATCGTCCCCGCCGCGGCCATCGCAACGCCCGCGAGCAAGATCACGCGGACGCCGTGTGAGAGCAGCTGCCCGCCGGCAAAATTGCCCCCGGCGCAGCCAAGCGCGTAGAACGCAGTGATGAACGCCTGCCCCTTCACCATGTCCGCCGGACGGACCATGCTGTTGGCATAGTACACCTGCGCGGGCGCGAGCAGGGCGTAGGACGGGATCTGCAGCAGCTCCAGCGCGTAGATCGCGCCGATGCTCCGCGCCAGCAGGAACCCCACGGCCTTCACAAGAAACGACACGCCCGCGATCTTCAGGATCGCCGAGTCGCGCAGGCGCGTGCGGATGCGGCTGAAAAAGAAGATGACCGGCCCCGCGCTCAGGGACGAGATGAACAGCGCCGTGCCCACGGTGCTGCTGTCACCGCCGAGCGGGGTGACGATGGCGATGAGGTAATTTTCCGTCATGCAGTGGAACATCCCCAAAAACGCCACGCCGAGGAGCGAGACGCAGTAGCGCGGATAGCGCACGAAAAACTGCCCCACGCCGCAGCTCGTGTCCGCCGCGGTGTGCTGCGCCGGCGGCTTTTGGAGCTTGGGATACGTGCACAGCGACACGGCGCAGCCGCCGCAGGCCAGCAGCAGAAAACCGATCATCCACGAAAAGCCCAGCCGCGCGATGAGATGCCCCACCGCGAGCGTGGAGAGCGCTGACGCCGCCGCGGCCACGCCCCGCGCCGCGCCGAAATTGACCGGGAAGCCTCCGTCATTGCACGCGACCGACAGGGCGCTGAGCATCGGCTGCATCGTGTCGCTGCTCCAAAGGCCCACGGCGTAGAGGATGGCGACCGGAGCCAGCGGCAGGCCGGGGACGAGCTGCGCCGCGAGGCACACGCAGATGAGCGCCGCCATGACAAGCAGCATCCGCGGCAGGATGCACGATCTTGCCCGGTCGGCCCTGGCGGCGAGCAGCGGCTGCGACACGCACGAAAGAAGCCCCGCCAGCGCCATCAGCAGCCCCACCGTCCCGGCGGGGACGCTTTTGGCCAGCAGATAGGTCGCTCCGAACGACGCCGCGCCCGTGGACGCCAGCCAGTGCGTAAACTGCGTCACGCCGTACCGCACCGTCAGATCGCGCATCGCAAGGCCCTCCCATGAAAACAAAACACTGTCCGTACAGGACTCTGTACGGACAGTATAGTGCATATGAAAGACAAAAACTATCCCGTTTGCGCGGAAAAGTATCACGATCGTGCCAAGCGGCGGTATTGTGCCGGGGTGCAGCCGAAGCGCTCGCGAAAGCGCTTGCCGAAGTAGCTGCTTGAGCCCATGCCGCAGGCGTAGGCGATCTGCGTGATGCCCTCGTCCGTCTGCAGCAGCATCCGGCAGGCGTTTTGCAGGCGGCAGGCGGTGAGATAGTCCAGCGGCGTGGTGTGCAGATGCTCCCGGAACAGGCGGAAGCACACGCGGCGGCTCACGGCCGCGGCGGCCGCGATGCGGTCGATGGTCACATGCTCCCGATAGTGCATCTGGATGCAGCGGAGCATGGCCTTGAGCGGGGCGTCGGCGCTGTGCGCGTGCGGCGCGGCGGGGGCCTCCCGCGCCAGCTCCCAGAGGGCCAGCCAGATGTTCGTCAGCGCCTCGCGCAGGCGCAGCTCATAGCCGAATGCGTCCTCGCGCAGGTCGAACGCGGCGCGGATGGCGTCCAAAATAGCCGCCTCGCGCGGGATCTCAGGCCGCAGGGCGATCAGCTCCGCGCCGGGGGCCTCGCACAGCGGACGGATATATTTTTCGTGGATGCGCGTGCCGCCGTCGCCGGAGAGAAGCTCCGGGTCAAACAGGTGCAGCAGCGACACCGTCTCCCCCGCGCCGGGCATCGCCCGCGAGGCGTGCAGGACGTTGGAATTGATGAGACCGCCCGTCCCGGCGGGAAAAACGCGGGTGCCGCCCGGCGTGGTGTATTCCAGCGCGCCGCTTTCCATATAAAACAGCTCCACCGCCCGGTGCCAATGCCACGGCGCGGCGCAGGCCGGATAATAGCTCAGCTCCGCCCGCGAAGCCGTATACGGAAACGCCGGAGAAAAATCCTCCAAAAATTCCTCCCCACTGTCCCCGATCAGCTGGATGCCGCGAACAAGCTTCATACCGCTCACCCCCTTGGGGGTAGTATAGCACAGAACTACAAATTTTTCGACTGCGCCCTTTCGCACATTTCGTCGTAACGTAGGGGAGGGGCTTGCCCCTCCCGCTGGTTGGCAGCTGCGGTTTTTGCACGCACCGCAGGGCGGCAGGCGCCCCTTGCCTTCCCCTGGGGGAAGGTGCCCCCGAAGGGGGCGGATGAGGGCCGGGGAGCACTGAAACATAGCTTAGCATGCTCATCAAAACGTGACTGCTCCCCGGCCCTCATCAGTCGGCTTCGCCGACAGCTTCCCCCAGGGGAAGCCAAGGGGCCCTCAGCAAACCGGCACTGCCCCAAAAGAACGGCGGCGCGTACCGCACGGGAGGGGCTTGCCCCTCCCGCTGGTTGGCAGCTGCGGTTTTTGCACGCACCACAGGGCGGCAGGCACCCCTTGCCTTCCCCTGGGGGAAGCTATGGGGCCCTCAGCAAATCGGCACTGCGGCAAAGGAACGATACCGCGTACCAACGGGAGGGGCAAGCCCCTCCCCTACGTTACGACGAAATGGGAGGCAGCTCCACCGTTCGTTCGGCGATCCGCTCTGCCAAATGCCGGTTGTGGGTCACGGCGAGGATCGCCATTTGGCGTTTTTTTGCCTCCTCGAGCACCACGTTCCAGATCTGCGCCTGGGTGATGACGTCGAGCATGGTGCTGATCTCGTCGCAGATGAGATACTGCGCGCCGCTCATCAGGGCGCGCGCGACACAGAATCTTTGCAGCTCGCCGCCGGACAGCTCCCGGGGGTAGCGCGTGAGCCACGCCCGCTCGATGCCGAACGCGTCCAGCACCGCGTCGTCCAGCGCGCCGCTCTCCTCCAGTACGCGCGCAAGGCGCCAGCGGGGGTTGATGGCCTGCTCGGGGTGCTGGCAGATGAGCTGCACGGGGCACACGCCCGTTTTGGGAAGCGGCGCGCCGTCCAGCAGAATTTCGCCCGCCGTCGGCGTGAGATACCCGGCCAAAAGCCGCGCCAGCGTCGTCTTGCCGCGGCCGCTGGGAGCAAAGAGCGCCGTGCGCTCGCCCGGCTCGAGCCGCAGGCTCACGTCCTCCAGCACCCACGGCTGCTTACTGTCATAGCGGAAGGAGACGGCTTTCGCTTCAAGCGCCATAAAAGCACCTCACTTCCCCGCCGCGCACCTCGCGCACGGGCGGCAGCTCGCAGGCGCAGCGGTCGGTTTTATACGGGCAGCGCGGGGCGAACAGGCAGCCGCGCGGCAGGTCGCCCGCGTAGGGCTGAAAGCCCGGGATGGGCGCGAAGCCGTTTTGCGGCAGGGCGCGCCAGAGCGCCTTGGAATACGGATGGCGCAGCGCGTCCGCCCCGGCGCGAAAATCGGCCGCCGGGGCCGTCTCCACCGTGGTGCCCGCGTAAAAGACGGCCACGCGGTCGGCAAATTCCACGGCGAGGTCAATGTCGTGCGTGATGAGGATGACGGCCTTGCCGCTGTCCGCCATCTCGCGGAACATCCGCAGCGCCTCCAGCGCCTGATCGAGGCTCATGCCCGGCGTCGGCTCGTCGGCGATGATGAGCTCGGCGTCCGTGAGCAGGGCGGTGGAGACCAGCACGCGCCGCGCCATGCCGCCCGAGAGCTGGAACGGGTACAGCTGCGGCGTCTGCGGCGGCAGATGCAGGCGGTCGAATATTTTTTTGCGTTTCTCGGTCGGCCTCGGGCGGAGCGTGCCGTCGGTCTGCGGGCCGACCTTCATTAAGGGATCGAGGTACGCCACCGACTGCGGCACCAGCGCGATCTCGCGGCCGCGCAGGCGTTTTTGCAGCTCCGGCGTCAGCTCGCGGCCCTTGTAGTGAAGATGCCCCTGCACGGCGGCGTTCTCCGGCAAAATGCCGAGAATGGCCGAAGCAAGCAGGCTTTTGCCCGAGCCGGACGAGCCGGCGATGGCCACGACCTGCCCCGGCCGCACCGTGAGATGCAGGTCGGAGATGACGCGCAGCTGCGTCTGCTCCAGCGCGTGGGTGTACATCCGAAAGCTGACGGAGAGATTATGAATTTCCAGCAGTGTTTCTTTTTTTTGTTCCATAGGTCTACTCCTGTGCGCTGTAGGGGTCGATCAGTGCCCGGAGCTGGTCGGCCAGCTTGTCGATCAGCAGCACAATGGCCACTAAGGTCAGCCCCGGCAGCACCGCGCTCCACCACATCCCGGCGGACAGATACCGCATGCTCTCCGACAAAATGATGCCGATGGCCGGCTGCTCCGGCGGCAGGCCGAAGCCGAGGAACGACACCGCCGCCTCGTGCAAAATGGCGTGCGGGAACATCAGTACCAAACCCACAAAAAACTGCGGCGCCAGATGCGGCAGCAGATGGTGCCGCAGGATCCAGCCGCCGGACTTTCCGAGCCTGCGCGACACGGCAACATACTGCTGCGCCCGCAGCTGCATAACTTCGCCGCGGATGAGCCGCGCGAGTGAGCACCAGTGCGTCGCCGCGATGCCCGCGAGCAGGCCCGTGAGCCCGCGGCCCAGCACGAACGAGATGAGGATGATCAGGATCATATGCGGCACGCCCATCACGAGGTCGATGACCCAGCCGATGGCGGCGTCCAGCCGCTTTGACCCCGTGGCCGCGGCCACGCCCACGAGCACGGCGATGACCGCGCTGATGCCGGAGGCCGCAAGGCCGACCGTCATGCTGACGGACAGGCCCTTGAGCGTACGCAGAAACAGGTCGCGCCCCAGCGCGTCGGTGCCGAAGGGATGGGCCAGGCTCGGCGGCAGCTTGGCGCTTAAAAAGCTGCCCGCAATGGCTCTTTCCGGGATGAGCAGCCCGCAGGCGTACACGCCGAGGACGACGGCGGCCAGGATGGCCGCGAGGATGAGCGTTTTTTCACGGCGGTTGCGCAGTCTCATACCCCCACCTCCCGCACGCGCGGGTCGACCGCGCCGTAGAGAAGATCGGCGATGAGGTTGCCCACGCTCACAAACAGCGCCGAGAACAGCGTGATGCCCAGCAGCAGCGGCACATCGCCCTGCAGGCCCGCCGCGGCCGCGGCGCTGCCGAGACCGGGGTAGCTGAACACATTCTCCGCCAGCACCGAGCCGCCGAACAGCTCTGCGAACGACGCGAACTGGAGGGTGAGCGCCGGGAGCAGGATGTTGCGCAGCCCGTGCCGCCGCAAAATTTGCCGCGGCGTCTCGCCCCGCGCCCGGGCAAAGAGGACATAGTCGCTCGACAGCACCTCCACGAGCTTCTGCCGCGTGTGCAGGGCGATGCTCGCGAACGACGTCAGGCTCAATGTCAGCGCCGGGAGGAGCAGATGGTGGAGCTTCTGCCAGAGGGTCACCTGCGTGCTCAAAACGCCCACCGGCGCGGAAAAGCCGACCGGGAACCAGCCCAGCCACACCGAAAATACCAGCAAAAACACCAGCCCCAGCCAGAACGTGGGCACGGACGAGAGGACGTAGCAGAGCTTTTTGAGAATTTGATCGGCGGCGCGGTTCTGGTGCAGGCCCATGACGCACCCGGCGGCAAAGCCGATCACGCCCGCCAGCACCCACGCGCAGAGCATGAGCGCGAGCGAGTTCAAAAATCGCTCGCCGATCACGTCCGCCACCGCGCGGCGGTAGATGGACGACTGCCCAAGGTCGCCGCGGAGCACATCGCGCAGCCAGCTGACGTAGCGCTCCGCCGGCGGCACGTCCGCGCCCCAGTACGCCTCGATCTGCGCCCGCTGCTCCGCCGAAATGGCCGACCCCAGCCCCAGGATATACTGCTGCACCGGATCGACCGGCGAAGCGCTCACCAGCACGAATGCCAAAATGCTCACCGCCAGCAAAAGCGCGAGCATCTTGACACAATTCTTCAAAAAGATCCGGGATAACCGGATAAGCATGTGCTTCATGGGGAGTCTCCATTCCGGGTCATTGTTTTGGTGTTCGTTGTTGGTCGTAATGTAGGGGCGGGGCGATTTGAAGTAAAAGTGAAGAGTGAATAGTGAAGAAGTAGGCGCGCACCGCCGAATCCCCGACGCAGCGGCAAATTGTAGGCACCCCATACCTTCCCCTCGGGGCCGATTCCCCCTATCAGGGGGAAATGTCCCGAAGGGACAAAGAGGGTAGGGACAGGTGCCCCCGAAGGGGCCGGATGAGGGCCGGGGAGCACTTACGAATAGCTTAGCAGTTGTGCCAAAACGTAACTGCTCCCCGGCCCTCATCAGTCTGCGGAGCGAAGCTCCGCAGACAGCTTCCCCCAGGGGAAGCCAAGGGGCCCTCAGCAAATCGGCACTGCCGCAAAAAAACGATGGTGCGTACCCGCGGGCGGACAGAGTCGTCCGCCCCTACAGGGGTGCAGCCGCAGGGGGTGCGGGGCTTATTTATCCCATTCCCATTCCTGCAAATTTTGAATGAGCGGCAGGCCATGTCCATGGCCATGAATAGGCTGGTCGCCGATGCTGAGGCCGTCGCGGACGTAGGTGACGTGGTCGAGGTTCACGATCCAGACCCAGGGGCACTGGCCGCGCATGGACGTGCCGTCCGTGCCGTCCCACTGCGAGAGCTTCCAATATTCATTCGCTTCCTCCGCCGTGCGGGCCTTCATCGCGGCGGCAAGATACCCGTCGGTCAAGTCGCTCCCGTAGCCCTCGGGGTTATAAAAATCATCCAGCAGCGCGCCCTCGGAGCGGTAGAGGTAATACGTCTCGTTCGGGCTGGCCGAGCCCCAGCCCATCACCACCGCCTCGGAGAACATGACCCGCATGATCTCGTCCCAGCTCATGCCCTCCACGGTGATCTGAATGCCGATCTGCGCAGCCTGCTCCGCCGCCGCCATGCCCACGGCCTGCCGCACGGAGTCGCCCGCCGGATAGACGCAGCGGAACGCGGCCTTGACGCCGTCCTTCTCCACGATGCCGTCGCCGTCCGTGTCTGCCCAGCCGGCGTCCGCCAGCAGCTGCTTCGCATAGTCCACGTCGGTGTCGATCTTGACCTCGGGGTTGTTCCACGGCATGGAGTCGTTTTCGGAATACGCCGGGCGGCCGAAGCCGTTTAAGACCGTGTCGGCGATCTGCTGCCGGTCGATGGCGTAGGCGATGGCCTGCCGGATCTCCAAATTGCAGGTGACGTTGTTGCCGATGGGCGCGCCGGACTCGGTCGTCTCGCCCGTGTCGGGCAGCACCGGCAGGGTGAAGCCGCGGTTGTCGGCGGAGGTGATGGCCTCCACGTGGTAGCCCTTGACCTCGGTCTTGCCGAGCGTGGCGGTGGAGTAGGCCACGTCCACCTGCCCGGCCTGCACGGCGGCGAGCGCCGCATCCTCCGACATGAACACGACGGCTACGTTCTTGATGGCGGGCGCGCCGCCGTAGTAGTCCTCATTTGCGGTGAACAGCAGCTGCTCCTGCGGCCGCCATTCCACGAATTTGTACGGCCCGGAGCCGATGGGGCTGCGGCCATAGTTTTCGTCATACGCGTGCTCCGGCACGATGCCGATGGACGCGAGCGTGTTGAGGAAGATGGACGTCGGCTGCGTGAGCGTGACCGTCACGGTGTGCTCGTCCGCCGCCTCGGCGGACGCCATGTACGTCAGGTCCACCGCGCCCTGCGCGGCCTTGGCCGTCTCCAGCGTAAAGGCGACGTCCTGCGCCGTGACGGGCGTGCCGTCGGTAAAATACGCGTCGTCGCGGAGCGTGAACGTCCAGACGAGCGCGTCGTCGGACAGGGAATAGCTCGCCGCCAGATCGTTTTCAAACGTGAGCTGCGCCGTATATTTCACCAGCGTGCTCTGCACGATCGGCGCACTGCCGTGCCCCCAGCCCTGCGTGGGATCAAGCGTCTCCGGCTCCGACCCGATGGCGATGACCACACTGTCCTTCGCCGCCGTCTCCGCCGGCTTCGCAGCACACGCCGCGAGCGTGAGTAAGCAGATCGCCGCCAAAAGCAGCGCAATGATACGTTTCATAGTCAGTCTCCCAATGCAAAATTAAACGGCAGCGCTACCGTCCCGCCCATTCTCTCACAGCAAGACAGTCCGCGCAAGCCGCCCCGGGGGATATTTTTTAAGGAAAAAGCAAGAGTGAAGAGTGAATTAGTAATTCCTTAGTCGTAACGTAGGGGAGGGGCTTGCCCCTCCCGCGCAGTAAGCAATCACAATTCGGAACGCACCCCGGCAAATCCGTAGTATCTATCGTTCACGCCGTAGGGGCGGGGTTCTACCCCGCCCGCGCGGTACGACATCACAAATTCGCACGCACCAATGCGAACACGCACGCACCCCGTAGGGGCCGATGACCACATCGGCCCGCGCGGGACGCATGACCGTCTTTATGAAACCCATCGGCGAACACGATGGTGCCCTACGGGAGGGGCAAGCCCCTCCCCTACGTTACGACGAAGGGTCGGGGGTGCAGTGATGGTCGATGGGGCGCGGGCGGGGTAGAACCCCGCCCCTACGGCATGACCGATGGTGCGGCGTGCGGGCCGATGTGGTCATCGGCCCCTACAAACTTCTTCACTTTTCACTATTACCTCAAACCGCCCCTCCCCTACGTTACGACGAAGGACGCACACAGTCGCTTACAGGCTCTGCTGTATTTTTGCCAGCACCTCCTGGATGGAGCACCCGTTCTCTCTTGCCAGCCGGGCGACGTCGTCGTATTCGAATTTTCGGCGCTCTGTGCCGTAGCCTTCTGAGATCTTGCAGCGCACCTCGCCGAAGGGCGTCTGCAGCGTTTCGATGCGGCGGGAGAGCGTGTAGCGCTGGAGGGCGGTGCGGCGGACGCCTAATGTTGTGGTGTGGCGGAAGATAGCCTGCAGGATCGTTTCGAGGTCGCGCGCGCGGCAGAGGACGCACAGGAGCGTCCCCGGGCGGGATTTTTTCATGCCGATGGGGACGGTGTACACATCCAGCGCGCCCGCGGCCAGCAGGCGCTCGGCCGCAAAGCCGATGGCTTCGCCCGTCATGTCGTCCACATTGCAGCGCAGCTCGCAGACCGTCTCGTCCGCCGATGGCATCTCACCGAGGATGGCGCGGACGCAGTTGGGGCGGTCAAAATCGCGCTTGCCCATGCCGTAGCCGACGCGATCCAGCGTCATCGCGGGCAGGTCGCCGAAGCGCGTGACGAACTGCCGCAGCAGCGCCGCGCCCGTGGGCGTGCACAGCTCGCCCCGCAGCTCGCCGCCGTAGATGGGCACGCCGCGCAGCAGCTCCGCCGCCGCGGGGGCGGGGACGGGCAGCAGCCCATGCGCGCAGCGCACCTGCCCGCTGCCCACGTGCACCGGCGAGCAGACGACCTCGTCCGCGCCGATGCGGTCCATGAGCAGGCTGACCGCCGCAATATCCGCCACGGCGTCCAGCGCGCCGACCTCGTGAAAGTGAATTTCCTCGACGCTCTCGCCGTGCACGCGGCTCTCGGCCTGCGCGATGCGGTCATAGACGGCGAGGACGCTGTTTTGCACCCGCTCCGGCAGGGCGCTGCCGCGGACGATGGCTTCGATGTCCGCCATGGTGTGGTGGTGATGGTGTTCATGGTGGTGCTCGTGGTGGTCATGGTCATCTTCCTCCGCGCCGTGTACCGTCACGCGCAGGTGCGTGCCGCGGATGCCGCATTTGGTCGACGGCTCCGCTGTATATCGGACTCCCAGCAGGCCGAGGGCGTTCAGCTCGGCGACAAAGGCCGCCGGGTCGTCCAGCAGCTCCAGAAGCGCCGCCGCCAGCATATCGCCCGCCGCGCCCATGGCGCAGTCCAGATACAGAATTTTCATCGCGCTGCCTCCTGTTTTGCCTTCATATGGTTGATGCGGCTGGCGAGATACCCCGCGCCGAAGCCGTTGTCGATGTTCACGACCGACACGCCGCTGGCGCACGAGTTCAGCATTGCGAGCAGCGCCGCCAGCCCGCCGAACGACGCGCCGTAGCCCACGCTCGTCGGCACGGCGATGACGGGGCAGTCGACGAGGCCGCCGAGCACGCTCGCCAGCGCCCCCTCCATCCCCGCGGCGGCGATGAGCACGCTCGCGCGCTGCAAAACGTCCAGATGCGCAAGCGTCCGGTGCAGCCCCGCCACGCCCACGTCGTACAGGCGGACGACGTCGTTTCCCAGCGCCTGCGCGGTGAGCGCGGCCTCCTCGGCAACATACAGATCGCTCGTCCCGCCCGTGGCCACCACGATGGTGCCGAGCCCATCCGGGGCGGGGAAGGGGCCGATCACGCCGCAGCGCGCGGCGTCAAAATATTGCAGGGGCACCGATCTTGCGACCTCGTCCGCCGACTCCGGCGACAGGCGCGTGATGAGGATGGTCTCCTGCCCGTTTTGCAGCATCGTCTGTGCGATGCCCGCGATCTGCGCGGCGGTCTTGCCCGCGCCGTAGATGACCTCCGCCGCGCCCTGCCGCAGGCGGCGGTGCAGGTCGACCTTGGCATAGCCGAGGTCCTCAAACGGCTTCTTTTTTAAGGCCAAAAGGGCGCTTTCCACCGAGATTTTCCCGGTTTTCACGCCCTCCAGCAGCGTTTTTTCGTCCATGTCAGCGTACCTCCAGATCGAGTGTGACGGCGGTATAATCCCGCCGCAGGGCATTCAGGATCTCCGCCCGGTGCTCCAAAAGCCGCGGCCACTGCGCCGCCGGGAGCTGGAGCTTCGCCGCGCCCGCGGCATACCGCACGCGAAGGTCCGTGAAGCCGAGCGAAAAAAGATAGTCCTCCGCCCGCTCCGTCGCGGCGAGCTTTTCGGCCGTGATGACCTCGCCCGCGGGGATGCGCGTAGCCAGGCACGCGTAGGCGGGCTTGTCCCACGTAAAAAGCCCCGCCTTGCGCGATAATTTGCGAATCTCCGCCTTCGTCAGCCCGCATTCGCGCAGCGGCGAGCGGACGGACAGCTCGCGCAGGGCGCGCATCCCGGGCCGGTCGGCGGCGTCGTCCGACGCGTTCGTCCCGTCGAGCAGCAGCGTGTACCCATCCGCCCGCGCGGCGGCGGTGATGGCGGAAAAAATGGCCTGCTTGCAGAAATAGCACCGCTCCGGCGGGTTCTCCCGCACGCCGGGCGCGTGCAGCGCCGAGACGTTCAAAACACGCAGCCGCGCCCCCACGTCCCGCGCCAAGTGCTCGGCGTCCCGCCGCTCAAAGGCGGGCTGAAATTCCGACTGTACGTAGTACGCGCACACATCCGCCCCCGCCGCGACCGCCGCCCAAAGCAGGAATGCCGAGTCCGCCCCGCCCGAAAACGCGATCGCCGCGCGGGGATTTTGCGCGAAAAAGTTCTGTAATGTCATAAAATACCTCCTGAAATAAAACAGGCGCACGCTTCTCCGTCTGGAGAAATGTGCGCCTGCTGGCAACAAGTTAAAATTATATGATGTTCGTTTTTCGTCGTAACGTAGGGGAGGGGCTTGCCCCTCCCGCAGCTGGGCAGCTGTGGATTTTGCACGTACCGGTGGACGGTGCGCACCTCAATACCTTCCCCTCGGGGCCGATTCCCCCTATCAGGGGGAAATGTCCCGAAGGGACAAAGAGGGTAGGGACAGGTGCCCCCGAAGGGGGCGGATGAGGGTCGGGGAGCAGTTGCGTTTAGCTGAAACTGCAAGGCAAATCGTAAGTGCTCCCCGGCCCTCATCAGTCGCCTGCGGCGACAGCTTCCCCCAGGGGAAGCCAAGGGGCCCTCAGCAAAGCGGCACTGCGGCAAAGGAACGATGCTGCATACCGGCGGGAGGGGCAAGTCCCTCCCCTACGTTACGACGAAGGGTCGGGGGTGCGGTGGTGGTCGATGGGGTTACGGGCGGGGTAGAACCCCGCCCCTACGGCGCGATTGGTGGTGCGGTATGCGGGCCGATGTGGTCATCGGCCCCTACAGACGTTGTGCGATCGCGCGGGGGCTATTTTTCGGCACTGCTGTGCCATCCTGCCCGCTTCTTGCGGGCTTTTTCTTGATTATACGCGATAATTTTACTCCGCGCAAGTCCCATCGTTCAGTTTGCAGAGGGTCTGTACGGCGGCTTCTACCAGGCGGGCGACGGTCTGGCCCTCGACGCCGGGGACGATGTTGTCGCAGTGGCTCACGGGCAGGAGGATGCGCTTCGCGCCGCTCTGCGCCACGGCGGCGGCCATGCGCGGGGTGATCTCGCCGAGCATCGCGTCGGCGATGACGATGCCGATCGCGCCGAGGATGACGTCGGCCTTGCGGCTGCACACGACGACGGCGTTCTCGCCCGTGGCGGCGCGGCTCGCGCCCGCCTTCAGCATCGCGGAGGTGGCCGCGGCGTTCGTGCCGACGGCGGTGATGTCCGCGTCTGGCAGACGCTCGCGGATGGCCAGCACCAGCTGCCGCCCCACGCCGCCGCCCTGCGCGTCGATGATGAGAATGTTCATAGTTTGCTCCTTATTCCGATGATCCCGCCCGCTCCAGCAGGCAGACCGTTTCGATATGCGCGCAGCGGGGGAAGAGGTCTACGGCCTCGGCGGCGCGGGGTTCGTAGCCGTGTGTCCTCAGTTCACGGACATCCCGCGCCAGCGTCGCCGGGTCGCACGAGACGTAGACGATGCGCTGCGGGGCCATCTGCGCCAGCGCCGTGACCACGTCGGGGGACAGCCCCTTGCGGGGCGGGTCGACGACGATGACGTCCAGCTGTTCGCCGCGCTTTGCAAATTCCTGCGCGGCGGCCCCGGCATCGGCGCAGAAAAATTCCGCGTTCGTGATGCCGTTTCGGGCGGCGTTCTCCCGCGCGTTTTCCACGGCCTGCGGCACGATCTCCACGCCGTACACCTTCTTTGCCCGCCGCGCCAGACACAGCGTGATGGTGCCCGCGCCGCAGTAGAGGTCGAGCGCCGTCTGCGTCTCGTCGACCGCCGCGAGCGCCAGCGCCTTTTCGTATAAAACCTCGGCCTGATCGTGATTCACCTGATAAAACGCGGCGGGGGAGAGCGAAAATTCCAGCCCGCAGAGCGTATCGCGCAGCGCGCCTTCGCCCCAGAGCGTCTCAAAACGATCGCCCAGCACGGCGTTGCCGCGGCGCGTGTTGTAGGACGCGACCACGCCCGTGACCTCCGGGCAGGCCGCGCGCACGGCGGTAACAAGCTCGTTTGCCTGCGGCGTCCTGTCCGCATTCAGCACCACGCAGCAGAGCACCGCGCCGCTCACCCAGCCGCGGCGCAGATAGATGTGCCGCACCGCGCCGGTATGCGTTTTTTCGTCGTAGGCGGGGACCCGGCAGTCCCGCATCCAATCCAGCACCGCGCGGCGGACGGCGTCGGCGCACGGGGGCTGGATGCGGCAGGTGTCGATGGGGATGACCTCGTGCGTGCGCGGGCGGAAAAAGCCCGCCGCCGCGCCGTTTTTCCCCGGCTGCACGGGGTACTGCACCTTGTTGCGGTAGCCGCCCTGCACCGGCGCGCCCGTGATGGGGAGGCCCGGCAGGGGAGCGCCACCGATGCGCGCGAACGCGTCCTGCACGCGCTGACGTTTCAGCCGCAGCTCCTCATCGTAGTCCATATGGCGGAAGTCGCAGCCGCCGCAGCGGTCAAAATACGGGCAGTCGGGCCGGATACGGTGCGGCGACGGCTCCAAAATCTCCAGGATCTCGCCGTGCGCGGCGGTCTTGCCGACGTTTACGATGCGCACGCGCAGGCGCTCGCCCGCGATGGCGCGCGGCACGAACACGACCTGCCCGCCCGCGCGGCCCACGCCCGCGCCCTCGGCGGTGTAGCCGGTGACGGTCAGCTCGTAAACGCCGCCCGTTTTCAATGTTTCACGTGAAACACTCATCCCGCGCTGTCCTCCACGACGTCGCCCGTCGTCACGTCAAACACGATCGTCCGCGTGCGCTCCGTGGCCGCGCCGGGCTGATCGCCGTAGGCCTCTGTCAGCGTGTACGTGACCGTCAGGCGCTCGGCCTCCTGCGCGGCGGTGAATGTGCCGGTCACGTTGACGACGGTGTTTCGCTCCTGCGCGGCATTGTAGACGGTCGTGCCGCAGTACGTTTCAAGCGCGTCCTCGAACGTGTCAAAAAAGTCCTCGATCTTCTCGAGCGCCGGGTCGTCATTGTCCTCGATCTCCGGAAGTTCGAGACTGTAGCTGCAGACCTCGTCAAAATAGCCGTCTTCAACGCCAGTCGAGATGATAACGGTCGGCACATCCTGCGCCGGTGCCTCCTCTACGGGGATCTCACGCGCAGGCTCTTCCCCGGCAGGCTCGTTGTACGCGGGGTGCTGCGCGTCCTGCGTGGGCTGCGTCTCAGCCGGCGTCATCTGCGCCGAGGGGCCGCCCTGCGCGGCGCAGGCCGTCAGCGCTGCAAAAAGCGCCGCGCCGAGCGCGAATAATTTCAGTCTTTTCATACGGTGTATCTCCTTCTGTGAGATACCGTCAGTGTACCACACCGCCGGGGGATTGTAAAGCGGCGGCGACTGCGCTATACTTTATAAAAAGGGGAGTGACGTATGCTGAGTTATCAAAACTGCCGCCTGTGCCCGCGGGCGTGCGGCGTGGATCGCACGGCGGGGCAGCTCGGCTTCTGCCGGATGCCGGACCGCATTTTCGCGGCGCGCGCCGCCGCGCACTACTGGGAGGAGCCGGTCATCTCCGGGTCATTCGGCAGCGGGGCGGTGTTCTTTTCCGGCTGCACGCTGCGCTGCGCGTTCTGCCAGAATAGTCGGATCTCGACCGGCTGCGCGGGGCAGCCGCTCACATCCGCCGAGCTGCGGGATGTCTTCCTGCGGCTCATTGACGACGGCGTGCAGAACATCAACCTCGTCACGCCCACGCATTTTCTGCCGTCCATCGTCCCGGCGCTCACGCCGAAGCTGCCGGTGCCGGTCGTGTACAACTGCGGCGGGTATGAGTCCGTGGAGACGCTGCGGCAGCTGGAGGGGCTGATCGACGTGTACCTGCCGGACTATAAATATTCCGACGCCCGGCTCGCCGCCAAACTCTCCGCCGCGCCGGACTATCCCGCCGTCGCCGACGCCGCCATCCGCGAGATGGTGCGCCAGACCGGCCCCGCGGTCATCGAGGATGACCAGCTCGTCCGCGGTACGCTCGTGCGCCATCTGCTGCTGCCGGGGTACCTCGACAACACGCTCGGCGCGCTCGACTGGTTCGCGGACGTGTTCCCGGACGGCTCCGTCCTGCTCAGCCTGATGAGCCAGTACACCCCCGCAGGCAAGGCGAAAAACGAGCCGCCGCTCGACCGCCGCGTGACAGAGGACGAGTACGCCGCCGCGCTGTCGTATCTGGAGCTGCTGGGCATTGAACACGGCTTCACGCAGGATCTCTCAGCGGCGGAGACGACATACATCCCGGACTTTAATGGGGAAGGACTAAAATAATATAAACATACGTTTGCATTTTTCGGCAAGGTGTGCTATACTGGTCGCAGAACGATACGGGAGGGGTCCTCATGGGACGCAAAACGACCAAAAAGCAGGAAATTCTCGAATTTGTCACCCGGTTCATCGCCGAAAATAAATATGCCCCCAGCGTGCGTGAGATCTGTCAGGCCGTGGGGCTTCAGTCCACCGCCACCGTGCACTATCACCTCAACGCCCTGCGCGACGAGGGCGCGATTCAGATGGACAGCATGAAAAAGCGCACCATCGCCCTGCCCGAGGCGCTGCAGCCCGGGCGCATCCCGGTGGTGGGCGTGGTCACGGCGGGCGTGCCGATTTTGGCCGTGGAGAATATCGAGCGCTACATCCCGTGGGAGGGGCCGAGCGGCTGCTTCGCGCTGCGCGTCCGGGGCGATTCGATGATCGGCGCGGGCATCCTCAGCGGCGACACCGTCGTCGTCCGCCCGCAGGAAACAGCCGAAAACGGCCAGATCGTGGTCGCCCTGCTGGACGATTCCGCCACCGTCAAGCGCCTCCGCCGCGACGCCAGCGGCGTCTGGCTCCTGCCCGAAAACCCGGCGTATGCGCCCATCGACGGCAGGGAAGCGAGCATTCTGGGCATCGTCGTGGCGCTGCAGCGGACATATTAAGGAGGTACCATATGCGAAAACAGCTCGCGGGCATCGCCCTCATCCTGTTCGGCATCCTGCTCGCCGTCGCCTTCCCCAGCACCAGCCTCGCCACCATCGGCGTAGCATTGGGCTTCATCGGCCTGATCCTGACAGTCTGGAACAGCACGGAAACGCAGCCGAAGGATGAAGAAAAGAAAGATAAATAAGAAAAAGGAGAGGCCGCGGCCTCTCCTTTTTTAGTGAAGCGTGAAGAAGTTTGTAGGGGCCGATGACCACATCGGCCCGTTTGCATAAACGTACGTATTTCGTCGTAATGTAGGGGAGGGGCTTGCCCCTCCCGCTGGTACGCGCCGTCATTCTTTTGCGGCAGTGCCGATTTGCCGAGGGCCCCATAGCTTCCCCTGGGGGCCGATTCCCCCTATCAGGGGGAAATGTCCCGAAGGGACAAAGAGGGTAGGGACAGC
>CAKTXA010000016.1 GCA_934631005.1 uncultured Oscillospiraceae bacterium
AGCGCGAAGAAGGTCTCCGCCAGCACGAGGTTCTACTATGAGGCCGACTCCAAGCAGGACGATCTGGACGCCGTGGTCTTTACCGCAGGCACCAGAACGAGCACCTACACCGTGAAGATCCCCTTCACCGCCACCGGCAAGGACAAGAACGACCGCACCCGCACCGTGGACGGCAAGCTCGTCATCGAGGTCAACGGCAGCTCCCGCGTCACCATCACCACCGACGGCGCGACGTTTGATGAGCTCAAGCTCGTCAAGGCTCTGACCCCGAAGAACGTCAGCAGCTCCAAGCTGGGCAGCTACTATGTCCAGTTCAACAAGGTCACCGGCGGCACGCTGTATGACTACTACAAGTCCGCGCTGAACAACGAGGAGTGGAGCCGCCGCGACAAGTTCTACTTTGACGCCGACGACGAGCAGTACGAGCTGGGCGACGTGTTCTTCCTGCCGAAGTCCAACGTGAAGTCCGCCGAGATCACCTACACCCTCTACCGCGAGAGCGGCAAGAGCTACGTGGAAGTTGACACCGGCAAGATCACCTTCAAGGTTGAGCAGTCCAAGAAGCCGACGGTCACCTTTACCGACATCCCGGCGAATGTGAACTCCTGGGCCGGCGACGCCATCGAGTACATGGCGAAGCAGGGCTACATCACCGGCACCGGCAACAAGACCTTCAGCCCCAACACCAACATGAGCCGCGGCATGCTCGTGACGGTCCTGTACCGCATGGCGGGCGAGCCCAGCGTGAGCGGCATCGCGAATCCGTTTAAGGATGTTGTGAAGGGCGCGTACTACTACAACGCCGTCCTCTGGGCCTACAACAAGGGCATCGTCACCGGCAAGGGCGCCGGCAAGTTCGCTCCGAACGACAATGTCAGCCGTCAGGAGATCGCCGCGTTCATCTATCGCTACGCCGGCAAGCCCACCGCAACGGGCAGCCTGCTGGGCTTCAGCGATTACAAGAGCGTTGCCAGCTATGCGACCGACGCCATGAAGTGGGCGACCCGCAATGAGGTCATCACCGGCATCGGCGGCAAGCTCGTCCCGAACGCAGCTGCCACCCGTGCGCAGGTCGCGACCATGCTGTATCGCTACATCAAGGGCTAAGCGATCGAAATTTCGCCCGCCGTCCTACGGGACGGCGGGCGTTTTTCATGTGAGAAATGCAGAAACGGAGCACCCGCATGGGTGCTCCGTTTCTGGTACCGGCGACGGGAATCGAACCCGTATGGCGCAATGCCGGGGGATTTTAAGTCCCCTGTGTCTACCTGTTCCACCACGCCGGCGTACCTGAACATTCTAACACCTGCGCCCGCCCGCGTCAAGGGGGGCGGCAAAGGCGTTGTATAACGCTCTGTAGGGGCCGATGACCACATCGGCCCTCCTGTGCGAGTGTACGTTTTTCGTCGTAACGTAGGGGAGGGGCTTGCCCCTTCCGCTGGTTGGAAGCTGTGGCTTTTGCACGCACCGGCGGGCGCTAGGCACCCCATACCTTCCCCTCGGGGCCGATTCCCCCTATCAGGGGGAAATGTCCCGAAGGGACAAAGAGGGTAGGGACAGGTGCCCCCGAAGGGGGCGGATGAGGGTCGGGGAGCACTTACAGATAGCTTTGCAGTTTCAGCTAAATGCGAATGCTCCCCGACCCTCATCAGTCTGCTCCGCTATCGCTCCGCAGCCAGCTTCCCCCAGGGGAAGCCAAGGGGCCTTCGGCAAATCGGTACTGCCCCAAAAGTACGGCAGTGCTTCCCAGCGGGCGGGGCAGAGCCCCGCCCCTACGGCGTGATAAGAGGTGCAGACCGCGGGCCGATGTGGTCATCGGCCCCTACAGGGTCAGTGTGATCGGTGTGGGGCAAAAATATCCCCCGGCCTGAGCTTTCGGGCCGGGGGATGTTTTGGTTATTTCAGCAGGGCGTTCATGCGGTAGAGGATGGTGACCGTTTGGGCGCGGGTGGCAGTTGCTTTGGGGAGGAGGTCGCCGTTCGAGCCTTTCAGGAGACCTGCGCCGCAGGCCCATTGGAGGGCGGGGTAGGCGTAGTCCGCGATGCTTGCGGCGTCATTGTAGCTCAGAATGTTCGTGTCCTCGCCGGCGCTGACGTCCAGCGCTTTGTACTGCGCATAGCGGTAGAGGATCGCGGCGAGCTGCTCGCGGGTGATGCGGTCGTTCGGGCCGAACAGGCCGCCGCCGTAGCCTGCGGCGATGCCGTGCTCCGCCGCCCAGGCGACGGCGTTTTCATAGTAGCTGCCGCTCACAACGTCGCGGAACGGGTTTGCGGACGCGGCGGGCGAGCCCTCCATGCGATAGAGGATGGTGACGATCTGCGCGCGGGTGCAGGCGCTGTGCGGGGCGAACAGGCCGCCGCCGACACCGTCCATAATGCCGTTTTCGGCGGCCCATTCGGCGGCGTCGAAGAAGTAGTCGTCGCGCGCCACGTCGCCGAAGCGGCCATACTCCCGGCTCGGGGCGAAGTCTGCGCGGACGAACGCGCCGCCCGCGGGCATCCGGAAGGAGAATTTGTTGTCGCCCAAGGATTTGATGTCGAGCTCATCACCGTTTTTATCCGTGACGCTCAGGTCGGATAGCTCGTAGCCCGCGTCGGGCGTGACGGTGACGGTGATGGTCGTCCCGGTGGGGGCGGCAGGGCGGCTTGCGGTGATGTCGCCGTTTTTGCCCGGCTCGACGGTGACGCGGTGGCTCGGGCGGACGTTCGCCGCCGTGGCGGGGAACACCGCGGTGATGACGCCGCTGTCTGCCGCGTTCGTGCAGTCCGCGCCGTCCACGGCGAAATAGTCCGCCGGGACGCCCGTGAGCGTGTAGCCGGGCTTCGGCCTGAGGGTGATGGTGGCGGTGTATTTCGTGCTGGGGGCGAAGGTGCTGTGCGCGGGCGACCACGTGACCGTGCCGGTGTACTGCTCCGTTTCGACGATCTCCGTGACCGGCGTTTCGCCGGTGACCGGACCGGTCACCCCGTGAATAACTCTGTTATTCACGATGGCTTCCTGAACGGTAAACAGGAACGGGATGCGGGCGGTCGTTCCGTCATGGTCCGTGGTAATTTCGACCTGACCGTCATAGCGCCCGTTGAGCAGGCCCGTTTTGGGGCGGATGGTGAAGGTCTCGGTTTTGCCGGGGGCAAGCGAGAGCTTGCCGTCCGCGAGGTCGCTGCCAAAGGTAATGTCATATTTGTCGGCCTGACCCGTGAGCGTGGGCACGCTCAGCTTGAGAGTTTGGTTGCCGGTGTTTTCGAGGGTGACGCGAACCGCCTTGATCTCCGGATAGCCGAAGTGTTTGGTGTCGAAGACCAGCTGGGTCGGGTCAGCCTTGATGCCCCACGTTTTTTCGACTGCCGCAGCTTCGATGCGCACCGCGTCTGTGATCTTCCCACCGGGGATGATGAGTGTGCCATTATTAAAATTGTAGGTGTATTCTCCGACCGGCAGTTCCGCACCGCCGACGGTGACGGTGATGGTCTGGGGGAGCATATATTTGTCCGAATCCGTCGCGCTCAGCGTGGCTCTGTAGTCGGTATTCTTGGCAGCGTAGGGCGTGGCGTTGGACGTGATGTCCGTGAGCGAGGTGGTCACTTCCACAGAGGGAACACAGATATTGGTGTTACTGAGATTGAGCAACGCAAGACCGCTGGAGTAATCTGTATGCTTGTCGCCGTTGTACTGTTCGTTGTATATCCAAAAACTCTTGTCAGGAGGAAGGGAAGCTTTTGCGACCTTGATCGTGCCGCTGCTGCCGGTCACTTCGCCAAGGCGGCCATAGTGGGTGATCACGGTGTTGCCGTTCTCCAGTATTGAGAAATAGGCGGAGATGTACTCGTTCGTACCGACCTCTGCATTGGTATAGGCGAGGTAAAAAGAGTCGCCGACATCGTAGGCTACGACATTGAAATTCGGGTTGCTGCCGCCAGAGATCGTCAACTTCCACTCGGTCACCTCGAGGGGCTGAACCGCAGCCACACCACCCGTTGTGCCTTCGGCAGATTTGACACCCTCGGCCGCGGAGACATTGCGGAAGTTGTTTTTGCTGGAATCCAGATACAGCGCGGGGCGGACGCCGGCCTGCGCAGTCCCAGCCGTGTCACTTGCAACGTCGCCGGTTTTGGTCACGTAGCCTGGTGCATTCGTGCTCCCTTCCGTGCTGCCTGAACGAAGCCAGTAGCTTGAGCCGGTGCCGCCGGAAGCCGAATCCGCCTTGCGGGAAGCATCGTCAGGAAATCCATAGTTCGCGTTGTTGATCTCCTCTGCTGAAGGAGCGAAGATATACTTGCCGTCAGTGGACAGGATCAAGTTGCGCTCTAAATCTGTGAATGCTTTTTTAAAAAAGTCCGTGCACCATGACTGCACGTCGCTGGATGCCATCGGAGAAGCGCTCAGACACTCGTCCGCCAGCAGAAGCAATTTGCTGCTTGTGCTGTTTTCCTCCTGAACGTCCAGCACGCGCCACTTGATGGGCTGACCGCCCCACTCGCCGAAATAGACGTAATGATACTTGCTGTTGGTCTTATAGGGCTGAACGCCTTTGGTGGAATCCTTGTAGTAGCGCGGATAGGACAGCATTCCGGGCTGTTCGGCAGCGGCCTGCGCGGCGATGGGGAGCAGGGCGGCGCAGAGCAGCACGGCCAGCAGAAGGGATAAAATGCGCTTTTTCATGGTCATCCTCCTTGTGTTGTGTTTTTCTCAGCTTACAGGAGGGGCGGGGAAAAGTCAATCCCTCCAAAGTATGATTTGCGCCCGGAAAAAACGCGGGGCCTCCCTGGTAACCGCTGATCCAATCGCCTGCGGCCGTCAGCGGATCTTTTGCCCCAACTGTGCAGTTCGGAAAACGCGAAATACACAAAGTATTCCTGCGTTTTCCAAACTTTCATTTGGGCCAAAATCTCTCGCTGACGGCTCTTGCCAATTTGATCAGCGGTTACCGGCTGAGACCCCGCGGGGTGGGGGAATTTATTCGCGTTCGCCGTCGCTGACGATGGCGAAATACGCCGATGAGGTCGCGCGATAGATGACCGCATAGATGACCGCGAAGAACACGAAGCACAGCGCTGTGACCAGCGCGAACAGCCGCAGATTTTGCAGGCCGAACAGCGTGAGCACCTTGCGCACCATCGGGAACGCGAAGATGAGGTGCACGCCCGCCAGCCCCAGCGGCAGGAAAAAGACCGTGAGCAGCTGCGAGTTGATGCTGCGGCGGATCTCGCGCCGCGTCATGCCGACCTTCTGCAGGATGGCAAAGCGCGCCTGATCCTCATACCCCTCGGAGATCTGCTTGTAGTAGATGATGAGCACCGCCGCGAACGTGAACACGACGCTCAAAAGCGCGCCGAGGAAGAAGAGGCTGCCGAATGTGGCGAAAAAGTCGTCTTTGTTCGACGCGCGGCTCTGCGCGTCGTAGCCGTAGGCTTTGCCGTCGTTTGAGTTTTCAAAAAGCGTGTCGTGCAGCCCGCCGTCGCCATCCAGCAGCGCGATCTGCGCGTCTTCGGAAAGCCCGGTGTCAAACTGGTAGACCCAGCGCGTGGTCAGAAGCGGCTTGCCGCTGTCGTCCTGCAAGGCGTAGAGCGGCGCGAGCGCCGCCTGCGGATCGTCTACGACCAGCATCAGCGTGGGCACGCTCTCCATGCTCGACGGGCTGAAGGGGAAGTCTGCCGGGGCGATGTGCTCGGCAATGCGGAAGGTGCAGACGGTCTCAAAGCGGATCGTATCGCTGCGGTAAGTCGTATGGTGTGCGCAGAGCAGCACCTCACCGTTCCCCAGCACCCGGTTTTCGCCCGTGGCGGCGTTGTAGTCAGACAGCGGGATAAATTCAAAGCCGCACAGCGAGCCGCTCGTGCCATAGCCCGCGACGAGCTGTGCGTCCTCGCCGCGGAGGTTCCCGTAGACACGGGCGCAGCGGTAGTCGAGCGCGTCCTGCGGTGTGACGCCGGTTTCCTGCAGCATCTCATCCAGCGCCGCGCGCACCTGCGGGACGGTGTCGTCCGTGAGCTGCCGCGGCTCGCGCAGCCAGAGCGTGATGTCCTCCTCGCGCGGGTAGCGGGTCTTGAGCGCGTCGTCCGCGCCGAAATACAGGCTCGCCGTGGAGCTGAGCATGACGAGCACCATCGTCGCCAGAATGCAGATCGAGGCAAGCCCCGCGCCGTTGCGCTTCATGCGATAGGTCATGGACGAGACGGAGACAAAATGGTCAGCGCGGTAATAATACCGCCGGTTTTTCTGCAGCGCGCGGCACAGCACCACCGAGCCGCAGATCATCAGCAGATACGTTGCCAGAATGACGAGAACGACGGCGATGAAGAACCAGAACAGGGCGCTGACGGGTTCTGCTACCGTGACTGCGACGTAATACGCCGCGCCGAGCAGCAGCAGGCCGACGATACCGAGCAGCCAGTTGGCTTTGGGCGGCTTTTCGCCCGCGCTCTCGCTGCGCAGCAGGGCGATGGCCGAGGAAAAGCGCACCTGCCGCAGGGCGTTGAAAAACAGCAGCGCGAAGATCACCGCAAACACAGCCGCCGTGCGCAAAAGCGCCGGGATGCTGACGGCAAACGTGAATGTGACGTCCCCCTGCAAAAGCTTCAGAAGCGCCAGCTCCACGAGCTTGGAGAGCAGCACGCCCAGAGCCAGCCCCGCGGCCAGCGCGATGAGGGCGGTAAAGAGCGTCTCCCAGAATAAGATCACGCCGATGTGGCGCTTTTCCATGCCGAGGATATTGTAAAGGCCGAACTCCTTTTTGCGGCGGCGGATGAGGAAGGCGTTGGTGTAGAACAAAAAGATGCAGGAGAAGACCGCGATGACCCAGCTGCCGAAGCCCATGGCCATACAGGCCGTATAGCCGCCGCGCGCGCTTTCTACGAGCGGGCTTTGGGAGAGGAACGTGATGATGTAGAGCATGGCGACCATGCCGGTGCAGGCGAGGAGATACGGCGTGTAGAGCCGCTTATTTTTGCGGATGCCGTCCAGCGCGAGCTTGGGGAAGAATTCCAGTTTCATGCCCGCTCACCGCCCGTCGCCAGCATGGTCAGCGTTTCGGAGATCTTCTGGTAGAACTGCTCGTTCGTCGCGTCGCCGCGGTAGAGCTGGTGGAAGACCTCACCGTCTTTGATGAACAGGACGCGCCCGGCGGTGCTGGCCGCCTTGACGGAGTGCGTGACCATGAGGATGGTCTGCCCCTGCGCATTCAGCTCGCCGAAGAGATACAGAAGCTCGTCCGTTGCGCGCGAGTCGAGCGCGCCCGTCGGCTCGTCCGCCAGCAGGAGCTTCGGCTGGGTGATGATGGCGCGGGCCACGGCGGCGCGCTGCTTCTGCCCGCCGGAGACCTCATAGGGGTATTTTTTCAGAAGGTCCGCGATGCCGAGCTTTCCGGCCACGGTGCGCAGGCGCTGGTTCATCTCCAGATACGGCATCCCGGCCAGCACGAGCGGCAGGTAGATGTTATCCTCGAGCGTGAACGTGTCGAGCAGGTTGAACTCCTGAAACACAAAGCCGAGATGGTCGCGCCGGAAGGCGCTGGCCGCGCTGTCGCCCACGGCGGCGAGATCCTGCCCGTCCAGCACGACGCTGCCCGCCGTGGGGCGGTCGAGCGCTGCGAGGATGTTCAGAAGCGTCGTCTTGCCGGAGCCGGATTCGCCCATGATGGCGACATATTCTCCGGCTTCGACCGCGAAATTCACATTTTTGAGCGCCTCGACCTTGCTGCTGCCGAGGCGGGTGGAATAGACCTTTTTCAGGCCCTTGACTTCCAGGATCATAAAATAGCCTCCTTTGCCCATGCACACAGATCGCCTGGATCGTTTTTACGGCTATGATTATACCGGGGGCGGAAGCTGCGCGCCATGCGATCGGCTTACGGTTTCCGCCCCCGGTCTTACAATTTTGTCACTCCGCGCGTGCCGGCGCATCCGGCAGGGTGAGAAAGACCGTGGTGCCCGCGCCAAGCTGTGACTCCGCGCGGATGGCGATGTTCAGCGCCGCGCAGACGCGGCGGCAGAGGTACAGGCCCAGGCCGCTGGCGCTTTGCTCCGCGCGGCCCGTTGCGCCGGTGAAGCCCTTTTCGAAAATGCGCGGCAGATCGTCCTTCGCGATGCCGATGCCGGTGTCGGCAACGCACAGCGTGTGCTCGTCCCGCAGGAAAATGCGGATGGAGCCGGAGCGGGTGTATTTGAGCGCGTTCGAGAGCAGCTGCTCCAGCACGAACGTGAGCCATTTTTCGTCGGTCACGACCGTGCGGTCGACCGGCTCATACTCCAGCCGCAGCTTTCGCAGGATGAACTCGCCCGAAAACCGCCGCACGGCCTGCCGGATGATGGGGTCGAGCGGCTGGGTGCGGAAGGCGTAGTCCGTCTCGTCCGAGTCCAGGCGCAGATACGTCATCGCCATCTGCACGTACTGCTCGATGCGCAGCAGCTCTGACGAGATGCTGCGCGCCAGCGGCTGATCCTCGCACTGGAGCGTCAGGCGCATGGCCGCGATGGGCGTTTTGATCTGGTGCGCCCAGACGGTGTAGTAGTCGATCATCTGGCTGTAGCGCGCCTGCGCCGCGGCGCGCTCGGCGGCGAACTGCCGCCGCATCTGCTCCAAAAGCGCCTGATAGCGCGCCTCCTCCGGCGTTTCGGCGGGCGGAAGCTCCGCGGGGAGGGCGGCGTCGGCATTCTGCGGCAGCGTGAGCAGGCTGCATTTTTTGCGCACGCGAAGATAGTCCAGCACGCAGAACACCGCGCCGAGCGCCGCGCACAGCGCCGCCGGATACCACACCGCCCGCAGCGGCAGGCCGTAGAGATAAAACGACGCCGCAAAGATCAGCACGCACAGCGCGCCGCACAGAAAAACGCGCCGTCTTGCGCGCAGATACGTCCAAAACTCCTTCATACCCGCTCCTTACCCGATGAGGTAGCCCGCGCCGATGCGCGTGGTGATGAGATCATGCAGCCCCGCCGCGTCCAGCTTTTTGCGGAGACGGCCGATGTTGACGTTCAGCGTGTTCTCATCCACGAACGCGTCCGTCTGCCACAGCTGCTCCATGAGCTTTTCGCGGCTGACGACTGTGCCCTTGCTGCGCATGAGGCACAGCAGGATGCGGTATTCATTTTTCGTGAGCGGCACGGTCTTACCGCCGTACGTCAGCGTCTGCTCGCCGGTATGCAGCAGCGCTCCGCGGTGCTCCAGCACCGGCGCGCTGGCGGAAAAATCATACGCCCGGCGGAGCAGCGCCTGCACCTTGGCCATCAGCACGTCCAGATCGAAGGGCTTGGCGATGAAATCGTCCGCGCCCATGTTCATCGCCATCACGATGTTCAGGTTATCCGCCGCCGAGGACAGAAACAGGATCGGCACGTTCGACACCCGACGGATCTCGCTGCACCAGTGATAGCCGTTAAAAAACGGCAGGGAAATATCCAGCAGCACGATATGCGGCTGCACGGCGGCGAAGGCCGCCATCACATCGTGCAGATCCGCAGCCGCCGTGACCTCCAGATCCCACGTGCGCGCGGCGCGGCGGATGGCCTCGGCAATGCCGCCGTCATCCTCCACGATCAGAGCCCGATACATAAAGATCCCCCTCCTTTTCTGTCACTATTCTATAAAACGGCGCGCGCCGTGTCAATTGAAACCGGACAGTGGGGGAAATTTGTCCATGTACATTTTCGGTAAATTCTGTTATACTGTAGCTACATGTAATTAAAGGAGGGCTATCATGCAGCATCCGTTTATTCTCTCGTGCGGCTCCACCATCGACGTGCCGTATTCCTACGCGCAGGAGCGTGATCTGTCCGTTATTTTTTACACCTATCGCATCGGCGATCAGGAATATGTGGACGATATGGGGCGCGACCCCGCGGCGCTGCCGCGGTTTTACGAGCTGATCCGGGAGCATATGCCGCAGACCTCGCAGATCAACGTCTTTGCCTACACCGAGTATTTTGAAAAGCTGCTGCAGGAGGGCGACGTGCTGCATATCGCCTTCGGCTCCGGTATGTCCAGCTCCGTGCAGAACGCCATGCTCGCCGCCGACAGCCTGCGGGAAAAATATCCCGACCGCAAGCTCGTGGTCATCGACTCGCTGTGCAGCTCGTCGGGCTACGGCCTGCTCGTGGACGGCGCGGCCGACCTGCGCGACGCGGGCAAGTCTCTCGATGAGGTGGCGCAGTGGGTGCTGGAAAACCGCAACAAGGTGCACCATCAGTTTTACTCCACCGACCTCAAGTATTTCCGCCGCGGCGGGCGCGTATCCGGCCCGGCGGCGGCCATCGGCGCCATCCTCAACATCTGCCCGATCATGCGGCTCAACAACGAGGGGCGGATCATTGCGTATGACAAGGTGCGCGGCCGCCAGAACGCCATCCGCCGCACGCTCGACACCATGGAAAAGCACGCGCAGGGCGGCCGGGACTACGACCAGAAGTGCTGGATCTGCCACTCGAACAGTCTGGCCGACGCTGAGGCTACGCAAACGGCCATCCGCGAGCGCTTCCCCAGGGCAAAGGAACTGCGCATCTGCGACATCGGCACGATCATCGGCTCCCACGCCGGGCCCGGCACGGTGGCGGTGTTCTTCTTCGGCGATGAACGCACGGCGGAGAACCCCAAATAACAATATATAATGCAACCCCCCGGCGGCGCTGCGTGCGCCGCCGGGGGGTTGCATATTATTGAATGTGGACGTGGTTGTTGATGTGGTCGATGCAGTAGCAGTAGTAGCCGTTGCACTTGGAGCAGTAGCGGAACTCCAGATTGGGAAATTCCGTATCCGTCCGGCCGCAGACGGTGCATTTGTGGCGGTACGGGCGCTCGCCGGTGCGGCTCTGATAGGAGCTGGCCCAGTCGGCTGTGGGCTTGGGGCGCGGCTTTCGCGGGGCGCGGGCGCGCCACGATTGCGGGAAGAGCACCGAGATGCCGCTGCCGAAGAACAAAAAGTAGTTTGCCAGCGGCACGAGCGGCATGAGCCACACGAACGACAAAAAGCCGAACGCCAGCAGATACCGCACCACATTCAGCGCTGTCATGGCGATGTAGACGAGCGCCATGTACTTGAACTTGATGGGGATGAAGAACATCAGCAGCACGCGGGCCTCCGGCGCGATGGTGGCCACGGCCAGAAACAGGCTGTAGTACAGCGGGCCGGAGCTGGCCGGGTAGCCCAGCAGCAGCGCCGCAATGTCAGTCAGCACGACGCCGGTGAGGTAATAGAGGTTAAAGCGCAGTGTGCCCCAGTAGCTCTCCAGCATTTTGCCGAACTGGAAGCAGCAGAACAGCGCCACGAGCGCAAAGAACATATAGCCCGTTCCGCTCTCGGCCATGTACGTAAACACATAGGTAAAAAGCCGCCAGACCTGCCCGCGCAGAATTTGGCTGCGCGAGAAGCAGAGCGCGGAGTAGACAACGTTGCTCGGGTCGATCACGCTCAGCACATACACCGCCAGATTGCCGATGGCCAGCACCAGCATGAGGTTGCGGATGCCGCTGTTGCGGTTTTTCAGACAGAAGCGGTCAAAACGCCGCCTGAGATCCTTCATAGCTTCATCTCCTAACTGCGTGTTATTTTACAGGTGCGGGGCGGAAAAATCTTCAATAATCTGTGAACAGTATAGCCAAAAACATCGCGCCCAAACCGGAAAGGGCGTTGACAAACGCGAAAAAATGCCTATAATAGTACCGTCAACTGAATAAGCCTTATCAAGAGTGGTGGAGGGAACGGCCCAATGAAGCCCGGCAACCTGCAATGCAAGGTGCCAAATCCGGCGAAGTGATCGAAAGATGAGGGAATGGATCTCAAACGCTTTGCCGCCGGCAGAGCGTTTTTTTCATATCCCGCGAAAGGAGCCTTTTATGAACAGCGAACGCAGAATTTTTACCTCGGAATCCGTCACGGAGGGGCACCCTGACAAGGTGTGCGACCAGATCTCCGACGGCGTGCTGGACGCCATTCTGGCGCAGGACCCCATGGCGCGCGTGGCGTGCGAGTGCGCGGTCACGACGGGGCTCGTCCTTGTGATGGGTGAGATCACGACGAGCTGCTATGCAGACATCGCGGGCATCGCCCGCAAAACGATCGAAGACATCGGCTATAACGGCGCCGAGTGCGGCTTTGACGGGCGCAGCTGCGCCGTGCTCACGGCCATCGACAAGCAGTCGGAGGACATCGCCATGGGCGTGGACAGCTCGTTTGACGACGCCGCGCAGACCGGCGCGGGCGATCAGGGCATGATGTTCGGCTTTGCCTGCCGCGAAACGAAGGAGCTCATGCCCGCCCCCATCTCGTATGCGCACAATCTCACACGCGCGCTGAGCGCCTGCCGCCGCAGCGGAAAGCTCGGCTGGCTGCGGCCGGACGGGAAGAGCCAGGTGTCGGTGGAGTACGCGCCGGACGGCTCCGTCGCGCGGATCGACACGGTGGTCGTGTCCACGCAGCACGCGCCGGAGGTCTCGATCGGGGAGCTGCGCGAGGGCATCATCGAGGAGGTCATCAAGCCCAACCTGCCCGCGCGGCTGCTGGACGCGGACACGCACTTCCTTGTGAATCCCACGGGGCGGTTCGTCATCGGCGGGCCGGTGGGCGACTCGGGCCTTACGGGGCGCAAGATCATCGTGGACACCTACGGCGGCTATGCCGCGCACGGCGGCGGCGCGTTCTCGGGCAAGGACCCGACGAAGGTCGACCGCAGCGCCGCGTATATGGCGCGCTACATCGCGAAAAACCTCGTGGCCGCCGGTCTGGCGGACAAGTGCCAGATCGAGCTGGCGTATGCCATCGGCGTGGCGCAGCCGGTGTCGATCCTGGTCGAGTCGTTCGGCACGGGCAAGCTCCCCGACGCGGAGCTGGGGCGGCTGGTGCGCCGGTGCTTCGACCTGCGCCCGGCGGAGATCATCCGCAAGCTCGATCTGCGCCGCCCGATCTACCGTCAGGTCGCCGCGTTCGGCCACTTTGGCCGCGCCGACCTCGACCTGCCGTGGGAGCGGCTGGACGCCGTCGAATTGCTGCAAAAGCAGGCGTGATGTTTGTGCAAAACGCCGAATTTTCCCTTCCTGGCCAAATTTTTTGGCTGGGGAGGGAATTTTTGCTTGCAAAATGGCGAACGGTGGACTATGATGAACACAGAATGGAAAACCGTGAAGAGCGCGCTCTTCACGTCCGTTGGGTGCCCCAACGGACGATGGGCCTCTGAAAAGTTTATATTGAGAAATACCGTAATACATGCCGGGCCCGTACACGTCCCGCTTTGGGGCAGGACCGGCGCAGGAAGCAGGCAGTGATGCCGACACGAAACGGTGCTGTGCGCGTGAGACCACACCAAAGCGGAGCGATCCGTCTGGGCGAAAGCCAGCCATTGCAGCGGGAGCTGTGAGAAGGCAGGATGTGGGCGCAGGGGCGAGGCCCCCTAACGCAAGTCAGAAGACCTGTATTACACGCGGCCCCGGCCGCGGTGCGTATTTGCAGCGGCGAGCGATTTCCCGGCTGCATGGAGTACAGGTCTGCCCGTTTCGCCGCTGGTCTTTTTGAGACCGGCGCTTTTTTTTGACCCCCTATAGTGGCGCATCCGGCCCGCGCGTGGGAACCGCGGGCTGGGTCGCCGTTTTGCTGTCTGGAGATACCGGCGCAAGCCGCTGAGATAGAGCCCCGGCAGAATTCCAATGGAACGGAGGAACATTTTGGATGAACACGAAAGAGACAAAGAGAGGGACGGCCAAACGGCTGAGCGCGCTGGCGCTCGCGCTCGTGATGCTGTTCATGCTGCTTCCCGTGCAGGTGGGAGCGGCGGATGGCAACAATGTTGTTACGGTCTCCCCGAACCTCTTTAGAACGATCACACTTTCGCAGGAGTATACCACAGTCGAGAGCACATCGAAGCTGGTCACGCTGCAGGATGGCAGCAGAAATGCGACGGAGTACGTGATCAAGCTGCCGCAAGCGGCGGATACCGTGAATTTTACGTGTGAGTTTGATACGCTGAACAACATGACCTACACCTTTTATGCAGCTGAGGAGTCCGCAGCGGAGGGTGGCACGGTCACGCTGAATGTCAAGAAAACACATACGGATGTAAGAAGGATCCCGGAGCTCGGCAGCGAAGTGATCTCCACAGATTTCCCGGAAACGGGTGAGCTTTCCGTTGATGACTCGACGCCTCCCACTTCGAGTCTCTCCGTTCAGATGGAAAATGGAGTCGGCGAGACAAAGTATCTGGCACTGTATACCGGCGAGATCACAGCTGTTGACTCTACAAGCACCCCTCCGCTTTTGACCAGAACCTATTACCTGAGTGGCATTTACAAATTCAAATTCGTTGTAGAAGCGCCGCAGGTCGACCCGACACCGACGATCACCAGCGACCTGACGTTCAACGGCCATCTCTGCGGGCTGAACGGAACGCTGGAGCCGCTGCGCGTGGAAGCGACCGCCGCGGAGGGCGTCGAGCTGAGCTATCAGTGGTACCGCGGCAGCAGCCAAAATGATGTAACCACGGCGATCGAGAACGCGACCGATGCGTCCTATATGCCGCCCACGGACACGCTTGGGACGACCTATTATAAGGTCATCGTCACCGGCACGGTCGACGGGCGCAGCGAGACTGCGGAAAGCACGGTGGCGCGCGTTGTGGTGCGTGAGAGCAGCACGGAGCGGCAGTTCTCGCTGACGAGCGCGCTGAATCAGCCGGTCAGCAAGCTGGATGGCTCTGACCATATCTATTATGTGCGCTTCCAGACCGCTGAACTGATGGATCAGTCTCCGCTCATCATGGGCTCGGTGGTGCTGCAAGGCGTGCTGCCCGACGGCGTGACCATCGACGAGGTGTGGGCCGGCTCGCCGGGAGACGTTTTTGATGATTTTACGCTGACGGTCGACGATGTGACCGGCGCGTTCCGGCTGTTTGCCAGCAGCTACACGGCGGAAGAGGCGCTCGCGTCCTCGATGACCCACAATTTCGGAAAGTGCTACTATTTCCGGCTGAGCAGCGGTGACGTGTACACGGTCATCATAGATAACGACTGGAAGCAGCACCTTGGTGACGAGGCCAAGCGCCGCCCGCAGGTCGTGGAGCTGGTGGACGAGGGCGGCGACGAAGCGCTCATTCTGGAAGACTTCCTTGTAAGCAATTTCCAGTCGGACAACAACACAAGCTCCGTTGTGCGGGGCACGCTGACGTCGGATCACCCCGTGGTGCTCCGCGCGGAGGTACAGAGCGGCGGCTTTGACCTCAGCACGACGCGCGTGCAGAAGAACCGCGCCCCGTATTACTGGGACAAGGCGCAGCGCAGCTGGGTCGTGGTCAACGGCCAGCGTATGCCCGAAAGCGGCTTCTTCTCCGGCAACGCGAGCAATGAGCAGTCTTTCACCAGCCCGGCCTTTACGCTCCAGCCCGGTCTGAACGTGGTGGAGGTCTACACCGACGCGTTCTCGTTCTACCTCGACCCGCGCCTGAATTCCAAGACGACCGGTCTGGGTACGTATTACTACGATCGGCAGGAAAAGAGAAGCACGACGCCGCTTTACAACACGACCTCGGTCGTGTATCTGATCGACTATCAGGGCGAGAGCGCCGAGACGCTGCCGTCGGAGGCAGACAATGCGGAGCTCGAGCTGCCCGCGGCGCTGCGCTTCGGCGAGGTGGATTCGCAGCTGGAGGCGTGCCCGCTGATGTGGGATGAAGCGGCGCAGAGCTACACACTGGCGGTGCCCGACCGTTACAGGACGGGCGCGGACGACAGCAGCGACAGCATGTATTCGATTTACGGCCACGCGGTACTGCTCTCCATGCGCACGGCGGCGGCTGGGGCCTCCGCAGAGATCATCGACGCCCCGGACGGCATGATCGTGGGCGAGCAGGTCGGCTCCTGCGTGTTCCTGAACATGCTCACGCTCAAGGGGCAGGAGAACCCCGGCTTTACCATCCGTGTGACCGCCGCGGACGGCGAAACGACGAAGGACTACCCGGTCAAGGTCGTTTACGCGTCCAGCACGACCACGCCGGAGCTTGTGATCGGCGGCGGCGCGACGCTGGACGGGACGTTTGACGCGGACACCTACTCCTACTATGTGGACTATACCGGCGCGTCCGCTGAAAACGGCACGCTGACCGCCACGCTCCCCGCTGGTTCGACCGCGACCATCGACGGCCAGCCCTACACCAGCGGCGCGACGTGGACGCTCGACCCCACGAAGGACTTCTACCGCCTGACCATCACGGCGGAGGATCATTATACCGTCACCAGCTACTATTTTGTCACGCGCTATAAGGACGGCACCATCCCCTATGCCACCGTTTCCGACAGCACGAAGGCGCTGGCGAAGGAAATGCTCGGCCGCTGGTATCAGATCCTGAATTCGAGCGAGTATCTCAGCTCCTATTGGGGCGTGTTTGAAGCGGCGGCGACCGGTAAGGACGAAAATCTGACGCCGTTCGATTTTAACGGCATCTATGTGGAAGACCCGGCACGGCATCAGATGAAGCAGGCGACCGACTGGGCGGCCTGCATCATGGAGATCGTTATTCTGGGCTACAACCCGTATCATTTCCCGTATTATGACGAGGGCGTTTATAAAGAGGACTTTAACTATGTGGACGCGCTGATCAAGTGCGGCGGCGGCGCGTGGGCCAACAACGTGTGGTATCACATGGCGTCGCAGGCGGCGGGCGCACCGCGCGTGATGCGGAGCTCCATGCACAGCAACGCGCTGGAGCGGACGCACGATCTGGATACGCGCGGCTGGGTCATCGCGTCGCTCTCCGGCGGCGAGCCCACGCGCGAGATGGTGCGCTTCATCGACAGCCTGCATGACGTGCAGAACACCAAGGGCGAATACGTCAGCCTGTGGACGAATCAGGGCTGGCACAGCGCGGCCACCGGCGGAGAAAACGAGGACGGCAGCAATGTCTACACCATCGGCTGCGTGCTGTCGGCCATCGCGTCCGGCGGCGGTGACGTGGAAAAGCTCTATGCTGTGGGCGACAATACCCCGCTGCAGACCATCTATGACAAGCTGTATGAGGACGGCCTGTTTGACGGCGCAATGCCCAAGGATATGATCATCGGCCTCGGCGATATTCTGCATGGCAGCAACGTGTGGGCGCGCTATGCCCTCACCGAGGAGAAGTACAACGACCTGATCGCCAAGGCGCGCACGGAGGGCTTCACCACCGAGGCGGGCGCCATGCCCCCCTATGCGCAGACCGTGGACGTCGGCGAGGCGTACTACAACCTCTATGACCAGGTCGCGAAAAAGCTGGTGGCGCGGAACGATTACTCCATGCGCGCCAACGTGACCTTCGGCATGCCCCACGAGCTCTTTGCCGACGAGGTCAAGAAAATGCCCGCAGCGGACGATCTGAAAGAGGAAAATCTGGACGCGCTGACCAAGCTCATCCAGCAGAATGAGGCTCTGGATGAATCGAGCCGCGAGTCGCTGGAGAAGGACAACGCCACCCAGGGCACGACGAAAACATATCAGAAGCTGGTCAAGGCCGGTCTCGCGCTCAAGGAGAAGAACACGGAGAGCGCGAAAAAGGTCGAGGACATCTACGACGGCATCAACGCCCTGCCCGACACCGTGACCGCCAGCAACGCCGAAGCCGCCAAAAAGGCAGCTGCCGACCTGCGCGAGAAGATCAAAAACCTCACCGAGAAAGAGCGGGAACTGCTTGACTGGACGGGCGGCTCCGTGCTCGAAAAGCTCAAAAAGGTCGAAAACGCCACCCCCGTGGCCGAGATCACCGTCAGCTTCACGCTCTACGGCGACACGCTCCACAAGGTGACGGACGACACCGACCTGCACTCCTATCAGTTCACCCCGACGGAGGACCTCGTGGAGTGGGTGCCGACGACGAGCTTCACCGTCCCGGCAAATTCCACCGTGCACGACGTGTTTGACGCCGCGGTCAAGCAGTATGGCCTGAAATATGTGGAAAACAGAGACCGCAACTACGTCAGCTCCATCACGTCGGCGGACGGCGTCACGCTGAAGGAGAAGGACAACACCACCAACTCCGGCTGGATGTACACGCTGAACGGCCAGCACCCGAATCTCGGCCTTGCCGAGCAGACTGTGAAGAACAACGACGTGATCGTCTGGCACTGGACGGACGACTACACCATCGAGCAGGGCTCCGAGCACTGGAGCAACAGCCGCGTGGTCGAGTACATCGCAAATCTGCTGGACGCGAACGCGGACAACGCGAACTACGCCTACGGTAAGCTCGACTTCGACCTGAAGGCGAATGTGAATACGTTCCGCAATAACCGGAATACGCTCCGCACGGTTGAGGAGGCCATTCAGGCGATCAACTGGCGGATCCCTCTTGCTGACAACGCCAATGACTACAACGCGGTCTACAGCTGGGTCAACAAGAAGCTGAACGACGTGAAGGGCCAGCTGGACGGCGGCGAGCTGGCGCTTGTGATGGATGATCCGTACAACGATGTGATACCTGCGATCCCCGGCCTTGACGGCAGCTTCACCGCGAAGGTCATCCTCACGAAGGGCGACGGCGACAGCCGCGTCACGCTGGAGGTCGCCATCAACGGCACGATCGAGCATCCGATCTCGAGCAGCGCCGCCGTGAAGAGCGTCACGGTCTGCGGCACCGCCGCGAGCGCAAACGGGAACAGCTACACGGTCACGGTGCCGTATGGCAGCAGCGTGACGGCGGCGAGCTTCACGATCGTTCCGGACGACGGCGCAAGCGTCACCGGCCCGACGGAGGAGGACGGCGTGTGGAAATTCACCGTCACCGCCGAGGATGGCACGACGACGGAAGAGTACACCGTGAAGGTGAGCGTCGCGTCGAAGCCTGCCGGCGGCGGCACGTCTGGCAAGCCCGCCAAGAGCAACAAGGATCAGCAGACCGCCGAACCGGATGACGGCCTCACGTTTACCGATGTCCGCACGGGCAGCTGGTATTACGAGGCTGTGCAGTACGCGGCGGAGAACGGGCTGATGACCGGCACGTCCGCGACGCAGTTTGCGCCGAACGCCGACACGACGCGCGGCATGATCGTCACGATCCTGGCCCGCCTGGAGGGCGAGGACACGTCCGGCACGCCGTGGTACGCCGCGGGCCGCCGCTGGGCGATGGACGCCGGTGTCTCCGATGGCACGAACATGGACGGCAGGATCACCCGCGAGCAGCTGGCCGCGATGCTCTACCGCTACGCAAAGGCGAAGGGCTGCGACGTGTCCGCATCCGCTGACATTTCCGCCTATACCGACGCCTCCGGCGTTTCGGCATGGGCGCTGGACGCGATGCGCTGGGCAGTCGGCGCCGGCCTGATCGGCGGCCGCACCGCCACGACCCTTGCCCCGCAGGGCAACGCGACCCGCGCCGAGGTCGCCGCGATCCTCATGCGCTTTGCGCAGAAAATCGCGAACTGAACCGCAGCGCACGCCCCATCTCCCAAACGGGAGATGGGGCGTTTTGCGCGCCGTGTCACGCCGCCGGATTTTTGGGACACTTGGCTGCAAATGACCCATTGCCAAAATGAAAAAAGTGCGGTATTCTATGCGTGAATTACGCGGCAGTATGCCGAAACGGTTTTTAGAAGGAGGGGGAACGCCTGTGAGCACGCAAACGGAGCAGAAGCCGTCATTTATGCTCAAGCTCTCCACGTTCATTGTGGATAAGCGCAATCTGGTGTTTCTGATCGTCATCATCGCGCTCATTTTCTCGGTATTTGCAAGCAGCTGGGTCACGGTCGAGGACGATCTGACCACGTATCTGCCCGCGGACTCGGAGACGCGGCGAGGGCTGGACGTGATGGAGGATCAGTTCACGACCTACGGCACGGCGTCCGTGATGGTGGCGAACATCACCTATGACGAGGCCGAGGCGCTGAGCGAGCAGCTGGCCGACATTGACGGCGTGCAGAGCGTGTCGTTTGATGGCACCGAGGACCACTATGCCGACGCGTCGGCGCTGTTTTCGGTGACGTTTGACTACGATGAAAAAGACGACCGGTGCCTGGACGCACTGGCGGAGGTCAAGACGGTGCTGGACGGGCGCGATGTGTACGTCTCCACCGAGCTTGGCAACGCCAAGAAGGAGACCATCGAGCGCGAGGTCAACGTCATTATGATCTATGTGGCGGTCATCGTGGTGACAGTGCTGCTGCTGACGTCGCAGACCTACGGCGAGGTGCCGGTCTTGATCCTGACGTTCGTGATCGCGATGGTGCTGAACAAGGGCTGCAACTTCCTGCTCGGGACGATCTCGTTCGTGTCGAACTCCGTGACGAGCATCCTGCAGCTGGCCCTGAGTCTGGACTACGCAGTCATTTTGTGCAACCGCTTTAAGGAGGAGCATCAGACGCTTCCCGTGCGTGAGGCGGCCATCGTGGCGCTGAGCAAGGCCATCCCCGAGATCGGCGCGAGTTCGCTGACCACGGTGGGCGGTCTGGCGGCGATGCTGTTCATGCAGTTCAAGATCGGCCCCGATATGGGCATCTGCCTCATTAAGGCGATCGTGTTCGCGCTTTTGTCGGTGTTTGTGATCATGCCGGGGCTGCTGGTGCTGTTTGGGCCGCTCATCGACAAAACGCGGCACAAGGACTTTGTGCCGAAGATCCCGTTCGTCGGCAAGATCGACTATGCCACGCGCTTTATCGTGCCGGTGGTGTTTGTGGTGCTGGCGGTGCTGGGGCTGCATTTTTCCAACAATTGCCCCTATGCCTACGGCTACAGCACGCTGGAGACGCCCAAGCTCAACGAGACGCAGATCGCCGACAATATGGTCAAGGAGCATTTCGGCTCGTCCAACATGGTGGCACTCGTCGTTCCGGCGGGCGATTATGAGACCGAAGCGCTGCTGCTGTCGGATATTGAGGGCTACGAGCAGGTGGACCACACGATGGGTCTTGCCAATGTGGAGGCGCTGGACGGCTATATGCTGGCCGACAAGCTGACGCCGCGGCAGTTTGCGGAGCTGGCGGGGCTGGATTATGAGGCCGCGCAGCTCGTCTATGCCGCCTACGCGGCCAGCCAGGAGGAGTACGGGCAGGTGCTCGGCAATCTTGCGACCTACCGCGTGCCGCTCATCGACATGTTCCTGTACGTCTGCGATAAGATCGACGAGGGCCTTGTGACGCTCGACGACGAGCAGACCGAAACGCTGAACGACGCCGCAAAGCAGATGCGCAGCGCGCAGGCGCAGCTGTGCGGCACGGAATATGACCGGATGCTCGTGTATCTCACGCTCCCGGTCAGCGGCGACGAGACGTATCAGTTTACCGACACCATTCGGGAGCTTGCGCAGAGCTACTACCCGGACGGACAGGTGCTGGTGTGCGGCGAGTCGACGAACGAATACGACTTTGAAAAATCCTTCTCCCGCGACAATACGGTCGTGAGCGTGGTGTCCATCCTGATCGTTCTGGTGGTGCTGCTGTTCACGTTCAAGTCGGCGGGCATGCCGATCCTGCTCATCATGGTCATTCAGGGCAGTATCTGGATCAACTTCTCCGTGCCGACCCTCACGGGGACGGGGCTGTTCTTTATGAGCTATCTGGTAGTCAGCTCCATCCAGATGGGCGCGAACATCGACTACGCCATCGTCATCGCCAGCCGCTATCAGGAGCTGAAGCAGCAGATGCCCCACAAGCAGGCGATGATCGAAACGCTGAACTTCGCGTTCCCCACCATCATCACCTCCGGCACCATCCTTGCAACGGCCGGTATCCTCATCGGCCAGATGACCTCGGAGGCTACGATCGTGGGCATCGGCCAGAGCCTTGGGCGCGGCACGATCCTCTCCATGTTCCTCGTGCTGTTCGTGCTGCCGCAGATCCTGCTCATCGGCGGTGACATCGCGGACAAGACGTCGTTCAGCGTGCCGAAGGCGGCGCTGCGGCGCAAAGAGGGCAGCGGCCGCGTGTATGTGGACGGCCTTGTCAGCGGTGAGATCCGCGGCACGGTCAGCGGCGTGATGCGCGCGAATGTGGACGGCACGGTCGACCTGCGCGTCATCTCCGGCAATGTGGAGCAGCTGGAGCGGGCCAAGCTGCCCGCGGGCAGCGGCGACGCGCCGGACGATGCGCCGCCGGAGGATGCTCCGGCAAATTCTGCGGCAGAGGAGGGAAGCGGCGATGAATAAGCGTAACGGATCCCGGCGCGCCGGGGCAGTTTTGATCCTGCTGGCGCTGCTTCTGAGCCTGTGCCCCGCGGGGCTGGCGGCAGACAGCGAGGTGCGCATCGGAAGCGCAGAAGAGCTTGCGGACTTTGCGGCAAAGTGTGCGTCCGACAGCTACTCGCGCGGCCTGACGGCCGTTTTGACGGACGATATTGACCTTGAGAACACGGCGGTGTACATCCCCATCTTTTTGGGCACGTTTGACGGCGGCGGCCATACCATCCGGCGGCTCGACCTGTCGTCCGGCGACTCGCGGCTGGCGCTGTTCGGCCGCATCGAGCGCGGCGGCACGGTGAAAAGCCTGCGCGTGGAGGGGAGCATCACGCCGTCCGGCTCGCAGAGCACGGTGGGCGGCATCGCGGCGGAGAACTACGGGCGCATCGACACCTGCGTGTTTGCCGGGACGGTCATCGCCTCGGAGCAGGTGGGCGGCATCGCGGGCCTGAACGAGGCCGGCGGCGTCATCACGGCCTGCCGCGTGGCGGGCGTTATTCAGGGCAAGCGCTTTACCGGCGGCATCGTGGGCGAAAACGCGGGCAGCGTGGTGCGCTGCACGAATCTCGCCGCCGTGAATACGAGCGTGACCGATGAAGAACTCGATATTGAAGAACTGGGCAATCTTGACAGCACGGTCTACGATCTGCTTAAAAACCGGAGCATCGACAACGAGACCGGCACCCTGACCGACACCGGCGGCATCGCCGGGCATTCCACGGGCGTGCTGCAGAGCTGCGAGAATAACGGCTCGGTCGGCTATCCGCACGTGGGCTACAACGTCGGCGGCATCGCCGGGCGGCAGAGCGGCTATATCAGCAACTGCAAAAACCGCGGCGAGATCCAGGGGCGCAAGGACGTGGGCGGTCTGGTCGGCCAGATGGCGCCGGATATTACGCTGCAGACCTCTGGCGACAGTCTGGAGGAATTGCAGGACGAGCTGAACACGCTCCATTCCATGCTCAGCCGCACGATGGACGACGCCGAGACGGTCGGCGACGACGTGTCTGCGCAGCTCTCACAGGTGACGGACTACGCCGATTCAGCGCGCACGCACGCGGGCGACCTTGTGGATCAGGTGCAGGAATTCACCGATGCGAACATCGAAGCGGTCAACAGCGTGTCGCTGCTGGCGGAGCGGTATGTCTCCAAGGGCAGCGTGGTGCTGGAGGATCTGGCGGACGCGTCGGAGGAGCTGGCGCTGGCCATGCGCGAGATGGAGGATATTCCGGCGCTGTTGCAGAACGTGAGCGAGGTGAACGACACGCTGCTGCGGCAGCTGCGCGATTTTGCCGACAACACGCAGGCGGCGGCGGAGGCGATGCAGCGCGGCGTGGAGGCGATGGACGAGGCGTTCCGGGTCATCGCGGACTGGGACCCGGATCTTCCGGATACGTCGCAGCTGCAGGATGATCTGCAGGTGCTCGCACAGGCGGCGCAGACGCTGAGCGAAACGGCGTCGCAGGCACTGGACGAGTATAATCAGACGGGCACGGTGAGCGCCGAGACGCGCGAAGCGCTGCGGCTGGCTTTGCAGGATACGCTGGACGCGAACGCCGATGTGCTGGCCGATCTCAACGAGCTGCTGGCAAACACCGACTTCAGCGCCCTGCTCGATGAGACGCTGGAGGTCCTGCGGGAATTCTCCGGCCATATGCGTGACGCGATGCGCGAATTTTCGGACGCGGCGCGGCTGCTGCGCGATGCGATGGGCGATCTGTCGGACGCGCTGGACACGCTGCGCACGATCAACAGCTATCTTGAGGAGATCTTCGGCGATCTGGCGGACGCCGCCCCGGCGCTGACGCGCGCGGCGGAGGAGCTCACGCAGGCGTTCCGCGACGGCGCGCAGTGGGCGCGCGACCTTGGAAACGAGGAGCCGATCACATTTACGTCGCTCGGCTCGGATTTTTCAAGCAGCGCGGACGCGCTGAACGCGGCGCTGAGCGGCGTGAGCACGGAGCTCGGCGGGCTCAATGACACGCTCGATACGTCCAGCTCCGTGCTGCTGTCGGATATGCGGCAGATCAACAATCAGGCGAACAAGGTGATGAACCTGTTCTTCAACATCCTCAACGACACGCAGAACGCGGACTATTCGGACATCTACGAGGATGTGTCGGATCAGAGCCTGCAAAGCGCCGTGGAGGGCAAGGTGCAGGAGAGCACGAACAGCGGCAGCGTGTCCGCCGACCGCAATGTGGGCGGCCTTGTCGGCGCGATGGCGATCGAATATGACCTCGACCCCGAGGACGACCTGACGTCCGACAAGACGACCGGCCTGCGGCGCTATACGTATCAGACGCGCGCGGTGCTGCTGAACTGCACGAACACCGGCACCGTGGAGGCCAAGCGCAGCTGTGCAGGCAGCGTGACGGGCCGGATGGATCTCGGCACGATCTCCGGCTGCGGCGGCTTCGGCGATGTGACGAGCGAGTCGGGCGACTATGTGGGCGGCGTGTGCGGCTTCTCTCTGTCGTCCATTCAGGACAGCTACGCCAAGTGCACGCTCTCGGGCGGAAAGTACGTGGGCGGCATCGCGGGCTCCGGCAGCCGGGTGTCGAACTGCGTGTCCATGGTGGCGCTTGCGGACTGCAGCCAGTTTACCGGCGCGATCGCGGGCGAGATCACGGACGACTATCAGAATAACCGCTTCGTCTCCGACACGCTCGCGGGCGTGGACCGCGTCAGCCTGTCCGGCAAGGCGGAGAGCATTTCGTATGCGCAGCTGCTGCGCATCGAGGGCCTGCCGAAGCAGATGAAGGAGCTGACGCTCCGCTTTGTGGCGGACGGTGTGACGCTGGCGAGCTATCCGATCGTGTACGGGGCGTCGTTCCCGATGGAAAATGCGCCGCGCATCCCGCAGCAGGCGGGCAAATACGCCGTCTGGGATCACGAAACGCTGGAGGAGCTGCACTTTGACACCGTTGTGACGGCGGTGTATACGACGTATGTAACGACGCTGGCGTCCGCCGCGCAGCGCGAGGGCGGGCAGGCGGTGTTCCTGGCCGAGGGGCGCTTTGACGACGAAGCGCAGCTGACGGCGGAGCCGCTTCCGGCGGACGCGGATGCCCCGGCGCTGACGATGGACTTCTGGAGCGCTGTGCGGCAGGCGTTCGGCGCGCAGAGCGTGCGCCGCGGCGAGCTGCTGGAGCAGTGGAGCCTGACCGTGCCCGACGACGGGCGCACGGAGCATCTGGTGCACTATCTGCCGCCGGAGGACGGCCGCGGCGAGCTGGTCGCGTTCGTGAAGGGTGCGGACGGCTGGACGATGTATAGCTGCGGCGATTTCGGCAGCTACGCCACGCTGACGCTGCCCACTGGCCAGACGCAGATCGCGCTGGCGCGCCTGCACGCCGTCTGGTGGGTCTGGCTCATCCCCGCCGGCATCGCGCTGCTGGTGCTTGTATGCATCGTGCTGGCCGTGCATAAAAAGCACAAAAAGGCGAAAAAGACAAAACCACCGGCAGAACAAACCCCTGCGGCAACATAAAAAATCAGCCCGCGCCACCCCGGCGCGGGCTGATTTTTGTGCTGTTTTCAAGCTTCGGAGACGTCAATGATGACCTTGAATGTCTTTTCCCTGCGGTTTACGATCATGTCCAGAACATCCGGGATCTTTTCCAACGGGAAGTGATGCGACACCATGCCCTCGGTGCGGATCACGCCCCGTCCCATAAAGTCGATCATATCGCGGTAATCCTGCGGAACATACATCGTAGTACCGGAAAGCGACAGCTCGTGCTGCACAAAGTCCGGCAGCAGCGGAATGTTGAACTGCTTCTGCAGCACGCCGATCACAACGATCCGGCTGCCGCGGCGGGCGACCGCAAGAATGTTGTTGAGGACAAGCCCCTTTTCACCCACGCAGTCATAGAACACGTCAATATTCTTTTCGCTGCCGGTCAATCGGGTCAGGCCCTGCTTCAGATCTTCCTTGGCGACCTCGATCGTCCCCGTCGCGCCGAGGTTCTTTGCCAGCGCCAGACGATCTGTGTCCATATCCGCGATATAGACTTCCTTTGCGCCGAGCGCGAAGCAGCTCTGCATGCAGAACACACCGATCGGTCCGGCACCGACGATCAGGACACGGTCGCCGGGAACGATCTGTCCGCGCTTGGCGCCATGATAGGCGACACAGGCGGGCTCTACCATCGCAGCCTGCTCCAGCGTCATTGTTTCAGGGATCTCCAGCGCCATTTTGGCGTCGATGCAGAAATAATCGCACATGCCGCCGTCCGCTTCCGCGCCGGTGCATTTGAGCTCCTCGCAGAAATTGTAGATCTCATGCTTGCAGGCTTCGCAATGTCCGCAGACCTGATGCGGGATGATGGTCACGCGCTGACCGATCCGGGATGCGTCCACATGGCTGCCGACTGCGTCGATCACGCCGGACAGCTCATGGCCGGGGACCATCGGATAGGTCACATAGGGATGCAGGCCCTTGTAGATCGTCGGGTCAGAGCCGCAGATACCGATTTTGCAGATGCGCACACGCGCCTCGTCCGCTGCCGGTTCGGGGATCGGCGCGTCGATCATGTGCATCTGATAGGGGGCTTCCAACAGTAATTTTCTCATATATGGAACCTTCTTTCAATATTCTGGCTTGATGGCGCGCTGCTCCGCGTGGGACTGCAGTGCAGCCGTGATGAGCGCGTGTGACAAGTGTGTATGCTCCGGCTTGACACAGCCGAACGGAAGCTCCTTCCCATCCAGCTCGGACATATACGCCGCCCACATCTGCAGGATGGAGTCGGAGAAGCCAAACTCAAAATTTTCACCCGTGATCGTCGGGAACAGTGTGCGGGAACCGACCAGCACGCGGCTCCAGGACTGGATCGGTCCATCGGCATAGAGGTAATGGAACGCATCCGGATCTTCCGAGGTGAAATAGACGGATGCCTTCGTACCGTTGATCTTCAGATACCACTGATCCGTCGCGCCCGGCTCAATGCGCTTCGTTTCGAGCGTCATCGGGAACGCATAGCCGTCATGCCGGACTGTGCAGAGCATGGTCGCGTTGTCCCAAGTGTCGCAGGGAGCGATACCGCCCTTGCCGTCCGGACGCTCGGTGATGATATTGCTGAGCACGGCATAGACCGACTCCGGGATCCACCCGAGCGCGAAGGGAACGTGCTGCGTATGCAGGCCGAGATCGCCCATGCAGCCGTAAACGCCGTTCACACTGTTTTTGCGCTTCCAGTTGATCGGCTTGTTGGGATCGAGGTCGCTTGCGTGATTGAAAGCCGCCTTGACCTCAATGATCTGACCGAGCTTGCCGCTCTTGGCCCACTCGATCACCTTCTGGCAGGCGGGGAAGAACGGGAACTCACTGGCGCAGCGGCAAAAGACCTCCGGATGATTTTTGAGCGCTTCCAGAATCGCATCGTTCTGCGCCTTGTCCATACCGAACGGCTTTTCGCCCATCAGATGCTTTCCGGCATTGATAATATCACTGTAGACCTGCTGATGCAAGACGTGCGGGACGGCGCAGTAGACAGCTTCAATGTCCTCACAGGCCAGTAGATCATGGTAATCTGTAAAGTGATACTTGAGGCTCGGGAAGGCTTTGTCAAACCACTGGAAGGACGCGGGGTTCCTGTCGCAGACGCCGATGATCTCCGGCTTTGTGATCTCGTCCTGCAAATGGACCCAGCGAAGCGTTGCGCTGGCAAATTCCCGTCCCATCAGGCCGCAGCCGATGATACCGAATTTCATTGTTTTCATATGCTTTCTCCTCCGATCTCCTGCTCCGCCTGGCGGATCGCGGCTTCGCCGTCGAGGATCTCCAGCTCGATATGCGTCTGGTGGATCTCGCCCGGCTGCAAATACTGGAGCGTTCCGCGCTCCTTTGCCGCCAACCGTCCGATCGGGTTCGTGTTGCCGGGCTCCAGGCCGAGGACATATTCTCCCTCGGCGAGCATTTTCCATTCTGTCAGGCAGGGCAGCTCGTTTTTGTCGAAGCGCAGGACCGCGCCGAGTTTCAACGAATCATTGACCAGTGCGATGCGGACACTTCCATCTGCATCCGCGTGCAGGTCATGGAAGTAGCAACGCTCATCGCGCAGGTGCATCGGCTCGTGGAAGCTGGCGTATTGTGCGATCTCCGCCTGCGCCGTCTCATCCGCGCCGCGCACGGCGTCCGAACGGACGACCAGACGGCTCTGCGGACTGAGCAGCGGATAGCCGAAATTCATGTGGTAGAGCAGCATGAACGGCTCCGCTGTATGGCCCTCGTTTTCGATCACATCGTGGATGTGCAGCTTCGGTTCGCCGAGCACGGCTGTGATCGTCCGCCGCAGCGTCAGATCCTCCCCGTGGACAGCGCTCTGGCGCATCAGGCCCTGCACCGTCATCACATAGCGCCCATTGATCCACTCACTCTTGCAGCAGACCTCATTGGCGGGGATATGCGTCAGACGCCCATGCAGGCCGAAGCTTTGCAGGCCGAATATCCGCCGCTCATCCTGACACGGTCCGCCGACGTTGGAAAAGCCGCAGGTCGTCAGCATGCCGGCGTGGAAGCTGCGGAGCCATTCCATGCCCTGCTGCTCCAGATAGGAAGCGTCGGTGATCTCCGCCTTGGACATGTAGCTGACTGGGACGCCCTTGTAGCGCGCCCACGCCAGGTCCAGGCACCGTCCGGGCAGGACGGTAAAGTCAAAGCCCGTGCCGGTCACAACATCGACCGCCTCCACGCCCTTCGCGCGCCCTTCGGCAAATGTGTACCGCTTCAGCCCGCCGAGCTGAGAGACGGAGCCCATATATTTCAGCAGCGTCTGTTTGCTCAGGTCATCATTCCAGTTCATAATCATCCTCCTGTGTTTTGTCAGTCCAGCAGTCCGGGGCAGTGCAGCGCAAGATACTGTGCTTTCTGGGCGCGATAGCGATCAGGCTGCGCCGGAAGGTATGTCCTGACCGTCGTTTGAAGCCTGCCGCGGGCCTCGTCCGCGTCGCGGAAGATCCCTGCACCAAGACCTGCCAGCATCGCAGCGCCAAGGCAGGAGGCCTCCGCGCCGCTCTGCATGGCGGTAACGGGCTTTCCCGTAATGTCCGCGCGCAGCTGCATCCACGCCGCCGAGCGCGTACCGCCGCCGGACATGGTCAGCCCCCCGATCGGGCCCGTCAGCTTTTCCAGCACGCGCACGTTCAGATCCAGCTCGCAGCATGTTCCCTCGAGAACGGCTTTATACAGGCCGGCTCTTGTGGCATTTGCCGTCAGACCGCTGATCTTCGCGGCCGCGTGCTCCGACCATTCCGGGTTCATCGCGCCGAAAATGTGCGGCGTAAAGCAGATCCCGGTCGGGTCGTCCCTCCATTGACTTTCCATGTGGGCATAGATCCCGGATCCAAGGCGCTGCATCAGCTCGGTGCAGAACGTATCGAGATACCACTTGACCATCATGCCGGAGACGAAGAATGCGAGCGTTGCATAGCGCTCCGGCAGAACGTGGCAGTAGGAATTCAGCCCATAGCGGAAGCCGTCCGGCGTATTGAGCGGCTGCGCCGTTGACAGTACCGCGCACTCATAGGAACCGGCCGACACCGGCAGAATGTGTTCGCCGCCGCCGATCGCAAGCGCTGCGCAGGGCTGATCGTGCCCGCCTGCGACCAGCAGCACCGGCTCTGTCAGCCCGAGGGAAGCGGCAAGCGAACGGGACATTTCGCCGATGACGGTCCCGGCGCAGACGGCTTTGGAAAACAGCTCCGGCGAAACATCCGCCGCTTCAAAAACAGTCTTGGACCAGTGATGCCGGCGAACATCAAAGCCGCCGAAGCGGGATGCAATGGAGCGGTCCATTGTGCCGGGGCAGCCGAGGATGCGATAGACGTAGTCGTTTGCCGTGTCGTAATGCACGGTGCGCCGTGCAAGCTCCGGCTGCCGCCGCTGCAGGTACATCACCTTCGGAACCGGGAATTGCGGGTGCATTTTGGCCCCGGTGATCGAGTAGATCGCCTCCTGCCCCAGCCGCTTTATCAGCTCGTCAGAGTCCGCCTGACCGCGGCGGTCCATGCTGAGCATGGCGTCCGCCAGCGGTTTTCCGTCTGTGCCGATCGGGATCAGCGTTTCGCCGTGTGAGCTGACGGCGATCGCACGGATCGGATCATCCTTGCATCTTGCGGCCAGCGCGGCGACGATCGTTTTGACGCTGTTTTCAAAGCAGGCGGGGGACAGCTCGGCCTTTGCGCCGTCCAGCCGGACGGCGGCATCATAGGCGCACTGCTCCTGCGCCAGAATGCGCCCGTCCGCCGCAAGCACAACGCCCTTGCAGGTGGAGGTGCCGACATCCAGACCGAGGACGCTCATCTGACGCACCTCGAACGGCGCGCGACAGTGATTTCTTTTTGCATGGCAGTTCTCCTTTCTCAAATATGAAACGCTTCATTTTTAGCGTAAAATGAATGACCGCGCCCGGTCACTCACTTTGCGGATGCAGTTTTCGCTCGATCGCGCTGTAGAGCAGCAGACTGGCGGGGATCCGGACCTCGCGGCCGCAGACGGCTCCGTCGGTCAGATAGCGGTAAAGCCGGTCGACGGCGGACGCGCCGATCTGCTCCAGATGCTGATCCAGCACGCCGATCACGACGCCGCTCTCGATATAGGGCTGCAGGCCCTCCGGCAGGTCGGTCGCGATGACACGGATCGTGCCCTGCCGCCCGCTGTCACAGATCGCCCTGCACACGGCGACTGAGTTTCCGGTCGCGGCATAGATCAGCTGCAGATTCTGGTTCTGCCGGATCAGATTGCAGGCAAGCATATACGCCAGCTGCGAATCGTCCTGCGTTTCCAGCACGCGCACGGAATGGATGCCGAAATCCACGCTGCGCGCGCAGAAGCCGGACGCCTTGAGATGATGCTCCGTAACGTCCTTATTGCCGACAAAAACCGCGCAGCCGGAACCGGGCGGCAGCAGAAGCGCGGCAAGCTCCGCGGCGGTCCGGCCGGAGAGCGTGGCGTCCATGCTGACGCAGGCCAGCCGCTTGAGATCCGGAATGTCCGACAGCAGCAGGACGATCGGGATCCGGCAGCTTTTGAGCAGCGAGAGCACCGTTTCATTTCTCCCGATGCAGTGCATCGGGCCGAGCAGCATCCCGTCTACGCCGCGCTCGGAAAAATAGTTCAGACAGTCGGCGATGCTCTCATCGTCGTCGAATTTTGTGTAATAGCGGTAGACCGCGCTGACACGGTAGTCGGCCAGCGACTCGACTACCTGCGCGATCCCGCGCTTCATGGGATCAAAATACTCGTCAAAGGCGGACGGCAGCATAACGCCCAGCAAAATGGGCTTGTGCGCCAGCCTGCGTGCCGCCTGATTGACATTATAGTCCAGCGCCTGAATGGCCGTCTGCACGGCCAGCCGGTTCTGCTCCTTTACGGTCGGGTCGCCGCGAAGCACCTTGCTGACCGTTCCGAGTGACACACCGGCGGAGCCGGCGATCTCACGCATTGTTACTTTTGGCACGGTACACCTCGCTCAAATATTCGGAATATGCCACCGCCCGGCGTCAGAGCCTCGTCACAGGCTGCGCCGAGTCGGGATCCAGAAGGTTGTTACGCAGCAGGACCGTCGGCGCGATCAGGCACTGCCCAGCCAGCGTGTGCTTTGTGATGTAGTCATAGCATAGCAGAACGGCCTGCTCGCCCTGCGAGGCGGGGTTCTGAAAGATCACGGCGTTGATCTGCCGGTCGCGGACATACGGCATCAGTTCATCGAAAAGGTCTGTGACGATCAGCTTGATGCCGCGCGTCTGCTCGCTTTGCTGCAGTACCTCGCAGATGGCCACGGAGTTGCCGGTCGCCACAAAAACGCCCTGGATATTGGGGATCTCCTGAAGGGCCTTTTTGATCAGATACGCCGCGATCTGCGGCTCGTCCTGTGTCTCATAGCTGCCGACCAAATGGCGGCCGCCCTCCAGTTCTTCGCAAAAGCCGCTGATCTTTTCCGTGTGCTCACGCAGGCTTTTGTCGCCGATGAAGGCCAGCAGATTGGAGCCCTCGGGCGTCAGATAGTTCATCATCTCGCCCGCGAGCCTGCCCGCGAGGATCGCGTTTACGCGGATGCAGGCCGTGCGCAGCTCCGGCTGAAAATCGTTGCCGACCAGAAACACCGGGATCTCATGTGCTTTCAGCTCCCGCAGCAGCGCTTCGCAGTCCGTCACGGACGCCGGGCACAGAATCACCGCGTCTACCTGCTCCTCGATGAACTGGAATACGATGCTCGAGAGCTCATCGGAGGAATACAGGCTCGAAAACGTGTGAAAGTCGCCGCTGACATTATAATCGCGCAGCGAATCGAGCGCGTGCTCCATACCGCGGATCAGCTCGCCGTAATACTGCGCCCAGACAGCCGGGTAAGTGATGCCGATGCGGATGGGCTTGCGCGCGAGACTCTGCGCCGTGCGGTTGACGCGGTAGCCCATGGAGAGTGCCGTATCGTAGATGCGGTTGCGCAGAGCGTCGCTGATGCCGCGCTTTCCGGAAAGCGCCTTGCTGACCGTTCCGGGGGAGATCTGCAGCTCGCTGGCGATGTCTTTGACTGTGATTCGTCTGAAATCGTCCATAAATTTTAGAATACCTTGTCCTTTGCATCCGTATGATCCCCTTGACGACCCGATATGGAATACGTTTTTTATTCCGTCGGACGGGGAAAACAACTGCGTTTTGTGCATTATAATATAATAATTGGTAAAAAGTCAAGAGCCTGATTCCGGAAAGCGGCGGAAAAGCAGGACAGCTATGGAAAAATTTCTGCCGGAGCAGTGGGGCGTTTGAGCAAAATGCAATATTATTGCAGATTTTTGTTGACAGCTTTTTTGCATTGTGGTAGAATCGGACATGGAAAACGTATTCCATATGGAGACGACCGAAGTGGCAGGACTCAAAAACCGCCGCCTGTAGCGGTCACATTTGGATATGGAGAACAAAGGAGAATGAGCATGCAGAAAGTAAAAATCGGATTTGTTCCCTCTACGTGGGAATCGTGGGATGGAAGCGCTTATACGGGCAAGCTCGCTGGGAAAATGCGTGCGCGCTGTCTGGAAGCGTTTGCGAAGATCCCCGGTCTGGAGATCGTGGTTCCCTCGGAGGAGCTGACGCAGGACGGCTGTGTCGGCACCGTGGAGGAGGGCATGAAGGCGGCCGACCTGTTTAACAAAGAAAACGTGCAGGGCCTCATCATCGGCAATATGAATTTTGGCTTTGAAACGGCCATCGGCGCGATGCTGTCCAAGATCCGCAAGGATATGCCCGTGCTGCATTTTGCCACTCGCAGTGGCCCGTTCTCCCCGCAGGGCAATCGCGCCAACGATACCTGGTGCGGCCAGTTTATGACCTGTTCCGCGCTCAAGCGCCGCGGCTTCAAGTTTGAGCACATCATCACCTGCAACCCCGAAGACGAAATCTTCGCCAGCAAGGTCGAGACCTTTACGCGCGCCTGCAACGCCATTTCCCGCTTTGTCGGTATGCGCATCCTGCAGGTCGGTACCCGTCCGACCGGCTTTGAATCCGAATTTTTCAGCGAAGAAGGGCTGATGCGCAACTTCAGCCAGGTTCTCGTCCCCGTCGATCTGGCGACGGCGTATGAGAGAATGGACGCGCTGACTGCCGAAAACCCGGAGGTGCAGCGTATTGCCAAGGAGATCCGCGGCGGGGCCGATCTGATCACGGATGAAACGCCGAACTCCATTGTCAATCAGGCGCGCTTTGAGAGAATGCTCGTCGAGCTGGCCGAGGAATACCACTGCAACACGATCGCTTCGAGCTGCTGGGAATCCCTGCAGCACCGGTACGGCATCGCGGCCTGCTCCACGTTCTCGCGTCTGAACTCGCAGGGCTATTCTGTGGGCTGCGAGGTCGACGTGATGGGCGCGATTACCATGAGCATCATGAACAGCTGCGCGCTGGGCATGATCCCCGCCGATTTCATCGACTGGACTGATCTGCATCCCACCGAGCCGAACGTCTGGCTGGCTTGGCACTGCGGCAACGCAGCCTGCGAACTGTGTGCCAGCAACAGCAAGACCCACCTGATGATGAACGAGCGTCTCGGTCTCTGGGGGCCGTATTGCTACGGCTCTATGGAGTTCCGTATGAAGGACGGCCCGGTCACCTGCGCCCGCATGGTCGAATACGACGGCAAATATTCCATCTTCTATGGCACCGGCGAGTCCATCGACATCGGCCCGATGACCAGAGGCGCCTACGCCTGGATCAAGGTCAACGACGTTGCTGACTGGGAACAGAAGATGATCGAGGTCGGCTGTGTCCATCATGGTGTGCTGATCCACGACGCCAAGGTCGCCGATGCGCTTGCAATGTTCTGCAAGTTCATGGGGATCGAAGCCGTCCGGGGCGCGTAAGCGCAGCCGGAACGCAAATACCTGCGTTTTCAATTGCCCGGAGGGCGTATTCAATAAAAACACAAATGGAGGGTTTCCCATGAAAAAGTTCCTGGCACAACTCCTTGCGGTTACTCTGATCATTTCCATGATCGTACTTCCCGTTTCGGCAAGCCCGAAGGGGAACACCTACAACGGCACGGCCATCCCGTTCAGCGACTGGACAAACGCGGGCAACGGCGCGTGGCAGGAGACGGACGGCGTTCTTTCACCGTCGGACGCACAGACCTGGACGATGCTGCGGTACAATAAGGAGCTCGGCCGCTACTACACCGTTGAATTTGACGTCAAGCAGCCTGACCAGAACGACAGCATCAAGATCGGCTTTGAGGTGGAGGACGGCGACAACTTCACTGAGAGCGGCCTGATCCTGGAGATGCACAACGCGGGCGTCAGCCGGATCTTCAATCAGGCGATCAACTCGACAAATGAGAGCGCCTACGGCGGCTGTAACAACGGTTATGGCGGCAGTCAGGGCTTCAGCAAGTCGACCGATTGGATCCATGTAAAGCTCCAGCGCGCCGGCAGCGACTTTGCCGTCACGCTGGGCGACGGCGAGACGAGAACATTCCAGTTCTCCTCGGACGCCTATAACGGTGGTCACCTTGTGTTGGGCGCGCTGAACGGCCGCGCGATCAGCTATCAGAACATTACCATCACCAAATCGGCAGCGCCGGTGGGCACCGTTGAAAATACCTTCAACGGCACGACGATCCCGTTTGCCGACTGGAACAGCGTGGGCGAGGGAAGCTGGCAGGAGATGGGCGGCGTGATCGCGCCGTCGGACGCGCAGAGCTGGACGATGCTGCAGTTCAAGGAGGCGCTTGGCAGCAACTATACCATCGACCTCGACGTGAAGCAGCCGGATCAGAACAACAGCTTCAAGCTCGGCTTTGAGGTGGAGGCCGGTCAGAATTTCACGCAGAGCGGCCTGATCCTGGATCTGCACAACGCGGGCGTCTCCCGCATCTTCAACTGGAACATCAACTCTGCGGATGAGGGCGCCTACGGTGGCTGCAACAACGGCTACGGCGGCACCAAGGGCTTCAGCAAGTCGACCGACTGGATCCATGTGAAGATCCAGCGTGCCGACAACGATTTCACGGTCAAGGTGAACGACGGCGAAACGCGTACCTTCCAGTTCACCACGGACGCCTACAACGGCGGTCATCTGGTGCTGGGCTCGGTGGAAAACCGCGCGATCAGCTACAGAAACATCGTGATCACCACCTCGTCGTCCTCGGGCGGCAACAATCAGAACACCTTTAACGGTGTTGGGATCCCGTTCGGCGACTGGAGAAATGCCGGCAACGGCAGCTGGCAGTACAGCTACACCACGATCGAGCCGTCTGAACGGGACGAGTGGACGATGCTGGACTATAACCGCGCTCTGGGCGAGTACTACTCGATCGAGCTGGACGTCAAGCAGCCGGATACAAACGACGGTATCAAGATCGGCTTCGAGGTGAAGCCGGGTGAAAACTTTACCCAGAGCGGCCTTGTTTTTGAAATGCACAATGCCGGTGTCGCACGCGTGTACGACTGGGGTATCAACATGGCGGACGAGGGCGCTTACGGCGGCTGCAACAACGGCTACGGCGGCACGCGCGGCTTCAGCGGCACGACGGACTGGATCCACGTCAAGATCCAGCGCTGCGAGGACCGCTATGTCGTAACGTATAACGACGGCAGCGTGAAGACCTTTGGCTTTACTCTGGCAGGGCACAGCGGCGGGCATCTGATGCTGGGCGCTGTGAATTACCGGCAGATCGCGTATCAGAATATCCACATCAATACCTACAGCGGGCCGTTTGCGGGCTTCGATTACATTGAGACCAACGGCAATGACACCGCCTCCCGCAGCAGTGGCGCCTCCCGTCCGGGCAGACTCCTGCGCTATCGCGCGGATCAGAACGCGCCGGAGCTGGATTCGCGCTGGCTGAACGTCGGCAACGGCTGGTGGCGCGTGCAGGACGGCATCCTTCATCCGGGCCTGCAGGACGAATGGACGATGATCGCTTCGGAAAAGCGGCTCGGCGACGCGTATACCGTGGAATTCGACGTCAAGCAGCCGAATACGGACGACGGCATCAAAATCGGCTTTGAGGCCGAATATAATCACAACTTCACCCAGAGCGGCCTTGTGCTGGAGATGCACAACTATGGCGTTATGCGCATTTTCGACTGGGCGATCAACGCGCGCAGCGAATCGGCCTACGGCGGCTGCAACAACGGCTTTGGCGGCAACCAGACCTTCAGCAAAACGACAGACTGGATCCATGTGAAGATCCAGCGCAACGGCAGCCGCTTCAATGTGACGGTCAACGACGGCACGGAGCATACCTTTGCCTTTACATCGAACAACTATAACGGCGGCCATATCGTGCTCGGCTCCGTCAATCACAGAGATGTTCAGTATAAGAACATCATCCTGACGAAGCAGCAGACGAGCCCCCTGCCGGCAAGCCGGGTGAACACGCTGAACGGTCAGCTGCTCACGCCCGCCGACTGGAGAAACGCCGGGAACGGCAGCTGGTATGACGATTTCGGTGTGATCAAGCCCGCGGAATCGCAGGAGTGGACCATGCTCGCGCTGGATAAGGCACTCGGCAAGGACTATGTTGCGGAATTCGACGTGAAGCAGCCGAATACGGACGATGGCATCAAGATCGGCTTTGAGGTCGCGGATGATCAGAACTTCACCGAGAGCGGCCTGATCCTGGAACTGCACAATCTGGGCGTTGCCCGTGTTTACGACTGGAAGATCAATCTGCAGAATGAATGGGCCTACGGCGGCTGCAACAACAGTTATGGCGGCAGAACGAATTTCAGCCGCACGACCGACTGGATCCATGTCCGTATCGCCAGAAGCGGCGATACGTTTACCGTGAGCTTCAACGACGGCGCGGAAAAGACGTTTACATTCAACAGCGGGAACTATAACGGCGGGCACCTGATGCTCGGCTCCGTGAACGGCCGCGTGGTGGAATACCGCGACTTCAGAGTGACGACGGCGGACAGCGCCGTCTGATGCGCGGACGCATTCGTGTTTTGGTAAGTGAGGGAAAATAGCAATGAAAAGAGCCGTTTCGATCGTTCTGAGCCTTGTGATGACCCTCCTGTGCATGGGCATGACTGCCCTTGCACAGGAGCCGGGCGAGGGTAATACCTATAACGGACAGAGCATCACGCTGTCCGACTGGAACAATGTTGGGGAAGGCAGCTGGAGCGAGAATGACGGCGTGATCAGCTCCGACGGCAACGCGGAGTGGCTGCTGCTGCAGTTCGGCACGCAGCTGCAGGGCAATTACGTGATCGAGTATGATGTGCAGCAGGAGAATATCGACCGGAACCTGTCGATCCTGACCGGTTTTGAGGTCAATCAGAGCGAAAACTATACGACCAGCGGCCTGACCTTTGAGATGCACAACTACGGCCTTGCCCGCCTGTACGACACGGCGATCAGCCGTCAGAGCGAGCAGGCCTTCGGCGGCTGCAACAATCCCTACGGCGGCATGGAGACCTACGGCGCAACGACGGAGTGGATCCATGTTCGAATCCAGCGCGTGGACAATGCCTTTACTGTGGAGTATTACGACGGCACGGCGCACATGATCTCCTGCGTGCTGGAGGATTACAACGGCGGCTATCTCGTTTTGGGCGCGAACCCGTATCGGAAGATCTCCTTTAAGAATATCACGATCACGGACAACATGACCGTGGACGTCGTGATCGACGAACCGGCGTGGCCGGAGGAGGTGGGCGGCAGCGTCTACCAACTGTATGATAATCAGTATCAGGAGTGGACGTTTACCACAGACGGCTGGAGCGCCGAGGGCGACAGCCTGACGCAGGCGCAGCCGGAGGATGCGGAGACGAGCGCCGTGCTGGAGAGCGAGGAGCTGCGCAATTTTCGCCTGTCGTTCAGCTATGAGCTGCTTTCGGAAAACAGCGGCACGTTCGGTGTGGCGTTCCGAAAGGCAAAGCCGGACGGCTCCTACAAGGGGCTGGGCTACAGCCTGCTGTTCCGCTGCGATGAGACCGGCGGCGTGATGACGCTCACCGATTATCTGGCGGCCGCAGAGGCCGGACTGGATGGCCGCGGGCATCCGTTTGAGGCGGAGGGCACGGTGGAGCTCGCCTGCTCCGGAAATGAGATCTATGTCTGGCTGGACGGAGAGCTGGTCGCCAATGTGACCGATAACGCCTACGCGTTCGGCTCGCTCGGATTCTTCACGGAGGGCTGCGCAGTCGATTTTTCGGGCATTCAGATCCAGTCTGACGATCTGGCCACCGACCAGACGCGCGATCTGATCGGCCGCGCGCAGCAGCTGGCGTCCGACGATGCGGACGGCGCGGCGGCACTTTTGGAGGAGTATGCAGGCCTGTCCGAATTCCAGAAGTCCTTCGTTCCGAAGCAGACGCTGGAGCAGCTGGAGAATGCGCAGAGCAGCGCCGAACAGCCCGCAGAGCAGCCGGATGAGACGCCGGATGCAGAGGTTGCGACGCCTGAACAGCCCGAGACGGCGCAGTCGCCGGTGCTTTGGGTCGTGATCGCGGCGGTGTGCGCGGCAGCAGCGGTCGTGATCATTCTGGTCTGCCGCCGTAAGAAGAAGTAAAGGAGTCCCCATGAATATGAACCGGATCAAAAGACTCCTTCTGGTATTACTGATCCCGATCCTGCTGTGCAGCTGCGCCGCACCGGTACAGAAGGATCCGGCCCCGGCGCCGCAGCCGCAGGCCGATGCTGCGGAGCAGCCGGCGCCCGCCGCGGAGAGCGCGGCGGACGAAGAGACGCCGCAGCCGTGGCTTTCGGCGCATTCGCTGGCGCTGCCGGAATATGAGATGAGTGCGGCCAGCGCGGCAAACCGGACGCTTGCCCAGGCGGCGCTGGAGGAATATCTGAACACGCCGCCCATTGATTTTGTCTACGGCGGCGCGCGCTTCTCCGAGGATCGTGTGTCCTGGGAGCAGACGCTGACCGAGACGGACAGCGGGAAAACGGTCGAGTACCGGCATTCGCAGACCGGCCTGTGCGTCACGATCGCTTACAGCCTGTTTTCGGATACGAGTGCGCTGGAGTGGACGCTGCGTGTGCGCAACGACGGCGGCGCGGCCAGCGCCGTTGTGGAGGATTTTCTGGCGCTGACGCTGGAGCGCCCGACAAAGGGCAACACGTCCCTGTTCTACTCCAAGGGCGGCAACGCGGCGGAGGATGATTTTCTGCCGGTCTCGGCGAGCCTGAAAAACGGCGACAGCCTCTGGATTGGCTCCAACGGCGGACGGTCATCCTCCGGCGTCCTGCCGTTTTTCAATCTGTATACTGCAAAGGATAAGGGCTGCATCGGCGCAATCGGCTGGAGCGGGCAGTGGAGAGTCGACGTCAGCAAGCAGGACGGCACCGTTTCTCTTGCCGCCCGGATGTCGGACTCGCGGTTCTATCTGGAGCCGGGCGAGTCGGTCATGCTGCCGTCCATGATCCTCCTTCCGTGGGAGAATGATGCCCAGCAGGCGCATAACGATCTGCGCCGCCATATGATCCTGCACCACACCCCGACCGATGAAAACGGTGACGTGGCCCTCGGGCCGGTCTCCTTCGGCGTGTGGGGCAGCGACGGCGAGGAGGAGATGATCTCCAAGCTCAAGGCGATCTCCAACCGGGAGATGGGCTACGACGTATTCTGGATCGACGCCGGATGGCATGGCGACGGCAGCAAGATCAGCGCGGATACGTTCGACTCGCTCTGGTTCGAAAACGCCGGGACCTGGTCGACGATCCCGAGCCTGTATCCCAATGGCATGAAGCCGGTCTCCGATTTTGCCCATGAAAACGGCATGGGACTGCTGCTCTGGTTTGAGCCGGAGCGCGCCTTTGCGGGCACCGAGCTTATGCAGCAGCACCCCGACTGGTTTTTGACCTCGCCAGGCAATGCCGACAACTATTTATTTGACCTTGGCAACGACGAAGCCAGAGCGTGGCTTTGTGACTATATCGCCGGACTGGCCCGGGAATACGGCGTCGATATTTTCCGCAACGATTTTAATATCGAACCGCTGGACTACTGGCGAAACAATGATACGGACGACCGTTCCGGCATCACGGAAATGAAATACATCGAGGGGCTCTACCGTTTCTGGGACGGCCTGCGGGAAGCCTGCCCGGGCCTGATCATCGACAACTGCGCCTCCGGCGGCAGACGTCTGGATTTTGAGGCGGCGAGCCGTTCAGTCGCGCTGTTCCGCAGCGATTATCAGTGCTATACGTCCTCCTCCACAGCGGAGGGTTGCCAGTGCGAGCTGTATGGGCTCAATTTCTGGTTCCCGGTGTCCGGCGCGGCGTCGATGGGCAGGACGGACGCGTATACGTTCCGCTCCAACTACGGCATCTCCATCCAGACGCCGAATGTGATCAGCGCCTATGAGGAGCAGATCCCGCTGACGGAGGAATTCAAATCCGTCCGCGCGTATTTTTACGGCGATTACTATCCGCTTACAGACTTCCCAAAGGATATGCAGGACGGCTGGTTTGCCTATCAGCTGAACCGCCCGGAGGAAAAGGACGGCGTGGTGTTTGCATTCCGGCGCATCAAGTCTGAGCAGGAGAATGCTACAGTTTATCTGCACGGCCTGGACGAAAATGCCGAGTACACCGTGGGGGTGACAGACACCGGCGAGACGTATACGATGCGCGGCGAGGAGCTGATGCACGCCGGGCTGACGATCTCCATCGACCGGAAAAAGGACAGCCGGATGCTGCGGTATGAGATGAAATGACGATGAAAAAGAGAAAGCTACTGCTCCCGATCGCCCTTGTAATCGCAGTGGCCGCGCTCCTGTGCACCGGCTGTGGCGCCGCGGAGGCGGACTATGCGTTCCGCTATCACCCTTTTGAGGGCACGATCGAGCTGACGAGCCCGGTCGCCGATGGCCAGCGGGTCGCGATCGCGGCCTACCGAAACGGCCAGTTTCTGGCCTACGCGGAGACTGACGGCAGCCTGTACGTGCTGCCGGAGGATGCGGACCTGTATAAGGCGTTTACGCTGGACGGCTCGAACAGGCCGACCAGGGCTGCAATGGAATTCACGCTGGATCAGCTGCCGGTCGTCCCGGAGCCGGAAGGAGTGCAAACCGTGTTTTTGAAACAGATCTATCAGAAAAAACCTCTGTTTTCGTTCCGCTATGACGGAAAGAGCTCGGAGGACATCCTGCCAAACTGGGACTACACGCAGCAGACCGAGCTTCTGGCGGACGGCTTTGCGGTCACGACCGTCTGGACCGACCCTGTGAGCGGGCTGCGGATCACCTGCGACGCGCAGGAGACAGGCGGCACGGCGGAGTGGGTCGTCCGGCTGACAAATACCGGCAGCGCGGACACGCCGCTGATCGAGAACTTCCAGATCGCCGACCTCTCTGCCGAGCTTCCGACTGCCGAGGCCGGGCAGACGGTCAAGATCGGCAGCAGCAAGGGCACCAATCTGCAGGAGGATGATTTTATCTTCTCCGAAAAGACGCTGCGTCCGCTCGGCAGCCGCCGGTATGCCGCGTCCGACGGGCGCTCGACCTCCGGTGCGTGTATGCCGTATTTCAATGTACATAACGGTAGCAGCGGCTATGTTTTCGCCGTCGGCTGGACGGGGCAGTGGGAAGCAAGCTTTTCCCGCAGCCTTTCCGGCACGCTGCATGTGACCGCCGGCATGCAGAATACGCACTTTGTGCTCCATCCCGGCGAGAGCGTGAGAACGCCGTCGGCAGCTGTGCTGACGTGGACGGGCACGGAGGAAGAGGGCTATAACGCCTGGCGGCAGTATATGCTGAAGGCGCACACGCCGAAAGCGGCGGACGGCTCCGTCATTACGCTTCCCATCACCTGCGGCGCGTGGGGCGGCGACACCGCGGAGGAGCACATCAACATGATCGGCAGGCTCGCCGCGGCGAACGCGAAGTATGACGCGTACTGGATCGACGCGGGCTGGTATGGCTCCGAAAACCGCCACAGCTCCGACCAGTACGGCGACGAATGGTTCAAAAACGCCGGTGACTGGTATATCAACGACACGCTGTATCCAAACGGGATGCGCCCCGTCGCAGATCAGGCGCACAGCGTGGGCTATTCCTTCCTGCTCTGGTTTGAGCCGGAGCGGGCGTGGTACGATTCTCAGCTCGTGCAGGAGCACGAAAGCTGGTTTTTGAAGGGAAATTCCGGCAGCACGAGCTATCTGCTGAACCTGGGCGATGAGGAAGCGAGAAGCTGGATCATCGACTTTATCAGCAGCCGGATTCAGGAATACGGCATCGACATCCTGCGGCAGGATTTCAACGTGGAATCGCTCTCCTACTGGATGGCCGCGGACACGGGCGACCGGCAGGGCATCACGGAGATGAAGTACATTGAAGGACTGTATCTCTATCTCGATGCGCTGCTGGAGAAGAACCCGGGCCTGATCCTGGATAACTGCGCAGGCGGCGGCCGGCGGCTCGACTATGAGATGCTGACGCGCGCGCTGCCATTCTGGAGAAGCGACTATCAGTGCTTTGAGACCTATTTGACGACGCCCTGCCAGATCCAGACCGACGGGCTGGCCCGCTGGGTCCCGCTCAACGGCACCGGCGTGCAGTCGCGGCCGGACGATACGTATTCCTTCCGTTCGAATCTGGCCTACGCGATGCAGTTCCCGTTTGCATCCGGCAGCCAGACCTGGCACGCGAAGATGCTGGAGGATTTCCACAAGGCGCAGCCGTATTTTCTGGGCAGCTACTATAAGCTGACCGATGGCGATATTGCGGCGAACGACACGTGGTATGCCTATGAGCAGCTCCTCGCCGAGGAGGATCGCGCGCTCGTGGCAGCATTCCGCCGCGAGGAATCGCTGACCGGCAGGCAGGCACTGCAGCTGCGGGTGCCGGACGGTGTGACGTCGATCGTATGCACCGATGCGGACACGGGCGCTGTGTCGTTCCTGAGCCCGGACGCGGATGGAAACTTTATCCTGAACGCAAAAGCAACGGAAAAACGGACGGCAAAGCTGTTCTTCCTGGAATTCACACGGAAATAACGAGAGGGGATCACTATGAGAAACACGAAGAGAAAGCCGGGCATCCGCGCGATCACGCTGCTGCTGGCGGTCGTGACGCTGCTGTCCGTCCTGACTGCCTGCGGCAAGCAGGAGGCGTCCGAGCCGGAAAGCCAGCCGGGTGCTGTGAGCGCGGACGCAGATGTGTCGTCCGCGGCGGCGGCCGGGCAGAAAGACTGGAGCAAGGAAAAGAAGATTACGATCGACATTATGACCTTTGACACCGGCGAGGCCGACCCCAACAGCGAGACCGACCGGATCAAGCAGTATATCGAGGACAAATTCAACTGCAAGTTCCGCGTCAGCACCGTTACCTACGGCACGCAGTATGTGGAAAAGCTGAACGTCGTGATCGCGGGCGGCGACTACCCGGACCTGTACAAGGTCATGTGGGCGGACTTTATCAAAAACAGCTATGAGGACGGCATCCTCTCCAACATCGACGAGCTGGTGGCGGACGGGAACCTGACGAATCTCAAGGCGTATCTGGACGAGGCGCGCCAGTATCAGAACCTGACGGCATTCGACGGGGAGTACTACGCGATCCCGATGAAGATCGGCGTGTATCAGCACGGCCTTTGGTATCGCAAGGACTGGCTCGACAAGCTCGGCCTGTCTGTGCCGACCACGATGGATGAATTCTATGAGGTCGCCAAGGCCTTGAAGGAGGCCGACCTTGACGGCATGGGCGCGTATGGCTTCTCCTGCGATTCGAACTGGTGGCTCAACCACTTCCACTGCATGTATACCGGCTCGTGGGACTACCGCCTGATGGATGACGGCACGATCCAGCACTATCGCGCGCTGGACGGCATGAAGGACTCCTACGCCTTCTGGGCGAAAATGTACCGCGAGGGGATTCTGGATCAGTCGATCTACACCGGCACGAATTCCATGGAGCTGTTTGTGACCGGCAAGACCGGCATGATGATGAACAACTGCTACGCAAGCCAGATCCAATATGTGCTCGACCAGATCCAGATCAACTATCCCGAGGCGGAGGTCGGCATCATGCAGCTGCCGGCGGGCGAGCTGGGCTCGCACCAGATCACGGGCACGCCGTATCTGGACTATACCGCCATCTCCTCCACGGCTGAGGACCCGGAGCGCATCGCGGCGATCTTGGACTACATCCTCTCCCCGGAGGGGCAGAATCTGCTCCGCAACGGCATTGAGGGCATCCACTACACGACCAATGCCGACGGCACGATCACGAAGAACGTGGAAGAGTGCAAGAAGGAGAAGTTCGGCGCCGGTGAGTACGGCCCGCACTGGATCATGGGTCTTGTCTACTCGGATCCGTACTACATTTCGGACGACTTTGAATACCTCGATTTCTTCAACGAGAACAAAAAGCGGCTGGAGGATGCGCTGAATACCGACTATTTCGTCACGATGTTCGCGCCGCTCGACGGCTATTCCTCCGACGTGACGGACAAGTATCTGGCAAAGTTCAACGAGCTGTATAACCAGTTCGACCAGAAGTTTATCATGGGCGAGCTGGAGGTCAACGACGAAAACTGGCAGCTCTGGAAGGATACCATCGAGAGCGAGGCGCATTACAGCGAGCTGGTGGAGGACTGGACCAACGCCTACCGCGAGTATGAAGCCGCCCAGTCAGACTGACGTCTGACGCCGCGCAAGCACAAATAGGAGGTCTGTTATGGAACAGATCCTGAAAAAGATCAAATCGAAAAAGCCGCGGCGCAGCCGGGACGATCTTTCGCAGAGCAAGCTGAAGAAATACCTGCCGTATTATCTGATGCTTTTGCCGCTTGTCGTATTTCTGATCGTGTTCTGCTATCTGCCGATGGGCGGTGTGCTGATGGCGTTTGAGGATTTCCGGCCTGCGCGCGGCCTGTTCCGCAGCGAATGGGTCGGGCTGGAGAACTTCCGAAACGTGTTCTCCGACAGCATGTTCTGGAGCCGCCTGAAAAACACCGTGATCATCAGCATCACAAAGCTGATCTTCTCGGCGCCGGCGCCGATCATTCTGGCGCTGCTGCTCAATGAGGTGAAAAACAAGGCCTTCAAGCGCGTGATCCAGACGATCGTGTACCTGCCGAAGTTCATTTCGTGGGTCGTGGTCGCCACGATCGTGCAGGCTCTGCTGGATGTGCAGGACGGCCCGATCAACAGTTTGCTGATCTCACTGGGCATTCTGGACGAGTCCATGCTTCTGATGGGCTCCAAGGAGCTTTTCCGGCCGCTGCTGGTGATCACGGACGTGTGGAAGGGTGTCGGCTGGGGGTCGATCGTATATCTGGCGGCGCTGACGTCCATCAGCCCGGAATACTACGAAGCGGCCACGCTGGACGGCGCGAACCGCCTGCAGAAAATGTGGTATGTCACGCTCCCGTTCCTAAAGCCGACGTTTATGATCCTGATCATCCTGTCTATGGGCAGCATCCTCAGCGCGGGCTTCGATCAGGTGTATGTCATGTCGAACTCGGTCGTGATGGAGGTCGGCGACATCATTGACACCTATGTCTACCGCAAGGGCCTGATCGACCGGGACTACGGCTACGCCGCGGCGGTGGGCCTGTTCAAAAGCGTCGTGAGCGTATTTTTGGTCGGCGGGGCGAACTGGCTCGCCAAAAAGACGGACAACGAATCCCTGTTCTGACAGGGCGGCATTTACGGAAAGGAAATCAACGCGAAATGAAACACAGGTCACACAAGCGGATCAGCGCGTTTACCGTGGTCAATACGATCGTGCTGCTCCTGATCGCCTTTATCATGTTCTATCCGTTCTGGTATGTGCTGATGGGTTCGTTCATGTCCACAAACGAGTCGATCCTCTCCACATTCAATTTCTACGTGAAGGAGCCGACGCTGGAGGCGTACAGGACATTTTTCAGCTCCGTGAATTTCGGCCAGCATTTTCTTGCCAGCGCCTATGCTTCGATCGTCGGTACGATCGTAAGCCTGATCTGCACGACCATGGCGGCATATGCCCTGTCCAAGCGGGATCTTCCCGGCGCGGGCGTGATTATGCGGCTGGTGCTGGTTGCCATGCTGTTTAACGGCGGCCTGATCCCGACCTATATGGTCGTGCGCAGCGTTGGTCTGATCAACAAATGGGAAGCGCTGTATGTGCCGGGGCTGATCAATCTGTTCTATATGATCATCATGCGTACCTATTTCCGCGGCATCGGCCCGGAGCTTGAGGAGGCCGCGCGGATCGACGGCGCGAGCGAGCTGCGCATCTTTGTGCAGATCATCCTGCCGCTGTCAAAGCCCATCTTGGCGACGATCGCGCTGTTTTACACGGTCGACCGCTGGAACGATCTGATGGGCGGCATCATCTACATCAACGACATCAACAAGCAGCCGCTGCAGGCGATGCTCTACCGCATCATCAGTAACCAAGTGGCCATGAGCGCCACGCCGGTCTCGGCGGCGCAGCAGTCGCTGAACGTTACTACGGAGACGGCGGGCTATGCCGCGACGGTTTTGACCATGCTGCCGATCCTCTGCATCTATCCGGCTTTGCAGAAGTATTTTATCCACGGCATGATGGTCGGCTCGGTCAAGGAATAAGCGGTGCGGAACAGCAGGAGGCGAGCAAATGATGGACCGGATCTATCGTACGTTTGACGGCAGCGGCAGCGAGGTAGTGCACTGCGCGTCGGGCATGACGGTATATGAAGAAAAGCTGATCGGCGGGAAGCTGCTGATGCGGTATCTGAACGCCTGCGGCCAGATCATCCCCGAAATGCATCTGCCGGACGCGCGGTTTTCAGAGCTGGCGCACAGCACGTTCCGGATCGAGGCAGACGGCCGCGAGCTGGCGGACGGCTGGGTATCGGAGGGCGGTGCGCCGGCCGGCGGCGATACGTTTGCGCTCACGCTGCGGCATACGGACGCCGCGCTGCGCGTGACGGTTTTTACAAAGGCAGACGGCAAGGGGTGGATCAGCCGGTGGCTGCGGCTGGAGAATACCGCCGATGCCGCACTGCCGCTGACAAACGTGCTGCCGTTTGCGGGAAGACTTTGGCGTCACGTTTTTCAGAACGCGAACCTGAGCTATTCGCCGGCGGAGTGCGGCGTTCTGCCGCAGGAGCAGTATGAGATCGGCTACGGCGCGTGCAGCGACTGGGGCACGGAGGGTGACTTCGGCTTCCATACGCTGACGGAGCGCTTGCATGATAACGGCGGCATGAACGGCCGCTCCGGCTGGTCGCGTCCGGCGTTTGTGCTGCGCGACCGCGTCAACGGGCAGCAGTTCTGCTGCGAGTTCGCCTACAGCGGAAACTGGCAGCTCCTTGCGGAGCCGTGTCCGCTGCCGGACGGCGCGGCGGTCGACTTTGCCATCGGATTGGCGGCACCTGCGGGCGAATGCGTCCGCGTGCTCGCCCCCGGAGAGAGCGTTTTGACGCCGCAGGTGCATTTTACCCTGTGCGCGGAGGGCGCGCACGCGCTCGTCGCGTCCCGCCACCGGTTTGTGCGGGAGCAGATCCTGCCGCAGAGCGACCCGATCGGGCGCTGCCTGATCGAGGCGAATCATCGCGGCTATCTCTGTGACAGGGAAAATGAAGCGGATATTCTGCGGGATATTGACGTTGCCGCCGCGATCGGCGCGGAGCTGTATGTGATCGACGCGGGTTGGTTCGGGAAAGCGCCGAACAACTGGTACAACAACGCGGGCGACTGGTTCGCGGGGCAGTGGCTGCCGAACGATCTGTATCCGATCATCCGGCACGCCAAGGAGCGTGGCATGAAGTTCGGGCTCTGGATGGAGATCGAGGCCGCCGGCGAGAACAGCGCGGTGCGAAAAGAGCATCCCGAGTTCCTGATGCGGCGGCACGGCGAGCTCTGCTGCGGCGGGCGGGCCCTCGATTATTCCAAGCCGGAGGTGATCACCTGGATCGAGGAGGAGATCGCCCGTGTGATCACCCGGTACGATCTGGATATGTTCCGGATCGACCACAATCACTGGCTGAACGAGAGCGGCACGCGGGAGGTCTGCGGCTATACCGAGGACGTCCTGTGGCGGTATTTTGAGAATTTTTACGCTCTGTTTGTCCGCCTGAGGGCCCGGTTCCCGAACGTGTCGTTCCAGAACTGCGCGGCCGGCGGCGGACGGCTGGATCTGGGGATCCTGCGGTATTTCCATCACACCGAGGTCACCGACTGGGTCAGACCGCCCAGAAGCGCAAAGATCTTTAACGGCATTCTTGCCCAGCTCCCGCCGGAGATCCAGCTGCGCACGGTCGGTACGGAGGTATCTGAGCACGTTCAGGATTCGGACATCCTTGCCCAGCTGCACAACGTCATGCAGTCGCGGATGATTTTCCGCGGCATCGCGCCGTTGGAACAGGCACTGGCCCCGCAGCTGAAGGAGCGCCTTGTGCGGGCGACCGCGCTCTATAAAACGGAGCTGCGCCCGATCCTTACGGGAAGCTGCAGGGTATACCGCCACGCAGAGCAGAGCGGCGTTCTCACGCCGTGCGGCTGGTCGGCCAATGAGTTCGCTCGGCCGGACAGCTCGGCGGCGTTTGCAGTCGTGCAGAAGCTGTCGGATACGGCGGAAAACTGGTACCGCCTGCGGTTTTTGGGGCTTAAGAGCCTGAAAACGTACCAGGTACGCTTTGACCGCCGTGAGGATGAGCTGATCGCCACCGGCGCCGAGCTGCTGCAGACTGGCCTGCTGATCCCCATGGACGGTATGCTGACCAGTGAGCTGATCCTCGTCAAAGAGCTCGGCTCCTGACATCCATCTCCAAGACACAAAAAATTCCCCCGGGTGCGGATGCACCCGGGGGCCTTTGCGCATGGGAATTGAGTGATTGAACGGTTCGTCCTGAAAAAGGTGGCGTGCAGTGAAAAAGAGTGCGGCTGTATTACAGAGAAAGTACAGGCGTATTGTTCAAAAAACCTCGATCACGTATGATTTTTCGGCTTTTTAGCCTACAAAATGTTTGCGTGACGAAAAGATGGACGAAATGTCGGAATACCGGCATTTCTTTTTTCGTGTTTTCTTTGTATTCTTACGATATATCAAACAAAAAGAGGAGAAATAGTATGGAAAAACGTAATCGTTTGGCAGAAAATCTGCGGCTTTATCAGCAGATGCGGGATAAGACACTGGCCGAGCTTTCGGCGGAACTGGGTGTCGCGCGGTCGACGGTGCAGTCGATTCTGACTGACGGAAATACGACCGTTGATACGCTCGTTCGTATGCACAACTCCACACAGCTTTCGCTGGATGAGCTCGTGTTCGGCAAAAACACGGACGAAACCCGCCGCAGCGGCCTGTTTGACATCATCCGCTGGTTCCAAAATCAGCCGTCCGAAAAGCAGAGCCAGATCGCCTCCCACCTCAGCGCCCTGTTCGAGCTGACACGGTGAGCACGGACGTACAAAAGGGACTCACCAACAGGGGAGTCCCTTTTGTACGTGCTGTAAACAGCAAAGAGTGAAACAACTACAGCCCAGGCCGCCCTCGTGCCGCCCGGAAAAATCCAGTTTCGACCCGTCCAACAGCACGTAGCCCGTCTCGCTCCTCTTGTACGTCTTGCCAAAATATGCCAGCGCCGTCTTGCCGTTTTCCTTCGGACTCGCCGCGGGGGAGAACTTCACCTTGTCCGCATACTCCCCATTCGGATTGCGCGTCTCTTTGAACGCTGCGAGCACGTCCTGTGGCAAAATACTTTGATGTGTGCTATTGACAATTCCGAGAAAATCCTTTATGCTGATGGTGGCAGCCTTGATAGGGAATCTACCCTGGGACTTCGTGTCCGCCTGGCTGCCGTTTTTTTGTCTCCCGCTCACCGCGTGAGCAACATCATAAGCACTTACTCCAGAAACATTACCGCTTCTCTGTTCCGCCGTGATGATCGCCACAAACTCTCGCCCGCTGCGGTCTGTCGCATAGGCTGCCATCGCATACGTCCCGGTCACGCCGCTTGCCTTGTTGCGCAGCGCATTGATCGGCACAGCGCTTTTGACGATCGTCCCGATGTTTGCACCCAGCCGTGCGTTGGTGAGCAGACGGTTGAGGCTGCCGTTCAGTCCATGCCGGATACTTGCTGTGTCGATTCTCAGCTCCCGCCCGGTGTAATCATTCTGCACAAAAACCTTCCCGTCCCGCTCCGTTCCAACGGCGCGGGCGTTTTTCATGCCTGCGCAGACAGGACAGCTATAGTGTTTGCACACACGGAAAAGCGGTAGTCCCATGCCTCCACTGAGGTGAAGGCATGGGACTGTGCAAATCACTACCGCGTTAAGGAGAAGATATTCCTTTTGCATCCTCATCTGCGGCGTTTCGTATCAGCGCATCCAGACGCTCTAGTTTTGCCGAAGTTCGCAAAGCCGTCTCCCAGAGGTCGACAGCTTCCTCTGCAATGCTCTGCGCTTGCGAATGTAGAGTGGGAATCGTCCGGCGCAGCGCGTCCAAACTGGGCAAAGCCGCATCCTGCGCGCCCTCCAATCCAGATACCAGCTGCGCCGGTGAGATCGACAGGCCGTCCGCCAGCATTTCGATAGAATCCGCGCGCGGACACGTTGTACACTTCAAATACCCCTGCAGCGTCGAGCGCGGGATGCCAAGCTCCTGCGAGAATTCCAGCTTTGTCATTCCCGAAGCCTGCAATTCCCGCTGTAATATGGCTGCGATGTTTTCCACAATTTTCATATGCAAGCCACTCCTTTCACCGCAAAAGATACAGGAGCAGCCGTGCCGCGTAAACGACAACATTTCGGCAAAATAGCCCATATTTCGACAGCGCGTTTCAAAGCATCGTATTTCACATCGAAAACAGCAGCTTTCTGGCGTAAAATGTTCGTTTTTTACACTGCCTGTGTCGAAAAATTTTTCTGCCGCAGCCTCGAAATGCGCCCTTGCCCCTCGTATAATCAGAACCACACAAAAAGGTATGGATCCAGCGCAGTTCGATTTGATCCAGAGCAGCAACGCGGCGGTGAACCGGGCGGCGGGAGCTGCGGCACGTGCAAAAAGGGACTCCCCTGTTGGTGAGTCCCTTTTGTACGTCCGTGCTCACCGCGTCAGTTCGAACAGGGCGCTGAGATGGGACGCGATCTGGCTTTGTTTTTCGGACGGCTGATTCTGGAACCAGCGGATGATGTCAAACAGGCCGCTCCGGCGCGTTTCGTCTGTGTTTTTGCCAAACACCAGCTCATCCAGTGAGAGGTTCGTCGAATTGTGCATACGAACGAGCGTATCAACGGTCGTATTTCCGTCAGTCAGAATCGACTGCACCGTCGACCGCGCGACGCCCAATTCCGCCGAAAGCTCGGCCAGTGTCTTATCCCGCATTTTCTGATAAAGTCGCAGATTTTCTGCCAAACGACTGCGTTTTTCCATTGTTTTTCTCCTCTTTTCGTTCAAATACATCGTAAGGATACAAAGAAAGTGCGGAGAATGGAAGGACGGAGTTTCATAATTTTGGCCAGCATTTCGACGCCACGAACATTTTCTGATCGCAAAGGCCGAAAAATCACTCAAAAATATGATTTTACGTATTTTTGGGCGTAAGCTGGCACGACAGGGTCAGGCGGGGGCGGAGAGGATGGGCTGGATCTGGCGGCCATTCAGGGCGGCGCGGATGGTCTCGGGCAGGCGGGTGAAGTCAGCGACGACGGAGCGCGGCTTTTTTTCGGCGTTATCCTGCCGCATGGGCACGAAATAATAGTGCCCGCGGGCGAGGAGCTTGCCGATGTTCTCGGCGTTGCCCGCCAGTGCGTCGTTCGTGGACACGGCAATGACGATGGGGCGCTCGTTGCGCAGGTGGGCCTTGGCGGCGAGCGTCACAGGCGTGTCGGCGATGCCGTTCGCGAGCTTTGCCAGCGTGTTGCCCGTGCAGGGCGCGATGACGAGCACATCGAGCAGCTTTTTTGGACCGATCGGCTCCGCCTGCGCGATGGTGTGCACGATGGAGTGCGTGCTTACGGCCTCCAGCCGGGCGCGGAAGTCTGCGGCTGTGCCGAAACGGGTGTCGGTGTCATAGCTGACGGTTGACATAATTGGAACGATGTCCGGGAATTCGCTGTGCATGGCTTCCAGCTGGGTGAGCACGGCGTCGAAGGTGCAAAAGGAACCGCACATGGCGAATCCGAGCGTGATGTTGCTATTCATGTTGCCTCCTGTTTCGCAAGCGCCCGCACGATCATGCTTTTCAGCAGCTCCGCCGCCGTTTTCGGCGCAGTCTTTCCCGGCAGGCCCAGCGCGTGGATGTAGTGCAGCCGCGGTGGGACGTCTGCGTCCAGTCCGCCGCTGGCAGACGCGAGGTCGACGATCAGGCAGTCCGGCCGCAGTGCCGCAAGATGCTCCGCGTGCAGCACCGGGGCGGGGACGGTATTGAAAATGCAGTCGTACTGCGCGAGGCCGCGCAGATAGCTCCCCGTGCGGTCGGCGCGCAGACCGGCGCTCTCGATGGCAGCGCGGTCGGCGTTTTTGCGCGCACTGACTGTCACATGCGCGTGCAGCGCGTGCAGGCGGGCACTGAGCGCTTTGCCGATGCGTCCGTAGCCGATGACAAGGCAGCGGCTGCCGTGCAGCGCGATGGGAAGCGCGCGCAGGGCTTCCAGGATCGCGCCCTCGGCGCTCGGCACGGCGTTGGCCACGGCGAGCGCTTCATCCTCCAGATAATCGTATATGCGCAGTCCGCGCGCTTCCAGCTGCGCCCGCACGGTGCGCAGTCCGCCGCCGAATACGGCAGCGCCCACAGGCAGGCTCTGCACCACGGCGTCCAGTGCAACGCCTTCGCCGCCTGCTGTGCGGATCCGCCCGTTCACATCCAGTGCAGGCATGGGCAGCGCGGCGGCCTGCGCGCCGTCCAGCGCGGAAAATACGCCGCCCGGGCCGTCCTCCAGCCCCGGTACGGCATACGTGCGTACACGGAAGCCGCTGCGCAGCAGCGCCTGCGCGAGCCACAGCTGCCGTGCGTCGCCGCCGATCACGGCGATCCGTTCGATCATAAGCATCCCTTCTTTCCGACTCATACTATGCGGCGGGTCGCGCGTGTGCGAAAAAAATCCCACCGCAGGGCGGTGGGGGGGAGATTTCTTTACATCTATATATATTGTAATTATACAGCGGCTCAGCCGATGAACCATTGCGTCCAGTAGCCGCCATTTGCCGCGTAGCCGACGCCGGTCTGCGTAAAGGACGCCGAGAGGATGTTGGCCCGGTGCGACAGGGAGTTCATCCACGCGCCGACCACGGCGGCGGGGGAGTCATAGCCCATGGCGATGTTCTCCCCGGCGTATGTATACGACACGCCGAACGACCGCATCATGGAAAACGGCGAGCCGTAGGTGGGGCTCTCGTGCGAAAAGTAGCCGCCTGTGCGCAGATCGTCCGACTTGACGCGCGCGTAGGCGCACAGGTCGCTGCGCTGCGTGAGCGCGGGCAGGGAATAGCGGGCGCGCTCGGCATTCACGAGCGAGACGACCTGCTGCTCATAGCCCGACACGTCCGCCGCCTGCGCGGTGACGCCAAGGCTGACGAGAAGTGCCAGCGCGAGCAAAAGTGTGCTGAGTTTTCGTTTCATGGTATTACCTCCTTCTCCTTCGTTTTAATGCAAAGGCTGGCAAAATGCAAGCTGTAAATCCTGCCGGAGCAGGAAGGGACCGGACAGACAAGAACTTTTCGACAAAAACGTGCAACTCCGTCCGCCTGCGCTTGTGTTTTGCGGTGCGGCTGTGCTATACTCTAAGACAGCGCGGGACGTTTTCGCGTCCGAACGGAGCTGACACAAAATACCAACGGAGGGCGGAATGATGGAGGCACGCGGGTTTATTCGGGATATGCTGGACGTGAAGGTGCTGATCCTGTTCGTGATGGCGCGGTCGCCGTATCCCATGACGATGCAGACGATCTATGAGCTGTGTTTTCAGGACGACAAGCTGAGCTATTTTGATATTGCGATCGCGGTCCCGCAGATGGTGGAGACCGGCCATCTGCAGGAGGTGGAGCATGGAAAGTACCGCCTGACCCAGATGGGGCGCAACGCCGAGAAGGTCACGTTCGGCGACGTCGTCAAGCCAGTGATGGACCGCGCGCAGGCCGCCGTTGCGAAGTTCAACGAGAAGATGCGCCGCGAGCAGATGATCCACGCGTCCTACAGCCGCCGCGACTGCGAGCGCGAGGAGTATGCCGTGCAGCTGTCGCTCGGCGACGAGATCGGCGAGCTGATGAAGCTGGAGCTGACCGCGGGCAGCGAAAAGCAGGCGAAAATGCTCAAAAAAGCGTTTGAGGAGGGCGCGGTGCTGCTCTACCGCAACATCATGGAGCAGCTCTCCACGCAGAAAACGAATGCGGATGTATCATAACGCGGCGCCGGTCCTGGCGGCGCATCTGGAACACCTCGGGATGACGGTGGTGGAATTTTCCGCCGTCACCGGCATCGACGCGGGCACGCTCCGCGACCTGCTCAATGCCAGAAAGCGGAGCATCAGCACACGCAATCTGATGATCATGGCCCGCGCGTTCGGCATGGGGATGCAGGAGCTGATGGACGAAATGGCGTGAGCCTGCACGGCGTTTGGCAATTTCAACCTGTCAGCATCTTCCTGCCAACAAGTTTTTATTGCAATTTGCACAAAATGTGGTATACTATGGTCAAGGAGGCTCCCAACCGGCCTCCGGCCACAAAAGTGTCAGAACGAAAGGAGCGGCTATTTATGAGGTTTCAGTATTCGGAAAAGAAGGTCAGTCTGCCGGAAAACGTTCACAAGTACGCGGAAAAGAAAATTATGAAGCTTGAACGGTTCTTTGGCGACGACGCCGACGCTCTCGTCACTTTTAGCGTTGAGAAAAACCGCAACCAGGCTGAGATCACCGTCCACGCGGCCAACACCTACTTCCGCGCCAGTGAGAGCACGTCCGATATGTTCGCGTCCATCGACGCGGCGGTCGCCACCATCGAGCGGCAGATCCGCAAGAACAAGACCCGTCTGGCGCGCCGCCTGCGGCAGGATGCGTTCGTCCGCACGCCGGAAGTGACGTCGTTTGCCCCGGAAGAACCCGAGGAGGGCGCGTTTGAGATCGTGCGGCAGAAGAATTTCCACATGATGCCCATGACGCGCGACGAGGCGATTTTGCAGATGAACCTGCTGGAGCACACGTTCTTTGCCTTCCGCGACGAAGACAAGGACGGCGCGTTTGCGGTCGTATATAAGCGCACCGACGGCGGCTACGGCTTGCTGGAGGACGCGGACTGACGGTCAGGCAGCCTCGCGCTGCCGCCGTGGATCATATTGATGCTAAGAGCGCAGGGCGTCTTTGGACGCCCTGCGCGTTTTTCTGCCGGAAAATGTACAGAATGTGACGAAAAACGCATTGCAAACTGTGGCGGCAGCCGATATACTGAGAGCGTAAACTGCAATATTTTGCGGAGGAAAGCAATATGCAACGGACCGGTAAGAAAATAACGGACTGGCTATTGATCGCCGCGCTGGCGGTGCTGCTCGCGCTGGCGTACTCCCTGTTCGTGTTCCCAAACTCGTTCGCCCCCACCGGCATCAACGGTTTGATGACGATGATCCAGTATCTGTTCCACATTGACCTCGGCTATCTGTCGCTGCTGGGGAATCTGCCGTTCCTGCTGGCCTTCTGGAAGCGCGTGGGCGGCGAATTTTCCGGCAAGACGCTCGTATTCGTGGTGGCGTTCTCGGTGGCGAATCTGCTGATGCGGCACTTCGGGCTGGAGCGCTACGGCTATCATACCGAAAACGGCACGTCGCTCATCCTCGGGCCGATCGTCGCGGGGCTCGTCAGCGGGTTTGCCTACGGCGTGTGCTTGTCGCACGGCGGCTCGACGGGCGGGCTGGATGTGCTCGCGGCGGCGGTGCGCAGGCACCACCCGGAGATGGATCTGGTGTGGGTCATCTTCTGCCTGAACGCGAGCGTGGCGATCATCTCGTTTTTCGTGTACGGCTATAAGTTTGAGCCGGTCATCATGTGCCTCATCTACTGCTATGTCAGCTCGCAGGTCAGCGGGCATATGCTGCGTGGCCTTAAAAAGGCACTGAAGTTTGAGGTGGTGACGGATGAGATCGACGCGCTGTCGCAGGCGCTCATCGCGCAGATGCACCACGGCGTGACGGTCGTCCCGGCGGAGGGGATGTATTCGCACCAGCAGAAGAAGCTGCTCATCTGCCTGGTGAACCCGCGGCAGATCGTGCAGTTTCAGGATCTTCTGCGGCAATTTCCGGGGTCGTTTGCCTACGTTTCCGAGGTCACGGAGACGATGGGCAACTTCAAACACATTGCGCCGGAAAATTTGCAAAAAAGCGTGAAATAGGTGTTGACATTTTCCACCGATTCTGGTAGAATGGCTCTTGCGTTGACGGGGAGCTGTCACGCGGCGGAGTTTGTCAAAAAAACTTCTTGCGGATCGCAAAAAGGTGCTTGACAAACGGCGAACGCTGCGGTATAATCAGCAAGCTCGCTTCAATGAGCACGCCACCACCGTGGCGAGTGTACCTTGTAAATTAAACAACGAGAAACATGACAAACACCTTGGACAATTTGATTTAATTAAGTTGTTCAT
>CAKTXA010000017.1 GCA_934631005.1 uncultured Oscillospiraceae bacterium
CAGAAGTCGTTGGCCTCCTTCGGCCCCGACGTGTTCTGCACGATCGTGTTGGCTACCGTCTGCACGAGCTGCGGCTGTGTGTCCAGTCCATACAGACAGTTCCAACCGTCCGAATGCTCCATGTCCAGAAAGTTTACCGCTTTCACATAGAAGCCGTGCTGCCGGAAATATGGAGAAAGACGTTCAAAAAGCTCGCCCTTGGCATCCGTGATGAATGCGGACTCGCCGCGTTTCGCGCAGCCCATGAGGAACGGAATGATAAAGCCTCTGGATTTGCCGCTGCCCGGCGCGCCGATGCAGAGCAGATTGTTGTTGTTCCCGGCGACCATTCGGTGTGCGGCATAGAGCGCGTAAGCATCCGGGTCGTCCGGGTGCTTTTTGATTTTGCCGAGGATCATGCCCTCCGTCTTGCCCGCGAGCGACAGCTCCAGAAACTCGCGCATTTCCTTCTCCGTCAGAAAACCGGACGTGCCATGCGTACCGTCCGGGAGAATGTCAAACCCGCGCGGGTCATGCGTGTATTTATAGCCGGAGAACCAGATGTAGCCCTTCTTCGTGATGAGACAGATGATAAGGATAATCACCAGCGTCGTCACGATCCCAAAGCCGGTGAATATCGCGCCCCAGTTTTTGAACGGGTTCAGTACCCAGATGCTTTTGATCTCGTCCTCACTGGTATGAAAGGTCGAAGCGATTCCAAGCCGCAGCGAATTGAGGAACATTCCATAAAAATACCAGCCGACGATGACGGCTGGCACGCGCATGGGCAGCTTGGCTTTGTTTCGGGCAAGCCAGCTTTTGGATCTTGCGTCCAGTTTGTCCTCCAGCTTTTCAAGGAGCTTTGAGAGGCGGAACATCCAGAACACTTCCTTCCGATGTGTAAAATGGCAGGTCAGGCGGCGTGTATGGCGCGGTACTTCCGAGCAGCTCCCGCAATGCCGCATCCGTAATCGTAAAGACACGCGCCTTTTCGGTCTCACGGTAGCGGCGGTTCAGAACAGCGTCCACCTGTTCGGGCAGCGCGGCCAGCGCAATTTGGGAAAGGCCGTCCGAACGGGCTGTTTCTACCGCTGCGTCAATGCGCCGCAGATCCATATCCGCCGCCATGACGAATGGCACACCCTGATACAGTGCGTCATACATCGCTCGATTCGCAGGCGGCGGAACGTAGTGCGACTTCAGGATGATCCTCGCCAGAAGTTCGCGGTAATTGGGTATGCCGAGAATGCGGAGCTGCAAGCAGCCTGTGCCATTGCACGGCAGCAGAAACAGCGGCAGCTTCAGGCAGTCGTAGACCTCGCGGTAGGATTGCAGGCGCGTCTTCTGCTTCTCTTGCCCGGCGTCCAGTTCGGCAAGGATCTCCTCGTAGCTGGATGCCGCGAAGATCATAGCACGCTGTTTTGCGGGAATTGCCGCCGTGTGATTTTGGAACGCGGTCAGTTCATCCGTCAGCGCAACGCAGCCGATACTAGGACTGACCCAGTGGATCGCGCACATGAGGTCGCCGGTATGGAGCAGCGCCGCCACGCGGGTGCTGCCCCACGGATTGGAGCCACGATTGCGATGTAGAAACGGCAAAAACAAAGATGGCTGAGATCGCAGTTCAGATTCCTTTGTCAGAAATATGTTGACACCGGCGGCATACGCCGGTGTGACGATCTGCGCCAGACGCAGTCTGCGCATGATATCCGGTTCTCTGTATGTGGGAGCCGTTGCAGGCGGAAGAACAAACCCAGCGGAACCTAAAACACGGTTGCCGCATGGCGTCAGAAGCCAGGCTTTCGCCGCGTCAGAAAACCGGATCATCTGCGCAGCACTGAGATTCGTAACTTCGTCTTTGGAGAACGTCTCATAGAGTTCTTTTGACCGGATCATTCGGCACCAGCGGAGCAGCCGCAGAATATCAAGGTCACGACAACTCAGCATCATGCAGCTTTCCCGCCCTTCCTTTCCTGCGGTTTGCCTAAACCGTTCTTGCGCCGCTTCCGGCGCAATCACAGTTTTGGCAAACACGCCTATTTTTCCTGCCGCGCGTGATGGGTTTGCGTAGATGACAGCTTTTATCACTGCCCATGATGGGTCGGCACATAAAACCCGTTGATTGATTAGGACTTTTTGCCGCTCCAAGCCATCAGCAGGTCGCTGGTACAGATGATGCCTCCGAAACCAGCGAAAAATTGACCATTACGGATGGCTCCAAGGGACTGTACGCAATGCCTTTTTGATGATATTGAAAGAACTCATCCGCGGATTCTGGCAGCACCAGACTGATGTGGCAGACATTCTCCGCACTGCGGCTGGACATCATGTGAACGGATAAATGGTACTGGTCGTCATCGTCAATGACCAAGCCTTTCATCGCATTGCTTACGGCTTTCCAGCCCTTGTTGTCCTGATCGAATACATGCCGCCCATCCACGTCGCTGTGTTCGTCGATCACCAAAAGCATCTGCTTGAAATGCAGCCGGAAGTTTGTGCGCTGCATATACGCGGTCAAAAGCTGCCGCACGGTGTCCGTCAGCCAAGTCGCGGGCGTATACCGGCAATGCGGCAGCAGCGTGTCGATCCGCATATGTACCCAGCCCGCGCCCGCGATCTCGATATGCCCGGACGGAAGCTGGAACGCCAGTCCGTCACGCCGTCCATACTCGCCAACACCCGGCATCTGCGCCTCGCAGAGAGCACGCAGATAAAGCGTCGCGGACTCAAAGAAATACGCAGTTTCCTCCAGCGTGAGCTGCAATTTCTCGTGGCTCATCTTGCCGCCGTCCGCAAGCGCCGTCAGCGTATTGGCTTTCTGCAAAGCCCGGCTGACGACCGACTGAATCTTCTTCATTTCCTTTGCAAAGCGTTCTTCGTTCATACTTTTCGTTCCTTTCTGTTCAGCAAATCTGTTGGGGATGTTGTAATGGCGTCGTATTCTTTCTGCGTCGCGTAGAACGCGATCGGCACATGGTTATACCCGATACACAAAAGCCCCTCGCCGCGGCGGAATCTTGTGATTTGACATACCTCTTCTTCAGAGAGATTCAGTACATTCTGAATCAGCCGCGCCTCCTGTTCCTCCATCTGCATGACGATCTTGATGCGGCTGGAATCCAAAATGCCTTTGCCGTATTTGCCGTTGTCAAGGGAGAAAAGATCCTGCATACCCTGTGTGGATGTGATCGCGATACCGCCGAGGCCGCGGATGGTCTTGACCATTTCCTGGATGTATCCCGCCGCCAACGGATTGGAGTTCGCGCCGACCAGCGACCATAACTCGTCGGAGATCAGTGCCGAGAGCTGTTCGCCCGCGCCGGAGATCAAGTCATTTGCGATGTCCGTCGCCCAGAAGATGCCGGGCAGAAGCAGATCGTCGGGCATGCCCGACGTGTCAATGACAATGTATTTGTTATCGAGGTCAATTTCATTGCGGCTGCCCATCGCGGAGGCTGAGCCGGTCACATACCGTGCCAGCACGACGGCAAGATGCCGCGTATCCGTGCTTTCCTGCAGCACGTCGTACCAGTCCGCCAGCACAGGCATTTCTCGAAAACTCCCATCCTCGTTCAGAACGGAAGCGTTATCAAATGTGATGCTGTACCGCCGGTAGCATTCAACCAGCGATGTGTCCAGATAGTTCCGGTCCTCATCGCTGAGATCGCGCTTTTGCAGGCTGTACCAGATGATGAGCCGCGAAACTTTATCTGCCAGCACGGAATCGTCGCGGGAGGCAAGCCCCTTGAGGTCTGCGTAGGCATCCAGCGATTTACGGCGGATCGCCATGATATTTGGGCAGTCCGGCGAGGATGGCGACATCCGCAGATACAGTCCACCAAGCTGTTCACAGCGTGGGCGAAACTCATGACCCTTCTTCGGGATGATGTAAATGACGCGCTTGCCCTGCTGCCGTAAGCGACCGCCGACACATTGGAGCGTGAACGTCTTGCCCGCACCGGACGAGCCGCCGATCCAGATGTTGCCGTTCGTGTATTTGTAGTCGTCGTAAGGATTCAGAAAGACCGGCGAGCGGTTATACATATTAAGACCGAGGAAGATGCCGTTGCGGTCGGATAACTCATAGGACGCGAACGGGAACGCCGCCGCTACGCCACTTGTAAGCGCATTGCGGCGCGATTTGCGTTCAATATCCGGATCAAGATAGAGAATCGGCAGCATGGACAAGAACGCCTGCTCCTGCTTGTATTCGCACCGGCGGGCGATCATGTCCACGGAGACGCAGAGCTTTTCAACTGCTGTGACGCGATGCTCCAGTGTTTCAGGATCACTGGCTGTGACCTCAATGAGCGTGTGCATATAATAAAAATCCTCGCCCTGCCGGTTCATCACGTCCTTGAGGTACATCCCGGAGGCAATGGCGCTGTCCAGCTCCTCGAAGTCCTGTCGGGTGTCTGCAACGTCGCGCATCCGGCTGCGGTTCATCATGGTCTGCTGCGAGATTTTCGCCAGAATCTTCTCCTTGGATTGCTTATCAAAGTGGAACGAAATGCTGACATCTTCGCCGGCCTCGACCAGCGGAGCCAGCCAGCTTGCGCCGACAGTCGTGGAATACCCGTAACCTGTGATATAAAGATAGGCATGAAAAATGCCGTCCACTACAATGTAGTCCCGGCTTTTGGTGTCCACGCTCGTGGGCGAAAGAATGTCCAGAATTGTTGTTGAGCCAGCCTCCAGCTCGCTCAGATCCGGCGTTTCCTCGCCGAACAGCAGACGCTTGAGAAATGGCTGCTTCTTTGGCTGCTGCTCGATGGGCAGCTCTGTTTCCGGCGGCAAGCCGGGCGGCGGAGCAGTTTTGTTCTTGCGGTTCTTTTTCAAGTGATGCGACCTCCTTACAATAAAGCACCTTGCTTTTGGTGCTATTACCATGTATATTTAGTGGTGAAGAACAACCTTTTCATGAAATTGCTATATTTTAGGAATCATTATCACGTTATTTGTAAATGAAATTGTAGCTGTTCTTGTGAATTTGTAATTATGAGAGAAAGGGTCAAGGAGAGATAAGTATGGAGATAGTTACTTTGGTCTTAAGTACGATTAGTACGCTCGCTGCAGTTGTTTCCGCGATAGCTGCCATAAGAGCTAATAATGGGATTAAAAATCTAAATGACAGCATAAGTGGTGAGCATAATGCGCAAGTTTCTGGGAGTGTTTCAGTCAGCAACAGCGGGAGTAACCATGGCACTATTTCGGGAGTGAGCTCAGGTGAAATCAATGTGTAACTTTCTCAAAAGAAAAACATCGGTCAATAACTCTGGCAACAATTACGGCATTGAAACTGCATCAAACTCTGGAGTTATTGTTGTTAATCAAGGACTAGGATACGACAATACTAAAGCATTATGTCTTGACGTTGTGAGTAATGAATTGAGTAAATATAAGGCTGAAGCTTACGAAGAAGCAAAACGGCGCGATGATGAGTTATTTGAAAGAATAGTTGATGAACTGATCAAGCGAAATCTGAGCGATGAACAAGCTCTGTCTGTGTTTAAAGAACCCTCCATGCAATGTGATTATGCCGAAGCACAAAAAGCATATATCAAAGCTGGAACACCAGAACTGGCATCAGTACTGTCTAGTATTCTTGCTGAGAGAATAAGCGAAACATCGCGTACACTGCTTCAAATTGCATTAGGCGAGTCCATCCAAGTTGCTCCAAAGCTAATTGAAACACAAATGGCAACATTGGCGCTGACTTTTATTCTCAAGCATACAGTACGTATTCAGGTTAATAACCTAAACTCTCTTGCAGAGTATATTTACGATACCGTCTTGCCCGTTTATAAAAAAGGCGTCAGCCAAAAGGAATCAGAGTTTCAACATCTCAACTTCGCCGGTTGTAGTCAGTATTCAGCAGTAAGCACAAAATTGCCATCACTTTTTTTGAATAATTACCCTGGACTTTTTATGAAAGGAATCGAAGCCGGCAGTTTGCCTAAGGATATGAATGGAAATGGTTTTACGGATTTATATCCAAATCTGTTCACAAAATGCTTGCACAACAACCTACCTCAGATCAATGCAGTATCTGAAAGCGTTTTAACCGACTCAATGAAAAAACTCAATGTAAAGCAAGAGCATCAACTAATATTTGAGAAGCTATTCAAGGAAAATCGAATGTCCGAGGAAGCTGTGCAAGACCTTGTTGTTAAATTTGTTCCAGAAATGCTGGATGTCTTTGACTATTGGGGCAAAAATGAGATTTCGCTTTTATCATTAACTTCAGTTGGTATAGTAATTGGTGCGCAATACGCTAAACTTGTTACTGGGCAAGAATACGATCTCAATATTTGGATCTGACCTAAAATGTATTGGACATTTTATACTGCAATTATGTTATTTACGAGGAGTATTTGCCATTGATGGCGATCTTGGTGTATTCAAAGTAGAATCACCGATTAAGCAAGCTCGAAGAAAGCCTTCTACGCCTACTGTGATAACGTGAGAAGTAAAAACTACCTGAAATAGAGGGGCTTGAAAATGTTTATGTATCTGAGCGAGCACTGTTCAAGAGGAACGGACAAATCCGTTCCTCTTTTTATATTTATTCTCCATACACCCCATGCACCTCTGTTGTCATGTCGAACACGCCCTCCGGGAGCTTGACGCGCAGGCTGGTGCCTTTGTTGATAAGCTCATACAGGAGCTTCAGCACGAAATCGTCTGTGTAGCGCGGCTCTAAGACCTCTAATTCGCAAATATCCAGATACCGCCGCGCCGTGTCCGCTTCTTCGTTCAGGCGCTGAATGATACCCTTGACGGTGTTGCGCTTGGCGCGCATTTTCGCCTCGTACTGGAATACGAGAAAAAACCGGTGACGAATGGACTCACTGGCAATGCCAAGACCGATTTTCTCGATATTGTCCTCGATCTCTGCACGGCAGTTTTCGCTTTCCTCGTTTTTCTGGAACTGCCGCATCTGTTCGACGTATTCGCTCGTGTCCGGCGGGAGCGTGCGCACCTCGCAGCTCATGCTGTCCGGCGCGATTTTCAGATATGCGGCGTAGGATGTAATGATATTCTGCTGATCGGACGGGGATTTTAGATAAAAATTGACCGGCAGCACTTCAAGGATTTTAATGAACCGATTATCCTTCGTAATGACCACGCCGCCAAGGATGTTCTTGATGGGCAGCCATGCCTGGATGCTGTCACGATAGGTCGCGCCTCCATGACTGGATGGCGCGGCCGTGCCGAAAATGGCGTCCTTCATGCTCATAAGTGTACCTCCCCGCGGTAAAAGATCATGCGTCGGTGCTTGCGCCAGTGCATCCACGCTTTGAGCCATCTGGTAAGGCTGTCGCCACCGATGCCGATAAGTGCAAAGCCGCCCACGGGGACGAGGATCGCCATCGTGACGATGATCTTCGGCATGAGCATCAGCGGCAGAAGCGCCAGGCAGAGAAACAGAATGGGTATGCACAGCAGCACGGTTTCGACCGCGTTGCGAATTTCAAATACGCCGAACAGCCTGCCCGCGTCCGTAAAGTTCACGGGAATGTGGTAGGTTTCATAGCTCATATTCGTATTCTCCCACGCGCTCCATCAGGCTGTTTTTGCAGGCGATGTATTCTTTTTGCAATGTATCGAGCTTTTCACCGCGCCGGACGATGATCGTTTCAAAGCCAGTCTGGATCTTCTGTACCGTTTCCGCCTCCGGGGTGCTTTCGCCCAGCTCCAGCTCGCTGATGCGCTGCGCGGATACGCCGCAAGCCTGTCCGAGCTCGACCATGCTGATATGATGCCGCAGGCGGAGGATGCGAAATTTTCTGACCTTCATAGACCCTCCTTTAGTCGTCATATTGTATGTACGGAATTTTGCACCAGCCCTGCCAGCCGCGCCCCTCGACCTTCGTGCGGACGACACCGTATTGGGTTCCCATCGCTTCAATGGCATAACCGTTCCCGACATAGACGCCCCAATGTCCCTTCTTCCAGAGGCCGAGTCCGACGATCTCCGGCATAGTGCTCATGCCGCCGTACTCCGTACCGTTTTCCTTGGCAGAAGCATACATCTGATCTGCAGTATAGTCCGGCATCCCGTTCGTATTGTAGTCAATGGTCAGCGTATCGGGATTCAGCCAGCCATAGCCCTTGAGAAGCCCCACACAGTCCGTTGTGCGGCGGTCGAGCCAGTGTTCGCGGATAAACGCCTCCGACGCACCGATGTCCGGGTACTGCTCCAGCTTGTACTGGAGCATGGATTCCGTCAGGACGTTCCCGAACGTACCCCAGACATAGCCCCAGCCGTGCTCCCACGCCTGAATCGCATAGGCGGCGAGATCATGGTTGTTTTTTGTGCGTGGGTTCGTGAAGCCGGAGATGTCGATGGTATTATCAGCGCTGCCGCCGCTCTCCGTACCGCCGCCGGGCGAGGATTCTGCCGGACCAGTGTAGCCGGTATCGCCCGCATAGCTGGGCTTATAGGCTTCAAATTTGTCTTTGTGTTTACCCAGCGCGTCGCTCTCGTAGATCGTCTCAAACAGCGCGCCTGCCCACGTTTTGGCGTCCTCGTCAAACTCCAGATCGTCCATGAGCTTGTCTTTATCGAGCGGCTGGAAGATGATACGGAGGACAGTCTGGTTGCCGGAGGATTCCAGCCGCGTCGTGTGTCTGAGATTGGAGATCAGAAGCGACTGTACCTCCTCCGGCTTCATTTCAGATAAGTCCTGCTTGTGGGCAACGGAATTGATGGCAATATACCAGCAGAGATCTTCTTCATCAAATTTGCTGGATACCCTGATTTCATCGATCGTGACGCCCTGATTCTCATACGCGGCAGCTTCGCTCGTAATGGTGGCATCCTGCTGCGTCTTTTCAAAGTCCTCCAAAGACAGATACGCGCCGCCGATGGAGAGCGCCTGCTCCCGCATGGTGATCTGCGGGTCCTTTTCGGACGTTTCGTAGCCGAAAAACATATTTGGCATAGCGGAGATCACGAACATGGGGATCACGATGATGGCAATGAGAACGCCGACGGCAAGCTTCACGATCGCCGGCAGCGCTTCTTTTGCCGCCGCAGCGGCAGCCCCATAAACGCCTCCGGCAAGCGCTGCCCGCACAATGCGGGCGGCGGCGCGGATTTTTCGAGCTGCATCCGTCATAACCTCCAGCGCGGAGCGCCGGTTCTGGTCATTCATCGCTTGCTACCTCCTGCTTCTCTTGCGAGCGCTTCGTCGTCTTCTGCGAGGCTTCATGCAGATCAAGATGCGACGGAATGGATTCCGGGGTTCTGCCGGTCAGCGGAACAAACGGCTTCTTGACCGCCTTTTTCGCAGCGGGCTTCTGCGCCGCCGATGCTGCTTCCGTGTTGATCCCAACTGCCGTAGGCGCGATTCCTGCGATACCGGGGCGATGATAGAGCGTCTGCTCCTTCTTCTGCGGCTCCGGCTGTGCGCCGGCCTTGCGTTCCTGCGCTGCCGGGCGCTTGGCGGATGGCTCTGCTGCCGTGCTTCTCTGCGGTCTGTTCGATTCCTGCGATATCGGAGCCGGCGCGGTCACGCCGCCTGTGGGAGCCGGGGCAGCCGGTTTCCTGCTCTGCCGTTCGGAAGAAACGGGAGACGTATGCGCAACAGTCTGCGGCACCAGCTTTTCTGTGCTACCGCTTTGCGCGGGGATTGGGTGCTGCAAAACACGTTGCTCTGCCGAATGTGCCGCATCAGACCGCGCGGTCGAACGTGGGGGCGTACCAGCTTCGCGGTTGGAAGACGGCGCTGCCGGGGATACCGGCGCTGTAGGCGCAGAATGCTCCCGATTTGTGGAGCGACCATCCATACGGATTCCGCTGGACGGCTGCGCCGTGCTATTGGATTGCTGAGCAGAGACATGATTCTGCTGCGTGATCTGCGTATTTCCATTTGCGGAAACACGCGTCGCCTGCTGTACAGGCTGGGTATAGCGCCCGCCGATAGACGTGCGCTGTGTTCCTGCCGTACCGGGCGCTGGCGTATTCTGCGGGCCGCCCGATTGCTGCGATCGCGCACCAGTTCCTGTGGTATCGCGGGCCGGTGCGGAACGAATGCTCTTTGCCGAATGGGAAGCTGGCTGATTTCCTGCCGTACCGCCACGCACAGTTGGACCGCTCGCAGAGTTTGGCGGCTGTATATTGTTTGCGTGATACGATTTCCCGGTGATGCCGTTCGGCTGAGCAGAGCTGCGCGGCGGATTTTGGGCTGCCGTTTTTCCTGCCGCACCGAACGAAACCGCGCCAGCGTGATTTTGTACCGATGCGCTGCTGCGCGGATGGGATTCCGACTGGGAATGTACGGTCTGCTCCTGCTGCGTGTTCTGCGTGCCCACGCCACCCATGATGGGCTGTGAAGTATCCGCACGATGATACGGCGCACCGGGCGAGGTTTTTGCTGCTGTGGGCGCTGCATGGTTCTTCGGCGCTGCCACATGACCCGGCGCACGTCTGGTGCCGGGCGGCACAGCAGTTTTGCGCGTAGAGTTGGGCTGCTTGCCGGTGTCAGCAGGCGTGGCTTGAGGGAATGCGCCCGCCATCTTTTCGGCGGCGGATCGTGCGGTATCTGTCTGTGCAGCAACCGTCTGAGCCGAAGCAGATTCTTGATTGAATGCAGGATCCGCGCTGTTTTGCTGCGCAGGCGTGCTATGATGATAACCGTTTGTGTAAGAGGGCGCATTGACATTGGATGTGCTGCCAGCTCCGCCGGTACGCGGACCGGTCGGCGCATTCGGCTTGGGATTTCCGCTGCCGCTGTGCGGCTGACCGCCGTTCCTGCTGATGGTATGCGCTGCATTGGACACCAGCGAGCGAATGACCATCATCGTCATTGCGCCGGGGAAACCGCGGCCAAGCGGGTCGCCTGTCATGGCAGGGTTCAGACCGATGCGAGCCAGGATGCTGTCTGCCTTCTTCGCTACCTTGACGATGGTAACGACCAGCACCATCCACGGCAGCACGTCAAGGCCGCTCGGATAGTACGACAGAACAGATAAAAGCATTTTGACGAACATCACGTTCGTCGCCATGAGCAGGCACATCGAGCCGAACATCCGGCACCAGCCGGTAAAAATGTCCGACGTGTTGCGGCTGCCGCCCATGCCAAAGGCCAGCGGCGAGGTGATCGTCAGCACGGCGAGGATAAAGTACCGCTCTGCCATTTCCATGATGAGCTTGAACGTCTGGAACATGACGATGATGCCGCAGATCACGACAAGCAGCCATGCTCCTGCCATTCCAGCAAAGGATGCCTCATCCGCAAATGTAATGTCCACAGCGTCCGGCATTTGCAGAAGCTCGATGACAGTCGAGGTCATGTTCAGCCCCAGTTCACAGATCTGCGGACTGGCTACCAGAAGAAAGGAAAAGGCGAACGTCCTTGTAAACAGCAGCTTCGGGTCTTCGGCTTCAAAGCCGAGCCCTGCCGCCATGCCGCGTGTTGCCTGAAAGACGAGATTGCCGATGAGCAGCGCCCAGCCGACGCCCAGCATGATCTGGCGGATGGTATCAATGACGGGCATATGCTCCCGCAGATACGCAAAATCCAGACTCATCAGGTCAAACAGCACGGACGCGAAATACTCCCAGCACTCCAGCGTCAGACCGTAGAGCCATTCCACAAAGCCCTGAAAGAGAAGCTCCAGCAAGCGGTCTGCACCTCCTTTTTTGCCGGAACTTTTCTATCAGCTCTGGATCGTCGCAAGCCCCTGAAACAGTGGCGCAACATAGGCGATAAACGCGCCGATGCCGTTGATGACCGCCCAAGCGATCCAGATGCGGCGCAGCCAGTCCCACGCCTGATCGACCTTGTGCTGATTATTGGAGAGCTTCGCGCCGACGACTGCGACGGCAGACATCAGACCCGCCAGCACTGTGCTGACGCCTGCGATCTTGCTGTAAACGTCTACGATGATGCGGTTCGCTGCCGTCCACATATCCTCAACAGCAAACGCCTGCACGCAAAACAGACCGACGCACAGCAAAAGCAGCAGGCAGAGTGTATAAAAACGATATAGCTTTTTCATTGATTCCTCCAAAGATGAGCCCGGAACGGTCGATCCATTCCGGGCTCACGAGTTATTCCTGCCATTCCACGACAAAGATGACGCTCAGCACATCCTGTTCTGAAACAGGCTGCGAAACTGCCGACACGACTGCGTCATAACTGATGGGCAGACCGCCGCTCTCTGGAATTTGCCACGGGGTGGACAGGGCGAGCGTTTCTGTGCTGCCAGTCTTGGTGGTCTGGGTGTTGTTGAGGCGGAAGCCAAGGAGCTTGGCATCTATCTGTTCATGCGCCATGTCCGTCGTATAGGGCACGAGCTGCCAGCCGTTTTTAGCGGACAGGCTGACCGAAGAGACCACGACCGCGCCGGTGGAGGCGTTGATGATCTCGGCGCTGCCCGTGTGGACCTCGCCGTCTTCATCCACGACGAGCGGCAGTGTGACCGGCACTGTGACTGAAAAGATCTCCGTGATCTCCCAGTGGGCATAGTAAGTCATTTCGCTTTCCGTTGTGTAGGTCGTGTTGGCATCTACCTGCGCACCGCCGTCCGATTCCGTGAACCAGCCGAGGAACTCCGCGCCTTTGCGGGTCGGCTCGGTGGGAAGAACGAGCTTTTCGCCGTAGGTCTGACTGGTCGTTTCTGTTTTGCCTGTGCCAAGATCCCAGGTGATGGTATATTTGTTTGCGGTGAACTGCGCATAGAATGTTTGGCTTTCTGTGACGGTCACAGTATTGTACAGGCTGCCGCCTGATCTCTCGGTGTACCAGCCCTTGAAGCTGTGCCCGGTCTTGACCGGCACGGCTACCGGGGCGCTCACGGACTCGCCGGGCTTGACCACTGTCGTCGTGGCGCTCATTCCGCCGACCGTGCCGCCGTTCGCGCCTGCGTTCCAGGTCAGCGTCAGGCTCATCGCTGCGCCGCAATCGTCGCATTTTCCATCGCCGTTTGTGTCCGTATGGTCGGCGTAGTCATAAGAGGACGCGCCGCAGTCGGCGCAAGTCTTGGTGCGGCGGTGCTGGGTGTCGCTGTATCTGCTCCATGCGCCTGCGCTGTAATTGTGCGCGGCAGTCTGCTGCTCGGAACGGCTGCAGATCGTGCAGGTGTTTGTTCGGCTGTGCTGCGTGGGGCTGTGCTGCGTCCAGCTTCCATAGAGGAAGCTGTGCGCAGAGTACTCATAGTCTACATCGCCGCAGTTGTAGCACTCGTTTTCGCGCCGGTGCTGGCTGGCGGAGTAATCCGTCCAGTCGCCGTAGCGGTAGTCGTGCCCGCTGGCGTAAATGGTCGTGCGCTTTGTCTCGCCGCAGGCGCAGACGTAGTCCTCGTAGCCGTTGCGCGTGCAGGTCGCCTCACGCTCATCCTCCAGCTCCCAGGTATGCCGCCCGCAGTCCGGGCACGTCCACGAGCCGTAGCTGCCGTCGCCGTGGTCCTTGTACTCGTACTCGCCGGTGTATTCGACGTAGTGGCAGCGATTGCACTCATTGTAGACCTTGTGCCCGCGCGAGGTGTGGCGCTCCTCGACGTAAGAGCCCTGCAAGGCATACTTGCCGCAGTCCGGGCATGTACCGATGACAGGCTTCATGGTCATAATTCCATACACATCATCAAAATGCAGGTTTGCGCGGTGGCTGCCGGACCAGTCATAGGTATGGAACGGCGTGGTACTTTCCGGGTAACCGAGGATATAGCAGATGGTCAGGGTATCGCCGCTGTCCGTTTCACGCCAGAAGGCATCCTCACCGATGCTGTTCAGGACTGTTTCGCCGTAGTACATGGTCAGCGTGGCGAGCTTCGGGCAGCCATAAAAGGCGTGCTTGCCGATGACCGCAGTCAGGGGCAGCTCGGCGGTGGTCAGGTTAGTGCAGCCCTCGAACCAGTATGCGAGGTCGGGAATTGTCAGAGCGGTCATATCGTCGTACCAGACCTCGACGATCTGCTCCCGGTACGCCGCCCACGGCTGATCGTCTGCGCTGGTAAAGGTCGGCGCTGTACCCGTGCCGGAGATGGTCAGCCAACCCCTCGCGTCCAGCGACCAGCGGATGCCGCTGTTCTGGATCGTGCCGCCGGCAACGGGTGCATCCGCCGCAAATGCCGAAATGCTCAGCAAAAACACCATGCAGAGGGCAAGCATAAATGCAGTGATTTTCTTGAATTTCATAGCTTAACCCTCCATGACGGCGGCAATCGTAAAAATAACGGTTGCCGCATTGACGTTGGTGACGGTTTCGCTTGCAGATACCTTTGCGCGGTATCGAATGGCAAGCGACTTTTCCGCAGGAATTGCGGGAAATGCGTTTTCTGCCAGTGTCAAGGTGCCTGTGCCTTTTGTGCTGCAGCCGTTGATGGACAGCGCGATGCTGTTTTTGCCTGCACTGAACGCATCATAGCTGCCGATCTCAAACGCACCGGGCTGCACGTCCACCTTCGTGACGCGGATCGCGCCGCTTTTGCCGGTGTTCGTGATGGCGGCGTTGTTGGCGCAGACCGCATAGCCATCCACCAGCGAGACCGGCAGGCAGGCGGGCACGGTGCAGGAGATCGGGGAAACCGCATTGATGACGGTGAGCGTCACGGGCACACGCGCTTCTGTCGTTTCAGCGGCGGACGCACTCACGGCAAGTGACAGGATCATTGTCAGTGCCAGCAGGAAAGTGATAAGTTTCCTGTTCATCACAGCACCTCCTTGGACCAGAGATACGCCGTGTGCAAAGTCAGCTCTGTGTTCAGCGTGCCGATCTGCTTGCCGTCGCGGAGCGCCGTAATTGTGACCGTACAATCCGCGTTGCCATACACCGGCACTTCCAGCAGTGTCAGCGTTGAAATGCTCTCGCCTGCGGCGAGCTCAAAGGCATCGGCAATGAGTGCGTTGTCTTTGTTCCTGCGAATTTCTACCTTGTAGGTGTCACCCTTGCTGCTGTTCGTGAACTCCGCTTTTACCAACTGTTCCCCGACAATAGCATACAGATGAGCCGGAGCAGTAAGAGCAAGCTGGTTATCCGCGACGATGGCGTTGAGCTGCTTTTGGGCTTCACGCAGTCCACTGACGTCGTAAAAAATGACTTCTGTTTCCTTGTGCTGCTTTGCGTGTTCGGTGATGCGGACTTTGATGCTGTCAATGACCGCGAGCGTAGAATCCCGGTCATAGATCACCTTGACCGCATCGTCCACTCTGGCGACGACCACTTCGGGCATATTCGTGCCGTTGTTGCAGTACACCGCCGACACGCCGCCGCCCCAAACGAGCAGCCGCCCGGTGACGTTCACGTTGTCCAGCACGATCTTGCCATTCGCCGCGCCGCAGCCGATAATTAAATCGCCATCCACGGTCATGTTCTGAAGCGTCACATCGTCGGTGCGAATGACGGCGCTGCCCTGGATGTCCTTGTCATAGCTGCCTTTTGCCGTGATGTATGTGCCGATGATGTTCGCAAAAATCTGCGCAAATTCCGCGCGCGTGATGTTGTCCAACGGGGCAAGGACTTTGCCGCGACCATGAATGTAATCCGCGCCAACCATCGCCCGGACGTAGGGCAGCGCCCAGTTGGAAATCTCGCTTCGGTCGGAGAATACGGACAAATCCGTTTTGGAATACGAATCGTAGTCCAGTTCCAGCGCGCGGGCAACGACCGTCATCGCCTCCTGCCGCGAGATCGGCGCGTCCGGCATCATCGCCGTGGCGGAGCGACCGTTGTATGTGCCCATCTGCACGGCAAGCGCGATGTCGTTGTAATACCACTTGGATTTTGCCACGTCCTTGTACCGCGAAATATCCGCTGTCTTGTAGCACCCGAATGAGCGATTGATCACGGCAGCCATCTCCGCGCTGGTCAGGTTGCCGTTGGGGGCGAGCGTCGTGGCGGACTTGCCATACAGCAGCCCATTGTCTACGCCAGTAGACACAGCTTCGGCGTACCACGCCGTGCGGTCAAAATCGCGAAAGTCTGCGGCTTCGCGGTTCGTTGTGTTTGCCGCCGATGCGGATACTGCCAAAGACAGGCACGAAACGACGGCGAGAATCATTGCGAGGATTCGTTTTTTCTTCACGTTGAATACCTCCTGTTAGAATTTAAGGGGAACGCTTTGGGCGTTCCCCTTGGATGAATTGCGATCAGACCGCATCCCAAGCGATGATGAAGAGTACGGACGCGATGGCGGTATTTGTGACTGCTTCACTGACCGGGGTCACGATGGCGTCGTAGGTGATGCCGATGCTGTTCGCGGTCTGGTCGCCTGCGCCGGACATAAAACAGCCCTCGGCAGCAGCGTCCAACAGGGTCTGCTTGCTGGCGCTTTTGTTATCGGTGATCTGCGCCGCACCGTCGCCGAGTGCGATCTGGAAGCCGAACTTGTTGCTGTTGACCTTCTCGTGCGCCAGCGTGTCCTTGCTGCCGAACGCCGCCAGCGACCAGCCCTGCGCGGCTTCGATGCTCACGGAATTGACCTTGACAGCGCCGAACGAGTTGTTGACGATCTTCGCATCGGTGGCGGTACTGACAGTGCCGTCCGTGCCGACAGCAATGGGCAGGACGGTGGACACGGTCACGGACATCTTCGTGGCAGCCGGGTCGCCGCCGAGACTGCCGTCTGCGGTGGACGAGAGCGTGACGCTGGACGTGCCGGTGCCGCCGGATGCATCCACCGTGTTGGCAGCGGAAGCGGAAATGGCGAGGGATGCGAGCATACAGATAGCGAGGATGAGGGATACGATCTTCTTGGTGTTTTTCATGGTAAAATACTCCTTTTGTTTGAAAATTTATTTTTTGATGGTAATGTTGATGATAGCCCCGGCTGTGCCGATAATATCGCCGCTGACCGGGTCAAGATTGTGGAAATATGCGGTGCACTCGTATGTACCGGCAGGCAGCGCAACGTCCAATCGCGCGCGTTCGATCTTGCTTCCCACCGCGATCGCGCCGGACTCATAGATCTCCTCGCCCGTATCGTTGCGAATGATCTGGACCTTCTGCGGATAGTTGTTGACAGCTTCGTTCACGATCATCACGTTGCCCTCGGACGCGCTGTCCTCGAAGTACGGCGCGGTGTTCATGCTGATGTTGATCATGCCCTCCGCAACCTTTTCGTTCAGCTTCTCCGCAATTTCTTCCGGGCTGAGATTATCCCAGCCGCCTTCAATCGCGGAATCATCATAGACGATGCCCGCCCGGGCGCGTGCATCCTCTTTGGAGAGTGCTTTGTGAGAAGGACGAGCGATGAGGAAAATACCAACACCGATAACGCAGACGAGAAATACGGCGAGCAGCACAATGGGAACGTGACTTTTTGCCTGCCGGGGATGATCCTGATATGTTTCGTACATGGAAACAGCTCCTTTGTATTTTGTTTTGTATGCTAGGGCGGAATACGGTAGCGACACAGCAGGCGATATAGGTCGTCCGCCGTGCATGGGATCTGATTTCCGGGCAATTCGATACCTCCTCCGTCTGAATTTGAGTATAAAAAACACGACTTTGAAAAAAGTCGTGTTTTTTATGAAGTTAGCTGTACCTCATCCGGCGCGCTGCCTGAGAAACTCCAGAAACAGGTCTTCGATTTCCTTGTCACTTTTGAAGCTGTCTAGATAAGGCGCAAACCGTTTTCGGTCAAAGCTCAGCTTTCCTGGCGGTGCGGCTGCACGCTGTGCTGCTTTTGCCCGCGCTTCCCGCCATGCGGCGTAAATTGCCTGCTGATCCGCTGCCGGCGGCGGGCATTGTGCCTGAATGAACGCCATTGTCTGCTTGTTCAGTGCATAGCCTTCGATCTGGCACATTTCAATGAACGCCGTCTGCGCAGTCTCATCGTAATCTGCGATCAAGTCGGCACAGACCAGATTCAGCTTCTTTGGCGTATTCTCCACGATCTCGGCAAGCTGTGGGATCAGCTGTGCCAGCTTGACCGCTTTGCGGATTTCATACTCTGTCACGCCGAAAAACTCAGCTACAATTTTTCGCGCGTTGTACCTTTGGCGATTGTCGCCAAAGGTTTCAACTGCCGCATTTCGCTGTCCGCAGCGGTTTCTTGCATCCAACAACGCTTTATACGCCTTGCCACGCTCAATGATCGTCAGATCCTGCCGCCGCAGAAGATTCGTTGCAATCGCAATGCTGATGGCACGCTGGTCGTTGACGGCCATGACCGTTGCGGGGATATCCGTCCAGCCTGCCAACTTCGCTGCTTCTGTGCGGTTATGCCCGGCCAGGATTTCAAATTCATCCGTTCCTGCGATGGGACGAACCAGAATCCGCTCGTACAAGCCATTTTCCTTCAGCTCCTCCGCAAAGGCTTCCAGTTTCACGCGTGGGTAGGGATGAAAGCCGATGTCGGCAGTAAAGAATGGGCGCAACCTGTTGATCGGCACATCGCGGAATCGCGTTTCTGTCTGCGGTATCCGCATCTGAAAAATCTTCTCGTAGGCTGCGTCGCCGGTCTGCTGTTCGGATGCCTGCTGTGTGGCAGCCATGCGTTTGCGCAGTGTCTCGTTCATGTTCGCTCTAGCCAAGCCGCAGCACCTCCGAGGCAAGATTTCGATAGGATTCCGCCGCTGGATTGCCCGGCTCGTAGTCCAGAATACTCATGCCGGCCATGGGGCATTCCGCAATGCGGATAGTGTACTCAATGGGGCGCTCAAAGACGTGCAGGTCGTCGCCGTAGACCTCTCGGACACTCTGCTGCACGCTCTTGCAGAGTTGCGGCCGGGACTGGTACATCGTCAGCAGAATGCCGGCGATCTTCAAATCCGGATTGAAATGCTTCTGCACAGAACGTACCATGTCCAGCACATCCGGGATGCCCTCGGATGCGAGGAAATGGGACTGCACCGGAATGATGCAGTAGTTCGACGCACTCAGCGCATTGACGGTCAAAAGCTCCTGCTTGAGCCCGCAGTCGATGATGATGTAGTCATAGGCATTGCACAGCGACATAAGCACCTGCGCCATCATCTTTTCCGCGCAGCGCCCGGCTTCGTTCGTGGCGCTGTACTGCGAGATCTGCATGACCTGAAGCCGTGCAGCCGCATCTGATAAGCGACGATTTGCGGAAATGAGATCTGGCTTGCCGTCCGTATGTAAGATACAGCGCGACAGATGCAGCCCCAGATCCTCCGGATAGTCGATGGCGGCAAGCAGAAGATTTGCCAGCGTATATTTCTGCGCAGCTGGGGTGTACCCCATAGATGCAGTAAGGTTGCCCTGCGGGTCGTTGTCGATGAGAAGCACGCGTTTGTTTTCGTCCGCCAGAGCAGAGGCAAGGTTCAGGGCGGTAGTTGTCTTGCCGACACCGCCTTTTTGATTGGTGATCGCTAAAATCATATTCATAGTAAGCTCCAGTAAAAAATATTCGAGTCAGCTTCCTAAGCTTGTTGCGCAAATCTCCGTTTGCAATTCGTTTGCAAATAGGATAATAAAGCTTCAAAAAGAACAAGAAACGTGAAATAGTCCGGTTCAGGGCTTATTTGCAAATAATCCGTGTTTCCGTTGTAGCCTCAACGAAAAAATGAACCCCCGACCTCTGGATCAGGAGCTACATTAATGGTAGCTCATAACCCGGAGGTCGGGGGTTCAAGTCCCTCTCCCGCAACCATATATCGGCGATGTTCTTATGAACATCGCCGATTCTCTTTTCACTCTTCACTAAAAACCGATGGACCGATTTTGGGAAGTAATAGGTAATAGTGAACAGTGAAGAAGTAGCACGAGAACAGCCCCCGCTCCGTAGGAGCGGGGGCTGGTTTTTTATGCTTGGCCGCGGATGCAGACGGAGATGCCGTCGAGGATCACGGTGAGGTCGCCGGGGGCGGCCATGGAGAGGGCCTGCTGCAGATCCGGCGCATATTCCATTTTCATTTCCGTAATAATGGGCTGCATCTCCTGTCGGGTGACAAAGATCACGCGGTGCTTCATCAGAATGCGGCAGAGGATCTGTGTCTGCCACTGATCCGGAACAGTCTGATCCTGCGGCGTGGCGGCAAATTTGGCGTAGAGCTGTTCCGGCGTCTCGCAGTCGCGCATATCCCGATAAAACCGGTCGCCGCCGATGCCGTCCGCCATCTCCGCGCACAGGATGATCGTCGCGCCCTCTCTGGCCGTGGCCTCGGCCGCGGTCAGGCCCTTGACGCACTGATACAGGTTCTGATCCAGCGGCGCGCCGCCGTTTGTGGTCACAACGATGTCGCCGTAAATGGGCCGCACCTCGCAGTATTGCCGCAAAAACGCCACACCGGCCGCGTGCGCCTTGCGAAAATCGCCGGCAAAGGCCGCCACGGTCCGCTTCTCTTCATCAATGACGACATTGACGATGTATTGCAGCTTCCCCATCTCCGCGCCCGCGTCCATGTCCGTATGGATCGGGTTGTCGTCAAGGATCCCCGTCCTTGCCATGGGGTGGTCGATAAACCTGCCGCAGTGGTTCCCCAGCACCGTCACCTTGTCGCAGATGCCCGGAAGCACGCTTTTTCGTCCGCCGGAAAAGCCCGCGAAGAAGTGCGGCTCAATGAACCCCTCCGCCACAAGCAGCTCCGTCTCGGCGGCGAACCTGTCGATGACCAGTCTGGCCCCGGAGGGGAGGATCCCGATCTCCACATTGCCCTGAATATCAAACGCATCATGGATGACGATCTTCTCGTTTTTAACGATCTCCGGCCCCAGCTTCTGCTCCAGCTCCTGCGTCGTAGTGCCCCGGTGGCATCCAGTCGCGACCAGCAGCGTAATGTCGATCGCGGGATTCCCCTGCCGCAGCTCGCTCAGCATCAGGGGCAGGATGTCGCGGCTCGGAACGGGACGCGTGTGGTCGCTGATAATAACGACCGCGTTCCGCTTTCCGGCGGCCAACTCACAGAGCCGCGGGCTGCCGACGGGGTTTTTCATGGCCTCCGCCACGATCTCATAGCCGCTTCGCTGCGCCTTCATCTCCCGGATGCGGGAGGTGATCACACGCTCCGGCCGGACGTCGATCGGGATCGTATCTGTTCCGTATGGAAGAGGTATCCGCATACTAATTTCTCCTACACATTTTCAGAACCAAAGAGTCACTGTTTTTTCTCCGCAGAAGGCGGGCAGCTCGATGGTCTCCGCTTCCGGATGATATACGCCCTCGCTGACGCTGCGCGCCCGCTTTCCCTCCGGGTGCGGTACGCGAAGCGTGACCCGTCCGGGCAGGCCGCCCAGCTGGTCGATGCGAAGCGAAACACTGATCGCATTCTGACTTACAGCGGATGTTGCCGAAAGCGAGAGTGTTCCAAAGCGGGACTTCATGCCGCTGAAGCGGATCTCCTTCCCGTCCTCCATCCACTTTCTCGGCACGCCCGGCAGGAACGCAAGCGTATCGCCCCGATCCATATACAAAAGCCACCGGCAGCGCATGAGGAACCACGCTTCCTCATGCGTTTTGTGCGGGGACTCCTGATACTGATGCTCCCAGAAGGTATACGTCTGCCGGTCGGCCAGGGCCGACACGTTGTTGTAAAACTCCTTCAGGAACGACCGTACCTCGCCGCGCAGCAGGTGTACATACGGGTGCACGCTGTAGTACGGCTGGCTGAAGGCCGTATTCTCCAGCGCGATCAGCTCCGTGACCATCTTGATGATGAAGCCGCCGTACACGCTGTCTGGTTCAACGATTCCGTACATGATGTCGTAGCAGCCATTCTCGGAGCATTCCACCATCATGCCGTGGCTGAAGGTCTTTCCGCCGTCGGCAAACAGGCACATCGGCCCGGCGATCTCGGGCCACTGCGCAATGGCCGGGCACCAACTGCCGTCGGTCAGCGGAATGACCGGTGCGACCGCAAAGGACTCCGCCAGCGTCTGCCGGATATTTTCCCTGTATTCCTCCGCAAAGGCCGCGATGCGTGCGGCGTTCGGGTCGTCGATCTCCGCCAGCACGTCCGCGCAGTTCTTTACGCCGCCATACGTCGTGGAGTTGAGCATAAACGAGTGATACGGATACGCGCAGTCCGCGACCTTTCCGAAGATCATTCCGTAGCCTTTTTTGCGCAGGCGCTCGTCCAGGCTCTGCCGGGTCCAGTCCCGGATGAAATCGCAGCCGCGCACCAGATTATCCGCCACGCTTCGCAGCCAGTCCTTGTCCCCCGTCATGCGGTAGTGCTCGGCGATATTCCAGAGGCCAAGCCCCGTTTCGGACATATACGTTGAGAAGTTCTGCATAAATCCGTCCGGGCGCTGCTTTTTGACGAAATAGGTGACCGCCCGCTCCGCGAGCTTCGTACCGCCCACGGACTCCATATACTGAATGATCGGCGTGCTCTCCGTGCCGATCGGCGTATAAACGCCGACCGTCGGCGCAACCGGGCCGTCCGGCTCGTTGCCGAAGCAGATCAGGTCCAGATGCAGGAAGCCGGCCTTCATCATCTCCTCGATCCGCCGCTCCGGCAGGTGGATCGGCGCGATCCTGTCCAGCTTTTTCCGCCAATACGTCCTGCAATCGGCCAGCGCCCGATCGTAATCAGCCGCCATCAGCCGCTGCGCGCGCTCCGCGGAAATGGGCAGATGCGGGATCTTGAATTCAAACACAGCCTGCTCGCCGGGCGCCAGCAATACGGCGTATTCCACGTCCCGGATCGGCTGGCCGTTCAAAGTCGCCGTCATAAAAACGTTTTCGCTGCTCTGGAAGTACGCCAGGCCGTCCCGCAGGCAGGGCTTGCAGGCTGTCAGCTCCGCGATCAGCGCCACATTCGGCTGCGGGATCCGCATATAGGCATACTTGGGCGCGCCCGATGTGTTTTTGGCCGTGATCCGAAGAAACAGCACCGTCTCCTCGCTTTGATACAGCTCCGCGTCGTGCAGGCGCTCCGTCTCGGCCTGCTGCTCCGGCGTCCGCTCGGTCGGTGTTTTGGCATACAGATCCGCCACCAGATAATGCGTGCCGTGAATGTTCTCCTGTTTCAGTTCGGACCGCTCCAGCGTGACGAACATCTTCTGGTGATAGGTGATCTCGTCATCCACGCTCGTCACATTCAGGATCGGCAGCACGCCGTCCTCCAGCCGCCGCGTGATGTCCCTCCGGCAGCCGACGCCCCGGCCGGCAAAGTAGTTGTAGCGGACGGGCTCTCCGGGGATCTCCGGCAGCAGGATCGGCGTGTGATGGTTCATGGGCTGGATCGTATCCCAGGGATCGCCCAGATCGGAAAGCGTATGGATCCGCCCCTCAAACATCCGCACATCCCGGCTGAGCCCCAGCCAGATCGGCGCGGCCATGTCGCGGTCATGCGACGCCGCGGCGGCAAAGCTCTCCTCCGGCTCGCGTTCCATTTTGGCGATCTTGCTCTCCCGCCCGTTCGAGGCGATGGCCGCGGCGATGGCGGCGTAGCTCCGCCGGTCATACGCCGCCGTAACGGCGACCCGGTATTCCGGAATGTAGACCGGAATGTCCTCCCGGATGTCCCGGAGGAAAAAGCTGAAATCATGCTCCGCCCGGACCGTTACGATCGTCGCAAAGCTCCCCGGATCCACCATGGCGCCGGAAATATGGACTGTCAGGCAGCCGTCCGTGATGCGGAAGCAGGCGCCGTCCGTATGCCCGCTGCAGGAGAGTGAAGTCACCTCGCCCGCATTCCGAAGCTCGATCCGGCCGGTCTGATTGGGGTTTTCCCAAAGAATTTTAACGCTCTTTTCCATCGCTTTCTCCTTGAAATCTACGAATCATCTGCGGCGATCGCCCAAAAATCACTTCGGAAGGATCGTCTGCGTGCTTACCGTCAGCGCTTCCGAAAAGGAAACGGTATGTCCCCGCGGGTCGGCATAGGTATACTCTGTGCAGTCTACATAGTCGGCGCGCACCCCATCCTTCAGGCAGCTGTACTGCACGAACCCATCGGCCGCGTTTTCTGCGGCATAGCCATTCTCGTCCAGAACATACCGGTGCCCGTTGATCGTAACTGCCCAGTCCTCCTCCGAGAAGTTCAGGCAGATGGTCAAGCCGCTGCCATACCGGATCCGAATGCGTGCCGCCGTAAAATCATATCCCGAACGCACCACTTCCTCCAGGGTCAGCTCCTGCCCCGCCGCGGAATAATAGGCGATCGACTGAATAGCGTTCTCCGCATTCAGATACTGCTGCTGGATCGCCCGGAACATATAGTAGGTATTGACGATCTGGCCTGTCAGACCATGGTCATAATGAACGTCTCCGATAAAGCCCGCGTGACCATAGGCGATCGTCATGGCATTGTATCGGTCAAAATCAAAATCAGCCCCGGTCACCCCGGTCTGGAAGCGGAGAAGCGGGCCCATGCCCTGATTGACCATGAGCGGGCGAATATACCGCAGCTCATAGTCGGGCATCACGCGGCCATCGTGTCCGCCTGTGAGCTCACGCGACCCGGATTCCAGATGGCCCGCATAGGCCGAGCCGAATGACCGGACGCCCTGCGCTCCTTCGGAAATGATCGGCCCTTCGTATATCGTTTTTACGGTCTTAAACAGCTCCACCGTGTCGGCCGTGACCTGCGCCAGCGTTCGTGACGTCGCGCTGTCCGCATCGAATGTGACCTGATTCATAAGAGACGGATCCACGCCGCCGCTCACATCCAGAAAAGACGCGTCCGTGCCGTACGCCGTATGGATCCTATTGGATTCTACGCCGGCATATCGGGACATCATGTCCGACTTGTTGGCATAAGACGTAAACCCCGGCTCCTCCCAGCCGATCCGGAACGTCCCATCCGCGTTCTGCGCGATCGTTTCGGCGATATTCTGAATGTCCGGGAAGGTATCCGTAATGTTGTTCCAGTACTGATTCGACGCGGAGGGATGGATGAACCAATAGTCCTCATGCAGTGCGATCTTCCAGCCCTGTGCCCGAACGGAAGAAACATAGTCTGCAAATTCTTCCGCCGTGCCCCAGTATGTCGAGGCCGGATAGAACGCCGGATTCGACCGGTCCAACAGATCCCGCTGCCAGCGGTGCTCGACCAGAAGCACGTCGGTCAGGTCATAGTCCTCCGCAAGGGCGGCATAGGCCGCTTTTCGGTCCGAATATTTGCCGCCGGTCGCAAGATCATAGTACCACTGATCATATACGACCAAATTGACCAGCTCATCCCGGTACGGCGACTTCTGCGCATTCGTCAGGTAGGCGCAATCCAGGAAGGCTTCCGACACGGTGATGTAAAAGCGCTCGCTCAGGGGATTTGTCTCCCCAAAAGAATTCCGCTCATAGTATGCGGTCATCCCGTGGACAGAGCCGCTTGCTCTGTCGGACGGGCGATTTTCGATTTTTGTGCCGAAGGACTTCGCCTTATCCAGATACGCGGACAGGAAAAACTGATCATTGACATTCGTAATGGAGACCTCCTCCACATAGGCGCTGTTGTCGATCGAGAATGTGGTCATTCCATCCGAATACCCGGTGGTAAAGCCGCTGTAGCCGCCATAGCCGTTCGTGCTGCCGCTGTCGGCGGTCACGGCCAGAGACTGGCCTTTCAGGCAGAACGAATAGACCTTTTCATTCTGAATTCCTTCGTATTCATCCGTGTAGCGCAGCGTGAGCCTGCGCTCTGCCGCGTCAAACGAGACGCCCATGGACACTCTGGCCCTCTGCGCAAACTGCACCGGGGTCAGCGTCCGTCCCGTCATCGTCAGATAGTTCGTCCCCGCTCCGGTGACCGCCTTGACCGGGCTGCCGCCGTTCACACAGACTGAAACGTCGATCACGCCGTGCTTTACGGTGTCCTGATTCGTGTCGATCGTATAGACGACGGAAGCGCTGCCGTTTTCATACGCAAATGTGGCGATCCCGTCGGTGAAGGCTGCCGTCGTTTCGCCCGTATTTCTGGCGGCAATTGGCTCCAGCGTCAGATCGTTTGACAGCGGCGCAAGCGCGGCAGAGTGCCTGCCGTCATCGGTCTGCCGAACGGTCAGATAGGTCACGGCCGCTTTATACCCGAACCAGTCTCCCGCCACCGGCGCCACCGGTTTATAGATCAGGTAGATCTCCTCCCCTTTTGTGACGTCGATCGTTACGGAGTTTGTCTTTACCTGATCCTCCCCGCTCGTAACGCGGTATGTGCTGCCCGCGACGACCTGCGAAACATGGCCATAGGCAGCGCTGACATCATATCCCGCGCCGCTTTGATTGGCCGTCCAATACGTCAGCTGAACGCTTCCGCTTACAAGCGCCCGATAGCCGATGACAACATATTGATCCTCGGACGATCCGCCCAATCCGTAATTGTCGGCTTGAATGTGACACGGTTTCGCGATCAACCCGTCTTCGCCGGTCACGTACCAGCGTTCGAGCGACTCATTATACTCACTGAATTCGTGCAGCTGCGTGCCGTCCGTATAGTAAAGGGTGAGGCCGTTTTCTCCGTTGGCTGCCGCGGCCAGATCGGCAAACGCATAGCTCTGCCCCGGCTTGACGGTCTCTCTCGGCACCGGTGACGACGCCGCGGCGTCATTCTCATAAGAAATAGTGACCTGATAGGTGCAGTGGTCTCCCCAGTTTCCGCCGAGCTTATCAAAGACCAGATCAATGCTCTCCCCGGCCAGAACATCCAGATAGACTGTTCCCTGACTGACGCCGGAATCCCGGTTCAGCGCATCGTAGACGAAGCAGCTTTGGCCCAGCTGAATGCTGAAGATCATGCCGTCCCAATTGCCTTTTCCGGTATCGCCGGACTCGACCGGGCGCGACACCCGGTAATCCAGCCGCATAACGCCATCCTCCGGCGCGCAGATGCCGATCACCGCGCCGTATTCGGAGGATGTGACGATCCGCCCCTGCGCGGGGCTGATATGCAGCTGATCGTCCGCGTCCGCGCCTGTCCAGTACAGCGCCGTGTTTGGATCATACAGCAAATTATTGACCTTATTCGTTCCGTCATAGCTGTAGTACGAAACGCCAAGATCGCCGTTGACACCGGCCGCTGCCTGCGCATGGATGGCGGAAAGCGTCATACGCTCTCCTCCATCCGTGACCGGGAGCAGGCGCTTCGCGGCGCGGATCGCACTTTCCGGCAGGGCGGGTGTCACAGCTTCATTTTCAACATAGCCGACTGTGATCTGATAATCGCAGCTGTCACCCCAATGGGAGGCCAGCTTATCGAACACGAACCGGATCCTGTCCCCGCCTGCGACATCCAGCACGACCGTCCCGGCAGCCGTGTCAGCCGTCCCGCGCAGATGCTCCGCAGCATAAACGGCAGAGCCGCGTTCCACGGTAAAGAGCACGCCGTCCCAGCCCACACGGCCGTCATCGGTCGTTTCGGGACGGGAAACACTGTATTCGATTTTCAGTCTGCCGGCTTCGGGAGTCTGGATCTCAATAACAGGAGAAAGTCCCTCCGAGGGAACGACCCGCCCGTTCCGCGGGAAAATGTTGAGGATCGAAGTCTCCTCCACGCAATAAAAGCAGCCGTCCCAGTTGTTGGGATCGTATGCCAATTCGGCGCTTTCCCTGTCACGGTCCCACGCCGTATAATATATGCCCTGATCCCCGTTTGCCCCGCCGGCAGCCAGAGACGCGATCTGCGTTAAATACATCCGATCGTGCGCCGCGGCAGAGATCGGCAAAGCGCCCGTACCCGCCTGGGCGGACGAAGCGGCGAGCGGGGCCGCTCTTTCCGTCTCGGCGGCCATCCCATTCACAGAGAGAAGACAGGCAAGCACCAGTACAAGCGCGAGTATGCGAATAGCTCCGGAACGTTTCATGGGCATCCTCCTTTAGCAGGTGTGCGGAACGATCGTCTTTTGGGTCAGCGCTTCTTTTTTTCGGTCTGCAGGACGCATGCGACCAGCATGACCAGGCCGGTCGCCATATACTGATAGAAGTCCGGCAGGCCGATCATCACCAGGCCGCTTTTGATCACGAACAGGATCAGCACGCCGACAAAGACCATCAGCAGATTGCCCTTGCCGCCGCCCATGCCGCTGACCATACCGGCCGCGATCGCCTCAAAGGCGAAGCTCTCGCCCGCAAACGGCGCCGCGGTGGCCATCCGTGCAGCCAGCAGCATACCGGCGACCGATGCCAGCGTGTTCGTCAGGATGAACATGAACAAGCGCGTTTTATGAAGATTTACGCCGCAGATCCGGGCCGCGAGCGGATTGCTGCCGACCACATAGACCGACCGGCCAAGCTCACGATAGCGCAGGAACAGATAGCAAAGGCCGTACACCACGACCAGCACCACGATCGGGAACTGGATGACGCCGAATACCTTCATTCTGCCGAACTGTGTAAAGGCCGCGTACTTTGTGCTGCCGAGCGAGATGGGCACGCCGTTCGTGATCACATACAGCAGCGTTCTGTAGATCTGCTGCAGCGCAAACGTGGAGATCCACGCGTTCATATTCAGGAAGCTGACGGCGCTGCCGGCAAGCAGGCCGCAGAACGCGCCCATCAGCATGGGGATGAGAATGACCAGCACGATGGGAAGCTCCGCATCCATCAGATACGTGACCAGCACACCGGCCAGGCCCGCGACCATGCCGACGCCCATGTCAAAATAACCGCCCATCAGGCAGATGCCCGCGCCGACCGCGACAAGGCCGACCGGAACGGCATTGACAAGAACGCTGTGCAGGCTTGTGCCGGTCAGAAAAACCGGATTGATCAGGCCGAAGATCAGGCAGATCGCGATGAGAGACAGAACAGTCGCAAAGGACTTAAAGCTTGCATTTGTTTTTTTGAACTTCTGCATATTGCATATTCCTCCTTCCGGTCACTTTCTTCTCTCAGACTGCACCAGCACCGCCAAAAACAGCGCGACGCCGGTGACCATATACTGATAGAAGGAGGGAACGCCGATCATATTCAGGCCGCTCTGCATTCCCGTAATGATCATGGCGCCCACGATCGCCATCACGATATTGGCCTTGCCGCCGCCAAGGCTCGCGCCGCCGACGATCGACGCGGCGATCGCGTTCATCGCGCCGAGGCTGCAGACGCTCACCTGCGCCGTGGCCGAGCGGGACGCGCACAGCAGACCGGCCAGCGCGCTCAGCACGCCGGAGAGGATGAAGGCAAACATCTTGATCGCGCCGACGTTGATGCCGACGTTTGCGGCAGCCTCCCGGTTGCCGCCGACCACATACATATTCCGGCCGAGCTGCGAGTATTTGAGGAGGAACCACATGACCGCGATCACCGCAAACATGATCACGACCGCAACGGTGATCTCCGTGCCGAACACCTTCGTCTGGCCGAGGATCTTGACGGTCTCATACTCCTTCAGCGAGATCGCAACGCCGTCGCTGATGATGTATGTCAGGCTTTGCAGGACCATCAGGATCGAATAGCTGGCCATCCAGGCCGGGATCGAGAATCTGGTCACGAGGAAGCCGTTGCAGAAGCCGGAGACCACGCCCACCAGCAGGGCGATCACAAAGGCCAGCCAGACATTCATGCCGCAGCTCGTGATGAGATACGCCCAGAGCATCCCGGACAGGCTGGCCAGATGGCCGTTGGACATATCCCACTCTCCCGCGGTCAGCAGGCAGGCCTCGGAGACCGTGATCAGGCCGAGCGGGACAAGTGCGATCAGCATGGAGCAGATATTCTTCCAGGCGAGAAAATACTTTGATTTTGCGCCGAAAAAGGCCAGCATCAGCGCAAAGAAGGTCAAAACGATCAGCTGCTGGATCGTATCGCCGGACAGGGACGATCTTTTGGCTGCTAATTTATTTCGCATCATAGTTCGGACTCCTCTCAGGAAGAAAAGGCATACTGGATAACGTCCTCTTCCTTCAAATTCTGATTTTCCAATTCCGCTGTGACCTTACCCTCGCACATGACCAGAATGCGGTCACACACACCCAGAATCTCAGGCAGCTCAGACGAGATCATGATCACGGCCTTGCCCTCCTCGGCCAGCTTTGACAGCGCCTGATAGACCTCGGCCTTTGCACCGACGTCGATGCCTCTGGTCGGCTCATCAACGATGAGGACCCGGCAGTCCGCAAGCACCCATTTTGCCAAAACGATCTTCTGCTGATTGCCGCCGGAAAGCGCGCTGGCCTCCTGATCCTGACCGGTCGCCTTGACTCTGAAAATGCGCATCCCCTTTTCGGCATACTCCCGTTCCTTTTTGGCGCGGATATTACCGAAGCGGTCCTTTGCGGCGGCGATATTCGCCATGGAGAGATTCCAGCGCAGCGGCTCGTTGAGCAGCAGCCCCTCCTCGCGGCGGTTTTCCGTCACAAAGCCGATGCCGTTGCGGATCGCGGCGCGGGGCTGCGTGATCTCGACCTTTTTGCCGTCCATATACACGTCGCCGCTGTCTGTCTTGTCCAGCCCGAACAGGCCGCGGACAAATTCGGTCCGGCCCGCGCCGACCAGTCCGTACAGGCCGAGGATCTCCCCCTTGCGCACGGACATGGAGACATTCTGATAGGCCTTTCCGTGCGAGAAATTCTCCGCGCGCAGCGCGACCTCCCCGCTGATCTTCCGCTTCTGAACGCCGCCGTACAGATTCAGGTCACGGCCGATCATCATGGAGATCAGTTCCTCATTGGAGGTCTCGGCGATCAGGCGGGAGCCGACATATTTGCCGTCGCGGAAAACAGAGATGTCGTCGCAGATCTCAAAGATCTCCTTCAGCTTGTGGCTGACATACACAATGGCAACGCCCTGTGCCTTCAGGTCGCGGATGAGATCAAAGAGGATCTCAACCTCGCTGTCGGATAGGGACGACGTCGGCTCGTCAAACGCGATCACGCGTACATTGTCGGCGACCAGTGCCCGCATGATCTCGATCAGCTGCCAGTCGCCCATGCTCAGGCCGCCGGTCTTATCATGCACGTTGATGCGCTCTCCGGCCTTTCCCAGGCGGGCCTTGACGGCCTCGGCCATTTTGTACATTTCCTTCCACTGCACCATGCCGAGCCGGTTTTTCGGCTGTCGGGTCAGAAAAATGTTTTCCGCAACAGACAGATGCCCCAGCATCTGTATCTCCTGCGGAACGACAAAGATACCATGCTGTCTGGCATCTTCAACAGTATTGACCTTGATCGGCTTGCCATCCATATAGATCTCACCGGAGTCTTTTGTGTAAATACCGGTGATTATTTTCAAAAGTGTAGATTTTCCTGCGCCGTTTTCACCGCAGAGTGCATGGACCCGGCCGGGACGCAGCTCCAGCCCGACCTGATCGAGCACCACGTTTCCGTAAAACGATTTTGTAATATTCTCGGCACGTAAAATAACATCGCTCATACAGCGCACCTCGCAAATGCTTTCTATACCATATTCCAGAAGACCCGGGCAGGGGTCCCCGCCTGCCCGGGTCTGTGTGTTTCTATTGCCGGATGTTGCGGCTTTGGCGATCAGCCGCCGTAGTAAGTGCTGTGGAATTCTTCGACCGTGTCGGCGTTGACAACGTTCAGCGCATACGGCGTGAACGCGGGGAAGGGCGTGCTGTTTTCGACAAGGTCAATGATCAGCTCGCCCATGCCGATGCCGGACGTGGCGGAGACGAGGCCGACGCCCCAGCAGGTGTTCTTCAGGGTCTCATCCTCCAGCATGAGGATCATGGTCAGGTCGGTGGAGAAGCAGTCGGCCCAGATGATGTTCTCCATGTTCATGTTCAGCTCCTGCGCCATGGGGATCGCAGTCTCGATGCTGCCGATGCCGGTGGAGACGATCCACTTATCGACGGTGCCCATCTCGCTCTGGAGCAGGGGCGCGAATTTGGTCTGGATCGCGTCGGCGGCGGTGACGTCCAGCCAGACGATGTTCTCTTCGGGAACGTCAACATACTCCAGAATGCCGTCGGCAAAGCCGGTGTTTCTCAGATGGATGGACTCCGTTGCGGGAACGTCCAGCATGACCATCTTGAAGTTGCTCCAGTCAGCGGCAACATCGTCAAACCACCCTCTGGCCAGCAGGGACTGCGCGCAGGCCTTGCCCAGCTCGTTGTGCAGGTAATAGTCGTCCAGACCATAGTGCGGCGCGTAGAAGCCGTCATTGTCGGGGCCGGGGTCGTCGGTCGTCATGTAGGCGATACCGGCTTCCTGCAGCATCGCGATGGCTTCGGCAAGCAGGGTGGTGTTGGGAGGCGTCAGAACAAGGACGTCAAACTCCTGATTGATCGCGTTCTGCACGTTATCCAGGAACGCCTGCGTATCGGAGTTGCAGTCAAAGAACTGGTAGCTGTAGCCCGCGTTCTTCACGGTCTCGCCCAGCGTTTCGGCCTTCGGCGTGAACCAGGCGCCGGCGAACTTGCAGATAAAGCCGACCTTGACTTCGCCGTCGGCCTTGAAGTCCTTGTAGTTGGGGTAGTTGCTGTAATACCAGGTGTCGTTGCTCTCGTTGTACTCGTAACCGGTCGCGCGGTCAGAGGCCAGCGTACCGGCGTCACGGGCCGCTGCCGCTTCCTGCTCGGTCATCGCGGCGGGGGCGGCGTCCGCAGCGGGGGCTTCGGCGGCCGGGGTCTCGGCGGCGGTGTCCGCGGCAGGCGTCTCCGCAGCGGCAGGGGCTTCCTTGGCGGCGCAGGCGACAAGTCCGAGGACCATGACCAGAGCCAGAAGCAGAGCGATCATTTTTTTCATTTTCTCGATTCCTTTCAGTGTGTTTTATATTATTGAAACAGCCGCAACCGCTGCGCTGTGTCAATACATAATGTATATTGTATACAATTTGCCATCAAAATCAGCCCCGGTACTCGGGGGATGATTTTTCCTATGGTATCGGGGTCGTTTTTCATGTGTCCGCGCCGGGCAGCCTTACTCCCGGCTCAGCGATTTTTCAACGTGGGCGCTCGTGTGCAGCAGATGCAGGCGGTTGATCTCATTCGCGGCGGCGTAGTCCTTTTTCAGCAGGCACTCGATGATCTGCAGGTGCTCCTCCTGACTTTGCAGCGCGCGCGCGTCATGCTTCAGCGACAGCCGCTGCACCACGACATTCACCGGGACGATCCGCTGCCACATCTCCGTCATCACCTGATTGTGATTGAGCGAGTTCAGCAGCGAGTGGAGCCTTGCGTCAATATCCATATGCTCGTGCAGCTCCATGGTGTCGCAGCTGCGTATGGCGGTCTCGATCTGACCCTTCAGCTGCAGAAGCTCGGCCATCTCCTCGTCGGTCATGCCGTCAACACAGGCCCGCTCCATGCCCCGCCCTTCCAGAACGACGCGCAGATCCAGAATATCCTCCACATATTTTGAAGAAAAGACGCGGACGGAGATGCCGCAATTCGGCTTCAGCTCCACCAGCCCGTCGCCGCACAGTCTGCGCAGGGCCTCGCGGATCGGCGAGCGGCTTACTGAGTAGTACTCCGCCAGCTCCGTCTCCTTGAGCTGCGTGCCCGGCTCCAGAACGCCGTAGAGGATGTCGTTTTTCAGGGCCTCATAGACCTGTTCCTGAATATTGCTGCTGATCTTTACCTTCATAGCATTGCTCCGTCCTGTATTGTCAATATTATATATTGTATACAATCCATTTGCAAGTAGTCACAACCACTCAAAATCCGTCAAATAATTGTGCGTTTTACACAAAATCCACGTCCAACCGTCCGCTTTCGCGGCAGGCTGCGACTGCGGGCGTGAAGCAGCGTCCCTGCCCTGTGGGAGCGGAGCGCTGTGCAAAATCGGCGATCTTCCTTGGAAGGTCGCCGATTTACTTATTCACTGTTCACTATTCACTCTTCACTAAAAAACCGATGGGCCGATTTTGGGAAGCAATAGGTAACAGTGAATCGTGAAGAAGTAAGAGCCCCCGCCCGTTCTTGAACGGGCGGGGGCTTTTGTGCTTTGTGCGATCCTCACTTCATGCGCTTATATGCGCGGTAGAGGAACGTTACGATCTGGGCTCTGGTGCAAGTTTCGTTGGGGGCGAACTGGGTTTTGCTGACGCCGTTGGTGACGTTCGCTTCGACGGCCCAGGCGACCGGTTTGGCGTAGTACGCGTCCGCGGAGACGTCCGTGAAGTCCGCCGCGCCGTCTGCGCTTTCGTCCAGCGCGCGGGCGAGGAACGTGACAGCCTGTGCGCGCGTGCAGGGCGCGTCGGGGCTGAACTTGCCGTCGCCGGTGCCGTTCGTGATGCCGTTCTCCACGGCCCAGGCGACCGCCTTGGCGTAGTACGCGGTCGCGGGGACGTCCGCAAAGGCGCTCATCGTCTCGGGCTCGGGCGAGCCCGCGGCGCGCCACAGGAACGTGACGATCTGCGCTCTGGTGCACGCCGCGTCGGGCGCGAACAGGTTCTTGCTGACGCCACCGGTGATGCCCTGCTCCGCCGCCCACTGGACGGCATTGTAGTAGTAGTCGCCGGCAAAGACATCGTCAAACAGCGCGTCATCCTCGCGCACGAAGGAGATCGACACGCTCACGCTGCTCTTGGGCATGGTGAAGGTGTAGTCGCCGCTTCGCTCGCGCTTGAGGTCCAGCTCGTTGCCGTCCACGTCGCGCACGGTCAGGCCGCCGAGCTCGTAGCCCTTGTCGGGCGAGACGGCGATGGTGACGGTGTCACCGGGCTGGGCGTTCTTCGGCGTGAGCTCGTAGGAGCCGCCGGGCGTGCGGCCCGGGGCGCTGATGCCGAGCTTCTGCGAGGTCTGCACGGCCTCGATGGTCAGCGTGCCGGAGACGAACGTCGGATCATAGTTGAGACTGCTCGTGCCGCCGCCGCGCCTGGCGACGATGGCATACGTCCCGGCCTTGCTGGTGTCGGGCGTCACTTCCGTGGCGGTGTTCGACGGATCGGCGTAGTACAGCACGATGCTGCCGAGCGAATCGCTGCCGTACAGGCCGGTGATGGTGTAGTCCTCACCCAGCTTGGCGCTCGTCAGATCCGGCGCGGGCTGGCCGGTCGTGATCTTCTTGTCCAGCGCCGTCACGATGGCCCTTGCGGGCGTGATCCAGAAGTCATACGTTTGGTTGCTGGTATCGTTCTCGGTCGCAAGCTCCCACTCCGTGTTGGCCTTGTCTATCAGGCTCACGGCCGCGGTGTACGAGTTGACGTCCTTCGCCGTGTTGTCGGTGATGCTGCAATACGTTGTATTCAGCCCATCCGGCGTGTAGGTCTGTTCCTCGCCGTTGTACTGGAGTTGATTCGTGCCCTCCGTGGGAACGGCGATGCGGAGCTTGCTGACGGTGAGGGTGTAGCTTGCCGATGCGCTGGCGTAGACGTCCGTCTCCGCCGCCGTGGCGGTGATGACTGCACCGCCCGCGCCGACGATGGTGACCTCGCCAGTCTGCGCGTTGACCTTGGCAACATTCTCATCGTTGCTGGTATAGGTCACGCTGCTGCCCGTGGCTGCGCCGGTGGCTTTGATGGTGAAGTCCTCGTCGCCGTAGGTCTTAGACACGGATGTGGTGTTGTTCTCGAACTTGAAGCCCGTCTGCTCATTGCGGGCGATGAGCGTCAGCGTGACAGTCAGCTCGAACGTCTTGTAGTTGCTGCAGGAAGCGGTGATCGTCCACGTGACGGTGTCGTCCACGTCGCCTGCGGAGAGCTGATAGCTCAGCGCGCCGGTATCCGCGCCGATCGAATGATCAGCCAGCGCCGCGTTGCCGGTAAACGTTGTATCGTCCAGATTGTACGTCCACTTCTGTCCATAGGGCAGCAGCGTCGACCAATTCGGCGTATACGTCTGCGGATCGCGGTTGTTGTAGCGGATGGTCAGATCGGTCACAGGGGTCAGCGCCCAGCTGTCCGCCGGTGCGATGGTGGCGGTTGCCTCAAAGGGTACCTCGTCGGTCTCCTCGCCACCCACCTTAAAGGTGTAGTTCGCAGTCACAGTTCCTCCGAACAGCACCACCTTGCCGTTGATCTTCTTATTCTCGCCAGCGTTGGCGTCTTGGAACATAGGCTGGTAAACGCTGTAGTTGCCATCGACCTCAGTGGTGTCAAAAATGAACGTATCGCCTTCCACCACTCCGATCAGTTCCACGTTCTCGATGCAGTCGTAAGCGTAGGCCGTGCGATCATACTTCTTGGACGTGGTGGTCACGTTGCCGACCGTGAGGACGCGCTTGGTGATGCTGGCTGCGTTCTCCACCGTCAGGTTCGCGGGCAGGGTGTAGTTCGTGTTTTCCGTCCGTTCGGAGGTGATGAAGGTCACCTTGCTGGCGCTATTAACATCCTTGCTGTTGTAGGCATAGGTGCCCTGCACTTCGGGCAGCTCGTCGTTCGCGTTCACCTTGGCAGCCGACCTGATCTGCACGGTGGCCGTTGTGCACGTCGTGCCGCCGTCGTAGACCTTAGTGAAGGTGCTGCTCTGGGTGAATTCCAGATCAGCCGCCGTCAGCGTCTTGGGGCTAACCGTCAGCTCATAGGTCGCCACGCCCTTGGCGTAGTCGTCCGTGGCGGACGCGGTGGCCTTGATGGTCGTGGTGCCTGCACCCTTGATGGTGACTGTGCCGTCGTTTGCCACGGTGGCAACATTCTCATTGCTGCTGTCATAGCCCGTCACATTGCTGCCGTTGACCTGACCGGTGGCTTCGAATTTGAAGTCAGTGTTGCCATAGACCTTGGCCACCTTGCCGCCCACAACATCCTTGAACGCAAAGCCCGTCTGCGGCTGCTTATCCACGGGGTGGAAGGTCAGCGTTGCCGTAAAGTTGTTGTAGTTCGTGGTGGAGATGGTGACGGTGTAGCTCTCGTCCGCCGTGGCGGTGATGTTCGTGTTGCTGGTGTATGCCAGAGTCCCGTCATTCACCGTCACGCTCTCCATCATCGTGCCGCTGCCGGTCACGCTGGCGATCTTGGCACCGGCAGGCAGCTGCGTCTCCGCCGGGAAGAAGTCTGCAACCGTCAGGCTGCCGGACTGCGCCGCGCTGCGGCCCTTGACGATGTTAACGGTCTTAGGAGTCGTGGTGCCATCGTAGGTGCCCTTCTGGATGGTAAACTTCCAGTTGGGATCCGTCAGGTCAGTGACAGACTGGTAGTTGTTGTTACTCTGTACTTCTACGTCGATCTTGACAGTGTAGGTACCCACGTCGATAGGCTTTCCGTCGATCTTTACGCCGTCTTTATAATACTTCGTGGTAACGATTATACCACCGATCGTGTTGGAGGTAACCCATGCAATCTTGGCATTGCCGTCATAAGCCAGGTCTTCCGGGCCGCTGAAGAGGAAGTCGCTCGCCTGCGGGGTGGCCTTTTTGATCTCATAGGTCACGCTGGCTGTCTTGTCGCCCATGGTGATGCTGGCCATGTAGGTACCCGCATTGGTGGGCACGGCGCGGGTTTCCAGTTGCTGCAGTATCGGCTTGGTCTGCGTGTAGCTGATCGTGGGAGTCTCCGGCAGGGTCACGCCGGTGGTGGTGGGGGGCGTCACGCTCGCCGGTTTGCCCTTGCCGTCGTAGGTCGAATCGGAAGCACTCAGGACATAATAGAATGTTTGCCCGTTCAGATTGCAGCCGTCCGCATTGCAGGACACCGCAATAGTATCTGCGCCCGCCGCATACTGCCAGCTGTGCGTATGCGCACCAAGGAAGAGCTCGCTTCCCGTCTGGGTGATCGTGTAGCCCTGACCCGTCACGTCCGGGGTGAAGATGTTGGTGTAGTAGTCCAGATTTTCCGTCGCGCCGGTGGCGATTTTGATCGGGTTGCTGGCCGTGGGCGTATAGCGCGTGGTGACGCCGATCTTCGCGCCGTCCAGCGCGCCGTTGATGGCGACGGTTTTCAGGACCTTGGGGGTTCCGCTGTTATAGGCGTACAGATAAAGGTTATTATCGCTGCCGGTTTCGCCCTTTTCATACACATCGCCGTTCTTCGTGCCGTTTTTCCAGTTGCCCGTGATCTGCACGTTGCCGGAAACGTTCATCGTGGCATTTGTGGCTACATACACACCGCCGCCGCCTTCGCCGTCGTGAGCCTCGCTGCCGAGATAGACATTGTTGCCGGTGATGCTGCCGCCGGTCATGGTGAACGTGCCGGTGTTCACGCACACGCCGCCGCCTTCGCCGTTCTTCTCGCCGTTACCAGCATTGTTGCCGGAAATGGCCGCATTCTCGCTCATGGTGAACATGTCGCCTGCGACATACACGCCGCCGCCGAAGAGCTTGGCCGTGTTGCCGGAAATGGTGCTGCTTCCGCTCATGGTGAAGCTGCTGCCGGTGTTCACATGCACGCCGCCGCCGCAGTTGCCACCGGCAGTATTGCCGGAGACGGACGCGTCGCCGCTCATGTTGAACGCGGTGTTTGTGCCAAGATACACGCCGCCGCCACCGCCATCGCTGGTGGTGTTGCCGGTGATCGTGCCGCCCTCCATGTTGAAGGTGGTGGTGGCGCTGCCGCTCTCGCCAAGGAGACACACACCGCCGCCGGAGTAAGCGTTGTTGTTGGAGATGGTGCCGCCCTTCATGGTGAACGTGGCGCCTATGTCAACAACCACACCGCCGCCGAAGTATTCCTTGTCTTCCGTGGAGGTTGGCTTGGTGTCGTTGTTGGTGATCTCGCCGCCGTACATTTCGAAAATACTGCCATCATTGACGTACACGCCGCGCTTCGTTCCCGTGATCTTGCCGCCATACATCTTAAATGTACATTTTCCGCCATTCTTCTCCGTATAGGGGCGCACACCGCGCTGCACGCCCGTGATGGTACCGCCGTACATGTTGAAAGTACCACCCGTGTAACCGCTCGAGAAAGGATGCCAGATTTCCACGCCGAAGGTGAGATTGTTTTCCGTCTTGAGCGTGCCCTTGCCCTTGGCATCACAGTCGCAAAGGTTCAGTGTTTTGCCTTGATACACTGCGATGAGAGTAAGGTCATCGCTCCCCTGATCCAAAGTTGTAGAGAGCGTATTGCCGTTCAGGCAGAGGTTCACATTGCCGGAGATCAGGATGGGGAGATCGGTCGTGATGTCCTTGGCCAGATAGTAGTTGCCCGCACGGAGGTAGTAGTAATCGGTACTCTTATAAGCGGTTTCTATCCTAGCGGGCGACCCACCGTAATACAGCTTTCCGTTCTCACTGGTCAGCGGCGTCCAGAGCAGGTCATCGGTGTGCTTCTCGTCGCCAGCGTGCGCGCAGGTCTTGCCGCAAAGGGGATGCTCGTGCAGCGTGCCGTTGACGAACACGACTTTGCCGTCCCTGATCTGCGTTGTGTAGCCTTTGTCACTTTCAAAGTACTTCAGATCATCTTCTGTCAGCGCAGAGCCGTCGGCACTTTGGGCGACGGTTTTATAGTTACCGGCTGAGATATTCGTTTCATCGGTAGTCACGCCGATCTTGGCGGTTTCACTGAGCTTGCCGCCGACTGTGATGACGCCGTTCAGATAGACGTTGTAGTTCAAATCGCCCGCATTGCCGGTGATCGTTGCATTACCGCTGACGGTCATGGCAGCGGCAGATTCGACATACACACCGCCGCTGTTACCGCAGATGGTGCCGCCGTACATATAGAACTTGCCGCTGCGCAGACTCATGCCCTTGTCGGTGGAGCCGCTGGATGTGTGGAAAATGACACCGCCGTTGACGGTGATAGCGTCCACATCGTCTTTGGTGGCAGATACCCACCGGCCGTTGGTGCTTTCCTTGAAATATTTCACGCCATTGCTGCCGTTGCAGTCGGTCAGCGTGAAGGTTCCGTTGACGGTAATGGCAGTAGTACCCGACGTCGTAGACACAATGCTATGCCCATTCAGGCAGAGTGCCACATTATCCGGGGCAGTCCAGCCGCCAGACGTTGTGATGTCCTTCGTCAGGAAGTAGTAGTTAGGAGCCTCGGCCGTGCCCGCCGTGATCTTGGACAGGTCGTCAACGCCCGTCCAGGACAGGTTGTCGGTGTGCTCCTCGCAGTCCTTGGTGCCGCAAATGGGATGCTCATGCAGGCCCTTGTAGAGGCTGACAACATGCGTGCCGCGGGTATGATACTCGTCGGGGTCGAGCTCCTTCTTGAAGCTGTAATCTCCGTTGTTGTTGTTGTCATAGGTGAAATTGCCGTCGTAGTAGCCACGCTCCGCCCACAGGGCGAAGATAATCCTCTCGCCCGTAGCGATCGTTCCTTCGAAGGTAATGCCGATCTCGGCGTTCTCGCCCAGTCCGCCTTGGCCGATGTAGAAATGTCTGCATCTATCGGTATTACTCGATTTCACCACATAGACATTGTTGGCGCTGCCGCTCGCGTCGTGATTGTCCTTGATCTGCACATTACCGGAGACAGTCAGGCCACTTTCCGAATAATACACGCCTCCGCCCTGCGCAGCCGTGTTGCCAGTGATCGAGCCGCCGTACATGCGGAACCGCGCGTAGTCGTCCACATACACACCGCCGCCGCGGTTTGTGGCAGTATTGTCCTCGATCGTGCCGCCGTACATGTTGAAGTAGGCGTAGCTGCCGCTGATGCCCTGCGCATACACGCCGCCGCCTTGTCCGTAGCTGGTGCCGCCGGTGCTATAGGCTTCATTTTTGGTAATAGAACCGCCGTGCATATTGAATGTACTGCCGGGGCCCAAAAGTACGCCGCCGCCGAATGTGTTTTTATTGCCGGTGATGGTGCCGCCGTACATGTTGAAAGTCTGTGTGCTCGGCACCGACACACCAGCGCCGGTGAACGTTTCGCCGTCAGTAGCATCTGTTCCGTGCATGATCGCGCCGCTGCCAACGCAGTCGCAAAGGGTGAGAGTCGCGCTGCTGGTGAGGCTGATGGCGTTCTTATCGGCATTCTCTATAATGCTGTGCCCATTCAGGCAGAGCTTCACATCATTCCAGCACGTCCAGCTCGCCGAAAGCTCCACATCGTCGGTCAGATAGTAGTAGCCGTCGCCAGTGATCTTGCTCAGATCGGAGATGGGCTTCCACTCGGTGATGGCTGCATGTGTACCCTCGTGCGTGCAAGACGCGCCGCAGACGGGGTGATTTTCGTGCGTCGTCGTCGCCTTGACCACCATGGTGAGCGTTCGGTCCGCACCGCTATAATTCAGGGTGTATTTTTTGCTGTCGCTGGTGAAGCTCTTCCTGGCCGAAGGGCTGACGCCCGTGGCAACAACCTGCTCCCCTTTCTCCGTGGTCACGCCAATTTTGGCCGTGCTGTCCAGCGTCCCGACCCTGATGATCGCGTCTTCAATAACTTCTGTGAATTTGTCGCTGCCTTGTGACAGATAGACATTGTTGTCCGCGCCTCTCGTGTACAAGCTGCCCAGATAATTGTCCGTGATCCGCGCCGTGCCGGAGACGGTGAAGATCGTCTCGGAACCGCAGCCCACATACACACCGCCGGCCTTGTAATTGGCAGCGTTGTTATAAATACTGCCGCCGGACATGGTAAAGGTGCCACCGGTCTTGTTTTGGGAGTGCTCTATTCCAATGCCCATGCCGACACTCACACCACCGCCGCCGTTTTTAGCCATGTTTCCGGTGATCTCGCCGCCGCTCATGTTGAAGGTGCCATTATTATAGACCGACACGCCGCCGCCGTAGGAATGACTGTAGTCAGAAGCATCAACACGGTTTCCGGTGATCTTGCCGCCGTACATATAAAACGTACCGCCCATGACAACCACGCCGGAACCGAAGGTGTAGTCGTAGCCGGTCTCTGTATCGCTGTTGCCGCTGATGGTGCCGCCATACATATAAAATTTGGCGTCATTCCGTCCGTCCCCATCCTTCGAGTCGTCCTTTTGGCCCACAAACACACCAGCGCCGTAGACGTTACTAGAGTGCCCGATATAGCAATCGCCGCCCTTGCAGTTGCAGAGCGTAAAGGTTGCGCCGGGCTTGACCGTGATGGTCGAGCCTTCGCTGCCTGAAATGATGCTGAAGCCGTTCAGGCAGAGGGTCAGGTTAACGCCGCTTTTCACAGTAAACCCGTTCAAATTAGTGGTCAGATAGTATGCGCCACCATCGACGACATTACTGATCCCGGGCCACGCCGTGAAGGTGACCTTATTGTCCCCCTCGTCGTGTCCCTCTTTATTGCAGGCATCCGTTTCGCCGCAAAGGAAGTGGGTATGCTCCGTACCGTTCGCACTCACCGCGCGAAGCGGTTCGGCCGGGGTGATGGTCTGCTTGGCTTCGGTCTGCTCGGTCTCGGTCGGCTCCGCAGTCGTCTCCGCAGTCGGCTCTGTGACCGTCTCCGGCTCCGCCGCCAGCGAGGCCGCGGGCAGGACGCTCACGCACAGCGCCAGGATCAGGAGCCAGCTGATCAAACGTTTTTTCATATTCCTATCCTCCCAGATCGTTCTCCCCGCGCCGCGGGTCTGCGGCAGAGGGGGATCCTGCAGGGCTGGCCCTGCAGGCCGGGGGCGCGCGCCCCCGATGGTCATTATGTATTCCCGTGTATCATAGCACACGTCGCGCCCCTTTGGGTCACCACCGGCACGAAATGCACATTTTTCGGCCTGAAATGCAAAACTTCACCCAAAAAGTTCCACACGCAGCCCTTCGCCTAAATTATACAGCCCCACCCCGCCCGACGCAAGTGCCAGGCCGAGAATTTGGAGGATATTACAAAAGGGGTATATGAGAAAAGCCCCAAAGCCTGTCGGCTTCAGGGCTTTTGGGGTCTGCGTTCAGCGGAATTCGCGCGTAAATACGACCGGCACGAGCTGCACGAACGATCTGCCGTCCATCGTCAGCTCCAGCACCAGCCGCTCGACCGGCTGCATCTGCGGGATGGTAAAGGTGAACGCCAGCTCCGCATCCGCCTTATGCAGGAACGGCGTGGTCATAAACACCTTGCCGCTGCGCGCCGGGCTGACCGTCCACTCATCCGGCAGATACCACTTGAAGTTCACGAACTCCTGAATGTTGCGGCTGTGGTTCCGAAGCTTGATGTGGATGGTCTTTTCCTCGGAATAGACCGCCGCGCCGTCCTCCAGATAATCCACCGCCACGGTGAACTGGTGGTTGCGGTAGACCGGGCCGCCCATGCAGCTGTACAGCGCCGCGCCGTGATCCGGGCTCAGCAGGCTGTCCGGATCAAATTCTGTGCCGTTCAGGGACATGTCGACGTACTGCACATGGATGAAGTTGCGCCGGCCCTCCCATTCCGGGATGTCATAGATCAGGCTGGTCGGCTCCGTTTCAGAAAGCTGCAGCAGCGAGCGGTTGCGCAGCAGCACCTGCTGCGCCAGCGCGTAGGTGCGCTCGGTCAGCTCCTGCACGGTCGCCGGGATCGACATACCGCAGCAGCACATATCCGCCTTGTTCAGGCAGAGCGTGGTGATGCCGTAGCCGATGGGCTTGATCCACTTTTCCGGGATCGCGTCCGCGCCGCACAGGATGCCGAAGATCGACCCCGCCGTGGCGCAGGTGCAGTCCGTATCCTCGCCGAGCATGGCGTTGATGCAGAGCGTTTTTCCGAAATCGCCCTCGCCGTAGAACAGGCCCGCCATGGTGAATGCCATGTTCACCGGCACATCGAAGCCCGGCTTGCCGCCGTCCAGCCCCAGCGCCTTATCCTCCAGCGAGATGTTGCATTCGCGGCCCCAGTATACCTCGCCGCGGAATTTCTGCAGGATGTCGATGCGCATCTCCTCCGCGCTCATGCCCTGCCGGTAGCATTCGATCATCCGGCGGATCGCCTGCGAAACGGCGCACTGCTCCGGAATGTAGGACAGGCCGATCTCCACCAGCTTGTTGATGTCCTGCACCAGATAGGCCGCCGCCTCCACAACGGCGCAGAATACCTCGGCATACGTGCCTTCGCCGTCGCCGTGGTCGACGATCGCGTCCTCATAGGCGTAGCGCGCGGCGAGCTCCGGGTTGCCCGGGCAGATCGTCGCCCAGATCTCCGAGCGGATGTAGCTGCCGTCGGAGTCCTTAAAATCGTTGTGCATGGAGCCGCTGAGCGGCGGATTCAGGCCGGATTTCAGGTTCGCCTTGGCATTGCCGTATTCCGACCAGTGGGCGTCGTTGTAAAGCGTCCAATAATCGCCCAGAAGCTGCGCGTCGATCTCCAGCCCGTGCATTTCCAGCGCGTTCAGCCAGATGAGCTGGATGTCCAGATCATCGTTCGGGCGCGGCTCGCCGTTGAGATCCTGCCAGTAAAACGACACATCGTTGCGCTGCCGCCGCCATTCCATCGGCTCGCCCAGCGTGCCGCCGATGGTCTTGCCCAGCCAGCAGCCCAGCGTCTTGTTGCGGTAGTCCTGTGCGGATAGCTTCATTGCTCATACCTCCGTTACAAAGTCAGATTCTTATTTATTTGCGCTTTGAGATCCCATCCAGCCCGACGGCCAGGATCAGAACGGCGCCCTTGATCACCATCTGTGCATAGTCGCTGATGCCGAGGATGATCAGGCCGTTGCTGAGAATGCCGATGATCAGAACGCCGACAAACACGCCGAACAGCTTTCCCTCGCCGCCGCTCAGGCTGACGCCGCCCAGCGCCACGCCGGTGATCACGTCCATCTCCAGACTGTTCGCCGCCGCCGGCTGCCCGGAGTTGATGCGGAACATCAGAAGAATGCCCGCGATGCCGGTCAAAAGTCCGCAGAGCGTGAACGTCAGGATGCGGATCCAGTCCACATGGATGCCGGAGAGCTTCGCCGCCTCCTCGTTGCCGCCCAGCGCGTACATCCGGCGGCCGAAGCAGGTGCGGTTGAGCAGGAAGCTCCCCACCAGATAGGCCACCGCCATCACCGCCACGGGGATCGGGATCAGCTTCAGGATATAGCCCTGACTGATCACCGCCCACTCGCGGGGCAGGCCGTAGATCGGCAGGCCGTCCGTCAGCAGATACGCGATGCCGCGGAACACATCCATGCCGCCAAGCGTCACGATCAGCGCCGGGATCTTGACCTTGCTGACAATCACGCCGGTCAGGAAGCCTGCCAGCGCGGCGATCAGAATGCCCAGCAGGATCGCGGCAAGCGGGTGCACGCCGCGCATCATAAGGTCCGCCGACACAACGCCGGTCAGCGCCGCGACCGATCCCACGGACAGGTCCAGGCCGCCAATGAGCATTACGAACGTCATGCCCACGCCGACGATCCCCGTCACCGAGACCTGCCGCAGGATCGTGATCATATTGTCCAGACTCAGGAAATTCGGCGACGCGAGCGAAAAAATGATGATGACCAGGATCAGGACGAGCAGAATGCCGTATTTTCGCGCAGCCTGCGCGTACTGCTGTTTATGAATTGCTTTCATCGTATCCTCCATCCAGTTCTATCTGCCGGAAGCAAGCTGCATGATCCGCGCCTGCGTCAGTTCATTCTTTTGCAGTTCACCTGTGACGCGGCCTTCGTACATCACGATCACCCGGTCGGAAATGCCGATCAGTTCCGGCATCTCCGACGAGATCATCAGGATCGCGCAGCCCTGATCCGCGAGCTGATTGATCAGCTCGTAGATCTCATGCTTTGCCAGTACGTCGATCCCGCGGGTCGGCTCGTCAAAAATGATGATCTGCGCCTTGGACGCCAGCCACTTTGCCAGAACGACCTTCTGCTGGTTGCCGCCCGAGAGATACTGCACCTGCTGCGTTTCATTCGGCGTTTTGATTTTTAAGGTCTCGATATACTGCCCGACGATCCGGCGTTCCTGCGCGCTCTGGATCACGCCGCCGCGGGCGATCGTATCCAGGCACACGAGCGTCGTATTATCCCGGACGCCCATTTTCAGCAGCACGCCCTGCTGCTTTCGATCCTCCGGCAGCAGCGCCATGCCATGGGCGATCGCCGCGCGTGGAGACGGGATCTTCGTCTCGGCGCCGCCGATCAAGATCTCACCCGAGACGATCTTTTCCGCGCCGAAGATCGCGCGGGCCGTCTCTGTCCGCCCTGCGCCGACCAGCCCGGAGACGCCGAGGATCTCCCCTTTATGCAGGGTAAAGCTGACGTCCTTCACCTTTTCCGCCAGCGCCAGGTGGCGCACCTCCAGCACGACCTCGTCCGAGGGCGCCCCTGCACGCACCGGGTAACGGCTCTCCAGCTCCCGGCCGATCATCAGGTTGATCAGCTCGTCCTCATTCGTCTGCGCGGTCTGCACGGTCCGGATATACCGCCCGTCGCGCAGGATCGACACACGGTCCGATATTTCAAACAGCTCCTCCAGACGGTGGCTGATATACACGACCGTGACGTTTTTCTTTTTCAGTGTCCGCACCAGCTCAAACATCGCGCCGATCTCGCGCTCCGTCAGCGGTGCGGACGGCTCGTCCATGATCAGGATGCGGACGTCCCGGGAGACAGCCTTGGCGATCTCGACCAGCTGCTGCTCCGCAACGGACAGGTCGCGCACGAGTGTCTCCGGGGAGATATGGATATTCAGCTGCCGGAACAGCGCCTGCGTTTTTGCGATCATGCGCTTTTTATCGACCAGAAAGCGCGCTTTGCGGATCTCATTGCCCAGAAAGATATTCTCATAGACCGGAATGGCAGGGATCAGGGTGAATTCCTGATAGATCACGCCGATCCCCAGTTGGGCGGCCAGTGCCGGTGTGATCCGGTCATAGCTCGTGCCGTCCACAAGGATCTGCCCCGCCGTTGGCGCGATCGCCCCGGCGAGCACCTTGATCAGCGTGGACTTGCCCGCGCCGTTCTCGCCCAGAAGCGCGTGCACCTCGCCGTATCGGAACGCGACTGACACGTCGTCCAGCGCCCGCACGCCCGGATACTCCTTGCAGATATGCTTCAGTTCAAAAAATGTGTTTTCCATGCAGCACCCCCGTGTCTGCGCTTCCGCATCCGCCGCAAGAGCGGATGCGGAAGCCCGTAGGATCATTCAAGGTCCCTTTATCCTTATTTCACGAAGTCCGCAATGTTCTCTTCCGTGACCGCGAGATAGTCGGGCACGATCGGCTGGGTCGGCGCGCCGTTGATCAGGTTCAGGCTCTCCTCCACCATGCGCTCGCCGAGCTTGTACGGCTGCTGATCCACGGTCACGCGGAACATCCCGCCCTCGGCGACCTTGGCCAGACCGTCCGGCGTGGCGTCGATGCCGCCAAGGATATATTTGCTCTCGTCAACGCCTTTCGCGGCGAACGCCTCATACGCGCCGAGCACACCGGCGTCGTTGATGCCGAGGATGCACTGCAGATCGGGATACGCCTGCAGCAGCGTCTCCGCCGCGTCCAGACCGGGCGCGGGCTCGTTGGCCTCCACGCTCGCCACGATCTCCACATTGGAGGCATTCTCCTTCAGACCGGCCTCGATGCCCTCGCGGCGGTTGATGACGGATGCGATCTTGTCAAAGTTGAAGATCGCCGCCTGCACCGTCTGCTGATCGGCCAGATTGGCGCTGATCCACTTGCCCGCGGCCTCGCCCAGCTTATAGCCAAGCGTGTAGTCGTCGCTGCCCAGCGTCATATCCGCTTCAGGCTGCTCAAAAACAGAGACGATCTTGATGCCCTTTTCCTTCGCCGTCGTCAGGACGTTGGACAGCGCGTTCGCGTCGACCGCGCAGACGATGACCGCCTCACAGCCGGAGGAAATGAAGTTTTCGATTGCGGAGACCTGCTTTTCGCTGTTGTTCTGGCAGTCGTTCGTCAGGAGCTTGGCGTTGTGCGCGTCTGCATAGGCCTGTGCGCCGTCGACCATCTCAATGAAAAAGGGGTTGCTCATGTCCAGTGTTGTGATGCCGATGATCCTCTGCGCATCCGCGCCGCTCTCAGCCTCCGGGGCGTCCGTCTGGGCGTCCGCCGGTTTTTGCGTGTCGCCGGACTTTGCCGCGGAGCAGCCTGCGGTCAGCAGCAGCGCGGCGATCAGCAAGAATACGAGTACGGTTTTTTTCATTTTCTTTTCCTCCTAAAATTTTTTATGAATAAGCGTGTCCCGCTTGATTCCCCGTCTTTGGGAACGTTCCCAAAACCGACCAAAAAAACACGGCCTGCGCCGGGCCCTATAAAAACGCCTGTGTTTGTCTGCGGTGGGCGGCGCCGTTCCCACGCCCGGGAGCGGCCCGCCCGATATTTCTTTTACGTTCCCATCTGCGCCGTCTGCGAAATGGAGCGGCGCTGGATGAACTCCGTATCCACCGAAACGGAGCAAAAACGCCGGCTGTGATCCTGAATGCGCCGCAGCAGCAGGTTCGTCGCCATCTCCGCCATGCGTTCGATCGGCTGTGCGATCGTGGAGAGCGGCGGGTTCAGGAAGCGGCTGCAGTAAATATCATCGCACCCGACCACGGAAAGCTGCTCCGGGATGCGGATGCCGCGCCTGTCGCACCAGTCGTAGATCTGCATGGCGACATAGTCCGTCAGGGCAATGATCGTGTCCGGGAGCGTTCCGGCTACGTAGTCCCGATCCAGCTTTTCGATGTAATCGTCGCAGATATAGACGTTCCGCTCCGGCAGGGAAAAGCCGTACTCCCCCATTGCGCCGCGCAGGGCCGCAAGGCGCTTGACGATCGGCTCGGACAGATTGGTGTCGTGGCAGACGCCGAGCTCCGTATGGCCGTTTTCCTTCAAAAAACCGAGCATATCCCGCAGGCTCCGGTCAAAATTCGGGCTGATCGTGTCCACATTTTCGCCATAGCCGATCGTCACGACGTTCGTGCTCTTCAGGCTCTGGCAGAAGATCGGATCCTTCGTATCCAGCAGGCTCGCCACAAAAATGATCCCCTTGACCTTCATGCCCAGCAGATACTCGATGTTGGAGCGCTCCGTCGCCGCGTCGTTGTTGGAGTTCATATACAGCAGCGTATAGCCGTGCCGCTTGGTGATGATGTCAAAATTATACAGCATCTGCGTATAATACGGGTTGCGGATGTCCTGAATGATCACGCCGATCAGCGGAAGCTCCGACTTCAGCCCCTTGGCGATCTGGTTCGGAACATACCCCAGCTCCGCCAGACGCTCCATGATCTCCTCGCGCGTGCTGTCCTTCACGTTGGTATCCCCATTGATCACGCGGGAGATCGTCGATTTTGAAAAGCCGGTCAGGGACGCAATATCTCTCAGTGTGTAGCTCATGTGCTCAGCCTTCCGCTTCCAGCGCGCATCGCGGCCGCCGCCCCCTGTGCCCGCGCGGCATGGAAATCCCGTTAAAAATTCGTTTTTCTACGTGTTTATGTTTTTGGGAACGGTCTCTTTGTGTTTTTATGATACTCCTTCCATGGTGTCGTGTCAATAGAAATTTGATTTTTGTCGATGTGACACAATTGTCGCTTTCATTTTTGTTGAAAATGGACGATTGCCGAAGGTGCGAATTTTCCCGCCCGATCCGGTGCTTCCGCTCTCCGGCGCACAAAGCCGCCGGGCGGAAGCTCCCACCCGACGGCCTTGCGTCTGGAACAAACAATGAGGAAAGTTTACTTCTTCTTGCGCTTCGGCAGGAGGTCGAATGCGACTGCGATGAGGATGACGAGGCCTTTGACGACCTGCTGCCAGTCGGCGGAGATGCCCATCATGGACATACCGTTATTCAGGATGCCGATGACAAAGCAGCCCACCAGCGCGCCCGCGATCGTACCGGCGCCGCCCGTGACGGACGC
>CAKTXA010000018.1 GCA_934631005.1 uncultured Oscillospiraceae bacterium
GTGAGCTATTTTCTGGTGCGCATTCTCGGCAAATACGCCGGGGCGTGGCTCGGCTGCCTGGTCACAGGGCGCCCGAAGGAACTGCGGCGGTATCTCGGTCTGGCACTCATCCCACAGGCGGGCGTGGCGATCGGTCTGGCAGCGCTCGGCGCGCGGACGCTCGGCGGCGCGATGGGCAGCGACCTGCAGACGATCATCCTCGCCTCCAGCGTTCTGTATGAGCTGATGGGCCCCGGCTGCGCCAAGCTGGCGCTGTACCTGTCCAGATCGTACTCCACAAAGCTGGAGGATGTGGCAGTCGTGCCGGAGGTGAACGAAAATGGCGAGCGCAAAACGGATGCGCAGCTGCTCATCGAGCGCATTGGGAAGATCCGGCAGGAGCTGCCGAAGCGCGAGCCGGACATGAGCGAAGAAGAAGCCGCCTTTTTGGAGGCGGCGGAGGAGCAGCTCGCGCCGACGCAGGCGCAGCGGCGGTATTTCTATCTCAGGAGGAAATAGCTATGGAAAAAGACGTGATCGTATCGCTGCTCGGCGCGTGGAGCGCGGAGCTGACGCTGGGCGCGATTTTGCTGCGCATGGCGCTGAGCGTCTGCCTTGCGGCGGTGATCGGCTGCGAGCGGTCGAGCAAGCGCCATTCGGCGGGGCTGCGCACCTTCATTCTGGTGAGCATCGCCGGAACGGGCGTGATGCTCATCGACCAGTACCTGATCCGCAGCGTGGGCGTGCAGCTGCCGATCCTCTCGGCGGCGGCACTGATCGGGATGTCCACGGTCAGCGCGAACGCCATCCTGTTCAGCTCCCGCAACCAGATCAAGGGGCTGACGACGTCGGTCGGCCTGTGGTGCTGCGGGATCGTGGGCATGGCGCTCGGCGCGGGGCTGTATACGGCGGCGCTGGTGATCTTCTTGGTGCAGCTTTTGAGCATGTCGGCGCTGCCGGCGCTGGAAAAGCGGCTCAAGGACCGCTCGAACCATTTTGAGGTGCATCTGGAGCTCAAAAACAAGGGCGACCTTGCCGACTTCGTGGCGACCATCCGCGCGCTCGGTATCCGCATCGACGACATTGAGTCGAATCCGGCGTACCTCAACTCGGGACTCAGCGTCTTTTCCGTGTCGTTCACCGTGGACAGCGCGGAGCTGAAACAATACAAAAAGCACAGCGACATCATAGACGCCCTGCGCTCGCTGGAATATGTGTATTACATCGAAGAGATGAACTGAACGTGTAAAAAGGCTCCCCTTGAAAAAGGGGAGCCTTTTGCCGTTTATGCCGGAAGGAGAAAGCCGAACAGCAGATTGATCACGCCGCCGAGGGCCATGATGAGGATGGGGCTCCACTTTGTCCGGCGCAGAAGAACAAGGCACAGGACAAAAATGCCCGCCATGACCCAATTGGTGCCGGAGAGTGTGACGGCGCCGCTCCAGAGGGCGTTTTGCAGGATCAGCACGCCCGCCGACGCGATCATCGCCACCACCGCCGGGCGGAGCGACGACAGGACGCTCTGCAGCGCGTGCAGGTCGCGGTATTTGAGATACAGCCGCGCGATGAGCGTGACCAGAATGCATGACGGCAGGATACACCCGACGGTGGCCACCAGCGCGCCCGGCAGCCCCGCCACGCGGATGCCAACGAACGTGGCAGAATTGACCGCGATCGGCCCCGGCGTCATCTCCGAGATGGTGATGAGGTCGGCAAATTCCGAAACGCTCAGCCAGCTGTGCTGCGTGACGATCTGCTCTTGAATGAGCGGCATGGCGGCGTAGCCGCCGCCGAAGCTCAGCGCGCCGATCTGTAAAAAGCTCCAGAAAAGCTGCAGGTAGATCATGCCCGCTTCCTCCCCGCAAGCAGCGTGCGCGCGACTCCGATAAGGATGCACGCGAGGATGATGAAGATGACGTTGACCTTGAAAACGCACGCGGCGAGGAACGCCGCGATCATAATGACAACGGACGGCACGCTCTTTTTCTTCACGATGTCCGAGCCCATGTCCCACACGACCGACGCGATCACCGCGCCGACGCCCGCCTGCATCCCGGCGAGCACGCGGCTGACGTAAACATTGCTGCGGAACGCCTGATAAAACAGCGAGATGACGCTGATGATGACGAACGGCGGCAGAATCGTGGCCAGAATGGCCACCAGCGCGCCGATGAGCCCCGCCAGCTTGTAGCCAACGACGATCGCGCCGTTCACGGCGATGGCCCCGGGCGAGGACTGCGCGATGGCGATGAGGTCGAGCATCTCCGGCTCCTCGATCCAGTGGTATTCGTCCACAAAGCGTTTTTTCATCAGCGACACGATCACATACCCGCCGCCAAAGGTAAACGCGCTGAGGCAGAGCGTGGACAAAAACAGTTGCCCCAGAACGGACTTCTTTTTCATAGCACACCTCCCAAGCTCCTATCCAGTATACTGCCGTTTGACACATAAGTAAAATATTATTATAATATAATTACAATAGTGAAATGGCTATAGATAGGAGAGGGGAGACACCATGACGATCCGGCATATGAAGATTTTCGCCGCCGTGGTGCGCTGCGGCAGCATGACCCGCGCGGCCGAGCAGCTGCATATGGCGCAGCCGTCGCTCAGCGTGGCGGTGCGCGAGCTGGAGGACTATTACGGCGTACGGCTGTTTGAGCGGGTGGGGCGCAGGCTCGTGCCCACAACGTGCGGCCGGGAGCTGTATGGCTACGCCGGGCACATCGTGGGCCTGTTTGACGACGCCGACCGGAAAATGCGCAGCTGGGACACCACCGGCACACTGCGCGTGGGCGCGAGCATCACCATCGGCGTGCACATCCTGCCGGGTCTGATCCGGCGGTTTCGCGACCAGTCGCCGGAGCTGCGGATCGAGGCGGTGGTCGAGCCGGTCAGCCGCATCGAGCAGCGCCTGATCGACAACGATCTGGACCTCGGCCTGATCGAAACGCAGCCGCTCCATACGGAGCTGGAGGCGGAGCCGTTTGCGCGGGACGAGATGTGCGCCGTCCTGCCGCCAAGCTCACCGCTGGCAGCGCAGCAGACGGTCACACTGGAGGAGCTTGCGCAGTATCCGTTTTTGCTGCGCGAGCCGGGCAGCTCCGGCCGGACGATTTTAGAGGCGAGCTTTGCCCTGCGGCAGCTCGCGGTGCGCCCCGTGTGGGAGAGCGCCAGCACACAGGCCATCCTCCGCGCGGCGGCAGAGGGGCTGGGTGTTGCCGTGCTGCCGGAGCGCATGGCGCGCCGCGCCGCCGAGGACGGCGAGGTCTGCCTGCGCCCTCTCGCCGACCCCATCGAGCGGACGCTCCACATCGTCTGGCATAAAAGCAAATACCGCACCCAGACCATGCAGAGCTTCCAAACCCTCTGCCGCTCCGCCGGAACGGGCAAGCTATAAGGCCTTTGCCTTTGGATGAGCGGGATCAGCTGCCCCGCGCCATATCACGGAAGGTCCAAATATCGGTATCACGGCCGACAAAATAGCGGGTGATGCCCATGGGATCCCGGTCGGTGTAAAAGCACCAGCCGTCCATGAGGATGCCAAAATCATAGTATTCGGCGGCGATCTGCCGCACCAGCGGCGATTCGTGCCCGACGGGATAGGACAGCGCGGTGGGAACGCGCCCGGTCAGGCGGGCAATGGCGAGCTGCGACTCGGATAGCTCCCGGCGCAGCGCCTCCTCGTTCAGCGTGTCGAGCAGGGGATGGGTGACGGTGTGGCTCTGGATGCTGACCAGCCCGGAATCCGCCAGCTCGCGGACCTGTTCGGCGGTGAGATAGCGCGGCGCACCGATCTTGTCGGTGATGATGAAAATGGTGGCCTTGACGCCGTAACGCTCCAGCAGCGGCAGCAGCTCGGTATAGTTATCGGCGTAGCCGTCGTCAAAGGTCAGAATGACCGGCTTTTCATACTGCGCAAGCATCGGAAGCTCCGTGATCCAAATGGGGGTATAGCCATTTTCCAGCAGGAAAATGAGCTGCTCCTCCAGCACGGCGGGAGAGACGAACAGCGAGCGCTCGCCCCAACAATCGTCGCTGACAGCGTGATACATGAGAACAGGTACGGCATATCCCGGCGACAGGACACCGCGCGGGGCCGTGCTGCAATACAGCGCGTCCTGCTCCGGGTCGGCAAGGCACCAGCCGTCTGTCCACGAAAGAACCGTATCCAGCGGCAGATACGCGCTTTCACCGTCACACAGGAGACTGCCGTCGGTGGAGACGGTGCGGTGTGCGCCGTTTGCGAGCTGAACGGTGCAGACGGCAGCCTGACCGGCCTGTACAGGCAGTGTGAGCGTACAGCTTCCGCCGGTCAGAGCGACGTAATCATGCAGACGGACATAGATCGCCTGCCCCTGCCAAAAGGCGGGCAGAACGCTCCCATCCAGATAGACCGCAGTATCGGCGGGGTCGGGCGTGGGAGCAAAAACGGCAGGCGCTGGTTCGCAAACGGCGGGCGCAGGCTCGTGAACGACAGGCGCCGATTCATAGACGGCGGGTGCGGAGCGCTCCGGCTCGACCGCGACCTCCTCCGCCGGGGGCACGGGCAGCGGCCGTGAGCCTATTCGCACGGGCTGCAGGAAGCCAGCGCAGCCGGCAAGCAGCAGTGCGGAAAGCAGGAGGAGCGGAAAGAACTTTTTCATATCTGTTCATTTTATAAAAGTCGGGCAGGCGTTTTGCACCTGTCCGGCTTTCTGTTCTGTTTCAAAATGTGGCGACTTCCTGTTCCGCAGGGGCGGCGGGCTCGACGGTTTTGGCGGTGAGGATGGGGCCGACGCCTTTGTAGAGGTTATGGTATTTGGCCCCCACGGTGGCGGTGACGCGCACCCAGGCGCGCGTTTTGAGCCCCTCGCTGCCGACAAATTTGCACGGCAGACCCATGAACGTGATGTCCGCTTCGCAGCACGTCATTACGAACCGGCCGGGGGCGAACATCCCCTCGCGCTGGCTGCGCAGACGCGCGACCTGGCCCTTGAACTGCACGGTCTTGCCGGCGTATTTCTTCGGCTCCTCGGTAATGTCGCGGTAGAACAGGGCGTAATCCTCGTCGTTGATCACGATGGGATCCTTCGTGATGTCAAACGGCAGGGGATCCTCGATCTCATCAAACTGCGTGGTGCCGTCGGTGTAGTCGTAGACGATGTCCACGCGGCGGTTGACGGCGCGGGCGATCTTGTGAAACGGCATCACATCCGCACCGGGCTGCATCCGGTTAAAAACGACCATCTGCGCGCCGGTGAGCTTATCCACCACGAGCTGGCGCATATTGGCGTTATACTGCAAAAACGTGCTCGCGTCGGCAAACATGACCTCCTGCGCGATCTGCCAGTGCTCCGGCGTTTTCAGGTAGAAGTCGGCCGCAAGGTGCATCCCGTTCAGCTCTACCACCACGCGCTCGGCGGCGTGCTTTTCGGCGAGCTTCTCCAGAAATTCCGGGCTCAGCTGGTCGTAGTCCGCCGTTTCGAGCCAGACGGTCTTGTGCGGGTAGGCGGAGAGGTCATATTCCTCCTCGCCCTCCTCGAGGACGAGCAGCAGCGTCCGCTCCCCGGCGTTGAAGCGCGGGTCCTCAAGCGTCTGCTGGATGAATTTTGTTTTGCCGGACTCCAGAAAGCCGGTGAACACATACATCGGCAGGGGCGTCGGTTCGTTTTTTCTCATGGTATCAGACTCCAAACAGGGCGGCAAGGGCCGCTTCGTTCAGCTTCGAGCCGATGACGCACAGACGGCCGGTGACCATGGCGCCGCCGTCGCGGATCTCGGGCTCGCCGGGGACATAGTCAAAGTGCAGCCAGCTGCCGTCCGCGGGAACGTAGCCCTTGGCGCGCAGGATAACGCCGTATTTTTCGGCGTTTTCGAGCTCGGCGAGAATGGCGGACAGCTCGTCCTTCGTGAACTTCCTGTGCGTTTCAACGCCCCAGCTCGTAAAGACCTCGTCGGCGTTGTGGTCGTGATGATGGTGATGGTGGTGGCAGGCGCAGTCGGGATCGTCGCACTCGCCGTCGTGATGATGGTGATGATGGTGCTCGTGCTCGTCCTCATCATCGTCGTCATCGTCATCGTCGTGATGGTGATGATGATGGCAGCATTCGTGGTCATCGTCGTCATCGTCGTGATGGTGGTGGTGGCAGCACGCATGGTCATCGTCGTCATCATCGTGGTCGTGATGGTGATGGTGCGCTTCCTCCTCCAGACGCTCCAGCTCCAGCGCGATGCTGCTGCGCTGCTCCATGGCCTCCATGATCTGCACGCCGGTCAGCTCGTCCCACGGGGTGGTCACGAGAATGGCGTTGGGGTTGTGCTCCCGGATGAGCTTGACGCAGGCGTCCAGCTTGTCCTCGGCCATGCCGCCGGTGCGGGAGAGGAGAATGGTGTTGGCGGTCTCAATCTGGTCGTTATAGAACTCGCCGAAGTTTTTCATATACATCTTGCACTTCGTGGCATCGGCCACAGCCACGAAATTGCCCAGCTGCACATCGTCGGACGTGACCTTGCGCACGGCGGCGATGACGTCGGAGAGCTTGCCGACGCCCGACGGCTCGATGAGGATGCGGTCGGGGTGGTAGTCGGCGATGACCTGGCGCAGCGCCTTGCCGAAATCGCCCACGAGCGAGCAGCAGATGCAGCCGGAGTTCATCTCGGTAATGCGCACGCCCGCTTCGGAGAGGAAGCCCGCGTCGATGCCGATCTCACCGAATTCATTCTCGATGAGCACCAGCTGCTGGCCCTGATAGGCCTCGCGGATCATTTTGCGGATGAGCGTGGTCTTACCGGCGCCGAGAAACCCGGAATAAATATCAATTTTTGTCATAAAAACACCTTCTGTAATGTATTTGCTACCGTTCAGTATAGCACGCTGCGGCGGGAACATCAAGCGTCCGTGGGAGGAAAAGTTACGCTTTTGCAGGAAAATTCATTGACAACGGCGGGTGGCTATGGTAAAATACATATCGTCTTTGGAGCAGTCATTCGGAGAGATGTCCGAGCGGTTTAAGGAGCCGGTCTTGAAAACCGGTGACGCAGCAATGCGCCGTGGGTTCGAATCCCACTCTCTCCGCCATTCTTTCCGGATCCGCCCGAGGATATACCGGCTTGCGGAAGTACCCAAGTGGCCGAAGGGGCTCCCCTGCTAAGGGAGTAGGCGTCTAAAAAGCGCGCGAGAGTTCAAATCTCTCCTTCCGCGCCAAAATCGGCGGTGTTCGTATGAACACCGCCGATTTTGTAAGTAATAAGTAAAAGTGAAAAGTGAAGAAGTAAGGTGCAGCGGCGATGTTCGATAGAACATCACCGCTGCGTTTTTTAGAACTTTTCACAGGTGGCAATGTCGAGGACGAAGACGGTGATGCCGCCGACCTGGACGTTGATGGGCTGGGGCGGCAGGCCACTTTCGACCGGCATGGGGATGAACGCCGTCTCGCTGCGCACGCCGCCGTGCTGCTTCAGGATCTCCATGGCCGCGGGCAGGCGCTCAGCCGACACGCCGATCATCAGCGTGACGCTTTTGCGCTTGAGAAAGCCGCCGGTGGAGTTGAGAACGGTGACGTAGTAGCCGTTTTCGATGAGATCGCGGACGACCTCGGCCTCATCGTCGCCGGAGAGGACGGCGATGATCATTTTTTCACAGGGAAGCTGCATAAGATTACCTCCATTGAAATCGTATTTTCAGACCGTCAGCGTATCCAGCTCCGCCTGCCATGCGGACAGGCTCGCGTCGCTCGGCATCCGCCAGTCGCCGCGGGGCGAGAGCGTGACCGAGCCGACCTTCGGGCCGTCGGGCAGGCAGCTGCGCTTGAACTGCTGCTGGAAGAAGCGGCGGTAGAAATTTTTGAGCCAGTGCAGAAGCACCTCGTTGGAATACCGTTCAGACAGCGCGCGCTGTGCCAGCCGGTAGATTTTTGCCGGGGAGAAGCCGAAGCGCAGGACGTAGTACAGATAAAAATCGTGCAGCTCATACGGGCCGACGAGCGACTCGGTCTGCTGGGCGATCTCGCCGTTTTCATCCGCGGGCAGCAGCTCCGGGCTGACGGGCGTGGCGAGGATGTCGAGCAGGACGGCGCTCAGCGCCTGCGACTGCGCGCTCTCGGCCTCGTAGCGGACGATGTGGCGCACGAGCGTTTTGGGGACCCCGGCGTTCACACCGTACATGCTCATATGGTCGCCGTTATACGTCGCCCAGCCGAGGGCGAGCTCGCTGAGATCGCCCGTGCCGATGACCAGACCGCCCGTGCGGTTGGCAAGATCCATCAGCGTGAGCGTGCGCACACGCGCCTGCCCGTTTTCATACGTCACGTCGTGCACACTCTCACTCTGGCCGATGTCGGCAAAGTGGCTGCGCACGGTGGCGGCAATGGGAATTTCGCAGAACCGCACGCCCAGCAGCTCGCACAGCAGCTGCGCGTTTGAGCGCGTGCGGTGCGTGGTGCCGAAGCACGGCATGGTGGCGGCGAGGATGTCCGTCATCGGGCGGGCCAGCCGCTTCATCGCCCGCACGGCCACGAGCAGGGCAAGGCAGCTGTCAAGGCCGCCGGAGATGCCGATGACGGCCGTTTTGGCGTGTGCGTGCTCAATGCGTTTGGCAAGGCCGTCGGCCTGCATCTCCAGGATCAGCTCGCAGCGCTCGGCGCGCGCGGCGTCGTCCGCCGGGACGAACGGCGTGGGCGAGACGGGGCGGGTGAGCTTGAGGCGGTGCACGGGGAGGTCAAAATCGACCACCCAGTAGTCGCGATCCTCCAGCGGCTCAAACGTGGTGTTGCGGCAGCGCTCGGCGAGCATCCGCTCCAGATCCAACTCCGTGCAGGCATAGCCGCAGGAGAAGGGCTTGCTCTCGGCCAGCAGTGCGCCGTTTTCGCAGATGAGGTCGTGCGCGGCAAAGACCATATCGGTGGTCGATTCGCCGTGCCCGGCGTCGGCGTAGAGATAGGCGCATAGCAGCCGCGCCGACTGCTGCGAGGCAAGCGCACGGCGGTAGTCCGCCTTGCCGACGGTCTCGTCACTGGCGGAGAGATTGGCGATGACGGTCGCGCCCGCGAGGGCGTGCGCCGTGCTCGGCGGCAGCGGCGCCCAGAGATCCTCACAGATTTCCGCCGCGAGCGTGAACGCGGGCATGGACGCGCAGCGGAACAGCAGCTTTGTGCCGAACGGCACGAGCTGCCCGGCAAACGGCACGCTCTGCGTGACGCGCGGCGCGGGGCAGAAGTGGCGGCGCTCATAAAATTCGCCGTAGTTCGGGATGTGCGTCTTGGGTACCAGCCCGAGGAGCTTTCCGCGGCACAAAGCGGCGGCGCAGTTATAGAGCTTGCCGGAGACGGCCACGGGCAGGCCCACGAGCGCGACGAGCTCCAGCTCGCGGCTGGCCTCCAGCACGGCGCAGAGCGCCGCCTCGGCGGCCTTCTGCAGCGGCTGCTGTAAAAACAGGTCGCTGCAGGTATAGCCCGTCAGCCCCAGCTCCGGGAAAACGGCGAGCTGCACGCCGCTTTTGGCCGCGCGCTGCATCGCTTCAATGGTCATCTGGGCGTTATAGGCGCAGTCCGCCGCGCGCAGGGCGGGCGAGACGGCACAGGCCCGTATAAAACCGTGGATCATGGCATGATGTCCTTCCTGATCGTTTGTATCGGAAATTGCATCTGTATCATACCACAGCGGCGGGCACACGACAAGTATTGTTCTTGTAAAATGCCCCGAACACTTCTGTGTCCGGGGCATTGGTCCTTATTTCTTCCGCAGGACGATCTGCACAAAGTTCAGGTACTGCCCGCCGCCCGTGTTCATCGCGGCGCGGTCGCCGGCGGCGTATTCGTTGTCCTGCGCCAGCCAGTCGGCCCAGACCTCGTGATTGGACTGCATCTCGGACACGTCCAGAATGTCCGCCCCGTGCGACTGTTCCAGCAGCGCCCGCCACCAGGCGGCGTCGTGCAGGTAGTCGAGCTGCTCCGGCGCCCACGATTTGAGAAGCGCTGCGGGCAGATCATCGTGGCAGTCGCGCTTCATGCCGGGCACGGCGATGTACAGAAGCCCGCCGGGCTTTACGAACGGCAGGAGCTTTTCGTCCAGATACCGCGCGTCGCGGCCAAAGTAGTTGTAGGAGTCGGTGGAGACGACGGCGTCAAAAAATTCCGGCGCAAACGGAAGCGCCTCGGCGTCGGCCTTTACGGGGATGATCTGCTCGTCCGTCAGCCCCATCTGGCGGAAGAAGGCGCGGTTTTCCTCCGGGTCGCTCCAGAGGTCGGCGGCGTAGACGGTGAAGCCGTATTCCTTCGCCAGAAATACGGACGTCAGCCCCTGCCCGCTGCCGAGGTCGCAGACCACGGCGCCCTGCGGGATGCGGTGGTGCAGCAGCAGCTCCTCCTCGAGCTTCACGGGGTTCGGGCCCATGATCTTCTGCATAAGGCCGGGGGTCAAAAATTTTTCACTGCGGGGGTAGTTCATTGTAAGATTCCTCTTTTCCGTTCAGTTCCGGCGGCAGGGCGGCGCGCAGGCACGCGTCGGCCTGCTGAAGCGCTGCGGCGGGGTCATCCGCCCCGTCGCAAATGCTGTAAAATAAAAACATCGGCGCATAAAACGCCGCCGCGGCGCGCGGCGCGTCGGGTACGCCGAGGGCGTCGAACAGATCGGTCACATAGCCGAGCGGCCCCGCGGCGAGATACTGCTGATACAGCGCCGACAGCTCCGGGCTGCGGTACTGCTCCAGCGTGAGCAGCCGCCGGAAATTGGCGGCAAACTCGTCCTGTGTCCAGTAGCGCAGCTGCGCTATGCTGTATCGCAGCAGCTGCGCGCCGCTCGCGGCGCGGTAGGCGGCCTCGTCCTCGCAGCGGGCGCGCTCCGGCAGGTCGAATTCGCCCGCGCGCTCGGCGTCGCGCCGGGCCATGCGCGCAAGGATGGCGTCAAAAATGGCGCGCTTGTCATCGTAGTGCTTATACAGCGCGCCCTTCGTCATGCCGAGCATCCCGGCAATGCGGCTGACGGACACGGCCTCATAGCCGTCGCAGGCAAACAGCCGCAGCGCGGCGTAGAGAATGCGTTCACGGGTATCCATATGGCAGGCTCCTTTGGTAAACGATCGTTTACCTGTAGTATAGTGAACGGTCGTTCACTTGTCAAGAGAAATTTTTCCGCGCGAGAAAATTTCGGTGGCGCGCGGGGGCGATCTGCGGTAGAATAGCATCGAAAACGAACGGAGGGCAGGGGAGAGTATGATCGACCGGATCAAAATTCGCGGCGCACGGGTGCATAATCTCAAAAATATCGACGTGGACGTGCCGCTGGGCGGCATCGCCGCGATCGCGGGCGTGTCCGGCTCCGGCAAGTCGTCGCTGGCGCTGGGCGTTTTGTACGCCGAGGGCTCGCGGCGGTATCTGGACGCGCTGTCCACCTATACGCGGCGGCGGATGACACAGGCGGCGCGCGCGGAGGTGGACGAGGCGCTGTATATCCCGGCGGCGCTGGCGCTGCATCAGCGCCCGGGTGTGCCGGGCATCCGCAGCACCTTCGGCACGGGGACGGAGCTTCTGAACAGCCTGCGGCTGATGTTCTCGCGTCTGGCGGAGCACCGCTGCCCGAACGGGCACTATGTCCCGCCCTCGGCAAATGTGGCGATGGGCAGGCCGCTGCGCTGCCCGGCGTGCGGGGCGGAGTTCTTTGCGCCCAGCGCCGAGGAGCTGGCGTTTAACGGGCAGGGCGCCTGCCGCCGCTGTGACGGCACGGGCCTTGTGCGCACGGTGGATCTGACGACGCTGGTGCCGGATGAGAGCCTTTCCATTGACGACGGCGCGGTCGCGCCGTGGCGGACGCTCATGTGGTCGCTGATGACGGACGTGTGCCGCGCGATGGGCGTGCGGACGGACGTGCCGTTTCGTGAGCTGACGGAGCAGGAGCGCGACATTGTGTTCCACGGCCCGGCGGTGAAGAAGCATATTCTCTACAAATCCAAAAGCTCCAACGACGCCGGTGAGCTGGATTTTACGTATTATAACGCCATCTACACGGTGGAAAACGCACTGTCCAAGGTCAAGGATGAAAAGGGCATGAAGCGCGTGGAAAAATTTTTGCGGCAGGAAACTTGCCCGGCGTGCGGCGGGTCGCGCCTGTCGGCGGCGGCGCGGGCCCCGCGCCTGCGCGGCATCACGCTGGACGCGGTGTGCCGGATGACGCTCTCGGAGCTGTCGGACTGGGTCGCGGGCGTGCCGGACAGCGTTCCGGCGGAGCTTCATGCGGTGGCGGAGGTCGTCTGCGAGTCGTTCGAGACGGCGGCGCGGCGGCTTCTGGAGCTGGGGCTGGGGTATCTGTCGCTCGACCGCGCGAGCGGGACGCTCTCCACCGGCGAGCGGCAGCGGATGCAGCTGGCCCGCGCCGTGCGCAACCGCACGACGGGGGTGCTCTATGTGCTGGACGAGCCGTCCATCGGCCTGCACCCGTCGAATCTCGCGGGGCTGCGCGGTGTGATGCACGATCTGGTGGCCGACGGGAACACCGTGGTGCTCGTTGACCACGACCCGGAGCTGCTGCGCTGCGCCGACTGGATGATCGAGCTCGGCCCCGGCGCGGGCGCGAACGGCGGCGAGGTCGTGGCGGAGGGGACGGTCGCGGAGATCGAGCGGAACACCGCCTCGCAGATCGGGCCGTTTCTCAGCGGCAGGGCCGCGGTGCGGCGCGTGCGCGCGGCGGAGGATGAACTGTTCACGGCGGGCGAGATCACGCTCGCGACCGGGCCGATCCACACCGTAAAACCGCTTCAGGTGCGCCTGCCCAAGGGACGGCTGACGGCGGTGACGGGCGTGTCCGGCTCCGGCAAGACGACGCTGGTGCTTGAGAGCCTTATCCCGGCCATCACGGCGCAGCTGCGCGGTGCACCGCTGCCGGAGCATGTGCACGCGGTCAGCGCCGAGGGCATCCGGCAGGTCAAGCTCATCGACGCCACGCCCATCGGCATCAACGTCCGCTCGACGGTGGCGACGTATGCGAACGTGCACGACGAGCTGCGCAAGCTCTTTGCCGCCGCGCCCGAGGCGAAGGCGCGCGGGTACGGCGCGGGCGATTTTTCGTATAACACCGGCTCGCTCCGCTGCCCGATGTGCGACGGGACGGGGCTGATCGACCTGGATGTGCAGTTTTTGCCGGACGTGGAGATCCCGTGCCCGGAGTGCCGCGGGTCGCGGTATGGAAAGGCGGCGGGCGAGATCACGATCGCGGACGCGCGCGGCGGGCAGTGCTCGCTGCCGCAGCTGATGGATATGGACGTGGCCACGGCGGCGCAGGCGTGTGCGCAGCGCCGGGTGGTGGCGCAGCGGCTGGGCGTTTTGCAGTCGCTGGGGCTCGGCTACCTCACGCTCGGCGAGCAGACGCCGGGCCTGTCCGGCGGCGAAGCGCAGCGGCTGAAGCTGGCGAGCGAGCTGGGAAAGGCGCAGGACGATACGCTGTTCGTCTTTGACGAGCCGACGATCGGCCTGCATCCGCTCGACGTGCGGACGCTGTTGGAGGTGTTTGACCGGCTGCTTTCGCGCGGGGCGACGATCGTGGTGATCGAGCACGATCTGGACGTGATCCGCAGCGCGGACTACATCCTCGACCTCGGCCCCGGCGGCGGCACCGAAGGCGGCGAGCTGGTGTGCGCCGGCACACCCGAGCAAGTCAAAGCCTGCCCCGAAAGCCGGACAGGACGGTATATTTGAAGGAATATTGAAGAGTGAACGGGTTTCGTCGTAATGTAGGGGAGGGGCTTGCCCCTCCCGTTGGTATGCAATATCGTTCTTTTGCAGCAGCGCCGATTTGCTGAGGGCACCTTGGCTTCCCCTGGGGGAAGCTGGCTGCGGAGCGTTAGCGGAGCAGACTGATGAGGGCCGGGGAGCAGTTGCGTTTTGGTACAACTGCAAAGCTATGCGCAAGTGCTCCCCGGCCCTCATCCGGCTCGCTGCGCTCGCCACCTTCCCCGAGGGGAAGGTATGGGGTGCGTACCACCCTGTCAGTGCGTGCAAAAGCCACAGCTGCCCACTTGCGGGAGGGGCAAGCCCCTCCCCTACGTTACGACGAAGCGTGGGGGCGCTCGGCGCATGCGACCGCGCGGTTGACGGCTGACTTCTGGTATGGTATGCTGGAAAAAACGGTAAGAGGGTGTGGGTATGAAACGGTGGGTCGCGGCGATTTTGGCGGCGTTTTTGTCTTGAGCGGCTGCGCGGCGCAGGATGCGCCGTCAACGACGCCGGAACCGGCACAAACTGAACCGGTACAGGCCGATCCGGCGGAAGCGGCTTCGGACGCCGCGCCGGACGATTCGTTGGAGGACGTAACGGCTGAGACGCCGCTTGCGGCGGACGACCTGCCGGAGAGCTGCCGGGCGTATTTTGACACGGCGGCGCGCTGCGGCCCCGCGGAGACGGTCGAGGACACGCACGCGGCGGCAAACGCGTCAGACGGCGTGAGTCCGGTCTACGGCGTGCACCTGCCGGATGGGCAGTTCGCCGACCTGCGGCAGAGCGCGGGCGCGGACGGCGTGACGGTGGAGGAATTTTCAAACGGCGGCGCGGTGCGCGAGAGCGCGGCCAGCCAGCTGGCGTGGGACGGCGAGACGTATCACGCGCTGACCATCTTGGCGGAAAACTGCGCCGTGCCGAACATTGCGCCCGCAAGCGGCGGCATCCTGCGGCTGAATATCACGGGCGACTGCGCGGTCGTGACCGCGCCGGAGCTTGGCATTTTTGAGGGCTTCGACTGTGTGCTCGTCACCGGCACGGGGACGCTGCGGTTGGACGATCTCACCTGCGGCGGCGGGGCGTTGGGGCTCCCGGCGCTGATCGTGGACGGCGACGTGACGCTCATCTGCAGCTCGGTCACGCTCACGCAGAACGCGGCGCAGCCGCTCGCCTTGGTTCAGCGCGGTGGGACGCTGCTCACCGAGCGCCTTGCCACGGACGGGACGGCGCTGCTGGCTGGCGGCGTGCTGCTGGCGCGCGGCATGGCGGCGGAGGAGCTCTACCTGCGCGGCGGCGCAGCGCTCATCGACTGGGTGGATTCGGAGAACACGGCGATCACGCTGGCGGGCGGCGCGGGCTATTTTGCCTGCGAGCTGCCCGCGGGCACGCACATCGAGGGCGGCGCGGGCACGCTCACGGTGCAGGGGCTTTCGCAGGCGACGGTCACGGAGTACGCCGCGAGCGTCACGGCGGGGGATGACGCGCAAAGCTTCTATTATCAGACGGCCTTCAGCCCCGACTGGCTGCCGGAGGGCACGGCGGGCGCGGCGTGGGACAGCCTGACGCTCGCGGAGACCGGCGCCGGATACTTTGCCGGGACGCTGCGGCTGGAAAATGCGCAGTTGGAGTCGCTCATCCCGTGGGGCGCGCTGCACGCGGAGCTGGCGGGGGAGAGCGTTGTAGACGGTGACCTCGGCGGCACGGGGCTGCTGGCGAGCGGCGACGGGGCGCTCTCGGTGCGGACGCTGGGCCTTTACGGCTGGGGCGGCCTGAACGGCGCGCTGATCGTGGAGGAAAACGCGCGCATCGCGGCGGAGACGGTGCAGCTGGACAGCGCGTCCGGCGGCGAAGCATTTGTGCAGATCGCGGGTGAGCTCGCCTGCGCGGGCGAGATGTGGATGAAAAACGCCGCGCTCACCGTCAGCGGCACGCTGCGCACGGACTGCCCGGTGCACATCGAGCGCGGCCGTGTGGAGATCACGGGCGGCACGGTGTATCTGGCCGAGGGGTTGTGGCTCGGCGAGGGCGACGTGACCGTCTCCGGCGGCGCGGACGCCATCTGCTGCGACCACGGCGAGCTGCTCGTGACCGGCGGCACAGTGCGAGAGCCGTAACATAAAAAAGTCCGCTCCCGGATGCGTTCAGCATCCAGGAGCGTTTTTTACATTCAGGCGGCGCAGGCGCCGTCCAGCCATTTTTTCTGTGCGCGGCGCCAGCGGCGGTAGATGATCCCGGCGACCCAGGTGCGGGGCAGCAGCGCGCCGAGCGCGGACAGCGTGCGGTTTAGCCCGCCGGGGATATACGTGGCCCGGCCTGCCAGCGCGCGGTCGAGCGTTCGCCTTGCCACGCGCTCGAGTGGATTGGTCGTCACATCGCCCCAGAAGCCCTGCGCCTCGATGGCCGCAAGATTCTCCCGCGTTGTGACCATGCCCGCCGGGCAGAGCACCAGTGCATTCGCGTTCTGACCCTTCAGCTCCTGCCGCAGCGAGGTGGCAAAGTCCAGCAAAAACCGTTTGGACGCGGCGTAGGTCGCCTTGAGCGGCATGGGGAACATGGACGCTAGACTGGAGACGAACACCGCCGTAAAGCGCTTATCCGGGCGGCGGCGCTCAAGGATGGCGTGGGTGATGCGCAGCGTCCCGGCGTCGTTGAGCGTGACGATCTTCACAACGTGCTCGCGGTCACGCGAGAGAAAGCCACCCTCAAAATCCACGCCCGCGATGTTCAGCAGCATATCGAACCGGAGACCGCGCTCATCAAATACTGCGAGCAGCGCGTCCACACTGGCGGGGTCCGTCAGATCGCACGCCTTTACGGTGACCGTCGCGTCAAACTGCCGCTCCAGCCCGGTCTGCACGCGGCGCAGCGCGTCCTCCTGCACATCGGTCAAAAACAGGCGCCAGCCGCGCTTGGCGCACTCTACCGCCATCGCGCGGCCAAGGCCGCCGGCTGCGCCGGTGATCAGAACATTCATGCCGAGACCTCCTTTTCAAACGTGACGCCGCACAGCCGCTCGCTGAGCGCGAACAGGCAGTCGGCATTGTGCGCGGTGACCTGTGCGCTGTATGCCTGCGGCCTGCACAGGTAGTAGTAGAGCTCGCGCGGCTCCTGCGCCGGGTCGCAGAGGAAGGCATAGGTCTGCGCGGGCACCTCAGGCTTCACGCCGCCGAGCTTGCGCAGCGACCAGATGAAATTGACCAGCCCGCCTGCGCCCTTATTGCCGATGTCCGTGCGCACAAGGCCGGGATCTACGGCGTAGGCGCGGATGCCAGACGCAGCATAGCGGTCGTTGAGGCCGCGGGCAAAGAGGATGTCGCAGAGCTTGGACTGCTTGTAGGCCGTCAGCGGGCCGTAGCGGTGGGTGAGCATCACATCGTCCCAGTGGACGCGCGCACCCCTGTGGGAGCGGCTGCTGGTCATAATGACGCGCCCGCCCGCGCTTTTGAGCAGCGGCAGCAGGTGATACGTCAGCAGAAATCCGGCCAGATAGTTGAGCGCGAACTGCTGCTCATAGCCGTCCTCGGTGGTCATGTAATAGCCGCGGGCGCAGCCGGCGTTGTTGATGAGCGCAAAGAGCCTGCCGCCGCAGTGTTTTGTAATGTAGCCGGTCAGCTCCGCGGCCACGCGGTCTACCTCGCGCAGCTGCATGAGATCGGTGGTAAAATAAACGGGATTTGCCTGCGGCGCGGCGGCGCGGATGGCCTCGACCGCCCGGTCGCAGTGCGCCGCACTGCGGCCGACGCCGAGTACCTGAAAGCCGTTTTGCGCCAGCAGCTTCGCGCTCTCCAGCCCGATGCCGGAGGTCGCGCCCGTGATCACGACTGTGTTCATAAAATACCTCCTGTAAAAGTTGCGGGTTCACGCCGCGCGCAGGGTGGAGAATTTGCGGTATTGGCGGCGGTTGGTGCGGAAAAAGCCGCGGATGGTCAGCAGGACGAAGGCTTCCACGGCGATGTAATAGACGGGCAGGGCAATGCGCCACGCGCTCTGCGGCAGAGCGTAGCGGACGGGCGCGGCGTCGAGCAGGATGTAGATGAGAAGCCCTTCGCTCCCCGCCACGAGCGGGCGCAGCAGCGCCGCCCGGACGGCTACCAGCGCAACGTTCAGCACCAGCTTCGGCGCGTCCTTGGCGCGGCATTCCTCCGTCCCGATCGTCACAAAGCCGCAGAAGTAGACCGCGCCGTGGCAGAACAGAGAGATGTAGACATCACCGGGCGCGTGCGCGGCGAACAGCGGCCCGCCGGCAAGGATCATCGTCAGGTAGTAGAAGAAGCCGGCCATCAGCCCCGAGTAGGCCGCCCAGCTGTGCAGGCGCTTTCCGGACGTCAGCAGGATCACGGGGACGGCGAAATAGGCGACGGTGGAAAACTCCACCGGGAGCTTTACCTCGTGCAGGACAAACGGATAGACGACGCCGTAGCGCAGCAGGTTTCCGCCCAGCAGCACCGCGCACAGCGCGGTGAGCACGCGCCTGCGCAGCGCCGCGGGGGACTTGCAGAGGTGATAGGCGAGGACGTTGATGCAGCCGAACAGGACAAGAGCGACTGCGTTGAGACCGTACATGACGCTGTCACCTCAGCCTGCGAACCAGCCCCACACGTGCCAGAACTGGAACGATCCGGCGGACAGGGCGCACACGACATACGACAGCACGAAGCAGACCGCGAACAGCGCCAGCGCGATGAGCGCCAGACGGCGCAGACGGCGTCTGGCTTTGGCGGAGGCTTGCGGCGCCATCGGCAGCGGCGGGAGCGTCGCCGCGCCATAGCACGGCGCGAGCATATTCTGGTGGAAGCGGCCGTAGGCGCGGAGGAGCTGCCGGAAGAACGAGAAGAACCAGACACATCCGGCGACGGACAGCGCGCAAAGAGCCAGCAAACTCAGCCCGAGGATCGCGCCGCACCAGTAGGGCATTGTGGGCAGGGCGACGAAGGGCAGGCTGGTGATATTCGCGATCAGGCACACGCCGACAGCGCCGAAGCTGACGACGCACGCGGCCAGCACGATGCCGAAGGCCAGCAGCAAAATCGCGAACAGGCCGAAAAACACATCGACCCAGCCGAGCCACAGCCACGTCAGCGCGGCGGAGCGGCGCTTTGTGCCCTGCGGTGCGGGGTCAAACTGCGCGGCCAGCTCCGCGGGGCTGCCGAGCCGGGCGGCGATCTCCTCTTCGGAGTAGCCGTCGGCGAGCTTAAAGGCGAAGTGCTGCTCGTATTCCTCCAGCACGTCGGCGGCGTCGGCGATATTTCTCTTATGCAGCTCCGCGGCGAGCTGCGTCATAAATTCAAGCTTTGTCATGGTTCTCATCCTCCAATAATGTTCTGACAGACTGGGCAAATTGCAGATATTCGGCGCGGTCGGACTGGTACGTCTCGCGGCCGAGCTGCGTGAGCTGATAGTATTTGCGCGGCGGGCCGCCGCTCTCCTCCTGCAAGTAGGTGGTGAGCAGGCCGTCGGCCTTCAGCTTGCGCAGGATCGGATAGACCGTACCGTCGGCGATGTCGATGTGGCCGGAGAGGTAATCGGAAATCTCATATCCATAGCAGTCGCGCCGGTGCAGCAGCGCCAGCACACAAAGCTCCAGCACACCTTTTTTATACTGTGTGTTCATGGAACGCTCCTTTCACGTTTTAATCTTACACTACTGTATTATATTCACTAGTTCCGAAATGCCAATAGTGAATTTGCAAAAAAGCAAAAAATTTTCGCCGGACGAAAAATCGTCCGGCGCATGCTTTTGGGATGCGCGGCGGGGGCAGGCTGGCGGCATACCGGAATATCGGCGGGAAAAGACGAAAAACCGGCGTGTCGGGGTGTGGAATATTTTGTATGCTTACAGTGCTGCACGAAAGGAAGCGAATAGGATGGAACAATACAATCATTTGGCGGAAAACCTGCGGCTTTATCAGCAGATGCGGGACGAGACGCTGGCTGAGTTCTCGGCAGAGCTGGGCATTGCGCGCTCGACGCTGCAGTCCATTTTGATCGACGGCAACACCACGGTCGACACGCTGATCCGCCTGCACAACTCCATGCACCTGTCGCTGGATGAGCTGGTATTTGGCGAGCACACCGACGGCGCGAGCACCGCCGACATCTTCGCCGCCCAACGCTGGTTTGCCGAGCTGCCGCCCGAAAAGCAGAATCAGGTCATGTTCCACCTGAACGCGCTGTATAACATGACGCGGTAAGAGAACGCCCTATCGACAAGACTGCCGAAACAGCAGCCAAAGCACTGCTGCACGCATTTTTAGGACACATCGTGGCTCCTACATTGGCAGGCAGCAGCTATTTTTGCACGCACCGCAGAATGGCAGGCACCCCATACCTTCCCCTCGGGGAAGGTGGCGAGCGAAGCGAGCCGGATGAGGGCCGGGGAGCATTTGCGATTTGCTTTGCATGCCCAGCTAAACGCAGCTGCTCCCCGACCCTCATCAGTCTGCTCCGCTGCGCTCCGCAGACAGCTTCCCCGAGGGGAAGCCAAGGGGCCTCCAGCGAATCGGCACTGCTCAAAAAGAACGATATTGCGCACCAACGGGCGGACAGAGTCGTCCGCCCTGCGGCCTGATAGGGACTGCGCTGAATGAAAGGAACCTCCGGGGTTGGCCGGAGGTTCCTTTTTGCACGCGCCCGCAGAATGGAAGAATGAAAACGAAAAGGAGAGGGCGGGCGCAGGGTGCACAGGTCAGATAGACTTGCGATGTATCGCCTATAGCACTACTATATACTACTTTGCCGCAGAAATCAATATGGAAGGATATAATATACTATAATTTTCTGCGGGGTGATCGTGTGAGACCGTTAAAGGAAAAGATCAGTATAACCATCGACTCCGACCTGTTGGAGCTGGTGCGGGAGGAAGCGGAGAATGACGACCGCTCTGTTTCGCAGTTTATCAATCTGGTGCTGAAGAAATACATCGTCGAAAAACGGCAAAGAGAAGCGCCGGAAACGAAAGAAAAACCGTAAAACGCAGTGCGTTTTACGGTTTTTTTGTTTCAAAATATCGGACGGTCGCGTCGCGGTCAGCCGCGATCTGCGCGGCGAGCGCGTCCATGGACGAAAACGTCTGCTCCGGGCGGAGGAAGTGATACAGCCACACCGCGAGGGGCTGACCGTACAGGTCGCCGTCAAAGCCGCACAGGTGCGCCTCCAAAATCGGCGCGGGCAGGCTGCCCGCCGTGGGGTGCACGCCGATGTTCACGACCGCCGGGAAAAGCGACCCGCCGGCTAGCTGCGCCTGCGCGCAGTACACGCCGCGCGGCGGCACGAGCACGCCCGCGGGGAAGGGGAGGTTCGCCGTGGGAAAGCCGATGGGCCCGCCGCGGTGCGCGCCGTGCGCGACCACCCCGGAGAGCAGCTGCGCGTGGCCGAGCAGCCGCCGCGCCGCGTCGAGCTCGCCCGCCTGCAAAAGCGCGCGGATGCGCGTGGAGCTGACGGCAGCGCCGTCCAGCACGACCTTTTCGATGATGTCGCAGCCGACACCGCGCGCGGCGCAAAAATCGCGCAGACGCTCCGCCGTACCCTCGCCGCGGAAGCCGAAGCGGTGATCCGCGCCGCACACAACGTGCACTGCGCCGAGCTCGCCGAGCAGCAGCCGCTCAATGTAGTCCTGCCACGAAAGGTGCATCAGATCGCGGTCAAAATGGCGGACGAGCACCTCGTCCATGCCGTACAGCTGCCGCATGAGCCGCGCGCGGTCGCCGGGCGCGCTGATCAGCGCGACGGGCGCGCCGGAGATGACCTGCGCCGGGGGCGCGTCGAATGTCAGCGCCGCCGCCTGCGCGCCGAGCCGGTCGGCCAGCGCCCGTGTGCGGCGCAAAAGCGCGCCGTGGCCGATGTGCGCGCCGTCAAAAAAGCCGAGCGCGAGCACGCGTTTTGTCTGCAACCTACTTCACCTCAAAAAAGCTCTTGACCGTGTGCAGCACGCCGCCCTCGCAGCGTGCCAGCGCCAGAAATTCGCCCGTCTGCGTATACACACGGCACAGGCCGCTTGCAAAAGACCGGTCGGTGACGTCCGCGCCGTTGCGGATGCGCGCCGCCTGCCCCAGCGTGACGATGTATGCCGGATGCGCCGCGAACAGCGCGTCCACGGGCATGAGCAGCTCCTGCGGATCATGCTCCCGCGCAAAGGCGAGAAGCTGTTCCATCGTGATCGCCTGCGACAGGTCAAACGCGCCCGCGCGCGTGCGCCGCAGCGTCTGCATACACCCGCCGCAGCCGAGCATCTGCCCGATGTCATGGCAGAGCGTGCGCACATATGTGCCCTTGGAGCAGTGCACGCGCAGCGTCCACAGATCGTCCGCGCCGTCCAGGATCTCCAGCGCGTGCACGGTGATCGTGCGCGCGGGGCGCTCGACCTCCTTGCCGCGGCGTGCCAGCTCGTAGAGCTTTTTGCCGCCGATCTTTACGGCGGAGTACATCGGCGGGATCTGCTCGATCTCGCCGGTAAAGCGCACGAGCGCCGCTTCGAGCGCTTCGCGCGTCACGCCGACCGTCTGCTGCGAGAGGATATTGCCGCACGCGTCCTGTGTGTCGGTCACGACGCCGAGCCGCAGCTGCGCGATATATTCCTTATCCGCCGATTCCAAAAACTGCGCCGCGCGCGTGGCGCGGCCCACAAAAATGGGCAAAACGCCCGTCGCCATCGGGTCGAGCGTGCCGCCGTGGCCCACGCGCTTTTCGTGAAACACGCCGCGCAGCTTCGCCGCCACGTCCTGACTCGTCCATCCGGCGGGCTTGTCCATGACCAGAATTCCGTTTGCCATACTGTTCAAAGCGCTACGCCGCTGCGGCGCAGGACATCCAGGATCGCGGCCTTCGCCGCGTCAATGCCGCCCGCGACCGAGCAGCCCGCCGCCGCGGCGTGACCGCCGCCGCCAAGCTCGCTGCAAAGCGCCGCCGCGTCATAGGCGGGGCCGGTGCGGAGCGAAATTTTACCCATGCCGCCCTCGACCTCGCGGATCATCACGCCGATCTCCACGCCCTCGATGGAGCGGGCGAAGCCGGAGATGGAGTCGATGTCGTCCTCGCTGATATGCAGCTGCGTGAGCCACGCCTTCGGCAGCGTGCAGATGCCGACCATGCCGTTTGCGTACAGCTCCACGCTGCCGGTCAGCCGCGCCTCCAGCTGCAGGCGGGCAAAGCTCTTGGTGTCGAAAAACAGCTTGTTGATCGGCGCGATGTTCGCGCCGCAGTCGATCAGCTGCGCCGCCACGCGCAGGGTGTTGCCGGTGACGTTGGAGTAGCGGAAGCAGCCGGTGTCGGTGGAGATGGCGATATACAGCGCGTCCGCGATCGCGCGGTCAGGCTGCACGCCGAGCTCACAGAGCAGGCCGAAGATGATCTCGCCGCACGCGGCGCGGTCAGCCTCCAGCAGGCACCGCTCGGCGGTGAGCGAGTGGCTGCCGTGGTGGTCGATGGCCAGCCGGATGCGCCCGGCGGTATCCTCCGCGCCGAACGGCAGCAGATTGTCCGCCGCCAGATCCACGCTGATGAGCGTATCGTCCGGGCGGATGCCGCCGCGCGTCAGCTCCGCGAGATAGGGGGCAAAGCGGGCGGTGAACTGCGGGTTATCGTACACAGCCGCTGTTTTGCCGAGCGCGCGCAGCGCGCGGCACAGCGCGATGGCACAGCCGCAGGTGTCGCCGTCAGGGCGGCGGTGGGTCAGGATGAGGTAGCCGTCGTGCGCCTTTAAGAACGCGGCGGCTTCACTGCGCGTCATGGCCCTCACCGTCCTCATCGTCTTTGGAAATGTTGAGCTTGCTCAAAAGGTCATACATATGCGCGCCGTATTTGAGCGAGTCGTCCTCCTCCAGGACGAGCTCGGGCGTATAGCGCAGCTGCAGCCGCGCGCCCAGCTCCCGCCGCAGCCAGCCGCCCGCAGAGCGAAGCCCCCGCATGGCGTCCTTGCTGTGCGCCTCGTCGAGCACGCTGATATAGACCCTGGCATAGCGCAGGTCGGGCGTGGTGTCCACGCGGGTGATGGAGATCATCGTCTGCACGCGCGGGTCCTTGAGCTGCCGGATCAGCTCCGCCAGCTCCCGCTGGATCTCCTCATTGATCCGACCGATTCGATTGGAAGCCATAGTACCTCCTTGTGGTCAAAAACGTCAGGTGCTGTGCCGCGGAGCGGCACAGCAGCTGTTTTTTTAATCTTTGATCTGTTCCATGACGAAGCATTCGAAAATGTCGCCTTCCTTGATGTCGTTGAACTTGTCGATGGACATGCCGCACTCGTAGTTCTGCGCGACCTCCTTGACGGAGTCCTTGAAGCGCTGCAGGGAGCCGAGCACGCCCTCGTGGATGACGATGTTGTCACGCAGCACGCGCACCTGCGCGTCGCGGGTGATCTTGCCGTCCTTCACATAGCAGCCCGCCACGGTGCCGACGGACGAGACCTTGTAGGTCTGGCGCACCTCGGCGTGGCCGATGATGACCTCGTGGAACTTCGGCGCGAGCATGCCCTTCATTGCGTCGCCGATCTCATTGATGGCGTCGTAGATGACGCGGTACATCCGCATATCGACCTTATCGCGCTTGGCAGCCGCCTGCGCCTGATCGTTCGGGCGGACATTGAAGCCGACCACGATGGCGTTGGACGTGGAGGCGAGCAGAATGTCGGACTCGTTGATCGCGCCGACACCCGCGTGGATGACGCGCACGCGCACCTCGTCGTTGGAGAGCTTTTCGAGCGAAGCCTTCACGGCCTCGGCAGAGCCCTGCACGTCCGCCTTGACGATGAGGTTCAGTTCCTTCATCTCGCCCTCCTTGAGCTTGGAGAACAGGCTTTCGAGCGTGACCTTCTGGTTGAGCTTGTTGAGATCGTCCTTGATCTTCTGCTTGCGCTGCTCCACGAGCTGACGGGCCATGCGCTCGTCGGCGACCACATTGAACTCGTCGCCCGGCGCGGGGACCTCGGTCAGGCCCGTGATCTCCACCGGGATGGACGGACCCGCGGACTTGACCTGCTGGCCCTTGTCGTTCGTCATCACGCGCACGCGGCCCACGGCCGTGCCGGCGATGATGAGGTCGCTCTGCCGCAGCGTGCCGTTCTGCACAAGGAGCGTCGCGATCGGGCCGCGGTTCTTATCCAGCCGCGCCTCGATGACCGTGCCCTTACCGGCGCGGTTGGGGTTGGCCTTGAGCTCCTGCATCTCGGCGGTGAGCAGCACGGTCTCCAGCAGATCGTCGATGCCGTCGCCGGTCTTGGCGGAGATCTTGCACACCTCGGTCTCGCCGCCCCACTCGGCGGGGGTCAGGCCGTGCTCGGTGAGCTGGGTGAGGATGCGGTCGGGGTTCGCCCCGTGCTTATCCATCTTGTTGACGGCCACGATGATGGGGATCTCCGCGGCCTTGGCGTGGTTGATGGCCTCGATGGTCTGCGGCATGATGCCGTCGTCCGCGGCCACGACCAGAATGGCGATGTCGGTACACATCGCGCCGCGCGCGCGCATCTCGGTGAACGCGGCGTGGCCCGGCGTGTCGAGGAAGGTGATGGGCTGGCCGTTCACCTTCACGGTATACGCGCCGATGTGCTGCGTGATGCCGCCGGCCTCACCGGCTGCGACCTTGGCGTGGCGCACATAGTCGAGCAGCGACGTCTTGCCGTGGTCGACGTGGCCCATGACCACCACGACCGGCGGACGGGCGACGAGCTCGTCGGCGGTGTCCTGATGGTCGTCGAACAGCTTTTCCTCGATCGTCACCACGACCTCGCGCTCGACCTTGCAGCCAAGCTCGGTGGCGACGAATTCCGCGGTGTCAAAGTCGATCGTCTGGTTGACCGTGGCCATCACGCCGTTGCGCATCAGGCATTTGATGACCTCGACGGCCGTTTTCTTCATGCGCGAGGCCAGCTCGCCCACGGTGATCTCATCGGGGATCTTCACGAGCGTGGGGGCCTTTTTGGCGATCTCCAGCTGCAGACGGCGCATCTTCTCCTGCTCCTCGGAGCGGGACTTGCTGCCGAAGCGGCGCGCCTGCTGCTGCTTTTTGTTCTTGCTGCCGATCTTCTGCTTGCCGCTCTGATAGTTCTGCACGCGCTCGGAGACGAGCGAGTCGACGCGGTCGTCATAGCGGTCGGCGTTGACCGTGACGGCGCTGGTGTCGATGACGCGGCGCTCGCGCTTGCGCTCCGGCTGCGCCGGGGCGGCGGGCTTTGCGGGGGTCGGCTGCTGCGCGGCGGGCTTCTGCTGCTGCGCGGGCGCGGACGCGGGCTTTGCGCCCTCCTGCGCCTTGGGCGCGGCAGCCTGCGCGGGCGCTGCGGCGGCCTTCGGCGCTTCCACAGCCTTTTCCGGCGCCTTGGGCGCGGGCGCGACGGCAAAGACCTCCTCCAGCGAGGCGATCTGGTGCGTCTGCGTCAGATAGTCGAACACCACGTTCAGCTGCTCCTCCGAAAGATTCTGCGAGCTGCTCTTGGGCTTCGGGAAAAACTTTCCCACGACCTCGATAACATCCTTTGCCGGCATGGCAAAATCGTCCGCGACCTCTTTGATCTTGTACTTCACTTCTATACTCATACAGCCACCTCCGTTACTTTTTTCCGTGTTTGACGTTGCTGCGGTGCGCGCGCGCTTCGTCGCGCCGGCGGCGCATCCGCTCGTCGAGCTGCTGCAGCTGCGGCAGCAGCGCCCCGGCCTCGGGGCAGTTTTCCAATGCCTGCAGGAGCGAGACGGCAAAGCCGGTGTCACTCAGCGCACACAGCGCGCAGGCGTTGCAGCCGAGGGCACTCCCCAGCTCGTCTTTGGTGAGCGGCGTGATCAGCAGCGGCGTGTTTTTGCCGCGGCAGAGATTTTCCGCCCGCCGCAGCGTATGGCCGCCCGCGTCGCTCGCCAGCAGCACCAGCCGTGCCTTGCCGCTGCGGCAGAGGATCACGACCGGCTCCTCGCCGGCCTCCAGCCGCCGCGCGTGGCGCGCCAGACCCAGCAGCCGCAGTGCTTTCTCATTCATGCGCGCCGCCCTCCATCTGCGCCTCCAGCGCGTCGTAAATTTCCGGCGGGATGGCGCAGTCGAGACTGCGCTCGAGCGCGCGCGACTTGCGCGCCTGCTTCAGGCACTGCGCGTCGGGGCAGACATACGCGCCGCGCCCGGGCGCTTTGCCGCGGAAATCCAGCGAGAGCACGCCCTCCGGCGAGCGCACCACGCGCACCAGCTCTTTTTTCGGCTTCATCGCGCGGCAGCCGGCGCATTGCCGCATGGGGATCTTCTTCTGCATCCGAACGCCTCCCTCTTCTATGACCGGGGCTTATTCCGCAGCGCCCTCGTCCTGCGCGGCGGGCTCCTCCGCCGCTTCCTCTTCGATCGCGGGCAGCTCCTTTGCCTGCGAAACGGACTTGATGTCGATCTTATAGCCGGTCAGGCGCGCGGCGAGACGGGCGTTCTGGCCCTCCTTGCCGATGGCCAGCGACAGCTGATCGTCGGGCACGACCACGCGGCAGGCCTTGAGCGCGCCGGGCAGCACCGTGACGGACACGACGTCCGACGGGCTGAGCGCCGAGGCGATGAACTTGCACGGATCGTCCGACCAGACGACGATGTCCATTTTTTCGCCGTGCAGCTCGTCCACGACCGCGCCGACGCGCGCGCCGCGCGGGCCGACGCACGCGCCCACGGGGTCGATGTTCTCCTCCGTGGCCGCCACGGCCAGCTTCGTGCGGGAGCCCGCCTCCCGGGCGATGGACTTGACCTCCACCAGACCGTCGGCGATCTCGGGCACCTCCAGCTCGAACAGACGCTTGACCAGACCCGGATGCGTCCGCGAGACGATGACCTGCGGGCCGCGCGTGGAGCGGCGGACCTCTACCACATACACACGGATGATGTCGCCCTCTTTATAATGCTCGCCGCGCACCTGCTCGGAGGCGGCCAGCATGGCGTCGGTCTTATCCTGCCCGCCGCCGATGCGCACGATCATATCGCCGCTGGCGGGCTCGATGCGCAGGACCGTTGCCGTGAGGATCTCATGCTCCTTGGACGCGAACGCGTCAAAGACCATGCCGCGCTCGGCCTCGCGGATGCCCTGGATGATGACCTGCTTGGCCGTCTGGGCGGCGATGCGGCCGAAGGCCTGCGTTTTGATCTCAGTGTTCACAAGGTCGCCCAGCTGCGCGTGCGGGCTGATCTTCTGCGCGGCGTCGAGCGAAATTTCGGTGGCGGGGGAGATGACGTCGTCCACGACCTCCTTCTGGACGTAGAGCTTCATCTCGCCGTCGGCTACATCCACGAACACGTTGTCGGTATAGCCTTCCTTATCCTTTTTATACGCGGCGACCAGCGCCTGCGAGATCTTGTCGATCATATATTCCTGCGGAATGCCCCGCTCCTTTTCGAGCTGTGCCAGGGCGGAAAAAATTTCGGCGTTCATTTTTCCAGTATCCTCCTCGTTAAAAATCCACATGAAGCCGCACCATGGCGACCTCGTTTTTCTCAAACCGCAGCGTGCCCGCGGGCGTTTCGATGCTCACGGCGCCGCCGTCATAGCCGCACAGCGTGCCGGTGTGCTCCTTGGAGCCGTTTTTGGCGGTGTAGAGCCGCACGGTGACGCTTGCGCCCATGAACTGCGCAAAATCAGACGGGCGCTTCAGCTGCCGCTCCAGCCCCGCCGAGCAGACCTCAAAGCTGTAGCTCTCGGCGATGAGGTCCTTTTCATCCAGGATGGGATCGACCGCGCGCGAGATGGCCTCGCAGTCGGCGATGTCCACGCCGCCCTCCTTGTCGATATACAGCCGCAGGAACCATTCGCCGCCCTCGCGGACGTATTCCACGTCCCAAAGAGAGCACCCGTGCGCGCGCACGATGGGCTCGGAGAACTCCGCGACCTGCTGTGTGATCTTCACAAAACCATCCTTTCTCACAAAAAAGAGTGGGGATCAAATCCCCACTCTCCAGTAAACTACGATCAGAACGCTTGGATTATATCATCTATATATGGAAATTGCAATAGATTTATGAAAAAAAGCGCGGCAAATGTGCAAAACTTTTCCCATTTTCTCAAAACACGCGCCTGTGCGCGGCGCTTCTCAAAAAATTCCGCCCGCGGGCTGTAAAAAAACCGCACGGTATGCTATACTGAAACCGAATGAACCGGATGGAGGCAAGGATATGAAACAGCGCAGAGGAGCGCGGTATTTTCTGATATTCATTGCAGTGTGCGCGGCGGCGGGGTTTTTCCTGCGGCGTGCCGAGCGCGCGGGCGCGGGAGCCGGGTGGCTGATCGGCGTGTCAGCGCTGGCGGCGCTGGCCAGTCTGGCTGTGAGCCTGACGCTTTCGCCGTGTAAGGAATTTGCGGCGCTGTTCGCCCCGTCGAAGCTGGACGGCGCGGCGAGCGCCTGCGGCGGCGCGGTGATGCTGCTGGGCGGCTTTTTGATGCTGGTGCAGAGCGCGGGCTTTGCCCGCATCCTCGGGATGCTCGGCGTGCTCGCGGGCGCGTGCCTGGCAGGCGCGGCGATCCTGCGGGCGCGCGGGCGGATGCCGAACGTGTGGCTGTATGTCGCGGTGGTGCTGTTTTACGTGGCGAAGCTGTTTTACGACTTCCGCCACTGGACGGTCGACCCGGCGGTGCTGGACTACTGCTTCTGGCTGTTCGCGGCGATCGGCTTTATGCTGGCCACGTTCCATGCGGCGCAGTTCTGTTTTGATCTGGGAAAGCGCCGGGTGCTTGCGTTTTTTGCCCTGATGGGCATTTATTTCGGCGCGGTGTCGCTGGCCGACCTGCGGGGGAGCGAGGCCCTTATCTGCGGCGGCAGCACGCTGTGGACGCTGGCGTGCGCGTGGCAGGCGCTGCGCGGAAACAGAACGGGAAAGGATGAAAAGGTATGAACGACACGGTCAAACGGGAATACGAACGCTGGCTCGCAAACTGCACCGGCGAAACGCTGGACGAGCTGCGCGCCATGGCAGGGAGCGACGCGCTCATCGAGCAGCGCTTCGGCCACAGGCAGACCTTCGGCACGGCGGGCATCCGCAGCATCATGGGCGCGGGCATCGCGTGCCTGAACGACTATACCGTCCGGCAGGCGGCGCGCGGCCTGGCCGCGTATCTCACCGAGACGCCGGGCAAAAAGACCTGCGCCATCGGCTATGACTGCCGCCATAACTCCCGGCGCTTTGCCGAGATCTGCGCGGCGGCGCTGGCGGAGTCCGGCGTGCACGTGTATGTCTATGACCGGCTGTGCCCCACGCCGATGCTGTCGTTCGCCGTGCGCTATCTGCACTGCGACGCGGGCATCGTCATCTCGGCCAGCCACAATACAAAGGAATATAACGGCCTGAAGTGCTACGGCCCCGACGGCGGGCAGATGACCGAGATCCCGGCGGGCAGGGTCTCCGCCGCGATCGAGACGATCGACCTGTTCCGGCCTGTGGAGCTGACATTCGAGCAGGCGCTTTCGCAGAAAGCGGTCGAGTTCATCGCCGAGAGCGTCTGGCAGGCGTACTATGACCGCATTTTCCAGGAAGCCATCGCGCCGCAGCGCGTGCGCGAGGCGGGGCTGCGCGTGGTCTATTCGCCGCTGTGCGGCGCAGGCGGCGAGCCGGTGAGCCATATGCTGGAGAAGCTGGGGGCAGAATATCACATCCCGCAGTCGCAGAAAGCGCCCTCGGGCGACTTTGCCACCTGCCCGAGCCCGAACCCAGAGAACGACGCGTCGTTCGGCGAGTGCTATAAGCTCGCGGATGAGGTAAAACCAGACCTCATCATGGCGACCGACCCGGACTCCGACCGCATCGCCGTCGCCATCCCGACAGCCTCCGGTTACCGCAAATTCTCCGGCAACGAGATGGGCTGCCTGCTGCTGCAGTACATCCTGCGCGCCATGAAGGAGGAAAACAAGCTGCCCGCGCATCCCGTTGCGGTCAAGAGCGTCGTCTCCACCCCGCTGGCCGACCGCATCGCTGCGGCCTACGGCTGCACCATGCGCACGGTGCTCACGGGCTTTAAGTACATCGGCGGCGTCATTCTGGAGCTGGAGCAGGCGGGGCACGCGGACGATTTCGTGCTCGGCTTTGAAGAGAGCTGCGGCTATCTCAAGGGCGATTATGCTCGAGACAAGGACGCCGTTGTCACCGCCATGCTCATTGCCGAGATGGCCGCCACCAGTAAGCTCGCCGGCCGGACGCTGGCCGACGAGATGGACGCGCTTTACGCGCAGTACGGCTGCTTTGCCGCGGGGCAGACGAACGTCGTGTTTACCTCCGACGAGCAGAAGGCCGCCTGCATGGCGCTGCTGGACGCCCTGCGCGCCGCGCCGCCGAAGACGCTTGCGGACTGGCCGGTCACGAGCGTGACGGACTTCCGCGCCGGGCTTGAGACCGACACCGCCACGGGCGCGCAGACGCCCACGGGACTTCCGCGGGAGAATATGCTCCGCCTGACCCTTAGCGAGCACGGCACCGTCATCCTCCGCCCGTCCGGCACCGAGCCGAAGATCAAATTCTACTACGCCACCCGCGCCGATTCCATGGAAAAAGCCCAGAGCATGATCAAGGCCCTGGAAGAAGCAATGACGGCAATGCTGAAATAAGAAAATGCCCGCCGGGAGAGACAAATTGTCTCTCCCGGCGGTATTTTGATGAAGGATGAATGATGAATAATGAAGAATTCGTTATTTCGTCGTAACGCAGGGGAGGGGCGGTTTGAAGTAAAAGTGAATAGTGAAAAGTGAAGAAGTAAGCACGTACTGCCGAATCCCTGACGCAGCGGCGAAACGTAGGCACCCCATAGCTTCCCCTGGGGGAAGCTGTCGCCGCAGGCGACTGATGAGGGCCGGGGAGCACTTACGGTTTGCTTTGCATTTTCAGCTAAACGCAACTGCTCCTCGACCCTCATCAGTCTGCTCCGCTATCGCTCCGCAGCCAGCTTCCCCGAGGGGAAGCCAAGGGGCCTCCAGCAAATCGGCACTGCTGCAAAAGAACGATGTTGCGTACCGGCGGGCGGGGCAAGCCCCGCCCCTACATTACGACTAGAAATGGGCGCGGGGTGCGTTATCTGGCCTCGTATACTGCCCTCAGGGCTGTTTCGAACTGGCTGTCGTTGACGATCATCAGCAGGCATGCGTCGGTTTGGGCGAGGTCGTGGACGGGGACGCCGGCGTCCTGGATGGCGGCGATCACGCGCGGCAGCGCGCCCTTGCCGCCCTGCAGCGCGGCGAGCAGGCTCAGATTTTCGCGCAGCTTGATCTGTGTCCGCGGCAGCCGCCGCGCCAGCTGCTCCGCCGCCAGATGCAGCGCCGCCGCGCCCGCCTCCAGCAGCAGCGTCATCTGCTCGAAGCCCTCCGCGCTGTGCAGAATTTTAACGCCTGCCTGCTGGACTGTCTGCCGCACGTCCTCCGCCGTGTGCGGCGCGAGCGGGGTCAGGCGCAGCATCGCGATGCCGCGCCGCGCGGCAAAGCCCACCGCGCCGTCCGTGCCGCCGCCGGTGTCCGGGCAGCCGATGAGCGTGCCCGGCGCTTCGGGCTGGTGCGTGCTGCGGATGTGCAGCGGGATCCCGGCCGCGCGCAGCGGCTCCACGGCCGACTCGTGCAGCACCTGCATCCCAACTGCCGAAAGCGATTGCAGCTGCGCATACGTCAGCCGCGCGATCGGCTCCGCCTGCGGCACGAGCCGCGGGTCGGCGGCGAGCACGCCCGGTACATCCGTCCAGTTTTCACACACGTCCGCGTGCAGCGCCGCCGCGGCGAGACTGCCCGTCACGTCCGAGCCGCCGCGCGAGAAGGTATGCACCGCGCCGCCCGGCGTCACGCCGTAAAAGCCCGGCGTGACGATCTTGCGCCCGTCCGCCAGCGTGTGCAGCGCCGCGAAGGACTCCTCCGTCAGCACGTTCCCGGCGTAGTCAAAGCGCAGCCATCCGGCGGCGTCCACAAATTCATAGCCCAGCAGATCCGCCATCAGCCGCGCCGCGAGATACTCCCCGCGCGAGGCGAGAAAGTCGCGGGACGTGGCGGGGGTGAGCGATCCGTAAATTTCATCCAGCGCCTGCCCGATCGGCGTTTGCAGCGCGCAGCCGTCGCGGATCTGCAAAAACCGCTCGCGGATGCGCCGGAACAGATCCCAGCAGGGGACATGGTATTCCAGATGCGCATGGCAGAGATATAAAAGGTCGGTGACCTTATGGTCGGCGGCGTGACGCCGGCCGGGCGCGGAGACGACCACGACGCGGCGCGCCGGGTCGGCGCGCACGATGTCGCGCACCTGCAGAAAGCAGCGCGCGTCGGCCAGCGACGATCCGCCGAATTTGGCGACCTTGAGCATTCGATCACTCCGTTTCCTTCGGGTCTTGTGGGGCGCGTGGCGCCCTGTTCCACTATATGACCGCACGGCGGATTTTGTCAGTGCGCGCCGCTGGGGCCATGGGCACGGTTTTTCTCCGGGAATTCGTATAAAATAGAGAAAACCCGGCAAAATTGTGCTTTACATTTGCCGGTGAGTATGCTATTCTTAATCACGATGGCGCACTGCGCCGCGCCCCAGAACTCAGTTTCGGGAGACCGCCGGGTCCAGCCCGGTATTCTGCCTGCCCGTTACTTAGTCCTGCGGGGAATCTTTTGAAAGGTGGAAACACAACTATGATGCGCAAAGAAGAAAAGACTGCCATTATCGAGCAGTACGCGACCCATCCCGGCGACACCGGTTCGCCCGAGGTCCAGATCGCCGTTCTGACGAGCCGGATCAACGACCTCACCGAGCACCTGCGTGAGCACAAGCACGACAACCACTCCCGCCGCGGCCTGCTGATGATGGTCGGTAAGCGCCGCAGCCTTCTGGACTATCTGGCCAAGAAGGACATCAACCGTTACCGCGCGATCGTTGCCAAGCTGGGTCTGCGTAAGTAATTTGTACCTCGTAGCCAAAAAGGGCGGTCGCAAGGCCGCCCTTTTTCACAAACAAATCACAAAGATCCTGCATGGGCTGTTCTTTAGCAGTTGAAGGCGCTGTCGACGGCTTCGGCGGCGGCTTCAAGTGCTAAACCTCCCATGCAGGCAGCAAATGAAGGAGGTTTTTCCATGGTCACCCGTAAACAGTATCCCAACCATCACATTTTTGAGACCGAGATCGGCGGCCGTACCTTTACCGTTGAGACCGGCAAGGTCGCAGAGCTCTGCAACGCTGAGGCCATCTGCCGCTACGGCGATACCGTCGTGCTCGTCACGGCCGTCGCGTCGCCCCTTCCGAAGGCCGGTATCGACTACTTCCCGCTGACCATCGAGGTCGAAGAGCGGATGTACGCCGTCGGCCGCATCCCCGGCTCGTTCAACCGCCGCGAGGGCCGTCCGTCTGAGCGCGGCATCCTCATCTCCCGCCTCATCGACCGCCCGATGCGCCCGCTGTTCGACGAAGAGCTGCGCAACGACGTCGTGCTCACCAACACCGTCCTCGCGCAGGACTATGATAACCCCGTGGAGATCGTCGCGTCCATCGGCTCATCGCTCGTCATCGCCTATTCCGACATCCCCTGGAACGGCCCCACGGCCACCACGAACGTCTGCTACCTCGACGGCAAGTATATCGTGAACCCGTCGCAGGATCAGCGCAACGCCTGCCAGTGCTTCGTCACCATCGCGTCCACCCATGAGAAGGTCGTGATGATCGAGACCGAGGCGAAGGAGGTCAAAGAGGACATCCTGATGAACTGCATCCAGCTGGCCCATGAGACGAACGTCAAGGTCGTGGAGTTCATCAACCATATCGTTGACACCATCGGCAAGCCGAAGTTCTCGTTTGAGAAGGCGGCCGTGAACCATGAGATGCTCGACGATCTGTGCGAGTATGGCCTGGACAAGATCGCCTACGCGCTCGACACCGACGACAAGAACGTCCGCGAGGCCCGCATCACCGAGGCCGTTGTGGACTTCAAGGAGAAGTTCGGCGAAAAATATGCCGACGAGTGGGATGTCCAGATCGACGTCTGCCTGTATAAGATGCAGAAGAAGATCGTTAAGAAGTGGCTCCTCGAAGGCAAGCGTGTCGACGGCCGCGGCCCCGACGATATTCGCCCGCTGGACGCCGAGGTCGGCGTGCTGCCGCGCGTGCACGGCTCGGGCCTGTTTACCCGCGGTCAGACGCAGGTGCTCTCCGTGTGCACGCTGAATACACTCTCCGCCGCGCAGAAGCTCGACACCATCTACGACGAGACGGAAAAGCGCTATATCCATCATTATAATATGCCGCAGTGGTCCACGGGCGAAGCGCGTGCGGCGCGCTCCACCTCCCGCCGCGAGGTCGGCCACGGCAGCCTTGCCGAAAAGGCGCTCGTGCCGGTGCTGCCGAGCGTGGACGAGTTCCCGTACTGCATCCGTGTGGTCTCCGAGGTCGTCTCCTCCAACGGCTCCACGTCGCAGGCTTCCATCTGCGGCTCCACCCTCGCGCTCATGGACGCGGGCGTGCCCATCAAGCGCCCGGTCGCCGGTATCTCCTGCGGCCTGATCTCCGACAAGGAGACGGGCAAGTGGCGCACCTTCACCGATATTCAGGGCGTTGAGGACTTCCACGGCGAGATGGACTTCAAGGTCGCCGGTACCACCGAAGGCGTCACCGCCATCCAGATGGACCTGAAGAACGACGGCCTGACGATGGAGATCATCGCCGACGCGCTCGAGCGCTGCCGCAAGGCCCGTCTTGAGATCCTGAACGAGGTGATGATCCCCTGCATCGCCGAGCCGCGCAAGGAGGTCTCCGAGTTCGCGCCCAAGATGCTCACCATGAAGATCGACGTCGATAAGATCCGCGAGGTCATCGGCAAGGGCGGCTCCATGATCCAGAAGATCGTGGCCGAGTCCGGCGCGCAGGTCGATATTGAGGACGACGGCACCATCCACATCGCGTCTCCCGACGCCGCGTCCTGCGACGCCGCGAAGAAGATGATCGACGATATTTGCTTCGTCCCCGAGGTCGGCAAGCTGTACTACGGCAAGGTCGTCCGCATCCTGCCGATCGGCGCGTTCGTCGAGCTTGCCCCGGGCAAGGACGGCATGATCCACATCTCCAAGCTGGAAAACCGCCGCGTGGAGAAGGTCGAGGACGTGCTGAACATCGGCGACATGACCTGGGTCAAGGTCACCGAGATCGACGAGAAGGGCCGCGTGAACCTCTCCCGCAAGGACGCGCTCAAGGAGCTTGCCGCGCAGGAGCAGAAGTAAAAAAGCAAAACGATCGCCCGGAACGCGCTGCGTTCCGGGCGGTTTTGTATGTCTTGACAGGGCTGCGGGGCGGCGGTATACTGGGCGCAAAAGGGGGCTTCCGGATGGGATACTGGATCTTCATGCTCGTGATGGTGCTGCTGATGCCGCTGGTGATGCTGCTTACCGGGCGGGCGTTTTCCAAAAACGCGCCGAAGACGATCAATTCGGTCTACGGCTACCGCACGCCCATGTCCATGAAAAATCAGGACACGTGGCAGTTTGCGCACCGGTATTTTGGCAGGCTGTGGTATCGCTGCGGGCTGGTGCTCACGCCGGTGACGCTGGCGGTCATGTGTCTGGGGCTCGGAAAAGGGGAGGACACGGTGAGCTGGCTCGGCAGCGCGCTGTGCATCGTGCAGCTCGCGGTGATCCTCGGCTCCATCGTGCCGACGGAGCGGGCGCTGCGGCGGACCTTCCACAAGGACGGCAGCCGAAAAGAAGCGTAAAAAAGCCTTCCATCCTGCGATGGAAGGCTTTCACTATGCGGCCTGTTTCGCTTTTCCGGGCAGCTGGGCGAGGATGATGGCGGCGAACATGAGGGCGCTGCCGATCAGCTCGCGCGACGAGAGCGTCTGCTGCAGGATCAGCCAGCCGCCCACGGCGGCGAACACCGACTCCAGACTCATTAACAGCGACGCCAGCGTCGGGTCGGTGTAGCGCTGGCCGAGGATCTGCAGCGTGTACGCAACGCCGCCCGAGAGGATGCCGGCGTAGCAGATGGGCAGCCAGCAGCCGAGGATCGCGTCCCACGACGGCGTTTCGAACAGCAGCATCCCGATCGCCGCGACAACGGAGCAGGTGTACGACTGGATGCACGCCAGCTGCACGCCGCCCATGCTCGTGCCGAGATGGTCGATGTATAAGATCTGCGCTGTGAAGAAGAACGCGGACGCAAGCGTCAGCAGATCGCCGGGGTTGACGCGTTCCACGCCGCCCATGCACAGAAAATACAGCCCCGCCACCGCGACGGCCACGCTGACCCACACGCGCCCGCCGGCCTTTTTGCCCAGGAAAATGCCCGCCAGCGGCACAAGGACGATGTACAGCGTGGTGATAAAACCAGATTTTCCGACGGAGGTGTAGATGAGCCCGAACTGCTGGAACGTGCTGGCCGCGCACAGCAGCAGCCCGCAGATAACGCCGCGCAGCAGCACGCCGCCGCGGCTCAGGCCGCTTTTTTCGCGCAGCGCCGCCTGCTGCCTGCGCCCCGCAAGGACGAACGGCAGCAGCACCGTGCCGGACAGGAAAAACCGCGCCGCCTGCATCGTGAACGGGCCGATATGGTCCATGCCCTCCTTCTGCGCCACGAACGCCGTGCCCCAGATCATGGCGGTGAGCAGGAGCAGGAGACTGCCTTTGAGCTGCTGTTTCATAACGTTGACCTCTTTTGCCGAAAAATACTGACCCTAACGGTATCACATCGCGCACGATCTGTCAATTCCGCGCTTGCGCTGCGCGCCGGACAGGTCTGCTGCGCGCGATTTCTGCTTGCGCATCCGGCCAAAATCTGCTATGCTGACGGGAGAAAGCGGGGGATAGCATGGCTTCATCCAAAGAATTTGTGCAGTTCGCGTGCGATCAGGCGGCGGCGTTCGGCCAGACGCGCTCGCAGCTGATGTTCGGCGATTATATGATCTATCTCAACGAGCGGCCGATCATTCTGATCTGCGACGACGTGCCGTTCGTCAAAAAGCTGCCGGAGCTGGCGCCGTATCTGGACGGCGCGCCGTGCGGCGTCCCGTACCCCGGCGCGCACGAGCGCTGGATCCTCGACATCGAAAACCGGGAGCTTCTGGAGAAGGTCCTCCCCATTCTGGAGCAGAACACGCCCCTTCCGGTGCGAAAACCGCGCAAAAAGACCGCAAAAACAGCCCCGTAAGGGGCTGTTTTTTATGCTTTGATCTCCTTATAATGCCCCTCGCGGCAGCGGAGGGTGGTGACGGGGGTGTGATGGAGGCCGAGCAGATCGTCCATCTCGGCGGCGGCGTTTTCATAGCGGCTGTTTTGATGGTGGACGAGGATGTAGTCGGCCTCACGAATTTTGCCCGCGGCGGCGCGGCAGAACGTCCGCACCGGCGCAGCCAGCGCGAAGACCCAGATGGGTGTGCAGACGGTCACGTGCGCGTAGGCCGTCAGGTCGGCCGTGACCGGCTCGATGGGCATATCCCAGCGGTGCATCCCGTAACGTCCGCACCACCAGAAGCCGAGCGTGCCCTCGGTGCGCTCGGCCGCCCGGATCTCATACACCGCCGCACCGGTGCGCTCGGCGGTCTCGTAGGCGACTTTGCGCACATAGCCCATGCGGGAGAAAAACACGACCAGCCGGTCGTGGTTCGTGCCGATGTGCGGATATTGCATTATGTCAACCTTAAACGACTCCTGCCGGCAGAACACCCACGCGGCCCAGCCGGTGGCGGCCTGCGCAAGGCCGAAGAAAAAGTAGATCGTGGACATGAAATTGGGCGGGAACATATAAAATTGAATGCAGATCCACAGCATCAGCGTCACGCCGAACACGCCGCCGAGGATGACGCCCGCCCGTTTGCGCGCCAGCAGCAGCCCCGCCGCGGTGAGATTCGTCAGGCCGTTGACGATCAGCAGCGCCCAGCCGGAAAAGGTGAAGTCCTGAAAAACGACATCGGCAAACGGCAGCACCTGAAAATAGGGCAGCATCGCGTCCATGCCGAGCGCCCGGCCGCTGGGGTCGAGCAGCATCCCCAGCGCGCCTGCCACCGCGCCGAGGCCGATAAATAGCGTCCAGAACAGCAGCCAGCGCCGCGCGACTTTATATCTGGAATGCGGCTTCATATGGCATCCCTCCCGAAAATGAATCCCCTGCATTATAGCACCCGGCGCGGGCGCGTGCAAGCGCGGCGCGGACGGGAGAAAAAATTCAGAGTTCTTAAGAAAATTCGGCATAGTCGAATGAAAATTCAGCATCGCCGGACGGTCAAAATGTGCAAAACAGGGACATTCTGTTATAATGTATCTGTACATTCTGGCGAATGCTGCGGGCGCAGCTCTTTTTTTGAAGAGCGCTGTCCTTTCAAAAAAATAACGAAAGCAGGGGAGAAGATGCGGACGATCCTGACACAGATCATATCGGAGCGCGCGGCGGGGCGCGACTGCGTGCTCGTCTCGCTCATCGCCGACAGCGGCAGCGCGCCGCGCGGCAAGGGCTCGCTGATGCTCGTGGGCGCGGGCGGGCGGCTGGCCGGAACGGTCGGCGGCGGCGCGATCGAGCGCCACAGCGAGAATATGGCAAAATCGCTGCTGGCAGAACAGCGCTCCGGCCTGCACGAATTCATCCTCCGCGCGAACAGGACCGAGGACATCGGCATGATCTGCGGCGGCGATGTGACGGCGCATTTTCAGTTCATCCCCGCCGAAAGCGCCCTTTGGGACGAGGCGCTGCGCATCGCGCAGGCGCGCACGGCGGCGCACCGGCACGGCTGGCTCATTTTGCGCGAGGACGGCGGCGCGCCGACGCTGGCGGCGGACGGGCAGTGCCTGTCTGGCGAAAGCCTTGACGCGCAGACACTGGACACGCTCTGCCGCAGGACGTGCGTGCGCGCGGGCGGGCGGTTTTCACTGCTGCTGCCCACGGGCGACCGGGTGATCATCTTCGGCGCCGGGCACGTGGCGCAGAGCCTTTGCCCCGTGCTGCGCAGCGTGGACTTTTCGCCGGTGATCTATGACCCGCGGGCGGAGCTGCTCACGCGCGGCCTGTTCCCGGACGCGGAGGCGCTCATCTGCGGCGATTATACAAATATTTCGGAGCATCTGACCATCACCGGCGAGGATTACTTAGTGGTGATGACGCACGGACATATCCACGATTTTACGGTGGAGGAATTCGCCCTGCACGGTACGTTTGCGTATCTGGGTGTGATCGGCTCGCGGCGGAAGATCGCGGCGGTGAACGAGCGGCTGCTGAAAAGCGGCGTTTCGCCGGAGCGGCTGCGCGACGTGCACACGCCCATCGGCCTGAACATCAAGGCCGTCACGCCCGCCGAGATCGCCGTGAGCATTGCGGGCGAGATGATCCTTGTGCGCGCGACGGCGCGCGAGGACGCGGGCGGCGCACAGGCGCGCGGCTGCCCGATGCACCACTGACCCCCTGCCCGGCGCGGCCGGGCCCCGACCTTGTTGACCGCCTTGCGCGAGAGATATACCAGCCTATCAAAGAAAGGAAGAAGAAAATTTATGAGAACCATGAAAAAGGGTCTGAGCTGGCTGCTGATGCTCAGCATGATCCTCAGCCTCTTCGCCGGATTGACGTTTGCATCGAGTGCTACGCCGGCAACTGAGGTGCCGGAACCGACCCCGGTTAATAAGCTCTTTTATGACAAAGGCGCAAATATTTCCATCAGTGGCGTCAGCGGTGTAACGAATGTTGTCATTCCGGCTGATATTAACGGAGCACCGGTTAAGAACATTGGTGAGAATGCGTTTTACATGGAAGGCATCGAAAGTGTCGTAATCCCGTCGAGCGTTGTCAACATTGGCGATAACGCTTTTGCCGATAGCAGTGTGACGGACATCTATTTCTATGGTGCACTTCCTTCTTGGAACAGTGTGTTCAGCGGTGATGAGGAACAGACGATCACCTTCCACTGCAAGACAGACTACCAGAGCGACTTTGAAGAAGCGGTGGAAGAATTCTATGGCTCCCCTGAGGTCACGGTAGTGGCTGACGTCACAGTGACAGAGGACCCCACCTATGCGCCCGCTGCGGATGAGATCACATACAACTTTGAAAAGCGCGATGACGGCGTTTATATCACCGGTTGTACGATCACCGGTTACAACAGCAATGACGCAGCCCTGACACTGCCCACAACGGCAACGATCGACGGCACAGAGCGCGCCGTGATCGGTGTGGCAAAGGGTGCGTTCAGCACGAATAGCCGCTATACCGGTACAACGGATTCCGATTCTGCGCGCAAGATTGCCTCGATCACCGTGCCGGAAGGCATTACGGTCATTGAAGCCGGTGCGTTCAGCGGTACATACTCTCTGCGTACCATCATTTTTGAGGACGACGATACGACGTTTGAGGGCGATGGCACTGCGCAGGGCTTCCACATGAGCAGCAACCCCAAGCTCACGTATGTGAAGCTGCCGGAGCACCTGACGGAGATCACCAGTTCCATGTTCCTGAACTGCACTGCGCTCACGGAGATGGACATTCCCGCGACGGTCACCAAGATCGGCCAGCGCGCCTTTGAGGGCACCGGCCTGACCAAGCTGACGTTTAAGAGTGCTACGCCCGCGACGCTGGAAGAATACAAATCTGGTTTCTCCACAACCTACCCGTTTGAGGGCTGCACGAATCTGACTATTTATGTGCCCGCGGCGAATCTGGAAGCCTATCAGACGGCATGGGCTGCGATCGCCAACGACGTCACGATCGTCGGCTACGGCGAGGACGGAGAAGACCCGGTGATCGGCACGGTCCCCGATTTTACGACGGATTCGATCGAGTACCATGTGACGAAGTTTGACAACACCGCCGTGACCGGCGAGGTCGAGGTCAAGTATGTTGCCAAAAACACCGGTGTGCTGACCATCCCCGAGACGGTCACGAAGGATGTTAACGGCAAGGGATTCACCTTTACCGTGACTGGCATCGGCGCGAAGGCCATGGATCAGAGCGGCTACAAGTCCTCCTCGAACTCCAGCAGCAGCTATTATTTCACCACGGTCAACTTCCCCGGCACGCTGACTTATATCCGCGAGTGGGGCTGCGCCGGTCTGGTGAGCGTTCAGACCATTGACCTGAGCGAGACGCAGATCACGAGCATCGGCGACATGGCCTTCAACGGCTGCACCAATGTCGAGACCATCAAGCTGCCCGACACGCTGGCAAACATCGGCGGCAAGGGCGAGCTTAAGCGCGACGACGCTTCGATCGGCAGCGACGAGGATGTTACCATCAGCGGCGTGGACGCAGGCGCTGAGTCCAACGCCAAGGCGGACGGCCCCGAAGCGGCGCCCACGCAGATGGCGGAAAATGTGTTCCGTGGCTGCGGCAAGCTGAAGCAGTTCATTGTCAAGGACAGCAACCCCAACTTCAAGGCCAACGACGGCGTTCTGTTTAGCAAGGACGGCACGAAGCTCATCCGCTACCCGATGGGTAAGGACGCGGCGACCTATGCCATCCCCGATGGCACGGAAGTGATCGCCGAGGCGGCGTTCATGCTGCCCGCCGGTATCAACTCCACCAGCAAGCTGACCAAGGTCACCTTCCCGAAGACCCTGAAAAAGATCGAGGACGGCGCGTTCCGCCAGAGCAGCCTGACCGAGGTCGAGCTGCCGAACGTGGAATACGGCAGCTACGTGTTCGACTGCTCCAAGAGCCTGACCACGGTCACCACCGCGGACGGCCTGACCAAGATCCCCGACAAGGCGTTCTGGGGCTGCGAAAACCTCAAGAATGTCACGCTCGGCGCGAGCATCAAGACCATCGGCAAGAGCGCATTCGAGCGCTGCGGCTTTGCGAGCATCGACCTGACGAATGTTACCGAGATCGGCGACTATGCGTTCTACTTCTCCAAGCTGAAAGAAGTGACCGTTCCCGAGACCACCAAGACCGGCAAGGGCGCGTTTATGAACTGCCCCGCGCTGAAGACCGCGACCGTGAACGGCACGACGCTTGATCCGTATATGTTCTTCTACTGCACGGCTCTGACCGAGTTGAGCGCGCCGAACGTCACCCAGATCGGCGAGTGCGCGCTGGCATACTGCGTCGAGCTGGAAACTCTGCCGCTTGACAACGTCACCACCATCGGCCACGGCGCGTTCCGCAACTGCCACGGCCTGACGGACGTGGAGCTGCCCGCAACGCTCAAGGACATGGGCAAGTATGTGTTCGCCGACTGCGAGAAGCTTGCCAATGTCACCTTCCCCAATGACATTGCTGTGAAGGTGCTGCCCGAGGGCACGTTCTATGAGTGTGTACATCTTGAAAACGTCTATCTCGGCAACTCCATCAGCATGACCGAAGGTCTGGTGTTCTACTGCGCCGGTTGGTATGATCAGGGCCAGACGCTGAACGTTTACAGCGACCTGTCCGAAAACCTCTTCTTCCGCAACGAATTTGAGGCCTGCTTTATCGACCTCGGCAACCAGCAGACCGTCAATGAAGCGGCGGGCTCCACGGAGGACATCTCCTACATCTGGACGAGAACGACGACTGACGAAAACGGCGTCAAGACTTACTGGTTCCGCGCCCGCGGCGGCGCAGGCGGCTGCGGCGGCGGCTGCAGCGGCGGCGGCGAAGTCGGCGAGGACGGCCTGTCTGTGAACGAGTACTCGATGCAGCCGAGCGTCAACGTCACCTATCACTGGGGCGATGACGACTCCACCGAAAACCTGCCCGAGCTGCTCACCATCTACGAACAGAACGGCAAGAACGCCACGGCGGAAAAGGTCGGCGGCTTCAACATGGTCGATCTGAAAGACATCGCGGCAACGCACGCGGGGACTGCTACGCAGTCCCTTGCGCGCAATATCGCCCTTTTCAGCAGAGCTGCGGCGAAGGTCACGACCGGCACGGTCGGCTATCAGTTCATGGGTATGCGCGGCCCGTCCATCATGGCGGCCACGGAGTGGGTGACGCTGGAGGAGCTCGGCGTTGAGCTGGACGAGGGCGATGAGCTGCTTGTTACCTCGACCGACGGCGCAAGCTACTCCATCTCCTATGAAGATCTGATGGCAAACAATCAGTTCTTCCCCAACAGCTACAGCAACGGCACCAAGACCGAGGACGGCGCGGTGACCGTGCCCGCCATCCTCGCGCTGACGTGGAACAGCGCGACCATCGACAAAACGACCAACAAGACGGACGGCGAGGTCCTGAAGGACGTTGCCGCGACGGCTTACCGCTCCACGAACTTCCGCTTCGCGCACGGCCTGAGCTTTGAGGCATATCAGGGCTTGCAGGACTGCGAAGGCGGCATGGTCGAGGATGACGTTTGCAGCGGCTACCGCCTTCTGCAGAAGGTCGCGTCCTTCACGGTCGTCCACGCCGACGGCTCCAGCGACGTCACCCCCGCGGGCGGCAGCTCCGGCAAGAAGGTCGACCGCATTGAAAATGCCGACGGCTCCGTCACCACCATCGAGACCCGCGCCGACGGCTCTACCGTCGAGACCACCAAGTACCCCAACGGCACGACCATCGAGACCATCACCTCCAAGGACGGCGAGATCACCGCGAAGGTGAACGTCCCCATGATCGTGAAGAGCTCCGTCGTGGAAGTGCCGGTGAGCAAGCCCTCCGCGGGCATGGTCCTTGTGATCGTGAACGATGACGGCTCCGAAGAGATCGTGCGCGACTGCGTGCTCACAAAGAACGGCCTCGCGCTGCGCGCCGAGGGCACGCTCAAGCTCCGCGTGATCGACAATACCAAGAAGTTCACCGATATGGACGGCCACTGGGCGCTGGACGACGTGACGTTCGTCGCGGCCCGTGAGCTGTTCGGCGGCGTGGGCGGCGGTAAGTTCGCGCCCGCGCAGTCGATGACCCGCGGCATGGTCAACACCGTGCTGGCAAGACTCGCCGGTGAGGACACGAGCGGCAGCACCCCGTGGTACGCCAAGGGCACCGCGTGGGCGGTCGAAAACGGCGTGTCCGACGGCAAGAACCCCGAAAGCCCCGTCACCCGCGAGCAGATGGCCACGATGCTGTACCGTTTCGCCGGTTCTCCGGAGGTCAGCGGCGAGCTGAGCTTCGCCGACGCCGGTCAGGTCAGCGCGTGGGCGCACGACGCGGTGCTGTGGTGCGTGCAGAACGGCATCCTGAACGGTGTGAGCGGCAGCCGCCTCGCGCCGCAGGCCCTCGCCCAGCGCGCCCAGGTCGCCGCTATGCTCCAGCGCTTCCTGCAGGTCACCCTGTAAGGCAAGATGATAAAAAGGACTCCCCATTTGGGGAGTCCTTTTTGTATAAGTAAGAAGGAAAAGTGAAGAGTGAAGAAGTAGGCACGTACCGCCGTATCCTTGACGCAGGAGCAGGACAGCAGGCACCCTTTGCCTTCCCCTCGGGGCCGATTCCCCCTATCAGGGGGAAATGTCCCGAAGGGACAAAGAGGGTAGGGACAGGTGGCGAGCGCAGCGAGCCGGATGAGGGTCGGGGAGCACTGACGGATAGCTTTGCATGCTCAGCAAAACGCAACTGCTCCCCGGCCCTCATCAGTCGCCTACGGCGACAGCTTCCCCCAGGGGAAGCTAGGGGGACTGTGCGAACCGGTTGCTGCGTCAAGGACACGGCGCATCTTATGGATCCGTATCTGCTGGGTCATCCGTCAGCTCCTTCAGGCGTTCCAGCTCTGCTGAGAGGCGCAGGGCCGTCTCCCAGAGGGCGACGGCTTCCTCCGCAATGCCCTGCGCCTGCGGGTGCAGCGCCGGGATCATGCGGCGAAGAGCCTCCAGACCGGGCAGGGCCGCATCCTGCACGCCGTCCAGCCCGGATACCAGCTGCGCCGGTGTGATCGACAGATGGGCCGCGATCGTCTCGATGGCGCTCGCCCGCGGGCACGTCGTGCCATCCAGATACCCCTGCAATGACGAGCGCGGAATGCCGAGCTCCTGCGAAAATTCCAGCTTCGTTTTCCCGGACTCGCGCAGCGCGCGCTGTAAGATGACGGCAATGTTTTTCTCGATTTCCATAACAGGCACTCCTTTCCCTGTAAAAGGATACAGGAGCGGCCATGCGGTGTAAACGACAGCCTTTCAGCCGAATGGCCCATATTTCGACGGCGCTGCGTCAAAAGGCTCTCCATACGGGGCGCCTTTTTGCGTATACCGCGCGGAGAGGCGTCTTGCGCTGCCAGGGCGGGCCCGGAAAGCCGACCGGCGGGCGGGGGACACATACCGGGGACCCGGCGGGCATAGGATGTTGTAGCATACACAGCTTGGAGGTGCCCACATGAAAGAAGATCTCGAGACAAGAGCGCAGGAGCTTGCTGTGTACATCATCGAACACCGCACCACCATCCGTGATGCGGCAAAGCATTTCGGCGTTTCCAAATCGACCGTGCACAAGGACCTGTCGGAGCGGCTGGTGCAGTGCAACCGCTCGCTGTATGTACAGGTCAAGGAGATACTCGACCGCAACAAGGCCGAACGCCACATCCGCGGCGGGATCGCCACCCGGAAAAAATACAAGGGAAGCTCGGAATAAACGCAGAACGCCCCGGCGGCTCCGCCCGCCGGGGCAAAGCTACGCCCGAAGCCGTGCCTGAAGGGCCGCCCGCCGGGGCATGATCATGCCCGAAAACGTGTCCGTCCGCCCATGCCCGGCGGACGGGCGGGCTGTGCCGAAATGATGTCAAAAAATTTGTCAGCTTGTAAAAATTTTTTTGAGAAACCGGTTGATTCTTTGTGCAGAAGGGTATATACTGGGATCGGCAAGATAGTGCCGTTTGAGAACGAAAGAATTACTGTGTTTGGGAGGCAAAGTAGTATGCAATACGGTCGTACCTTCAACTTCTCCGCGGGCCCCGCGATGATGCCGGAACCCGTTCTGGAGGAGATCCGCGATGAAATGATGAACTACCGCGGCAGCGGTATGTGCGTCATGGAGATGTCCCACCGCTCCAAGGTGTTCCAGGGCATCATCGACGATGCCGAGCAGGATCTGCGCGATCTGATGGGCATCCCCGATAATTATAAGGTGCTGTTCATCCAGGGCGGCGCGACGCTGCAGTTCTCCATGATCCCGATGAACCTGATGAAGAACGGCAAGGCTGTTTACATCGAGACCGGCGCATGGTCCAAGAAGGCCATCAAGGAAGCGCAGAAGGTCGGCGAGGTCATCGTAGCCGCGTCCTCCAAGGATCAGAACTACAGCTACATCCCCGACTGCTCCGATCTGGACATCCCCGAGGACACCGACTATGTCTACATCTGCGAGAATGAGACCATCCACGGTGTGACGTGGCAGAGCCTGCCCAACACCAAGGGGCATGTGCTCGTGTCCGACCAGTCGTCCATGTTCCTGTCCAAGCCCTGCAACGTGTCCGATTACGGCATGATCTACGCGGGCGTGCAGAAGAACGTCGGCCCGGCCGGCATGGTGGTCGTGATCATCCGCGAGGATCTGATCCGCGACGATCTGGAGGAGCTGCCCATCTATCTGCAGTATAAGACCCATGCCGACGCGGGCTCGATGTACAACACCCCGAACTGCTGGGCGATCTACTGCTGCGGCAAGGTGTTCAAGTACCTCAAGTCCATCGGCGGCCTGGAAGAGATGCACAAGCGCAATCTCGACAAGGCGAAGGTCCTGTATGACTTCCTCGACAGCTCCAGGATGTTCACCGGCACGGTCGAAAAGAGCGTCCGCAGCCTGATGAACGTCCCGTTCGTCACCGAGTCCAAGGAGCTGGACGCCGAGGTCGTGGCTGCGACGAAGGCGGCGGGCTTTGATAACCTCAAGGGCCACAAGTCCGTGGGCGGCCTGCGCGCGTCCATCTACAACGCCATGCCGAAGGAAGGCGTGGAAGCGCTCGTCGAGTTCCTGAAGAACTTCGAGGCAAACTACGGGAAATAACCTCTACAAGGCGCGGCATGACCTGTCGCGCCTTGTTTTCCGCGCCGCCGGGCGGCGGCGAAGATATTATCATACATATAAGGAGAGTTTATCATGCGAATTCTTGTTACCGACGGGATGGACAAGTCCGCCATGCAGACCCTGCGCGATCAGGGCCACGAGGTCGTGGAGCAGTTCTACGCTCCGGAAGAGCTGGGCGCGGCGCTGCGCGAGTTTGACGCGGTGGTCGTCCGCTCCAAGACGAAGGTCCGCCAGAACCACATCGACGAGGCCAAGGGCGGCAAGCTCAAGCTCATCATCCGCGGCGGCGTGGGCGTGGACAACATCGACGTGAAGTACGCCGAGTCCTGCGGCATCACCGTGAAGAACACCCCGCGCGCCTCCTCGCAGTCTGTTGCGGAGCTGGCGATGGCCCATATGTTCTCCTGCGCGCGTTACATCTCCGTGGCTGGCAGCACCATGCGTGAGGACAAGTGGGAAAAGAAGGCCTACGGCAAGGGCATCGAGCTGCAGGGCAAGACCCTGGGCATCGTGGGCTTCGGCCGCATCGGCCAGCA
>CAKTXA010000019.1 GCA_934631005.1 uncultured Oscillospiraceae bacterium
GCTCGGGATGAAGGAGTTCGTAGACCCGTTTACGGGTAGCGTGAACCAGAAGGCGTAAAGAGAGCCCCTTCAGGGGCAGCCGGAGGAAGGAATGCGGTCGGCAAACCCTTCGGCGCCCCTTCAGGGGCTGCGTCTGTATAAAGCCCTTCTAGGGCTTATTCAAGCCTCCGGCTTAGCCGGAGGTTTTGACTATTTTTCCTTGAATTCCGGGACGATACCGGCGGCGATGTCGCCCACGCCGTTCAGGACCAGCCGCGGGCGGTACGGGAACTTTCTGATCTCGCTGCGGTCCGTCACGCCGGAGAGCACCAGCACGGTGTCCAGGCCGGATTCGATGCCAGCGACCATATCGGTGTCCATCCGGTCGCCGATCATCGCCGCATCCTCGGAGTGGACGCCCAGAATGCGCAGGCCGGTGCGCATCATCAGCGGATTCGGCTTGCCGATGAAGTACGCCTGCTGCCCCGTCGTCATTTCGATCGGCGAGATCATGGCGCGGCAAGCGGGGATGATGCCCTGCTCCGACGGGCCGGTCAGGTCGCTGTTCGTGCCGATGAGCTTCGCGCCCTTCATCACCAGCCGCACGGCCTTGAGGATGTTTTCGTAATTGTACGTGTTCCCCTCCCCGATCACCACGTAATCGGGGTCGACGTCGTTCATCGTGATGCCCTCGTCGTGCAGGGCCATGATGAGCCCCGCGCCGCCGATGACGTACGCGCTGCAGCCCGGCGCCTGGGAGCTGATAAAGCGGGCGGTGGCCTGCGCGCTGGTATAGAAATGCTCCTCCGACACGTCCAGACCCATCCGCCCGAGCTTCTGCTGCAGCTCCTTCGGCGAACGCTCCGACGAGTTGGTCAGGAACAGAAAATGCTTGTTGTTTTCATACAGCCACGCGACAAATTCCTTGACGCCCGGCAGCAGGCGGTTGCCGTGATAGATCACACCGTCCATATCGCAGATAAAACCGGATCTCCTTCTGAGTTCTTCCATAACTCGTTCTCCTTCCCTTTCATTTTCCTTATCATACCGCAAAAGTGCGTGCTTGAAAAGCAGTCTTATGTAAAATTTTATAAAAAATGCAGACCCGGTCGGGTCTGCATTTCTGCGGCTTTCGTTTGAGGCGGTCAGCCGCCGAGGTAGGCTTTGCGGATGGAGTCGCTCTCGATGAGCTCCTTGCCGGAGCCGCTGAGGGCGATGCGGCCGGATTCGAGCACGTAGGCCCGGTCGGCCACCTGCAGCGCCATCTGCGCGTTCTGCTCGACCAGCAGGATCGTGGAGCCCGCCTTGTGGAGCTCCCGGATGATGTCGAAGATCTGCTCCACCAGCAGCGGGGCCAGACCCATCGACGGCTCGTCGAGCATCAGCAGCTTCGGCTCGCTCATCAGCGCGCGGCCCATCGCGAGCATCTGCTGCTCGCCGCCGGAGAGCGTGCCGCCGATCTGCTTGCGGCGCTCCTTCAGACGCGGGAACTGCTCATAGACGCGCGCCATATTCTCCGCCATGTCGTTCGGGTGCGTGTACGCGCCCATCTCCAGATTCTCCTCCACGGTCATGTGCAGGAAGATGCGCCGCCCCTCGGGGCACTGCGCCAGACCGTGCTGCACGATCTTGTTCGGCGCCATACCGGCGATGCTCGAGCCCATGAACTCGATGGAGCCGGTGCGGCTGTGCAGCAGACCCGAGATGGTGTTCAGGACCGTGCTCTTGCCCGCGCCGTTCGCGCCGATGAGCGTCACGACCTCGCCTTCGTTGACCTCCAGGGAAACGTCCTTGATTGCGTGGATCGCGCCGTAGTACACGTTGATGTTTTTCACATTCAGCAGCAAAGCCGTCACTCCCCTTTCTTTTTGCCGAGGTAAGCCTCGATGACCGCCGGGTTCGACTGGATCTGCGCGGGCGTGCCCTTGGCGATGATCTTGCCGAAGTTCAGCACGCAGATGCCCTCGCAGATGCCCATGACCAGATTCATGTCATGCTCGATGAGCATGATGGCGATACCGAACATATCGCGGATGCGGACGATGTTCTCCATCAGCTCGCTCGTCTCCGACGGGTTCATGCCGGCCGCCGGCTCGTCGAGCAGCAGCAGGCACGGGTTCGTCGCCAGCGCGCGGACGATCTCCAGCCGGCGCTGCGCGCCGTAGGGCAGCGAGCCCGCCTTGTGATCGGCCAGATCCTGCATATCGAAGATGCTCAGCAGTTCCAGCGCGCGCTCGCGTGCCACGCGCTCGCGCCGCCAGTACTGCGGCAGACGGAAGATGGCGGTGGCGGTGTTGTATTTCGTCTCGTTGTGCAGGCCCACCAGCACGTTTTCCAGCACCGTCATGTCCTTAAACAGGCGGATGTTCTGGAAGGTACGGGCGATGCCCATGCGGCTGACCTGCTCAATGGACTTGCCCGCGGTGTCGATGCCGTCCAGCATGATCATGCCGCGCGTGGGCTGATAGACCTTGGTGAGGAGGTTAAAAACGGTCGTTTTGCCCGCGCCGTTCGGGCCGATCAGACCGGCGATCTCCGTCCGGCCGATGGCGAAGTTAAAATCGCTGACGGCGGACAGGCCGCCGAAGTCGATGCCGAGGTGCCGCGCTTCCAAAATCGGCGGCAGCGAAATATCGCGCTCCGGGATGATGTTGGTGGACGGCACCGGGACGAGCCGGGTCGGTTCCTTGATCTGCTTATTCATCCTTCCCAGCCCCCTTTCCGGTCTTCTTTTTCTTCTTTTTGCGCAGCTGCGGACGGAACAGGAAGTTCAGCGCCTTTTCAATGCACCGCGACATCGAGAAGTCGTAGCTGCCCATGAGCCCCTTCGGGCGGAAGATCATCATCACGACCAGTGCCAGCGAGTACGCGACCATGCGGTAGTCATCGACCGAGCGCAGCAGCTCCGGCAGCACCGTCAGAACGCTTGCCGACAGGACCGACCCGAGCATGGAGCCCATGCCGCCGAGCACCACCATCACGAGGATCTCGATGGACTTCATAAACTTGAACGTCGAAGGATACAGCGAGCCGAGGTAGCCCGCGTACAGGCAGCCCGCCACGCCTGCGAACACGGCGGACAGCACGAACGCAAAGGTCTTGTAGTACGTCGTAGGGATGCCGGTGCTCTCCGAGGCGATCTCGTTTTCGCGGATGGAGAGGATCGCGCGGCCATGGCGGGACTTCATCACCATATGGATGACCAGACACGTGACGACCACGCACACGAACACCAGCGTAAAGCTGGAGAATTTGGGGATACGTTTCAGGCCGGCTGCGCCGTAGGTGAACTTAAAGCCGAGCACCGAGTCGATGTTCGTCAGCACCACGCGGATGATCTCGCCGAAGCCGAGCGTGATGATGGCCAGATAGTCGCCGCGCAGACGCAGCGCCGGGATGCCGATGATCAGGCCGAACAGCCCGGCAACGATCGCGCTGAGCACGAGCGCGATCAGCACATACGGCAGCGCCCCGGCAGTGTCGCCCGCCTTGAGAAGCTCGGCCGCGGGCGTTGCGCGCATGAAGATACCGCCCGTGTAGGCGCCCACCGCCATAAAGCCCGCGTGACCCAGCGGCAGCTGCCCAAGGTAGCCGGTGGCTACGTTCAGGGACACGGCGAGGATGATGTTGATGCCGATGGTGATGAGAATGCCGCTCCAGTAGTTCGTGATCGTGCCGGAGCCGATCAGGCTGTTCACAACGAACCAGAGCGCGAACAGGAGCACAGCGTTGATGAGATACCGCAGCGGCATGGGGATGCGGATGGGGGTGAGCCGGCGCGCTTCACGCGAGAGGGTCGGAGCTTTCTGTTTTGTCATTCTGATCCCCTCCTTACACCTTTTCCGTGACCTTGTGGCCCATGATGCCGGTCGGCTTCACAAGCAGCACAACGATCAGGATCGCAAACACAACGCCGTCCTTCCAAACGGACAGGCCGACCGCGGCCACGATGGCCTCGAGAAGGCCGATGGCAAAGCCGCCGATCATCGCGCCGGGGATGGAGCCGATGCCGCCGAGCACCGCCGCGACGAACGCCTTGAGGCCCAGCATCGAGCCCATGGTGGGAGAGGCCTGCGGGTAGGCGCACAAATACAGCACCGAGCCGATACCGGCCAGCGCCGAGCCGATGGCAAACGTGAAGGAAATAGTCTTATTGAGGCTGATGCCCATGAGCTGCGCCGCACCCATATCCTCCGACACCGCGCGCATGGCCTTGCCGAGCCGCGTTTTCTGGACCAGGAACGTGAGGATCGCCATTGACACGACCGCCACCGCGATCGTGAGGATCGCCGCGTAGCTGACAGTGGTGCTGCCGATGGTCACATTGCCGGGGACGATGATGTCCATGCTCTTCGTGTCCGCGCCAAACAGCAGCTGCGCGCCGTTTTCAAGCAAAAACGAAATGCCGATGGCCGTGATGAGCAGGCTCAGACGCGGCGCCGAGCGCAGGGGCGTGTAGGCGACCTTTTCGATCACAACGCCCAGCAGCGTGCTGACGAGGACGGCCAGCAGCGCCGATACGATCGGGTGCAGATGGAACGTCGTCATGGCATAGAACGCCGTGTAGGCGCCGACCATGATGATGTCGCCGTGGGCGAAGTTCAGCAGCAGGATGATGCCGTAGACCATGCTGTAACCGAGTGCGACCAGCGCGTAGACCGAGCCGGTCTGCAAACCGTTAAAGAGCTGGGAGATGATTAAGGACAACTGCCTCACACCTTTCTTGTTTTCTCTCTGATAGGACCGCGTTTGCGGCAATACCCAAAAATTCGCGGACGTCAGATGGCTGTTCCCAAGGCTTGGGGGCATCCATCTGACGTTCTCCTCCGGCTTTTCCGCGGCAGCGCGGAGGGGAGTCTCGCTCCCCTCCCCGCGCCGGAAAAAGTGAAATGAAATCAGCAACCGGTCAGAATTGCGAGATCAAGGCAGGATTGTCTCTTAGTACATCTCCTTGAAGACCTCGTCGCCGTTCGTCAGCTCGATGATCGCGGCGGACTTGATGGGGTTGTTGTATTCGTCGAAGGAGTAGGTGCCGGTCACGCCCTTGACGCCGTTCATGTTCTTGATGGCGTCGATGACGGCCTGCTTGTATTCCTCGGAACCGGCTTCCAGACCGGCGTCCTCAGCGGCCTGCAGGCCGTAGGCCATGATCATGGCTGCGTCGTAAGCCAGCGGCGCGAACATGTTCGGGACGTCCTCACCAAAGGTCTCCTTGTAATCCTTTTCAAACTGCGCCACATCCTCGGTGCCGGGGGCGTAGCCGGAGCAGTACACGGTGCCTTCCAGATCCTCAGCGGAGGCGTAGTCCTTCACGGAGCCGAAGCCGTCGCCGCCCATGAACGTGGCCGTGCAGCCAGCCTGACGGGCCGCGGTGACGGCCAGACCGGCTTCACCGTAGTAGATCGGGCAGAACACAACGTCGGGGTTCTTGCTGGCAATGTTGGTCATCTGTGCCTTGAAGTCCTTGTCGCCGGTGGCAAACGCCTCGGACGCGACGACCTCCAGACCGATCTGCTCGGCCTTCTCGACGAACGCGTTCATCAGGCCCTCGGAGTAGTCGCTGCCGGTCTCATAGAACACGGCGGCCGTCTTGGCGCCCAGCACGTTCACGGCGTAGTCGGCCATCTTCTCGCCCTGATAGGGGTCAATGAAGCAGGCGCGGAACACGTTGGTGCGGATCTCGCTGCTCGCGTCGTCCGGGTCGATGACCGTGACGCCGGCAGCGGTGGCGGAGGCGGTGATCTGCGGCATATTGACCTCATAGGTGGCATCAGCCAGCGCGATGGTCGCACCGGTCAGAACGGAGCCGACGACGGCGGTGATGCCCTTGTCCATGGCGAGGTTGAAGGCGTTGACAGCCTCGACACCGTCGCCCTTGTCGTCATACTCCATCAGGTTGACCGTTTTGCCGTTGATGCCGCCGTTGGCGTTCAGCTGGTCAAAATAGAGCTTGACAGCGTTGCGGACGGGGATACCGTACTGCGCATAGTCGCCGGTGGTGTTGCCGATGAAGGCGACGTTGATCGTGCCTTCGCTGGCAGCAGGAGCGGCGGTCTCGCTGTCGGAGGCAGCTGCGCTGTTGTCGGTAGAGGTCTGCTCGGTCTGAGCGGCGTCATTGCTTGCTGCGGGGGTGGCCTTGTCGCCGGACGCGCAGCCTGCCATCATGGCAAAGAGCATGGCAACGACCAGAACAAAGGACATGACCTTCATGGTTGTTTTCATTTTCATTTTACCTCACTTTGTATATTTTTCAAGCTGATCCTTCAGCGTGAAATCAAAAAATAAGGACGGCTTTGCAGCTTGCAAAGCCGTCCGTCCGAACGTCTTTATGAAACACGCGCCGCAAAATTCGACGTGGTCTCCGTGCTGTCTGCAAATACATTGTTCTTCACTTGTTCCCCTGCCAGTACGTTGCATACCAGCAGGCCCATAATCATCAGAACGGCTACCAGGTACAGCCCGTTCAGAATGACCATAATAAAAATGGATACCGCGATCATGGCGGTACCCAGAAGGCTCAGGATGCAGTTGTGGGCGGACGTCATGCGCGCAGCGGAAGCCGCCGGTGCACGGGTCTGTGCATCGGATGCCGTAGAAGCAGTATTCATAAACGCATTCGTAAAACGGTACATCCTTGCGACTTCCTTTCTGAATTTTTCATCATTATAATTGGATAAAGCCCGTTTGTCAACGCTAAAATTTTGACAAATACGTATAAACGACATATCTCGTTTTGTGCACTTTGTATAGTGTTCGCCGGAAAAAGTCAAAAAACGCCAATTTGACCGTCGTCCGGAAACACACAGATGTCCGCTTCGGGAGAATTTGACTAATTGATCCGGGTTTGCTATAATACCTGTGTCAATTTCTGACGAAGGTGTGTGAAAAGAATATGGAAAAGAAGAAACGGCGCTGGGGCGACCGCAAAGACGGCACGCTCCTGCGCGATCTGGACGGGATGCACTTCATCACCCCCCTGATCTACCCGAACCGGTGCGACAACGAAGCGTACATCGCCGAGACGATCGACCTGACCAACCTCAACGCGTACCTCAAAAAACGCAACGAGAGCGAGACGGAGTTCCCCTACACGATGTTCCACCTCATTGTCGCCGCGCTCATCAAGACCATCACGCTGCGCCCGAAGCTCAACCGCTTCATTGCCAACAAGAACTTCTATCAGCGCAACGAGGTCACGGCGTCCTTTGTGGTCAAAAAGCAGTTCTCTGACACGGCGGCGGAGGCGCTGGCTGTCATCCATGCGACGGATGACAGCACGCTCGATACGCTCCATGAGCAGCTCCGTCACCAGATCCTGGACTGCAGAGATCTCAAAAAGGTGGACAGCTCCACCGACAGCATGGACTTCTTTAATAAAATGCCGCGTTTTCTCGGCAAGTTCCTCGTCTGGATTCTCACGCGGCTGGACATCCACGGCTGGATCCCTGCCAGCATCATCGAGACTGACCCCTATTACTGCTCAGCCGTGCTGTCGAATGTCGGCTCCATCAAGCTGCGCAGCGGCTACCATCACCTGACGAACTGGGGCACGTGCTCCCTGTTCTGCCTGATCGGCGAGAAGAAAAAGACACCGTTCTTTGCCGACGACGGCACCATCACCATGCGCGAAACAGTCGACCTCGGCATCACCATCGACGAACGTCTGGCCGACGGCTACTACTACGCCAAATCCATCCGCCTGCTCCGCAAGCTCCTGGAAACCCCCGAGCTCCTCGAACTGCCCGCGGATAAGGAAGTAGAATATTAAAAAAACTGGGAGGGGTTAGAACCCCTCCCCTTTTTGCTGCACTTCATTCTTCGTCGTAACGTAGGGGCGGGGCTTGCCCCGCCCGCTAGTTTGCACCCGTGGCTTTTGCACGCACAGCAAACTCGTAGGCACCCCATACCTTCCCCTCGGGGAAGGTGCCCCGAAGGGGGCGGATGAGGGTCGGGGAGCACTTGCGCATAGCTTTGCATGCCCATCAAAACGCAACTGCTCCCCGGCCCTCATCAGTCGGCTTCGCCGACAGCTTCCCCCAGGGGAAGCCAAGGGGTCTCCAGAAAATCGGCACTGCCGCAAAAGAACGATACTGCGTACCAGCGGGCGGGGTAGAACCCCGCCCCTACGGCATGGCCGGTGGTGCGGTTGAACGGGCCGATGTGGTCATCGGCCCCTACAAACGTATTGCGTATTTACATTGGTGCATGCAAATTTGTGATTGCGTTCTGCCGGGCGGACAGAGTCGTCCGCCCCTACAGGTCAAAACCTGAAAAGCGCCCGGGCATTGGCCCGGGCGCTTGGTTCTTGATCAGTTCAAATCCGCTTGGTGCCGACAAACGAGCCGTTTGCGCCGTATGCATAGACTTCAACGACCACGCCGCTGTCAACATAGGTGCTTGCCGCGGTGTTGAGGATGATGTAGTTAACGCCATCTCTTACGACCAGAACAAAGGTGTCGAGATCCGCAGGATCAAAGCCCAAATCGTCAACATCGAAGCCCTGCGCTTCGGCGCTGCGCTTATCGAGCGCGTGGAAGGTGTTGAGTGCCTGCGTTGCGGAATCGTCCGTTGAGAACTCGATGGGATATTTCTTGCTGTTGGAGAGCTCAAAGCGGGTGCCGAAATGATCTCTTGCCGGGAGGTCGTCCTCCGTCCAGGGCGTGCCGTCCGCGGTGAAGAAGGTGTCATTCACACTCAGCACGAGCTTGTAGGTGTAGCCTTCTTCGGCGTCTGTCGTGAGGACAAAGGCGCTGGCGTCCGCATTCTGTGTGACAGTAATGACTGCATCCTTCAGGCAGTTGCCGGTCACGTAGCTGCCGCCCACGGCCTCCTGATACTGCTCGTTGAGCGCGTCCAGTTTCGGTGCGAGCGCCGCAATACCGCCTTCAGATGTGTCTTTGGTAACGCGAATTGTGGCGTTGTTTTTGCAGTTCTCGATGTGAATGTCGTTCGCATTCGACGCGTCAATGTAAGACGGATTGCCGTAGAGGAAGCCTGCATAGGTGGCACTGGTCAGGTTGCCGTTGTTTGTGCAGTTAACAAAGTTCAACGTGGTCAGTGCATTGAAGCAGGGACCGGAGCCGATGAACGCACCCACACAGGCCGCCATATTTTCCACACTGACATTGTTTGTGATATTCACAAAATTGTAAGTCACGGATTCGGCGTCATCCGTATACAGGGCATTGATAACTGCAAAGCCAAAATTCGTGACATTGCTGCCAAGGACGATATGCTCCTGCGCTGTAAAGGTGAGGTTTTCAAAATCAGCACCCCAGCCGGTGCCCCAGTCGGCAGTCAGCAGAACACTGATCGCTGCATTGTCCATCTGCACATCCATGTTGCAGAACCGGGCGTGTCCGGCCAAATCCTTGAACAGCACAGAATAATTGCCCTTATAGCGCAGGGTGGAGGTAATTTTATATCCGCCGCCGTCGTATTCACCGGCAAAGCGCGGGATGGCGGTGTCGACCGTCAAATCACCGGTCTGACGGAAATAATACGGCGTGCCGTCGCCATCCACGGGGAACAGGTCAGCAATGCTCGCAAACTGCTCAGCAGTGTTGATGAGGAACGGCTCTTCCTCCGTGCCATAACCGCCAGCGAAGATGGGCGTGACGACCCAGGCACCATTGTCTTCCGTGGACTGATAGCCCGGTGCGAGGAACGTTGCGGGATTATGGCTGTTGTCGCCGTTGGCGGGGTTCTCGCCGCGGAAGGTGCCGCCGGAGACGAAAATCGCCTGCGGCTTATTGTCTGCCTGATTTAGAAGGAGCTTCTCGCTGCCCTCTGCCTCACTCTCATTGGTGTATTCACCACTCTCAACGGTCGCCTTGCCGCCATTAAATACATACAGGCACGCACCATGCACGTCGCTGATCGTGATGTTCATGTCTTTTAGTGTTACCTCAGCGCCGTTTTTGACTACAATCGCGTCAAACTCCGACTCATAGTCCGTGCCAGACACAGCAGTGGTGATATGACCGTTCTGAATGGTCACTGCGCCGCCCGTCACATTGAGTGCTCGATGAGACATTCCAGGATTGGTTTCGTTCTGAGCTGTGCCGGTATAGTGGATGGTCTTGCCACCGAGGTCGATCGTGCCGCTGAACGAAGTGTTAATACATTCCGTGAGCGTGACGTCCTGCAGCAGTTTGACGGTGTCGTCCGTCTCGGCTGCTGCAACGGCATCGGCAAACGTCAGATAGCCGACCGAATCATTGACGGTTGCGACCACTGCGGGGTCAAACTGCCCGCAGGAGCATTTATGGGTCGTCTCGTCATAGCTGTGCGAATGCGCATGGCCGGCAGACTTCGGGCGTTCGACGGTCTCGGGGACGATGTGGATGTCGTTGGCATCGACGCTCTTGCCGTTGACCTTCAGGCCCTTCGCGCTCGCGGCGGCGACGACCTTGGTGCCGGCGGGCGCGTTCTTGATCTGCACGTCCTCAGCGACCACGACGATGACGCCGTCGACATCGTCGGCCTTCACGGTCGCGCCGTCCTCATCGGCGTAGACGGCGATGGCGCGGTCGAGGATGGTCACGAACTGCGCACGGGTGATGTTCGCGAGCGCGGCCAGACGGCTGCCGCTCACGCCGCTCACGATGTCCGCGCGAAGCAGCGCCGCAACGTAGCCGCGGGCCCAGTCCGGGACGTTCGCGGCGTCAGCATAGCCGTTCAGGACGGACGTCCCGGCGGGCTCAATGCCGAGGGCACGCGCCAGCATGACCATCGCGCGGGTGCGGCTAATGGTCTCGTTGGGACGCACTGTGCCGTCCGCGTAGCCGGTCAGGATGCCAGCCGCCGCACAGCGGTTGATGGCGTCATAGTACCACGCGTCCGCGAGGTTGTCGCTGAACCCGGCGTCATCCGCGGCGGGCAGTCTGAGCAGCTTCGCCAGAATGGTGGCCAGCTGCGCGCACGTCAGGTCGCTGTCGGGCGCAAACGCGTCGCCGGTGCCCTGCACGATGCCCGCGGCGCTCCAGCGGTCGATGGACTTTTCGGCCCAGTGGCCGTCGGTGTCCGTGTACGACGCTGCCAGAATCGACATCGGCAGCAGCGCTACCACGAGCAGCAGTGCGACAATTGTTGACAAAACTTTGCGTTTCATAAGGATTCCTCCTGTAGAAATATGTGTTCCGCGGCTCCCTGCGGATGGTTCACAAAAACGCACAAAAAGACGTCTTCCCGCCGAAAATTAAGCAGAAAGGCGTCTTTTATGTCAAAAAATATACAGCACAGGGATATGTGCGGGCAGCACAAAGGAGCAGAGTTTTACCTGCTCTGCTCTGCTCTGCTCTGCTCTGCTCTGCTCTGCTCTGCTGTCAGTATATGGCAAGCTATACATCCCCGTCAACCCCTGTGCGAAAAAAATCGCAAAAAGTATCGCTGGATATATTATACCATTCACCCAGAAAATTGCAAGCCCTAAATCAAATTATTTATGCGCGCGGCAGGCTCCAGTGATACCGCGCCGCCAGCAGGCGCATCGCAAGGATCAGTACACAGCCGATCGCCATCGCATATCCCCCGCCGAGCACGTTCCACAGCAAATACGTCGCCAGCGCGCCGATGAGCGAGGCGCAGGCGTAAAAATGCTTCATAAAAATGTACGGCCGCTCGCCGGACAGAAGATCGCGCAGCACGCCGCCGCCCACGCCCGTGAGCACCGACACAAACAGCACAAGCAGCAGCGAATCCGCCCCCGCCAGCAGCGCCGTCTGCACGCCGTGCACCGTGAACATCCCAAGGCCGACAGAATCGGCCAGCAGCATGAAAATTTCAAACCCGCGGTGGTTATCCACGACCTGCCGCCGCAGACGCGGCAAAAACAGCAGCAGCGACACGCCGATGGCCGCCAGAATGAACTCCGGCGTCGAGAAGATCGCGGGCGGCGTGCTGCCGAGCGTAATATCGCGCAGAATGCCGCCGCCGACCGCCGTGACGGTGCCCATCATCGCCACGCCGAAAATGTCCATCCCCTTGCGGATGGCCAGCAGTGCGCCGGACGCGGCGAATGACACCGTGCCCAGCATCAAAAGGATTTGGTTGAACAGCTCCATCGTTACTTCCCCGCTGTGATCTTTTCTTCCGTGTCGCGCCGCATCGCCGCGCGCAGCTCGGTGAGATACGGCGAAAATGCCGCCGCGTCCGCGCCATAGTCCAGATTCAGGTCATACTCCATCGGCAGCCACGTCGAGATGGGCGATTCGTTGTGCTGGATGACCGCCTCCAGCTTGTCCAGCGCCTTGTAGAGCTTCGCCTCCGGCGTTTCGAGCGCCGCCATCTCCGTATACAGCGCACGCATTTCCGACGCATACGGCTCCGGCAGCTGTGCCACCCATGCAAACAGCACATCCTCCTCGTGCTGCTCGTCGGCCTCGGTCTTGCGGAAGGTCGGGATGTCGCCCGTGAACGCCTCACCGAGGTCGTGGATCAGGCACATACGGATGACCTTGTCAATATCGGCCTCCGGGAACTCATCGTGCACAAAATAAGCCATCAGCGCAATGCGCCAGCTGTGCTCCGCCACGTCCTCCGTGCGCCCCTGCGAGGTGGTGCAGTGCCGCGGCACGTCCTTCAGCCGCTCGGCGATGTGCAGTGTTTCGAGTAGCTTCTGTACTTCCATGATGCGTCTCTCCTTAGAGTGTAAATTCGATGGCTTCGCGGATATTGCGCACGCGGTAGAGCTCCATGCCCTCCGGCGTGCGCACGTTCTGCGTGCCGTGACGCGGGATGATGGCCCGCGTAAAGCCGTTGCGCGCCGCTTCGGCAAGGCGCTGCTCCAGCGCCGTCACGGCCCGCACCTCGCCAGTCAGGCCCACCTCGCCGATGGCGGCCAGGCCGGCGTCCAGCGGCGTGTCGCGGAAGCTGGAGGCAACGGCCAGCACCATCGCAAGGTCAGCCGCGGGCTCGTCCAGCCGCAGGCCGCCGATGATGTTGATGTAGGCGTCGCACGCGCCGAGATTCATCCCGCCGCGCTTTTCCAGCACGGCCAGCAGCAGATTCGCGCGGTTATAGTCAAAGCCCTCCGTCGTGCGCCGCGGCACATTGAGGACGCTGCGGGCTACAAGCGCCTGCACCTCGGCCAGCACCGGGCGCGTGCCCTCCATCGTGCAGGCCACGCACGTCCCGGGCGCGCCCTTCGGCCGGCCGGAAAGGAGCATCGCCGAGGGGTTTGGCACCTCGATCAGCCCCTGCTCTCCCATCTCAAATACGCCAATCTCATTCGTGGAGCCAAAGCGGTTCTTCGCCGCCCGCAAGATGCGGTAGCTCCCGGCACGCTCGCCTTCAAAATAGAGCACGCAGTCCACCATGTGCTCCAGCACCTTCGGCCCCGCGATGGCGCCCTCCTTATTCACATGACCGACCACGAACACCGTCTTGCCGCTGCCCTTGGCCAGCTCCATCAGCGCCATCGTGCACGACTTCACCTGCGAGATCGTGCCGGGGGCGGACGTGTTCTCGGGGTCGTAGAGCGTCTGGATGGAGTCGGCGATGACGATGTCCGGCTGAATTTCGCGCACGGTCTCCAGCACCGCGCCGACGTCCGTCTCGGCATAGACGAGCAGATTTTCCGTCTGGACACCCAGCCGCGCGGCGCGCAGCTTGATCTGCTGCTCGCTCTCTTCGCCGGACACATACAAAACGCTCTGCGTTTTGCCGAGCTCCGCGCAGATCTGCAGCAGCAGCGTCGACTTGCCGATGCCCGGCGCGCCGCCCACCAGCACAAGTGACCCCGTCACGGCCCCGCCGCCGAGCACGCGGTCAAGCTCCTTCATGCCGGTGGAAAAGCGGATCTCCTCGCTGCCGTCCACCTCCGAGAGCCTGCGCGGGCGGCTGCGGCCGGACGGACGCGCCGCGGCGGACTTTGCCGCCGGTTTCTCCTCGAATTCTACAATGGAGTTCCACGCGCCGCAGGCGGGGCACTGCCCCTGCCAGCGCGGCGTCTCATTGCCGCAGTTTTTGCAGTAAAAAACCGTTTTAGACTTCATTTGTGACCCCTTCCTCCGCGAGATAGCCGCACAGCGCGCCGCAGATGGCCGCCGTGAGCCTTTTCTGCCAGGGCGCCTGCTGCAGCAGCTCCGCCTCCCGCGCGTTGGATAAAAACCCGCACTCGACGAGAACGCCTGTGCAGGCGATGTTCTGCATCAGATAAACGGACTCCGCGGGCTTGCATTTGCGCTTGTTTTCCGGCTCCACCGCGCTGCGCAGCAGCGCCTGCATCCGCTCGGCCAGCTGACTGCTTCCGTCCGTCGGCGCGTAAAACACCTGCGCGCCGTGATATTTCGTCTGCGGGAAAAAATTCTGGTGAATGCTCAGCAGCAGCGCCCCCGGCGTCTCGTTCACCGCGCGCACGCGGTTTTGCAGGTCCGAGCGCTTCTTTTCCGCCACCGAGCCGCTGCCGGGCGTGTACACCGCCGTATCCGTCTCGCGGATCATGCGCGTGCGCACGCCGCAGAACGACAGCAGATCGCGCACGCGCAGGGCGATCTGCAGATTGATCGCGCTCTCGAGCGTCCCGTCCGCGCTCACGGCCCCGCCGTCCTCGCCGCCGTGCCCGGCGTCGATGACCACGCACACCGGCGGCGCGCCGCCGAGCGTCTCAGCCGCATGCCCGCGCAAAAGCCCCAGCACGCACACATACACCAAGCACACGCCCATCAGCGCCGCAAACACACGATTTCGGCCATACCGCACCGCAATCACCTCGGAAAAGCCTATGCGCCATCCGGCGGGCATATCCGAAAAGCTGTGAAATTGTTGCGAGCGGCTTTCTGCGAAAAACGGTTCGCGCGTTCACCGTAATCATAACGAAACCGCGCCGCGGCGGAAGTTATTCACACTGTCAACAGATTTGTCAACAGCCGTTCGCCCCCAAACCGCCTGCGCTTCGCCGGAAATAGGAGAAAATTAGCAAACCCGCAAAGCAAGCACTTTCACGCGTGAGTGATAAAAATTCGTTTACATAACAAAAATTCCTGAAGGATTCCCGCCGCCCGCGTTTCCTGCCAAAAAGTTGGACAAGCGGTCAGCCCTGCTCGATGGAGCGCGTGGCGTAGGCGTTCAGATCCTGACCGGCGCGCGTTCCGGCGAGGAATTCATAGTAGCCCTGCGCGCCGATCATCGCGCCGTTGTCGCCGCAGAGCCTCAGCGGCGGCGTGTAGAGCGCCGCGCCGCAGCGGCGGCATTCGGTCTCAAAATCACGCCGGATGCGCGAATTGGCGGCCACGCCGCCCGCGATGGCGAGCTTTTTGTAGCCCGTCTGCCGCAGCGCCTGCATCGTGCGCGGCACGAGCGTCTGGCTGACGGCGCGCGAAAACGACGCGCACAGCGACGGTACGTCGATGGTCTCGCCCTTCTGCTCGGCGTTGTGGATCAGGTTGATGGCCGCCGTTTTGAGGCCCGAGAACGACATATCCAGCTCATGCCCGGCCACGTGGCCCACGGGCAGATGGTATTTTTCGTCGTCGCCCGCCTGCGCGGCCTTATCCAGCGCCGCGCCGCCGGGATACGGCATCCCGAGCACGCGCGCGACCTTGTCAAAGCACTCCCCCGCCGCGTCGTCGCGCGTGGTGCCGAGAATTTTGAACCTCGTGTAGTCCTGCACGTCCACGATCAGGCTGTGCCCGCCGGACACGACCAGACACACAAACGGCGGCTCCAGCTCGGGATAGGCCAGATAATTGGCTGCGATATGCCCGCGGATGTGGTGCACCGGCACGAGCGGCAGGCCCAGCGCCAGCGCCGCCGCCTTGGCAAAATTCACGCCCACGAGCACCGCGCCGATCAGCCCCGGCGCATATGTGACCGCCACAGCGTCCAGCTCGGCACGCGTGAGCTTCGCCGTTTCAAGCGCGTCGTCGGCCAATGCGCAGATCGACTCGATGTGCTTGCGCGACGCGATCTCCGGCACCACGCCGCCATACAGCCGGTGCAGCGCCACCTGGGAGTTGATGCAGTCCGCCAGCACCTCCCGCCCGTCGCGAACGATGGCCACCGCCGTTTCGTCGCACGAGGATTCGATCGCCAGAATGTTCATAATTCCCACTCCTTTTTGAGGATCAGCGCGTCCTCTTTGGGATGAAAGTAGTAATTTTTCCGCAGGCCGATCTGTTGATACCCTGCGCGCGCATAAAGCCGGATGGCCGGGTCGTTCCCCGCCCGTACCTCCAGCGTCAGCGAGCGGATGCCGCTCCCCCGCAGCGCGGTCTCCAGCGCCTGCAAAAGCGCCTGCGCCACGCCCTGATGCCGCGCATCCGGACGGACGGCAAGGTTCATCATATCCGCCTCATCCGGCACGCTCTGGCTGCCGATGTAGCCCAGCAGTCCCATCTCGTCCCGCGCCGTCAGCCACAGGCTGAGCGGATTTTCCAACTCCGACGCAACGGCGGCTTCGCTCCACGGGTCCGAAAAGCAGACCGTCTCCAATGCTGCCACATCAGCGACGTCCGCCGCCGTCATGGGTCGTATCTCAAATGTTCTCATTTTGCATCATACCAGCTTGCGCCCGTCTTGGCCTCCGCCACCAGCGGCACGGAGAGCGAGACGGCATTCTGCATCTGCTCTGTCATCAGCAGCGCGACGGCGTCCGACGCCTGCACGGGGCACTCCACGATCAGCTCGTCGTGCACCTGCAAAAGGAGCCTTGCCCCGCGCGCCTGCTCGCGCAGCGCGGCGTCCACGCGCAGCATGGCGATCTTGATGATGTCCGCCGCCGTGCCCTGAATGGGCGTGTTAAGCGCCACGCGCTCGCCGAACGAGCGGATGTTGTAATTGCTGCTCTTCAGCTCCGGCAGCATCCGGCGGCGGCCGAAGAGCGTGGTCACATACCCGTCGCGCTTCGCCTGCTGCACGATGTCGTGCATATACGCGCGCACGCCGGAGAAATTTTCAAGATAGGCGTCGATATACTCCTTCGCCTCGCGGCGGGTGACGCCGATGTCCTCGGCCAGCGAGAACTCCGAAATGCCGTAGACGATGCCGAAGTTCACGGCCTTCGCCTGCCGCCGCATGAGCGGCGTGACGTCCTCGGGCCGCACGCCGAATACCTGTGCCGCCGTGGCTGTGTGAATATCCTGCCCGGATTGAAACGCCTCCTGCATCCGCGCGTCCTGCGCCACGTGCGCCAGCACGCGCAGCTCGATCTGGCTGTAGTCCGCGTCCACGAACACGCAGCCGCTCTGCGGCACGAACATCCGCCGGATCTGGCTGCCGAGGTCGGTACGCACGGGGATGTTCTGCAGATTCGGCTCGGTGGACGACAGCCGGCCGGTGGCAGTGATCATGTTCTGGAACGTCGTGTGGATGCGCCCGTCGTCCGCGATCTGCTTGACCAGCCCGTCGGCATACGTCGATTTGAGCTTCGCGAGCGTGCGGTAGTCGAGAATGGACGCAACGATCGGGTGCTTCGTGCGCAGCTTTTCCAGCACCTCGGCGTCGGTCGAGTAGCCGCGCTTTGTCTTTTTGACCGGCGGCAGCTGCAGCTTTTCAAACAGGATGTGCCCCAGCGCCTGCGTGGAGTTGATGTTGAATTCCTCGCCCGCGTAGGCGTAGATGGCCGACTGGGCCTGCGCGATGCCGCTCTCCAGTTGGTTTCCGAACGCGATGAGCGCGAACTGATCGACGAGCACGCCCGCGGCCTCCATCCGCGCCAGCACCGCGCACAGCGGCAGCTCGATGTCAAAATACAGCCGCTCCATATTGTTTTCCAGCAGCTTTTCGTGCAGCACGCCGTAGAGCGCTTCCACGGCCGCACACTCCGCCAGCCGTGCGCCGAGCTTCGCCGCGTCCTCCCCTGCTTCCGCCGCGTCCGGGCGGCCGATGGTGCAGGCGAGATATTCCGTGGCCAGCCGGTCAAGATCGTATTTCCCCTGCGTGGCGTCGAGGATATAGGCCGCCAGCGCCGTGTCAAAAATGAAGCCCTCCGCCGGATACCCGGCCTCCAGCAGCGCGCGCTGGAGCGGCTTGCAATCGTGCGTCACTTTTTTGACGGTAGGGCCGAATAAGGTTGACATAAAGCTCTTATCCGCGGCCGCCGCGCCGGTAAAGTAATAGCCGGCTTCCCCATGTGTCACAGCGATCTCCGAGAGGTCGTGCAACACAATAATGTTTACATAATCAAATTCCTTCAGCGCCTCGGCGATCTCGCCCGCCCGTGCGGGATCGGTCACGTGCTCGCTCGTGCACACGCCCTCCACCGCGGTCTCCGGCGCTTTTTTCTGCGGCGCGTGCAGGCCGTAGCGCGCGATCAGGCGCGTAAACTCCAGCCGCAGGAACAGCTCGTACAGCGCGCCCTCGTCGGGCGGCTGGATGAGATTGCCCTCCGGCGTAAAGTCGATGGGCGCTTCGCAGCGGATGGTCGCCAGCTCGTAGGAGAGATAGGCATTCTCCCGCCCGGCCTCCAGCTTTTTGCGCACGGATTCCCTGATCTCGTCCAGATGGGCGTACACGCCGTCCAGCGTACCGTATTCCAGCAGCAGGTTCGTCGCCGTTTTCGGGCCCACACCGGCCACGCCCGGGATATTGTCGGAGCTGTCGCCCATCAGGCTCTTGAGGTCGATGAGCCGCAGCGGCTCGAAGCCGTACTCCGCCCGGAACGTCTCTTCATCGTAAAGCGTTGCCGAGGTCTGCCCGCCGCGCGTGGCGATGAGCTTTACGCTGACGTGCGGGTCAATGAGCTGCAGGCTGTCGCGGTCGCCGGTGACGATCACGCAGTCCCAGCCCGCGGCGCTGCACTGCCTGCCCACGGTGCCGATCACATCGTCCGCCTCCCAGCCCTCGCAGGCGTAGATGGGGATGTTCATGGCGTGCAGCACATCCTTCATAATGGGCATCTGCATCGCCAGCTCCTCCGGCATGGGGTGGCGCGTGGCCTTGTAGCCGTCATAGCGCAGGTGCCGGAACGTGGGCGCCTTGAGGTCGAACGCCACACACAGCGCGTCCGGCTGCTCGTCATTGCGGAGCTTTTCCAGTATGTTCAAAAAGCCGTAGATCGCGTTCGTAAACAGCCCGTCCTTTGTGGTGAGCAGGCGCACGCCGTAAAACGCGCGGTTTATGACGCTGTTGCCGTCCAAAATCATCAATTTCATGGCCAAAGCCCCTTTCTTTCGCCTATCATTCTACCACAACCCCCAGCCGCTTTCAATCTCAAATGCGCCGCGGCCCGCGCCGAAAGTTCACGATTTGTTTTCATTGTTTCGCTGGCCTTTTTCTCAGTTTTCTGGTAAAATATTCGCACAAAGCTGGAAAGGAAGAAGCGATTTGCGCCAAAAGGTACTCGTAGAAAAACTGAAGGAGGCGGCGGCGTCCGTCCTGCCGGTCACGGCCATCGTGGCGGTGCTCTGCCTGGTGCTCGTGCCGGTCGACGTGGGACTGATGCTGTCGTTCCTGTTCGGCTCCGCCCTGCTCATCCTCGGCATGGGGATGTTCACGCTGGGCGCGGAGCTGTCCATGACGCGCATCGGCAATCTCATCGGTGCGCGCATGACAAAATCGAAAAAGCTCTGGTTCATCCTTGCGGTCAGCCTGCTGCTCGGCATTGCCATCACCATGGCGGAGCCCGACCTGCAGGTGCTGGCGGCCAACGTCCCGGCCATCGACAAGACGGTGCTCATTATGACCGTGTCGGTCGGCGTGGGGCTGTTCCTCGTGCTGTGCATGGTGCGCATTTTGTTCCGCATCCCGCTGCGGCGGCTGCTCATCATCTGTTATGCACTGGTGTTTCTGGGCGCGTTTTTGTCCGAGCGCGGGATGCTCTCGGTCGCGTTTGACTCCGGCGGCGTGACCACGGGGCCGATGACCGTGCCGTTCATCATGGCACTGGGTGTGGGCGTTGCGTCCATCCGAAGCGACGAAAACGCCAAGACCGACAGCTTCGGTCTCGTCGCCCTGTGCTCCATCGGCCCGGTGCTGGCGGTGATGCTGCTGGGCATCATCTACCGGCCCGATACGGCCGCGGCCGCGCAGACGGCCGTTTCGCAGATCGAGACGAGCGTCCAGCTCGGCGCGGACTATCTGCACGCGCTGCCGCACTACATCGCGGAGATCGCGATGGCGCTGCTGCCGATCTTCGTATTTTTCCTCCTGTTCCAGGTCTTCACGCTGCGGCTGCGCAAGCTGCCGTTTTTGAAGATCGTCATCGGCATGGTCTATACCTTCGCCGGCCTCGTGCTGTTCCTCACGGGCGTGAACGTCGGCTTCTCCCCGCTGGGCTATGTGCTCGGCGGCGCGATGGTGGAGCAGGGCCTTTCGTGGCTGCTCGTGCCACTGGCGATGCTCATGGGCTGGTTCATTATCGACGCCGAGCCCGCTGTGTACATTCTCAACAAGCAGGTCGAGGAGCTGACGTCCGGCGCGATCTCGGCCAAGGCGATGGGCATGAGCCTTTCCATCGCCGTGGCGCTGGCAAACGGCCTTGCGATGGTGCGCGTGCTCACCGGCGCGCCGATCCTCTACTTTGTTGTGCCCGGCTATCTTCTGGCGCTGGGTCTCACATTCTTCGTCCCGCCGACGTTTACGGCCATCGCCTTTGACTCCGGCGGCGTGGCCTCCGGCCCGCTGACGGCCACGTTCATGCTGCCGCTGGCAATGGGCGCGTGCGGCGCGGTGGGCGGCAACGTGATGACCGACGCGTTCGGCATCGTGGCTTTGGTGGCGATGATGCCGCTCATCACGGTGCAGATCATGGGCGGCATTTATGTGCTCAAGTCCCGTGCAAAGCCCGAGACGCAGCCGGAGCTGACCTTCGGCGAAAACGAGATCATCGAACTGTGGGAGGCTGTGTGATGGAGCTGTATTATGTGATCGCGATCACCGACCGGGACGACGCCGAGACGCTGAGCGGCATCTATAAGCAGACCGGCATCCCCCTTGTTCTGACAATGCTCGGCAAAGGCACCGCAAAAAGTGAGCATCTTTCCATCTATGGACTGGATGCGACGGAAAAAGCGGTCGTCAGCGCCGTAGCGACCGGCGAGCAGGCGCGGCAGGCGTTTAAGCTTGCCAAGCGGAAGCTGATGATCGACATTCCCGGCAACGGCGTGATGATGTCTGTGCCGCTCAAGAGCGTGGCCGGGAGCAGAACGCTGACATATTTGACCGAAAATGCAGAGATGGGAGGCAGACCGAGCATGGAGTTTGCACACGAGCTGATCGTTGTGATCTTGAATGAAGGATATTCCGACTATGTGATGGAGGCCGCGCGGAGCGCCGGCGCGGGCGGCGGCACCGTTTTGCACGCAAAGGGCACCGGCAAGGCGCGCAGCGAGACGTTTTTTGGCGTGAGTCTGGCGCAGGAGAAGGACGTTGTGTACATCGTGGCATACGCCGACGAAAAGGCGGCCATCATGCGCGCCATCCACGAGCAGACCGGCCCCGGCTCCAAGGCCGGCGCGATCTGCTTCTCGCTCCCCATCTCGGCGGTAGCCGGCCTGCGCGAGCGGGAAGAAAATTGACCGCAGGATATTGCAAAATCACCGCAGTTTCACTTGAAACTGCGGTGATTTTCTGCATATATCGGTTATGCTCTTCTCCATTTTGCCCCGCCGGGGACGTCGGTCACTTCGATGCCCTGCGCTTTGAGGGCGTCGCGGATGGCGTCGGCCTTGGCAAAATCCTTGGCCTTTTTGGCGTCATAGCGGTCGCGGATCTGCTGCTCCACGGTTTCATCCTGCTCGCCGGTCTCGGAGACGACGGTATACGACGCGCCGGATGCCTGCACGGAGGCGTTCATTTTGCGGATCTGATCGGCTTTTTTGAGCAGATCCAAGCTCAAAACGCGGTCAAAATCGTCCAAAACGAAGAGCTTGGTCGCATCGTTCGTCTGGTATTTCAGCACATCGTAGAGCGCCGTGACGGCGAGCGACGTGTTGAGGTCGTTGCCGAGGGCCTTGTTGAACTTCTCCCGCAGGGCCGCGACAGCGGCTTCGTCGATGGGATCGCTTGATGGCTTCAGCGCGGCGATCTTCGTGAGCAGCTTCTGATACGTGCCCGCGGCGTTGTCAAGATTCTCCCACGAGAACACAAGGCTCTTGCGGTAGTGGCTCTGCAGGCAGAACAGGCGGTAGGCCAGCGGGTCGTAGCCCTTTTCCTCCAGGAGCGACACGGTGAGGAATTCGCCCTTGGACTTGGACATTTTGCCGCTCGTGGTGTTCAGGTGCAGCACGTGCATCCAGTATTTGCACCACGGGTGGCCGAGGTAGCTCTCGGACTGGGCGATCTCGTTCGTGTGGTGCGGGAAGGCGTTGTCGATGCCGCCGCAGTGGATGTCCAGATCCTCGCCGAGGTGCTTGATGGAGATGCCGGAGCACTCGATGTGCCAGCCCGGATAGCCCACGCCCCACGGCGAGTCCCACTTGAGCGCCTGATCCTCAAATTTCGACTTTGTGAACCAGAGGACAAAGTCGTTCTTGTTGCGCTTGTTCGTGTCCTCCTCCACGCCCTCGCGGACGCCGACAGCCAGATCCTCGGCGTCGTGGTCGTTAAAGACATAGTAGCGCTGGAGCTTCGACGTGTCAAAATAGACGTTGCCGCCGGCAAAGTAGGCGTAGCCGGTGTCCATGAGCCTGGAGATGATCCGGATATACTCGTCGATGCAGTTTGTCGCAGGCTCCACGACGTCCGGGCGCTTGATGTTGAGCTTTTGACAGTCGGCAAAGAACGCGTCGGTATAGAACCTTGCGATGTCCATGACGGACTTGTGCTCACGCTTCGCGCCCTTGAGCATCTTGTCCTCACCCTCGTCGGCGTCGCTCGTGAGGTGGCCGACGTCGGTGATGTTCATCACGCGCTTGACGTTGTAGCCGCTGTAGCGCAGGTATTTTTCCAGCACATCCTCCATGATGTAGCTGCGCAGATTGCCGATGTGGGCAAAATGATAGACCGTGGGGCCGCAGGTGTACATCTTGACGATGTCGGGGTGGTTGGGGATGAATTCCTCTTTTTTATGGCTTGCCGAGTTGTACAGATACATCTTGTTTCCTCCTCAGGTATCGGATCGTTCCGTGTCGCACTGCGCGTCCTCCAGCCGGGCTTCCAGCCGCGAAAGGCGCTGCTTGAGCGTTTCAAGCTCCAGCATCACGGGGTCTGGCGTGTGGATATGGTCGAGCTTTTCGCCGCACAGGCGGACGATATGCCCCGGCACGCCCACGACGGTGGCGTTGTCGGGCACCTCGCGCAGCACCACGGCGTTGGCCGCGATGCGGGCATTGTTGCCCACGTGGATGGGGCCGAGGACCTTGGCACCCGCGCCGACCATCACATTGCTGCCGAGCGTGGGGTGGCGCTTGCCGACGTCCTTGCCCGTGCCGCCGAGCGTGACGCCCTGATAGAGCAGACAGTCGTCGCCGATCTCGGCGGTCTCACCGATGACGATGCCGGTGCCGTGGTCGATCACAAGGCGCTTACCGATGCGCGCGCCGGGGTGGATCTCGATGCCCGTCCAGAGCTTGGACCACTGCGACACGGCGCGGGCCAGAAAGCGGCAGTGATGGCGGTGGAGCCAGTGCGCGATGCGATAGTCGATCGTGGCGTGCAGGCCGTTATACAGCAGCAATATCTCCACCGCGCTGCGCGCGGCGGGATCGTTGCGTTTATAGGCGCGAATATCATCAAACAGTTGCATGAAGCCTCCAAAATGATGGGATAAACACAAAAACCGCCTCCTGATCCGGGATCAAGAGGCGGGTAAAAACTCGCGGTTCCACTCTGATTTCTTACTTTAGCCTTGACGCGGCTTACACGGGGTCTCCCCTCGCTCACGAACGCACTTCCCCTGCCCTCCTGCGATCTCCGCTTACAGCCGGCGGCGGAAACTCTCTGGCGCGTCCGGCAGGGTACTCTTTTCGGTCAACGCGATATGCAGTTTTTGACGCGCACATCATATCACGCGCGCCGCGCGGTGTCAAGTGAAGTCAGTTCTTCGGGAGCAGGATATGCCAGTTCTTCACGAAATATTCCACGCCCGAGTAGATCGTGACGACAAGGATGACGATGCTCACCACGAGGTCGAGCGTCACGTTTCCGGGAATGGCCATCATCAGGATCAGGCCGACCATGGTGCTGGCGGTCTTGATCTTGCCGCTCCAGCCGGCGGCGATGACCTTGCCGTTGTTGGCGGCGACCATGCGCAGGCCCGAGATGGCAAGCTCGCGCGCGACCACGATAAACACGATCCAGTCGGTCATTCTCCCCTGCCCGACAAAGATGATCAGGCACGATGTGACCAGCAGCTTATCAGCCAGCGGGTCAAGGAATTTGCCGAAATCCGTGACCTGATTGCAGCGGCGGGCGATCTGGCCGTCGATAAAATCGCTCAGGCTCGCCAGCGCGAACACGCCGAGCGCGGCCCAGCGCAGCGCGGGATCCTTTGCGCTGAGGATGAGAAAGACCATAAATACGGGGATGAGCACCACGCGCACGAGCGTGATCTTACTGGCAGTTGTCATTTGTCTGTTTCCTCCAAGTCTCCAATGAGTTCGCCGTCACACGTATCCGTGACGGCCACGGTGACAAACTGGCCGGGCTCGACCGCGCGGTCGGCCGAGAACCAGATCTTGCCGTCAATATCGGGTGAATCTGCATACGTTCTGCCGAAATACGCCTCGTTTTCTTCGTCATAGCCCTCACAGAGCACCTGCATGGACGTGCCGATGCGCGAGGCGTTATAGTCGTCCATAATGCGCGACTGCAGCTCCGTGATGACGTCGGCGCGGTGCTGCGCGACCTCCTCCGGCGGGTATTCCATCTTCGCCGCGCGCGTGCCCTCCTCGGGCGAAAAGACGAACGCGCCCACGCGCTCCATGCGCGCTTCGCGCAGAAAATCGCACAGCTCCTCGAATTCCGCCTCGCCCTCGCCGGGCAGGCCCGCGATCAGGCTCGTGCGCAGAACAAGACCGGGGATGCGCGCGCGGAGCTTTTTGAGCAGGTCCTTGAGGTACTGCCCGCTGCCGCGGCGGTTCATCTTTTTGAGAATTTTGTCGTTGATGTGCTGGATGGGAATGTCCAGATACTTGACGATCTTCGGCTCGGACGCGAGGACATCAATGAGCTCGTCGGACATCTCATCCGGGTAGAGATAGTGCACGCGCACCCAGACGATGCCGTCAATTTTGCACAGCTCGCGCAGAAGCTCCGCAAGGCGCCGCTCGCCGTAGAGATCGAGCCCGTAGCGGCTGGTGTCCTGCGCAACGACGATCAGCTCTTTGACGCCGGAGTCCGCCAGCTCGCGCGCCTCCTTCAAAAGCGCCTCCATCGGGCGGCTGCGGTATTTGCCGCGCAGCGACGGGATGACGCAGAACGCGCACCGGTTGTCGCAGCCCTCGGCAATTTTAAGATATGCGTAATAGCGCGGCGTTGTGAGGATGCGGCCGCATTCGTGGATGGCTTCGTCGATGCTGTCAAACTCCGACACGCCGCTGCCCGCAAGCAGCTGCCGCACGGCGGAGACGACGTCGTAATACGACCCCGTGCCGAGAATGCCGTCCACTTCGGGAAGCTCGTCCAAGATCTGCTTCTGGTAGCGCTGGGCAAGGCACCCCGTGACGAGGATCTTCCCCACCGTGCCGGCGGCCTTGCGCTGCGCCACGGCAAGGATGTTGTCGATGGCTTCGGACTTGGCCGAGTCGATGAAGCCGCAGGTGTTGACGATCACCACGTCGCAGTTGTCCGGCTCGGCGCTGATCGTATAGCCCGCCTGGCGCAGCAGGTAGAGCATCTGCTCGGCGTCCACCTGGTTTTTGGCGCAGCCGAGGCTGATCATTCCAATCGTTTCGTTCATTCCAGTTCCTCCGGTTCGGAGAGTTCAAGGTCGGCGCGGTAGCGCGCGAGCGCGGCGCGAATATCGCTCCAGCTGTGCCCGCGGCGCAAAAGCGCATCGGTCGTGCGCTTTAAGAGCTTATCGTCCACGTTCCTGCCGTCCAGCGCGCGGTGCAGGTACGTATCGAGCGCGCCGTCCATCGCGGGGATGGCGGCGAGGGCCGCTTCCCAATATTCGTGCGGGATGCGCTTTTCATAGAGGATATTTTCGATGCGGCGGCGGCCGTAGCCCTTGCGGACGGCGGACAGCACGAGCTGCTCGGCCACGGCGGCGTCATCGAGCAGATGCAGCTCATCGAGCCACTGCACGGTGTCCTGCGCGTCCTCCGCGAGCGCGCCCTTGTCCGTCAGGCGTTTCTCGAGCGCAGCGCGGGAAATGGCCGTGGAGGACAAAATGCGCACGGCGCGCTGCCGCGTGCGTGCGCGGGCAATGGCGGCGCGCAGGGCGGAAAGCTCTTCCTCCAGCAGCTCCCGCCCGGCGTACAGATCAAAATCAGCCGCGAGAAACGGCGGGACCTTCAGCCGCTCCCCCGTTTCCAGCGTGCACACCAGCGGGCCGTCCGGCTGTGCGGACGGCGCCAGCGATTCAAGTTTCATCGTTAAAATCGTCCGCCGAGACGCTTACAGGCGCGCTGGCCGGGGCGGCGGGGCGCTTGGCACGGCTGCCCTGCAGCTTCCACATATTCGCGCGGACCTCCTGCTCGATGCGATCGGCGACGTCGGGATGGTCGATGAGGTATTTTTTCGCGTTGTCGCGGCCCTGGCCGATGCGCTCCTCGCCGATGGAGAACCAGCTGCCGCTCTTCTGGATGATGTCGAGCTGCGCGGCGATGTCGACCAGCTCGCCCCACTTGGAGATGCCCTCACCGTACATGATGTCGAACACGGCCTCCTTGAACGGGGGCGCGACCTTGTTCTTGACGATCTTGGCGCGGGTGCGGTTGCCGACGATCTCGGTGCCGTTTTTGATAGCCTCGATGCGGCGGATGTCGATGCGGACGGACGCGTAGAATTTGAGCGCGTTGCCGCCGGTGGTCGTTTCGGGGTTGCCGTACATGACGCCGATCTTCATACGCAGCTGGTTGATGAAGATGACGACGCAGTTCGTTTTGGAGATGTTGCCGGCGAGCTTGCGCAGCGCCTGCGACATGAGCCGCGCCTGCAGGCCGACGAACGTATCGCCCATCTCGCCTTCAATTTCGGCGCGGGGCGTGAGCGCCGCGACAGAGTCGACGACCACGACGTCCACCGCGCCGGAGCGCACGAGCGCATCGGTGATCTCCAGCGCCTGCTCGCCGGTGTCCGGCTGGGAGACGAGCATGGAGTCGATGTCCACGCCGATGGCGGCGGCATAATCGGGGTCGAGGGCGTGCTCGGCGTCGACGAACGCGACCTCGCCGCCGTGCTTCTGCGCCTGCGCCACGATGTGCAGCGCGAGCGTTGTTTTACCGGAGGATTCAGGCCCGTAGATCTCGATGATGCGCCCCTTGGGCACGCCGCCGATGCCGAGCGCCGCGTCCAGCGCCAGAGAGCCGGTGGGGATGGCGTCAACGACCAGCTCGGGCTTATCACCCAGGCGCATGACCGCGCCCTTGCCGAAGTTCTTTTCGATCTGCTGCAGTGCCGTATCGAGCGCCTTGCGCTTTTCACCCAGAGCGGCGGGATCGGTGGCCGGTTTCTTTCGTTCCATGCAGATTCCCTCTCTTTTTTCGTTTTTCTACAGTATAGCACACGCGGGTCTCGATGTCAAACGTTTGTTTTGTTTTCCGGCAGGCGCGCCGAGACGGCCCGCGTGACGCCGCGCAGATCGCGGACGAAGCGGAGCGTATCGTAGCCGTGCGCGCGCAGAAGCTCTCCCACGGCGTGCTCCTGCCCCATGCCGAACTCCAGACAGATATAGCCGCCCGGCTGGAGCGCGGCGGTGAAATTGCGCAGGATCATGCGATAAAGATCCAGTCCGTCCGCGCCGCCGTCCAGCGCCAGATGCGGCTCATAGTCCCTGACCGACGGGTCGAGCTGCGCCATCTCCGCCCGCGTGACATACGGCGGATTGGCGGTGATGAGCGAGAATTTGCCCCAGAATTCGGGCACACTCTGCCGCACGTCGCCGAGCAGGCAGTGCACGCGCCCGGCGAGCTTCTGCTGGGCGGCATTCTGCCGCGCCACGCGCAGCGCCGCGGGCGACACATCGCACAGCGACACGCGCGCCGAGGGGACATGGTTTGCGATGGCAAGCCCGATGCAGCCGCTGCCGGTGCACAGATCCAGCACGCGCTGCGGCGGCGGCAGCTGCCGCAGGTGCAGAATGGCGAGGTCGGTGACGGCCATGGTATCGTCCCGCGGGATGAGCACGTCGGGCGTGACGATGAGATCCATGCCGTAGAAGCTCCAGCGGCCGAGCAGATACGCCAGCGGCTCTCCCGCGTCCAGCCGCGCAAGCGCAGCATTCAGCCTCTCCTCCAGCTCGTCCGGGGCCGGCTCATCGTGATCGGCAATGAGCCGGGCCTGCGTCTTGCCGCTCAGCTGTGACAGCAGCAGCCGCGCATACGGCGCGGCGTTCTCCCCCTGCGAGGCGATGAGTGCGCGGCGCGCCGCGAGAAACAGATCGCCGTAGGCCTTTACCATCGGTCGGCGCCTTCCTGCGTGGGGATGACCATGGTGAGCGCCTCGATGGCGACCTCGATCATGGAATCATCCGGCTCGTTGGTGGTAAAGCGCTGCATCCACATGCCGGGGGCGGTGAGGATATGCGTGAGCCAGTTGTCGTGCCGCCCGACGAGGCGGTTGAATTCATAGCTGACCGACACCACGACCGGCAGCAGCGCCAGCCGCAGCAGCAGCCGCAGGAACATATTGTCCGTGGGCAGAATGACGCTCACGAGCGAGAAGATGAGGATGGAGAGAATAACGACCACGAACAGGAAGCTCGTGCCGCAGCGGGGGTGAAAGCGCGTCTGCACGCGGACGTTTTCCACCGTAAGCGGCAGCCTTGCCTCGTAGCAGCGGATGGATTTATGCTCCGCGCCGTGATAGGAAAACACGCGCTTCATGTCCTTTGTTTTGGAGATGAGGATGAGATAGCTGAGGAAAATGACGATGCGCAGCACGCCCTCGATGATGCAGCGGGCCAGCGGCGAATGGAGCCACCGGTCAAAAATGCCGCCGAGCAGCGTGGGCAGCAGGATAAAAAGCCCAATCGACAGCGCCACGCCCAGCACGACCGAGACGGTGACGACGGCCTTTTCCAGCTTTTCCGAGCCGAATTTCTTTTCGAACCACTGCTCGAATTTGGACGGCTGCTCCTGCTCGTCCTCGGGCAAAAACTCGGCAGAGTACATGAGCGCCTTCACGCCATTTACCATGGACGACAGAAAATTGACAACGCCGCGGATGAGCGGCAGCGCAAGAAAGCCCGTGTGCTTTTTGACCGGCTCCTCCTTGCGCTCGAGCGTGCCGTCCGCTTTGCGCAGGACGATGGCGCGCTGCTCGGGCCCCTGCATGAGGATGCCCTCGATGAGCGCCTGACCGCCGATGAGTGTTTTGAACTGTTCCTGACAGGCAGGCTGTTTGCATTCAGACATAGATACCTCTTATTCTTCCCCCGCGGGAATGGAAATGGTGACGAGCGTGCCGCCGCCTGCAGCGTTTTCCAGCGTCAGCGTGCCGCCGTGCATGGTGACGATCTCCTCGCACACGGCAAGGCCGATGCCGCTGCCGCGGGCCTTGGAGCTGCCCTTGTAGAATTTCATTTTGACGTGCGGCAGCTCCTCCTCGGGGATGCCCACGCCGTAGTCGCGGATGCGGATGACGACATTGCCGTCCTCCTTCGCGATGGATGCGTCGATCTTCTTGCCGTCGCCGCCGTGCTTGGCGGCGTTATCCAGCACGTTCAAAAATACCTGCCGCATACGCGCCACATCGCACGGGATCTCGCCGATGGAGGTCTCGGGCGGGGTGTAGTTGAGGGTGATGCCCTCCTGTCGCAGGCGGCTGCCGTACATGAACACGGTGTCCTCAAATTCCGCCAGAATGTCGGATTTTTCGACCCGGAGCGTAAAGCGGCCGTTCTGCATCCGCGTGAACTCCAGCAGCTCCTCGACCATGCCGGTGAGCCGGCGCGCCTCGCGCAGGATGATGAGCACGCCGCGGCGCACCTCGGGGTCGAGATTTTCCGCCGACAGCAGCGTCTCGCTCCAGCCGGAGATGGCCGTGAGCGGCGTGCGCAGCTCGTGCGAGACAGACGAGATGAACTCCGACTGCGTCTTTTCCGACCGGCTGATCTTGAGGGACATATCGTTGATGGTGTCGGCCAGCTCGCCGATCTCATCGTCGTAGCGCTTGGGGATCTGCACGCCGTAGGACCCGGCGGCGATGCGCTTGGCCGTGGCGGTGATCTGCGAGAGCGGATCGAGGATGGAGCGGATAAAGTAGCTGCTCACAAAGAAGATGAGCGCCACGAACACGAGCCCCACCAGCACCGCCAGCGCCGCAATGCGCATGACCTGCCGGTCAACGGTCTCCAAACTCGCGATGTAGCGCAGCACGCCCACGACCGAGCCGTCAGAATAAACGAGCGGGCTGGAGACAGCCATCACGCGCTTGCCGGTCTGCCGGTCCGCGCCGCTGAAGGCGGCCATATGGCGGCTCTCCAGCGCTTCGCTCACATCGGTGCTGCGGACGGCCGCGCCGGGGCGCTGCCCGTCGGACGACGCCAGAAGCTCGCCCGCGGGGCTGATGAACTGCAGCTCCACGCCCTCGCCCTCGTCATACGTCTGCGACAGGCGGATGCAGGTCTGGTAATACTCCGAATAATCGCGGTCGGAATAGCTGGCAAAAAAGCTGCCGGTCGTTTTGGCCTTGGTCTCGAGGCTCGCGCGGACGGACGCGTAATAATACGCCGCCATGGAGAGCGTGACGAGCAGCACGCACAAAAGCACCAGCACGACCATGATGCTGACGTTATTGAGAAGCCACCGCTTTTCAAGCCCCGTGATCCTTTTGAGCCGGAACTCCGGCTTGTGAAACTCCGGTTTTTTCATGGATGCTCCCGCTTACGCGCCCCACTTGTAGCCGTAGCCCCAGACCGTGGTGATGTAGGTGGGGTTCGCGGTGTCGTCCTCGATCTTGATGCGAAGACGGCGGATGTTCACATCCACGATCTTCAGCTCGCCGTCATAATCGCGGCCCCACACGGCGGCGAGAATATCCTCCCGCGAAAGCGCGCGGCCGGGGTTCTGCATGAACAGCTTCATAATGGCGTATTCGACCTGCGTGAGCTTGATGCGTTTCCCTTCCTTATCGAGCGTGCGGTTGCGCGTGTTCAGGACGAACGGCCCATGACACAGCTCCACGCTGTCGGCGGTGGGGTCGTTTCCGATGCGGCGGTAGAGCGCGTCGATGCGCGCCGTCAGCTCCGCGGGGCTGAAGGGCTTCGTCATATAATCGTCGGCCCCGGTCATCAGGCCCGTGATCTTGTCCATCTCCTGGCTGCGGGCGGTGAGCATGATGATGCCGATCTTCTTATCGGTGGCGCGGATATTGCGGCAGACCTCAAAGCCGTCGATGTCCGGCAGCATGATGTCCAAAATCGCCACGCCGACGTCCGGGTTCTGACGGAGTTTTTCCAGCGCCTCCGCGCCGGTGCCAGCCTCCAGAACTTCATATCCCGCGCGGCGGAGATTGATGACGACAAAGCTGCGGATGCTGACTTCGTCCTCCAAAATCAGTACTTTCTTCATTGCAGATTCCCCTTATCTTCTGCCGGGAGCCCGGCGAAACGTGTTAAGATCTCTGATCCATATTCCAATTCTAAATTATAACATAAACTTTTGCCGGTGTGTAGCGGGCGCGCGGTTTTTTCACAGATTATTTCAAAACCACGCTGTCGTCCCCCAGAAGATCGCGCAGCTCGGCGAGCATCGACTCATCCGGCGCGCTGGCGCCTGCCATCTGTGTGCGCGTGTCGGCAAAGAACAGGACGGTGCGGCTTTTCCCGGGAAACATCTTGAGAATGGCGAGCGTCTTGCGCGCCTCGGGCGCGGACTGCGACGGCACGCGCAGATAGAGCGTGCGCGGATCGGCCTTCGGCCGCTGCGGCGCGGAGCGCGGCTCATCCGGCAGCGGATCGGCCGCCAGATCTTCCAGCGGGCGGGCGGCGTTCAGGACGATCTGCGGGTCCTTATCGTCGCGCACGGAGATGCGCCCCTGCACCACAACGGCGGCGTTCTCATGCAGATAGCTGCCGAACTGGCCGAGGGCGTTGGAAAACACGAGCAGCTCGATCGCGCCGGTGTCATCCTCCAGCCGGACATAGGCCATCATGGAGTTATTCTTGGTCGTTTTCATCTTGACCGTCTGCACGATACCGGCCACGGTGACGCTCTGCTCATCACGGAACGCACCGCCCTCCTCGGTAAAGCTCTCCATGATCTGCCCGATGGGCGCGGCATGCACGGACGTGAGCAGCGGGCGGTACTCATCCATCGGGTGGCCGGAGAGATACAGGCCCGTCGTCTCCTTCTCAAGCCGCATCAGCTCCTGCCGCGGCAGCTCCGGAAGGTCCGGGATGTGCACCGGCGGCAGCGGGTCGGACGATTCCTCCAGAAAGCCGCCGAACAGGTCGAGCTGGCCATCCACATTTTTGCGGCGGCTGAGCGTGGCGGAGTCGAGCACGGTCTCATAGATCTGCAGCAGCTGCGAGCGGTGCAGGCCGAAGCAGTCGCACGCGCCGGATTTGATGAGGTTCTCAAGCGCGCGCTTATTGAGGTCGGTGCCGCACATCCGGCGGCAGAAATCCTCCAGATCGCGGAACGCTCCGCTTTCCTCGCGCTCGGCCATGACCTTCTGGATAAAGCCGCGGCCGATGTTTTTGATGGCCGCCAGACCGAAGCGGATGCCGCCGGGCGCGACGGTAAAATAGTCGTTCGACTCGTTGAGGTCGGGCGGGAGCACCGGGATGCCGCTGGCCTTGCATTCGACGATATACTCGGAAATTTTCACCGAGCTGTCGAGCACCGACGTCATCAGCGCCGCGAGATATTCCCGGGGATAGTGGCATTTGAGGTACGCCGTGTCGTAGCTGACCTTGGCGTAGCACACGGCGTGGGCCTTGTTGAAGGCGTAGTTCGCAAAGTCGATGATCTCGTCGTAAATATCGTTTGCCGTCTGCTCCGGCACGCCGTTTGCGATGGCGCCGCAGATATGGCGGCTCTCGTTGCCGTAGACGAACGCCTTGCGTTCGGCCATGATGACGGCCTGCTTCTTTTTGGAGATGGCGCGGCGCACATTATCCGACTGCCCGAGGCTGAAGCCGCCGAGCTTGCGGAAAATTTCGATGACCTGCTCCTGATAGACGATGCAGCCGTAGGTAACGGCGAGGATCGGCTGGAGCAGCGGGTGCTTATAGCGGATGGTCTGCGGATTGAGCTTGTTTTTGATAAAGCGCGGGATGGAGTCCATCGGGCCGGGGCGGTAGAGCGCCACGATGGCCGTGACGTCCTCGATGGACTGCGGCTTCATGCTGACGCACACGCCCGTGATGCCGGACGATTCCAGCTGAAAAACGCCCGACGTCCTGCCCTCGGAGAGCATGGCGAACGTGGCCGCGTCGTCATTCGGAATGGTGCGCATATTAAAGTCCGGCTCGCGCTTGCGGATGTCCTGCACGGCGTCCTCGATGACTGTGAGGTTGCGCAGGCCGAGGAAGTCCATTTTGAGAAGCCCCAGCTCCTCCAGCGTGGTCATGGTGTACTGCGTGACGATGGTGTCGTCATTCGTTGAAAGCGGGACATAGTGATACACCGGCTCGCGCGTGATGACCACGCCCGCGGCGTGGGTGGAGGTGTTGCGCGGCATGCCCTCGAGGGCGCGCGCGGTGTCGATGAGCGTTTTGACGCGCTCGTCGCCGTCGTACATTTCTTTCAGCTGCGGGGAGACCTTCAGCGCTTCGTCGAGCGTGATGTGCAGCGTGTTCGGCACGAGCTTTGCCACCACGTCCGTCTCGGCATAGGAAAAATCGAGCGCCCGGCCGACGTCGCGGATCGCGCCGCGCGCCGCCATCGTGCCGAATGTGACGATCTGGGCCACGTGATCCTCACCGTATTTGCGGCGCACATAGTCCACGACCTCGCCCCGGCGCGTGTCGCCGAAGTCCATGTCAATATCGGGCATGGAGATACGCTCCGGGTTCAGGAAGCGTTCAAAGTAGAGGCTGTACTGCATGGGGTCGATGTCGGTGATGTAGAGCGTATACGCCACCATCGACCCGGCGGCGCTGCCGCGCCCGGGGCCGACCGGGATCCCGGCGTCCTTGGCAAAGCGCACAAAATCCGACACGATGAGAAAATAGTCCGTAAAGCCCATTTTCTCAATCATGTCGATCTCATATTCCAGCTGTTTGCGGTACTCCGGCTGCGCGCCCGGGTAGCGCTCGGCAAAGCCCTTGGCGCACAGCTCTTTGAGATACGTCAGGCTGTCATAGCCCGCCGGGAGCTTGAATTCCGGCAGGTGGTATTTGCCGAAGGTAAATTCCACATTGCAGCGCTCCGCGATGCGGACGGTATTTTCGTATGCTTCCGGCTCGTTCGGGAACAGCTGCCGCATTTCCTCTTCGGATTTGAGGTAAAATTCCTCGCTGCCGAAGCGCATCCGGTCGGGGTCGTCCACGGTCTTGCCCATCTGGATGCACATGAGCACATCCTGCGTGCGGGAGTCCTCTTTGGTCAGGTAGTGCGCGTCGTTCGTGACAACAAGCGGCAGGCCCGTCTCGCGGGCAAGGCGCAGGATCTGCGGGTTCACCGCGCGCTGCTCGGCAAGGCCGTGATCCTGCAGTTCCAGATAGAAATTCCCCTCACCGAAAATTTCGGCGTATTCCAGCGCGGAGGCCTTCGCGGCCTCATAATCGTCATGCAGGATGCACTGCGGCACACGCCCGGCAAGGCACGCCGACAGCGCGATCAGGCCCTCGTGATGCGCCCGCAGCAGCTCCAGATCGACGCGCGGGCGGTTATAAAAGCCCTCCACGAACGCCTGCGAGACCATGTAGCAGAGGTTATGATAGCCGGTCTCGTTCTCGCACAGCAGCACAAGGTGGTAGCTCTCGCGGTCGAGCGAATGCACCTTGTCAAAGCGCGTGCGCGGGGCGACGTAGACCTCACAGCCGATGATGGGCTTGATGCCCGCGGCCTTCGCGGCCTTATAAAAGTCGATGACGCCGTACATATTGCCGTGGTCGGTGATGGCGACGGCCGTCTGCCCCAGCGCCTGCGCGCGCGGGATGAGGTCCCGGATGCGGCACGCGCCGTCGAGAAGGCTATACTCGGTATGCACATGGAGGTGGACAAATCCCATGACGTTCTCCCCTGCTGCGTTCGTTCGGTTATTTTCCGGCAAGCTCCACGAGCTTGCGCATTCTATGGTTCATTGCGGACTTGGAGACGGGCGGGTCAAACTGCTCCGCCAGCTCCGCAAGCGTCGCCTCGGGGTTTTTGAGCCGCAGCTCCGCCGTGCGGCGCAGCTTTTCGGGCAGCTCCTGGAACTGCCCCGTTTTTTTGAGCTTGCGGATGGCCGCGACCTGCTCGATCGACGCGTCTACGACCTTGGTGAGGTTGGCCGTTTCACAGTTGCAGCGGCGGTTTACCTCATTGCGCATATCCTTTTCGACCTTGGCCTGCAAAATGCCCATGGCGCACACGGGCGCGCCGATGGCCGTGAGGAAGTCGGCGATGGAGTCGCTCTGCTTAAAGTACAAAATGCCGCTGCCGCCGCGCGTGAGCGCCTTGGGGTAAAAGCCGACGTCCAGCAGCAGCGCGCACGCCTCCAGACTCACCTTGTGGTGCGACGTGATGAGCTCCAGATGGTAGCGCTTGGCGGGGTCGGTGACCGAGCCGCCCGCTAAAAATGCCCCGCGCAGGAACGCAAAGCGGTCAGCGTCCTCCTCCAGAACGCCGAAATTCACGTGCAGCGTGACGCTGCTTTTCGCGCTCACGCCAAAGGCGGAGAAGATATGCGCGATCTTATCCGCCGACTCGATGAGAAAGATCTGCTTGCTGCCGGCTGCGCCGTCCGGTAGGGTGTCAAACTCCACGCCGAAGGCCTTTTTGAACAGGCGCGGCAGGCGCGCCGCAAAATCCTCAGACTCCGTCACGATGCGGATGAGGCGCGGCGTAAAGGTATTACAGTACAGCAGCACACCGTAGCCCTCCGCCACGGCGGCGGAGCGCCGCGTGAGCGGGATGCGGCAGAGCTCTGCTTTACAGTTGGAGGAAAACGACATACGGCGTCTCCTTTCTATCTATTAGATGCGCCCAATATCGCGGTGGCTGACGGACGTGGTGTAGCCGCGCTTGGCGGTGAAGTCGGCGATAGCCTGCGCCACCGCGACGGAGCGGTGGTGCCCGCCGGTGCAGCCGACGGAGATGACGAGATTCGTCTTGCCCTCGTCGAGATACTGCGGCAGCGTCATGGCCAGCAGCTCCTGCAGCTTTTCCACGTAATCGCGCGTCTGCTGATACTGGAACACAAAGCTGCGCACTGGCTCGTCCAGCCCCGTGAGATCGCGCAGCTCGGGGATGTAATAGGGATTGGGCAGAAAGCGCACGTCAAACACCAGATCGGACTCCAGCGGCAGGCCGTGCTTAAAGCCGAACGAGATGACGCGCACATTCATCGCGCGCTCGTGTACGCCGCCATCCACCTGGTCGATGAGCAGCCCCCGGAGCTTGCCGGTGGAGAGCACCGACGTGTCGATCACGACGCCCGCGCGGTTGCGGATGGGCTCGAGCAGCGTGCGCTCGCGCTCGACCGCCTGCAAAAGCGGCGTGCCGTCGCGCATGAGGGGGTGCAGGCGGCGCGTCTCCTTAAAGCGCTTGATGAGCACGTCGGTCGTGGCCTCCATAAACAAAATGGAGTAGTGCAGCTTCATCTCATCCAGCGCGCCCAGCGAGCGGAAGAGCGTATCAAAGGTGAGACTGCCGCGCACATCGGTGACGAGCGCCACCTTTTCATAGCGGCCCTTCGTGGCCAGGCACAGCTGCGCGAACTGCGGGATCATTTCCGCGGGCATATTATCCACGCAGTAAAAGCCCAGATCCTCCAAAATGGCCGCCGCCTTACTTTTTCCGGCGCCGGACAGGCCCGAAACAATGATAAACTGCATAGCTCTTCCCTCTACCAGATGCGAATTTCCGGCTCCAGCCGCACGCCGGTGCGCTTTAGAACCGCCGTTTGTACGTCACGCAGCACGTCGCGCACGTCCTGCGCCGTCGCGCCGCCGAGATTCACCACGAACCCCGCGTGCTTTTCCGACACCGCCGCGCCGCCGCGGCGATACCCGCGCAGGTTGGCTTCGTCGATCATCTGCGCGGCGTAGCCCGTTTTCGGGCGCTTAAAGGCGCTGCCCGCCGACGGAAGATCGAGCGGCTGGCTCGCGCGGCGCTTTTGCATCAGCTCCTGCATCCGGGCGCGGATGGCGTCCGGCTCCGCGGGTGTGAGCGTGAACTCCGCCCAGAGGATGATGCAGTCCAGCGTTTCAAAAACGCTCGTGCGGTAGCCGAATTGCAGCGCCTCGCCGGAATACTCAGCCATCTCGCCATTCGGCATCATCACGCCCACGCGGCGGCAGACCTGCGCGATCTCGCCGCCGTAGGCGCCCGCGTTCATATATACGCCCCCGCCGACCGTGCCGGGGATGCCGTGGGCAAATTCCAGACCGGACAGGCCGAGGTCGCGGGCATACACCGCCGCCTGCGCCAGCGTCTGCCCCGCCATGGCGCGGACGGTATTCTCCGTATGCGAAAGGCCCGTCAGCGCGTCCTTTGTGCAGATCACAACGCCGCCCACGCCCTCGTCGGGCGCGAGCACGTTCGTCCCCGCGCCAAGCACGCGCGGCGTGACGCCGAGCGCGCGGCAGGCGCCCAGCAGGGCTGCCAGCTCATCGGCACTGCGCGGCTGGGCAAAGCACTGTGCCGCGCCGCCGATGCGGAACGAGGTATGGCGCGCCAGCGGCTCCTCACAGAGCAGGCGCAGATCGGGGCACGACGCGCGCAGCGCGCCGGAAAGAGCATGGTCGTCAGTCATAAACGCCTCCGTGCGGATAACTGTTACTATCATATCACACACGCCCCAAAAAGAAAACACGGCGCGAAAAAAAATCACACCGCGGCGCGTGCCGCGGTGTGATCGGTCTCAGAAAATTCTGTCGTCGCGCAGGATCTTGCACATCTGCGCCACGCGCGCGTCCCACGAGCAGCCGCGGCCTGCCGTCATGCGGGCGGCGCGGCGCTCCGGCAGGTCGTCCAGCAGGCTCTCCGCGCATTTAACGGAGAATTCGTCGGCATTCGACGCCACCTGAATGAGCGGCGCGTACTGCATCACCTGCTCCGGCTGCGGCGTTGTGACGATGGGCCGGCCGGTGGCGAGGTATTCGTAGAATTTCAGCGGGCTCACGTCCCGGCTGAGCGCGTTGTCGGCAAACAGATTCAGGCACGCATCAAAATGTGCCAGATACTGCGGCAGCAGCTCGTTGGGCTTGAGACCGAGGAAGTGCACGTTCGGCAGCGTGCGCAGCACGTCGAGCTTCGCCCCCGGCTTTTCGCCGCCGATGAACACAAAGCTCCAGTCCGGATGCGCCTGCGCCGCCGTTTCCACATAGCCATACTCCACACACGGCTGCAGCGCGCCGACAAAGCCGAAGATCGGGTGCGGAATGTCCTTGAGGTCACCTGGAACGGGCTGCTCGGCGTTTGCCTGCGCAAAGCGCTCGTAATTCGCGCCGTTGGGGATGAAGGCCGTTTTTTCGTTCGCCGTTTTCAGGCGGTCGGCCAGCGGCTGAGCGGTTGCGAACACACGGTCGCACTTCCCGGCCAGCTCCAGCTCCATCGCGTCTACCAGCTCCGCGTTCATCAGCCCGCCGTAGGCCGAGTGGCGGTCGACACAGTCATAGATGAGCGCACTGTGCGGAATATGCTCCACGCAGTCGCAGCAGACGGGCGAATAGACCCAGAGGATGGGATCCTCAAAGCCGTGCTGCTTCATCTTTTTGCGGATGAACGCCGCCGCGCGGCGTTGATTGAGCTTGTTGATCAGGCGACTCTTGTAGAAAAATGGCAGCACGGGCGGCAGGCTGTACACGGTGATATTCTCCTGCGGCTTGTCGCCCTTTTTGTGATATTTTGTCAGCTGCTTCCACGCGGACTTGTCCTTAAACGGCGCGATGACGCTGACCGCCGGGTCAAAGTACAGGATCTCGGCGTCCGGCAGGCGGCTCATCACCTGCTGCTTGCGCGTGGGGATGGGATACCACGGCGAGGTGGCTAGGCAGACGATCTGTTTCATTTCGGTCCCTCCAAAAGCTGCCGCGCAACGGCGGCGTTTTCCTGTGCCAGCGCGTGCAGGTGCGCAACGCTGTACGCCTCCGGCTGCGTGACGGCGGCGTCGATCTGCGCGCGCAGCGCGGGCGCGGTGACATCGGCAAAGTCGATGCAGTGCTTCTGCCCGATGTAGTGCATAAAGCCGGTGACCTTGGGGTCATACGACAGCGCCACGAGCGGCGTTCCCACGCTGGACGCGAAAATGAGCGTATGCAGGCGCATGGACACGACCAGCTGCATCTTCTGCATCGTGCCGATGATATACTGCTCATCCTGCGGGGTGGACAGGATGAAGTGCGGGCAGTGCAGCGCCTCGGCCACGCGCCGCGAGGGCGGCAGGTCGCGCTCCGGCTCCAGACAGAAAAAGACGGGCGTCAGGCCGTATTTTAGGTTAACATAATTTGCAGCATCCACGAGCGCCGGGAATTTTTCGTCAAAGCCCTGCCACGGGCGCAGGACGAACAGGGCGTACTTCCCTGCCGGGTCCAGCCCGTTCCCAAGCAGAAAGCTGTCCACCGCGCGCTCGCTGCCCGGCGTGAGCAGCAGCGCGGGGTCGGCGGTGACGTAGACCCTGGGGCGCGTCACGCCCATGGCCCGCAGTTCCTGCGCCGACAGGTCCTCGCGCAGCGTGATGGCGTCCACACAGCGGTCCATGACCCGCGCGGCGGCGCGGCGGTTGGCGGGCACGTTCACCGGCCCGATGCCGCAGCCGTACATGAGCACGCGGCAGCCCGCGAGCTTGGCCAGCCGGATGCTGGCAAGGTAATATTGCAGCGACCGCGTGCTGGTCTGATCCTGAATGAGACTCCCGCCGCCGCTGATATAGAGCTTCGTCCGGCACATCCGCGGGAAAAACGCAAAGGGGTCGAACGCGTGCACAGAGTCGACGTGATAACGCAGACGCGTCTGCATGGGGTTGTGCGAGAGGACGCAGATGGGCATATCGCAGTCGATGGAGCGCAGCTGGCGCAGGATCGCCTTCAAGATCGCGTCGTCCCCGGCGTTTCCCTTGCCGTAGGCTCCGCAGATCATCACGCCGGCGCGCTTTTTGCGCCCGGCACGGGCGCGGCGGAGGATGGTCTCGTAAATTTCGATCTGGTGCGCGATGGTCGCGTCGATGGAGAATTTCTCGGACGCGCGCTCATACAGGCTCTCGGCCAGCTGGCGGCGCAGGGCGGCGTTTTGCGCAAGGGCGGTGATGTGCGCGCTGAGCGCGTCTACATCGCGCGGCTCAAAAAGAAGGCCTGTCACGCCGTTTTCGATCAGATACGGTACGCCGCCGACGTTGGACGCGATGGTCGCGCAGTGCATCCGCGCGCCCTCGGTGAGAGCGTATGGGAACGTCTCGGAGAGCGACGTGAGCGTGTTCACATCCAGCGCATTGTAAAAGCTGTCCATATCGGACTCCCAGCCTGCGAATACATAGCTTCCCGCCGGGCAGCAGTCTCCTGCCAGCTGCTCCAGCTCGGCGCGCTGCTCGCCGTCGCCCGCGATGATCAGGCGGATATTCGAGTCCGCTGACGCGCTTTTGCCAAACGCCCGGATGAGCGTAGCGATGTCCTTCACCGCCGAAAGCCGCGCCGCGATGCCGTACACCACGGCGTCCTCCGGCAGGCTGAGCCCGTGTGCCGCGCAGTATTCCGCCCGCGTTTTCGCGGGCGTGCGCGGCGCAAAGTCCACGCCGTTATAGATGGAGAACATCGTCTGCGGGTCAAACCCGCGCGAGATGAGCAGCTGCGCCATCGCGTCGGACACGCCGATGTGATAGTCAAACAGCCGCAGGGCGACGGTGTTGATCGTGCCGTAGGTCAGGCGGTGCAGCGGCCTTCCGAGATAGTCCAGCCGGTAGTCGCTGTGCACCGTGGTAACGATAGGCACATGGATTTTTCGGCGCAGGATCGCGCCCGTCATGTTGGCGCGCGAGCCGTGGCAGTGGACGATCTCATAGCCCTCGCGGCGGATCTCGTCCGTCAGGGCGCGGATGGTCTGCGGGATGGAGCCTGAGAGGATCTCGGTGTCGATGCCGAGCTGGCGCGCTTCGTCCGCGAACGGTCCGTCGGTAAAGCAGACGAGCCGGACGGTCTGCGTTTTGCCCAGCCCTTCAAGCAGCGACAGAACGTGCGTTTTCGCGCCGCCGACGTCGCCGCCGGAGATGAGGGTGATAATTTTCATGCCCGTTTCCCCTGTTTCATAAAGTCGGACTTGTAACCTGGAGTAAAATCCGTTAAAATATGTCCTGTATGGCGTCATTATACCGCATAATCGCGCCGGAATCAATCCAAAACGAATCTGGGAGGCAATCCATGAAGATCATTGACGAAAAAGGGCGGCTGTTCGGGAAGCTCAACCTGATCGACCTGCTCGTGATCGTGCTCATTCTGGCGGTCGTATTCGTGGCCGTGTGGAAGCTCGGCGGCAGCAAAGCGGCCGAAGCGGCCACGAGCGAGAAGCATTCCGTAGAGTACACCGTCCTGTTTGAGGATGTGCCGCGCGAGGTCTGCGATTTTGCGGCCACGCAGGAGGGCGCGCAGCTGACGAACAGCGGCAAGCTCGTGGACGCGCATATTCTGTCCGCCACCGCCGAGCAGACGGACGAGGAGCATTGCAGACTGTATGTGACCGTGCAGGCCGACGCGACCTACTCGGGCTATGTCTACAAGGTCGGCGCGCAGGAGGTGCGCGTGGGCTATGAGTATATCGTCAAGACAAGTGAATTTGAAATGACCGGCATCATCAGCGGCATGGAGGTCAGTCAATGACCGGCTTGCTGCAAGGGAGCGTTTTCATCCGGCTCCTGCGGGCGATCGGCGCGTGGCTCGGCCGCGTATCGACCGGCAGCGCGATCTTTACCGCCATTGGCCGCTGCTGGCGCGCCAGCGGGACGCGGGCGTTTCTCACCCGGCGGCTCGGCGCGCCCGATACGGCGGTGACCGGCTCAAACGCCGCCAGACTGTGCGCGCGGGCAAATGAACGCCTTGCCGCGTGGCAGGCGCCGCGCCGCTGGTGGGAGGCAAGCCTTCTGTGCCGCGTCTGGCGCTGGCTGTGCCGCACACTTTCCAAAAGCCGCCTGATCGGCTGGGCATTCTCCGACGGGATGCAAGGGCTGATCCTGACGGCGCTGGGCGGCTATGTGGTGGTCGACTGGCTGCTGCGGGACGTTCTCAAGATCGCGCTGCTCGCGTCGGTATGGGATGAGCTGCTGATCCTGTTCTGCCTGTTCTGGATCGTCTGGCAGCGCACGGGGCGCAAAACGCCGCGCGCCATCGGGGCAAATCCCCTCGATCTGCCGGTGGCGGTGTTCTTCATTGTGGGCCTTGTGCTGATGAGCATTGTGGACCCCTACCCGTCCATTCAGCTCTCGGGCTATCGCGCGACGGTGCAGTATATCCTCTGGTTCTTCCTCATCACGCGCCTTGTGCGCGACGACCGCGACTTTATGCGCGTGTACCTCACGCTCTGCGCGGTGGCGTTCGTACTGGCGCTGCACGGGATCTATCAGTATATCGTCGGCGTGCCGATGCCCTCCAACTGGGTGGCCGCGGCGGAGACCGCCGTGCGCACGCGCGTCTACTCCATCTTCGGCAGCCCCAACATCATGGGCGACTTTATGGTGCTGTTCGTGCCGATGACCGTGGCGCTGGCGTATCACACCAGGCGCCCCGCGGCGCAGGCGTGCGCGTGGCTGGCGGCGATCGTGATGTGTGTGGCGTGCCTGTTTACGATGTCGCGCGGCGCGTGGGTCGCGATGGCGGCGGCGATCGTCACGTTCATCCTGCTCGTTGACCGCAGGCTCTTCTGGCTGCTGCTGGCGGCGGCGTGCGTGCTGGTGCTCATCCCGTTCGTGCGCACGCGCATCGGGTTTTTGTTCACCGACGATTTTGTCGCCGCGAACACGAACGGCGGCCGCGCGGGCCGCTGGGAGAACGGCCTTGCGCATCTGGCCAGCGCGAACCCGGCCACCGGCTTTGGCCTTGGGATGTTCGGCGGCGCGGTGGCGATGCAGAATCCGGTGCTCGACGGTGTGGACTATTTCTACATGGACAACTACTATCTGAAGATCCTTGTGGAAATGGGCTGGCTGGGCCTTAGCTCGTTCATTTTGATGATGCTCGGCATGATCGCAGCGGCGCTGCGGTCGCTCTACCGCACGGCAAAGGATCGCCGCACGGAGGAAAGACCGATGTACCCGCTGTGCGCGGGGATGTTCGCAGGCCTGATCGGCGTGCTGGTGCACTGCTACGGCGAGAATATTTTTGAAGAGCCGTATATGATGGTCTATTTCTGGCTCATCGCCGGCCTCACCGTCTGGGCGGGCTTTCTGAGAAAACGTCAAGCGAATGGATAAAAAATACGCGATGCCGTTTGGCATCGCGTATTTTTTATAAAGTTTACTGCATCAGCTCGCAGACGAGGTCGGTGTAGTCCGCAGGGTCGTCCACGGGGAGGTCGGCCATGAGGAGGGCCTGCGTGTAGAGGATGCGGGCGTACTTTTTGGCCTTTTCGGGATCCTGCGCCACGGCGACCTGGAGCGTCGCGAATACCGGATGATCGGCATTCAGCTCCAGAATGCGGTCGGCCTTCATGCCCATTTCGGGGTTCAGGCGCTTAAAATATTTCTCCATCTCAAAGCTCATGCCCTCGGCGGGCACGATGCAGACGGGATGGCTGCCGAGATTCGTGCTCAGGCGCACCTGCGAGACCCTGTCGCCCAGCGTGTCCTTCACAAACTCCAGCGTCGGCTTCGCCTGCTCGGCCTTTTCCTCGGCGGCCTTCTTCTCCTCCTCGCTGGCAAGGCCGAGGTCTTTGGCGGTGACGCTGAGGAAATCGTGCTCGGCGTATTTTTGCAGCGTCTGCACGACAAACTCATCCACCTCGTCGGTCAGCAGCAGCACGTCGTAGCCCTTGGCCTTCAGCTGCTCAAGCTGCGGCAGCTGGGCAAGGCGCTCGCGGCTTTCACCGCTGGCGTAGTAGATGTGCGTCTGCCCCTCCGGCATGGCGTCGGTGTATTCCCTCAGCGAGACGAGCTTGTTTTCCATCTGTGACCAGAACAGCAGCAGATCCTGCAGCACGTCCTTCTTTTCGCCGTACTGCGCGACCACGCCGTATTTGAGCTGCAGGCCGAAGGCGGCATAGACCTTTTCATACTTCTCGCGGTCGGTTTTCAGCAGCTTCTCCAGCTCCTGCCGGATCTTCTTTTCGAGGTTCGCCGCCATGAACTTGAGCTGGCGGTCATGCTGCAGCATCTCACGGGAGATGTTCAGGCTCAGATCCTGCGAATCGACCACGCCGCGCACAAAGCGGAAGCAGTCGGGCAGCAGATCCTCGCAGTGCTCCATGATCATCACGCCCGAGGAATACAGCTGCAGGCCCTTCTTAAAGTCCTTGGTGTAGAAATCATACGGCGCCTTTGCCGGGATATACAGCAGCGCCTTATAGGTCACCGCGCCCTCCACGCTCACATGGATGACAGCGGCGGGATCCTCAAAGTCGTAGAACTTGTCCTTATAGAATTGGTTATACTCCGCCTCGGTCACGTCCTGCTTGGCCTTCTGCCACAGCGGGATCATGGAGTTGAGCGTTTCGACCTCTTCATACGTCTCATACTCGGGCTTGTCCTTCTCGCAGCCCTCCTTCATGCGGCTCTTTTCCACGCGCATTTTGATGGGGTAGCGGATGTAGTCGGAGTATTTTTTCACCAGCCGCTCCAACTCGTAGGTTTGCAGGAAGCGGGAGTATTTTTCATCCTCGGTGTCGTCCTTCAGGTGCATGATGACGTCCGTGCCGGCGTCCTCGCGCTCGCAGGGGGTCATCGTATAGCCGTCCGCGCCGCTCGACTGCCACATCCACGCCTCGTCGGAACCGTATTTTTTGGAGATGACGGTCACATCCGCGGCCACCATGAACGCCGAGTAGAAGCCGACGCCGAACTGCCCGATGATGTCGAGATCCGGCTGCTTTTCCATGTCATGCTTGAATTGCAGGCTGCCGGAGCGGCAGATGGTGCCGAGGTTATTTTCCATTTCGTCTTTCGTCATGCCGATGCCGTTATCGGACACAGTCAGCACACGCTTCTGCGTGTCCGGCTCCAGCCGGATGGCAAAGTCGCTGCGGGACAGGCCGACCTTTTCGTCCGTCAGCGCCAGATACGCCAGCTTATCAATGGCGTCGGAGGCGTTGGAAATGATCTCACGCAGGAAGATCTCCTGGTGTGTATAGATGGAATTGATCATCAGGTCCAGCAGCCGCTTGGACTCCGCCTTAAATTGCTTTTTCGCCATAGTTTCACGTCCAGTTCGTTATATTAGCACTCTATGTATTCGAGTGCTAACTGTATTATAGATCAAAACCGCCAAAATGCAACCCCCACCGCAAAAATTCTCAATTCGTTCACAACTTCCCTTTTCTATCCGGCGAAAATATGATAGAATATCAGAGATAAGTATCAAGAAGGAGCACGATATGATCACGATTTCCAATCTTGCCATGCAATTTGGCAGCGATGTTCTGTTTAAGAATGTGGACCTGCAATTCACGTCCGGCAACTGCTACGGCGTGATCGGTGCGAACGGAGCGGGCAAGTCTACGTTTCTCAAGATCCTCTCCGGCGAGCTGGAGCCGACGGCGGGCACCATCAGCTTCCCGCCCGAGGCGCGGATGTCGGTCCTAAAGCAGGATCAGTTCCAGTACGACGAATATACCATCCTCGACACCGTCATCATGGGAAACCAGCGGCTGTATGAGGTAATGAAGGAAAAGGACGCGCTGTACGAAAAGGAGGACTTTTCGGAAGAGGACGGTATGCGCGCGAGCGAGCTGGAGACGGAGTTTGCCGAGATGGACGGCTGGGAGGCCGAGTCCGACGCCAGCCGCCTGCTGCAGGGCCTGGGCATCCCCGTTTCCATGCACGGCGACCTGATGGCCAACACCGACGGCCGCGTGAAGGTGAAGGTGCTGCTGGCGCAGGCGCTGTTCGGCAAGCCCGACATCATCATGCTCGACGAGCCGACGAACAACCTTGACATCGACGCCATCGACTGGCTGGAAAATTTCATCATGGACTATGAGGACACCGGCCTTGTGATCGTGGTCAGCCACGACCGCCACTTCCTCAACACCGTCTGCACGCACATCGTGGACATCGACTATGGCAAGATCCGCCAGTATGTGGGCAACTACGACTTCTGGTATGAGTCCTCGCAGCTCATTCAGGCGATGATCCGCAACAAGAATAAGCGCAATGAGGAGAAGATCGCAGAATTGCAGGCGTTCATCTCCCGCTTTGCCGCCAACAAGAGTAAGAGCAAGCAGGCCACGGCCCGCCGCCGGTTGCTTGACAAGCTGACGGTGGAGGAGATGCCGGCGTCCTCGCGGCGGTATCCGTTCGTGGGCTTTGAGCGCGAACGCGAGGTCGGCAAGGACATCCTGTTCGTGACCGACGTCAGCAAGACCGTGGACGGCGTGAAGCTGCTGGACAAGGTCAGCTTTATCGTCGGCAAGAACGACAAGATCGCGTTCGTGGGCGAAAACGAGCTGGCGCAGACGACGATGTTCAAGATCCTCATGGGCGAGCTGGAGCCGGACGGCGGCAGCGTCAAATGGGGCCAGACGGTCACGAAGAGCTATCTGCCGAAGGACAACAGCGAGTATTTTGACGGCTGCACCGACACGCTGGTCGACTGGATCCGGCAGTACTCGGCCAAAAAGGACGATGTGTACCTGCGCGGCTTCCTCGGCCGGATGCTCTTCTCGGGCGAGGACGCGTTCAAGCCGGTGAATGTGCTCTCCGGCGGCGAAAAGGTGCGCTGCATGCTGTCCAAAATGATGCTGTCGGGCGCGAACGTCATCCTGCTCGACCAGCCGACGAACCATCTGGACATGGAGGCCATTCAGGCCGTGAACAAGGGCCTGTGCGCGTTCCCGGGCAACATCCTGCTCGCCTCGCACGACCACGAGCTGCTGGAGACGACCTGCAACCGCGTCATCGAATTCCTGCCGGACGGCAAGATCCTGGACTACACGGGCACATACGACGAATATCTGGACTGGAAACGCGCACGCAGCGCGGCAGAATAAACGGGAGGAACTGTAACATGAACGTGATCGCAACAAAAAATGCCCCGGCGGCGGTCGGCCCCTACTCGCAGGCGATCGACTGCGGCGACACGGTGTACTGCTCCGGGCAGATCCCGCTGGATCCGCAGACCGGCGCGGTCGTGGAGGGCGGTTTGAAGGCGCAGGTGCACCAGATGTTCCGCAATGTGAAGGCCGTGCTGGCCGAGGCCGGTCTTTCACTTCAAAATGTGGTGAAAACAACGGTGTTTATGACCGATCTCGGCCAGTTTGCCGCGCTCAACGCCATCTACGCAGAGTATTTCACCGAGCCCTACCCCGCACGCTCCTGCGTGGAGGTCTCTGCCCTGCCGAAGGGCGTCCTCGTCGAGTGCGAGGTCATCGCAAGACGCTGAGAGTCCTGCATACGTCCTTCATAACGCACGGAAAAGCGCCTCGGTCATCGGCCGAGGCGCTTTTTGTATGGAATTGCTTTCTTGTATGGAATTACTTCTTTTTCCGCTTCGGGATGAGGTCAAACGCGACGGCGGCAAGGATCACAAGGCCCTTGACGACCTGCTGCCAGTCGGCGGAGATGCCCATCATGGACATGCCGTTATTCAGGATGCCGATGACAAAGCAGCCCACCAGCGCGCCCGCGATCGTACCGGCGCCGCCCGTGACGGACGC
>CAKTXA010000020.1 GCA_934631005.1 uncultured Oscillospiraceae bacterium
GACGCGTAGAGATAGCAGAAATGCGAAAGAGCGGCAAACAGGAACATCCGGGCGGTATATTTGCGGATATTGCGCGTATAGTGGAAGCCCTCGGCAACAAAATAGCACATGATGGGGCAGGTGATGCGCCCAATCAGATGCAGCAGCAGCGGCAGAAACTCCCGCGGATAGCCCGGCCAGACAGCCCACGCGATGTGGTCGAGCGTCATGGCGAGGATGGCGATGAGCTTGATGGCGTTGGAGGTGAGGGACGGCTTTTGAAGGCTCGGCATAGGCATTTCTCCCGTATATTTTCGGTTGACAAGTGCGGCGAGGGAACGTATACTCACAGCATTCGAATATAATGGAGACTTTCGGTATGGGAACGGAATTTGCAAACGGACTGCATATCCGCCCGATCACGACGGCGGACGACGCCCAGATGGCGGCGCTGGTGCAGGCGAATCTCAAGGCAAACGGGCTGGACATCCCCGGTACGGCGTATTTTGACCCGCAGCTGGCACATTTGAGCCGGTTTTACGCCGAAAAGCCCGCGCTGCGGGCCTATTGGGTGGCCGCGGACGATGCCGGGACGGTGCTCGGCGGCGCGGGGCTGGCGGAGTTTGACGGGTTGGATGCCTGCGCGGAGATGCAGAAGCTGTATCTCGCGGACGCGGCCAAGGGCCATGGGCTCGGCACAAAGCTCGTGCGGCTCGTGGAGGACGGCGCGCGGGCGCTGGGCTACCGGCGGCTGTATCTGGAGACGCACACGAACCTCACCGCGGCGTGCCGGATGTATGAAAAGCTGGGCTTTTCGGTCATCGACCGCCCCGCGGGCGTCCAGCACGGCACCATGAACCGCTTTTATCTGAAAGAGCTATGACAATGGCGTGCCCATCGGGCACGCCATATTTATATTCTCAGGTGACGCCTTCGTACTTGGGGTTATAGTTCACGATGATGCCGATGTCCTGCAGGGGCTCGACCTCGGCGGCCTTGATGGGGTTGTCGAACACGTCGATCTCGATCAGGCAGTAGCAGTCCTTCAGGCAGGCGATGCTCGTGATCTTGTTATAGTCAGCGCGGACGTAGTTGAGGTACATCAGCCCCGCAAGGCCCTGCACGCTCTCGATCTCGTTGTAGTTGACGTTGAACTGCACGAGCTTGGAGGTCTCGGCGTCAAAGGCCGGGACGGCGGTGATCTTGTTGTGGTCCGCCTTGAACGTCGTCAGCTCCGGCAGGGAGGGGAGGATGGAAATGTCGCTCACCTGGTTGCTGCTGACGTCGATGACGCGCAGCGCCGTGCACGCTTCGAGCGCCGACAGGTCGTCGATCTCGTTATCCGAGGCGTACAGCTCCTGCAGGCTCGTATTGCCCGCAAGGCTGGTGAGTTTGGAGATGCCGCAGTTTTCCGCATACAGCGTTTCCAGCTCCAGACAGTTGTTGAGATACGTGATGGTGCGCACGGGGTTGTTGGTCAGGTGCAGCTCACGCAGGTGCTCCATGCTGGAGAGCGCGGTGATGTCGGAGACGGTGTTGTTGCTGATGTCCAAATACTCCAGCTTCGTCAGTCCCACGAGGGCGTTGATGCTCTGCACGGCGCAGCCGGAGATGTTGAGGGACGTCAGATCCGGCAGCGTGCCGATCAGCTCCAGCATATCGCTGGACAGCGTACAGCCCGCCACGTCCAGCGTATTCAGCGTGGTGAGCTGGCCGATGACGCTCAGATCCAGTCCGTTCAGATCGTGCATGGTGAGCGAGCGCAGGCCCGCAAAGCGCGGCAGATCCTCCAGCGTGGTGATGCCCTCGGGCAGCTCCAGCGCTTCGATCGTCCACAGCTCGTCGCTCATCAGCTGCTCGCCGGCGGTCTTGCCGAGCAGCTCGCGCACGGAAGCGTCCAGCACGGGGTCGGCCAGCTTGACCGGTTCCACAACGTTGCCGATGGTGTAGCCCGCGTAAACGACGGGGCTGACCAGCCCATTCTCACCCACGCACAGCGCCGTGACGGTGGTCTCACCGCCGGAGATGGAGACCGGCTGCGTGTAAAGATCCTTTTCCAGCGACGGGAACGTGCCGTCGGTGGTCAGGTAGATGCTGCTGCCCGCGGAGGCTGCGGAGACGCTGATATATTCGCTGTAGTAGCCGCTCTCCGGCGTGATGGTGGGCGCGGAGGGGCGGAGATATTCGATCTCCGCGCGGACGGATTCGCTCGCGATGCGGCTGAGCATCTGCTCGGCATCGAGCAGCTTATCCTGCGCGATGTAGGCGCGCGAGAGCGCGATGTAGAGCGCGGACGAGTCCGGGCTCTGCGTGATGGCGCTCACCAGCGTATACTCCGCCTTGGTGTAGTTCCCGGCGCTCACATATGTCTGGGCGAGCAGGATGGGGATGCGCTCGTTATCCGGCTCAAACGTCTGCGCCGCCTTGTAGCACGAGATGGCGCGCTCATAGCGCCCGGACGCGGCAAAGCGGTCACCCCAGTAGCCAAAGACGGTGGCGGTCACATCCCGCCGGAAGGACAAAAAGAACCACCCCGCGCCGATCAGCAGCACCGCGACCAGCACCAGCGGAAGAACGATCTTAACAGTACGTTTCATGCAGAAGCTCCGTTCCAAGTGAAATACACCGCTATTATACGACGCGGCGAAAAATGTGTCAAGTTATGTATACTGACACACCGCATACTTCCGCGCGGCGGGGCATAGGCTTGTCACAGCAAACGGATGTACACAGGAGGGACGGGCTATGAAAACAGTTGTGATCTGCGCAGCGCTCGGCGCGGTGGCGCTGGCACTGTTTCCGCCGGCGGTGGCGCGGCAGAAAGCGGCGCAGGCGGAGCCACCGCGCGTGCTGGTCATCGAGCAGACGGCGCCGTCTGCCGCTCCGGCAGAGCCGGACGGGCAGGAGAAAACACGCACGGTGACGCTTTTGACCGAGCGCGGCACGGTGGAGCTTGCGATGGACGACTATCTCACGGCGGTGGTGCTGTGCGAGATGCCGCCGGCGTTTGAGCCGGAGGCGCTGCGCGCGCAGGCCGTGGCGGCGCGGACGTTTGCCTGCCGCCAGATGCAGCACGGCAAGCACGAAAACGGCGCGGTGTGCGCAGACAGCGCGTGCTGTCAGGCGTGGCAGGATGAGGACGCGCTGCGTGCGCGCTTCGGTGCGGACTTTGACGCCGACTGGGAAAAGGCGGCGGAGGCGGTGACGGCGACGCAGGACGAGGTGCTGACCTATGACGGCAAGCTCATCGACGCCACGTTCTTCTCCTGCTCCGGCGGCCGGACGGAGGCGGCGGTGGCCGTTTGGGGCAGCGACGTGCCGTATCTGCAGTCGGTGGAGAGCTATGGCGAACAGGCCGCGCTGCGGTATGCCTCCGAAGCGGAGGTTTCCGCGGAGGAGTTCCGCGAAAAAATCCTGGCCGCCGCGCCGGATGCCGACCTCACGGGCGAGCCGGCCGGCTGGCTCGGCGCGGTCAGCCATACGGAGGGCGGCGGCGTGGACGTCATCACCATCGGCGGCGCGGAGCTCACAGGCGTGCAGATGCGCGCGGCCTTTGCGCTCAACTCCACGCAGTTTACGCTGGAGTTTGCGGACGGAGCATTTCACTTTTCCGTCCTCGGCTACGGCCACCGCGTGGGCATGAGCCAGTACGGCGCGAACTATATGGCGCAGCAGGGCTACAGCTACCGCGTCATCCTGCCGTATTATTACCGCGGCGCGCAGATCACACCGTTGGGGGATTGACTTGCGGCAGAATTTCCGGTATGATACAGTACAGGGGATACCCAAACAAAGAAAGAGAGGAGCGTTTTGAATTATGGATACTTATGATCCGCAGAACACGCCCGAACAGAGCTATCAGCAGCCCGTTCAGCCGCAGGAGAACGGCGGCGACCAGAAGCCCGGCCACGGCGCGGCCGTAGCCAGCCTTGTGCTCGGCATCATTGCGGTGGTGCTGTGGTTCTTCGGCTACTCCGCGATCGTGTCGGTCGTGCTCGGCATCATCGGTCTGGTCTGCGCGGGCAACGCCAAGAAGGCCGGTATGGTCGGCGGACTGCGCACGGCAGGCTTTGTGCTGTCGCTGATCGGTCTGATCGGCGGCGCGATCGCATTCATCGCGTGCGTGGCGTGCGTGGGCGCGCTTGGCACGGCCGGGATCTTTGACGCGATCGCCTCCTCGTACTGAGCGGGCGAGGCAACAGAAGTAACCGCTGATGAAATCGGCAAGAGCCGTCAGCGAGAGATCATGGCCCAAAGGAAAGTTTGGAAAACGCAGGAATACTGTATGTATTTCGCGTTTTCCGAACTGCACAGTTGGGCCAAAAGCTCCGCGGAGGGCCGCAGGCGATTGAATCAGCGGTTACAGAAGAAGAAACGAAACAAACGGAACAAAAACACGCTGTGTCATACCCGGCACAGCGTGTTTGCTTATTTGTATGCTGCCTGATCTTGAACTCTTTTCCCGCCGCATCCCGACCTACGGCGTGGCCGTGGCCGTCGGAATCGCGCTGGGCTACTGGTATCTCTACCGCCGCACGCGGGCGCTGAGTGTGCGCGAGCAGGCGGACTGCGAGCTTGCGTACCTGTTCGGCATGGTCGGCGCGTTTCTGGGGGCAAAGCTGCTGTCGCTTTTAACGGTGCTGCCGGAATTCCTCGCCGACCTGCGCGCGGCGGCGCTTTCGCCGTGGGAGCTGGTACAGAAGTACCTGTCCGCCGGGTTTGTATTCTACGGCGGGCTGTACGGCGCGCTGCTGGGGACGCTTGCGTATCTCAGGGCCGCGCGGCAGGACGTGCCGCGGCTGCTGCCGGTGCTGCTGCCGCTCGTGCCGCTGCTGCACGGCGTGGGGCGCGTCGGCTGCTTTCTGGCCGGGTGCTGCTACGGCGTGCCGTCGCGCTTCGGCATCGCGTTCACGCGCTCGCAGATCGCGCCGAACGGCGTGCGCCTGCTGCCGGTGCAGCTGATCGAGGCTGCGGGGGAGGGTGTGCTGTTTTTCCTGCTGACGCGCCCCGGCGCACAGAAGCGCGGCGGGCGATGGCTGCTGGGGGCGTACCTCGCGGCCTACGGTGCGCTGCGCTTTACGCTGGAATTCTTCCGCGGCGACGATTACCGCGGCTTCCTGGGCCCGCTGTCCCTGTCACAGACCATCTCCATCGCGACCCTGCTGCTTTCCATACCACTGCTTTTGACCGTATCAAGGCAGAAAAACGCATAAATAGCCTCGCAGAGTTTTGCACCCGCAGGTGCAAAACAAATTTGGATCATTTTTGCCGGCGACATGCGCGTCGGCAAAAATACTGCTCAGACTGCAAGTGTGGAATTTTTGCGCTTGCGCAAAAATTATGCGCGCGCAGGCTGCAAGCTCTTTCAAACGAGAGCCCAGCGAAGCGGGTCTCGTTTGAGTACATTTCAAAAGAATTTTGAAATGTACAAAAGAGCTGCCCCGACAGATAGCCGGGACAGCATTTTTTTGTTAAATTGATCTTAGAACAGGTTCAGGGCCAGGGTGAGCAGGACGAACACGCCGCCGATCCACTTCGTGGCGCGGGCGAGCTTGGCGTCGAGGGACTTACCCTTGTTCTTGGACATGAAGCTGTCGCTGCCGCCGCCGGTGATGGCGGAGGACAGACCCGAATTCTTGCCGGACTGCAGAGTCACGATCACGACCAGCGCAACGGCGAGAATGACCTGAATGACGGTAAAGACGATGTGCAGAGCTTGCATTTTTCCTCCAATTCCATAACGCCGTTCTTCTTCGGCAGACGGCCGGCCGGGATAATGTCATTTGTTCTGAAACAGCAGAAATTATCATAGCACAGATTTTCCCATGATGCAAGGGGAAAATCTCTTTTTTGCGCGAAAAATCAGGATTTCGTGACCCAGCTGCCCGTGGCGGCGCAGGTGAGGTAGGCGTTGATGAAGCCGTCGAGGTCGCCGTCCATCACGGCATTGATGTTCGTCATCTCATAGCCCGTGCGCGTATCCTTCGCGAGCGTGTAGGGCATAAAGACGTAGTTGCGGATCTGGCTGCCCCACTCGATCTTGAGCTGCGTGCCCTTGATGTCGGAGATCTTGTCCAGGTGCTCGCGCTCTTTGATCTCAACGAGCTTGGAGCGCAGCATCCGCATACACGTCTCACGGTTCTGGAACTGATCGCGCTGCGTCTGGCAGGAGACGACGATGCCCGTGGGCTTGTGGATCAGGCGTACGGCGGACGACGTCTTGTTGATGTGCTGGCCGCCCGCGCCGGAGGAGCGGTAGACCTGCATTTCAATATCCTCGGGGCGGATCTCCACATCCTTGGAGTCGTCGGTGATCTCAGGCACGACCTCCACCGCGGCAAACGACGTCTGCCGCCGGGCGTTGGCGTCAAACGGCGACACGCGCACCAGCCGGTGCACGCCGTTCTCGCTTTTCAGGAAGCCGTAGGCGTTCGGGCCCTCCACGAGGATGCTGGCGGATTTGATGCCCGCCTCGTCGCCGTCGAGATAGTCGAGAATTTTGTAGGTGAACCCGTGCGCTTCGGCCCAGTGGGTGTACATCCGGTAGAGCATCTGCGCCCAGTCCTGCGCCTCGGTGCCGCCTGCGCCTGCCTGGAACGAGACGATGGCGTTGAGCGAGTCATATTCGCCGGTCAGCAGCGTCTCCAGCCGCGCGTTTTCCATCTGCTCCTCGAGCTTGTGGTAGCCTTCCTTCAGCTCGTCCAGCATGGAGTCGTCGTTTTCCTCCAGCGCCATCTCGCAGATGGTCATCAGGTCGTCCCACTCCGAGCACATTTTTTCGTAGCGCTCGACCTTGGACTCCAGATTGCGCGTTTTTTTCATCACCTGCTGCGAGCGCTCCTGATCGTCCCAGAAGCCGGGGGACTCGCTCTGCATATGCAGGCGCTCCAGCTCTTCGTTGCAGGCGTCAATGTTCAGCGACTGCTTCAGCTCGTCCAGCTTGGGGCGGAGCGTATTGAGCCGCACCTTATATTCGTCAAATTCGATCATAACAAACCCACACTTCCAGTTTTATCTGGACTAGTATATCGGAAAACCGGGAGAATGTAAAGGGAAACTTTAAGGCGGCGGACGTTTTGTCCCGCCGCCTCAGCGCTCGCTGACGGCATATTCGCAGTCGGCGAAGATGAGATCGTCAATGTCGCCGCGGTCGGCGGCGGTGCGGCTCGATGTGTTTTGCATAGCGGTGCTCCCTTCCAAAAATCGTACAGACCATTCTATGCGGCGGCGGGGCAAAATATCTACAACTCACAGTTGAAAAATTTTGCGATTCCCGCGCCGGTTGCTTGCACTTTGCGCGATACGCATTATAATAGAAAGCAGAAAAGAACGAAACGGGGCGGGCGTATGTTTGACCTGAAGACCTTCGCGGGCAATGTCCATAAATTCCGCCTGCGGCAGCATATGACGCAGACGCAGATCGCGCGGCGGCTGTTCGTCACGCCGCAGACGGTGTCCAAGTGGGAAAACGCCGAGGCGGCGCCGGATCTGTATAATCTCTGCAATCTGGCGCAGATTTTGAACGTGAGCGTCGGGCAGCTGTTGGGCGAGGAGACGGGCGGCGCGGAGCGGCGCGTGATGATCGGGCTGGACGGCGGCAATACGCGCACGGAGCTGTGCCTGTTCAGTGACGACGGGCGCGTGCTCAACCACCTGACGCTCGGCGGCACGAACCCGAATACGGTGGGCCTGGAAACGGCCTGCCAGATCCTGCAGCTCGGCATCGACCAGCTGATGAGCATCGAGGCGGGCGTGCAGGGCCTGTTCGGCGGCTTTGCGGGCGTGGAGAGCGAAAATAACCGCCGCGCGCTGTCGCAGTTTTTGCGGCGGCAGTATCCGCGGGTACAGTCGTTCGTCGACTCGGATATTCAGAACGTGCTCCACAGCGTGCGCGGTTTGGAGCGCTGCGTCGCAGTCATCTGCGGCAGCGGCGTGGTGGTATTCGGCGCGGGCGACGGCGCGCTTCGCCGCGCGGGCGGCTACGGCCACCTGCTCGATGACGGCGGCAGCAGCTATCACATCGGCCACGATGTGCTGCGCGCGTGCCTGATGATGGACGACGGCATTCTGCAGCCGTCACTGCTGCTGCAGCTGGCCGAAAAAAAGCTCGGCGGCAGCGTGCGCACGCGGCTGGACTGGCTGTATGCGCGGGGCGTTGAGTATATCGCGTCCTACGCGCCGCTCGCGTTTGACGCGTATGCGCAGGGAGACGCAGCGGCGGAGGCCATCCTGCGGCAGAATTTTGAGCGGCTGAGCAAGCTCATCCTTCACGTGCGCGCGAGCGGGGACTATGGCGAGAGCGTCATCCTCGGCGGTGAGCTGACGGTCTACCGCGACGTGCTGGAGCGCTTTTTGCACGAGACGCTCGGCGCCGGGACAAAGCTCATCTTCCCGGAGCTGCCGCCGGTTTACGGCGCGTGCGTACACTGCTGCGGGCTGTGCGGCGTGCAGACCGACGCGGCGTTTGATGAAAATTTCCGCCGGACGCTCGTCCGGTGAACAGGAGGTACAACGATGGAGGTTCAAATCTTAAACGATCGCGCGGCGGTCGCCGCGCAGGCGGCGCAGCTCGTCGCGGCGCAGATCCGCGAAAAGCCGGACTGCGTTCTGGGGCTTCCCACGGGCGAGACGCCCATCGGGATGTATGACAGGCTGGCGGAGCAGTGCGCCGCCGGAGCGCTCGACTTTTCGCGCGTGACCACGTTCAATCTCGACGAATACTACCCGATCGCGCCGGAGCATCCGCAGTCCTACCGCTATTTTATGAATAAGCACCTGTTCTCGCGTGTGAACATCCCGATGGAGAGCACCCATGTGCCCGGCGGGCAGGGCGACGCGGACGAGAACTGCCGCGCGTATGAGCAGGCGATCGCCGCCGCGGGCGGGGTCGATCTGCAGGTGCTCGGCATCGGCCGCAACGGGCACATCGGCTTTAACGAGCCGAACAGCGCCCCTGATTCGCGCACGCACCGCGTGACGCTGACCGAAAACACCATCGAGGCAAACGCCCGCTTCTTTGAAAGCGCCGACGACGTGCCGCGGCACGCCGTGACGATGGGCCTTGGGACGATCCTGGACGCGCGGCGCATCCTGCTGCTTGCCACGGGCGCGGAAAAATTCGACGCGCTGCACAAGCTGCTGGCGGGCAGGTTCGACTCCACCTGCCCGGCCACGGTCCTGCTGCGGCATGAAAACGTGACCATCCTCTGCGACCGCGCCGCCTTTGAGGGCGTGTGAGCGGACAAATTATCGGGAGAAAAGAGACAAGAGCATGAAACAGATCACTGCCATCGTACTCGGCGCGGGCCACCGCGGGGCGGACGCCTACGCCGCCTATGCGCTGAATTTTCCGAACGAGCTGAAGATCGTCGGCGTGGCTGAGCCGCGCGATGACCGACGCGCCGCGTTTGCAAAGCTGCACGGTATTCCGGCGGAGCACTGCTTTGCCAGCTGGAAGGACGCGCTGGCACAGGAGAAATTTGCCGACTGCGTGTTTGTCTGCACGCAGGACAGGGAGCATTTTGCGCCCGTGATGCAGGCGCTGGAGCTGGGCTATGACGTGCTGTGTGAAAAGCCGATGAGCCAGGACCGCGCGGAGCTGCTGGCCATGGGCGAAAAGGCGAAGCAGACCGGCCGCGTGCTGTCCATCTGCCACGTGCTGCGCTATTCGCCGTTTTTCGGGAAGCTCAAGGAGCTGCTGGACAGCGGCGACATCGGCCAGCTCGTGTCCATCCAGCACATCGAGAGCGTGGGCTACTGGCACGCGGCGCACAGCTATGTGCGCGGCAACTGGCGGCGCAGCGACGAGACCAGCCCCATGATCCTCGCCAAGTGCTGCCACGATATGGACATCCTCACGTGGCTGATCGGCAGCCGCTGCCGCACGGTCAGCAGCTTTGGCTCGCAGGCGCATTTTAACGCCGCGCACAAGCCCGACGGCGCGCCGGAATACTGCATGGACGGCTGCGCCCACCGCGACACGTGCCCGTATTACGCCCCGCGCTTTTATCTGGAGCACCCGAAGGCGACCGCGCCGGGCGGCTTTGCCGCCGTGGTGAGCCTCGACCCCTCGCGCGAGGCGGTGCTGGACGCGCTGCGGCACGGGCCGTATGGCCGGTGCGTGTACCAGTGCGACAACGATGTGGTGGACAATCAGGTGGTGAACCTGCTGTATGAAAACGGCGTGAGCGTCAGCATGGCGATGTGCGCCTTTACCGAGCGCTGCGAGCGGGTGATCAACGTGATGGGCAGCCGCGGGCAGATCGTCGGCAATATGGAGCAGTCCACACTGGAGGTGCGCGAATTTGCCAGCGGCAACCGCACCGTGCTGCAGATCAAAACGCCCGCGGGTGGCCACAGCGGCAGCGACACCGCGATGATGCGCGAATTTCTGCGCGTGCTGCGCAGCGGCGGCGAGAGCCGGACGAACGTGGACGCGTCGGTGGAGAGCCACCTGATGGCGCTGGCGGCGGAGCAGAGCCGCCTGTCCGGCGGCGCGCCGGTCAGCCTGTAAGGAACAGGCTTTTTGTTGACAGCGCCGGGGTTCTGTTGTAGAATACCCAGGTAAGCCCCAGTAGCTCAGGGGATAGAGCATTCGCCTCCTAAGCGAAGGGTCGGACGTTCGAATCGTCTCTGGGGTGCCAAATACAAACGAGAGCCCGCTTTGCGGACTCTCGTTTGCACAAATCAGCGGCCTGCGGACTTAGGGCAGCACCGCGCAATTGCGTCTGCGCGCTTCGGCGGATCTTTTCCGCCAATGCCGCGGTTCGAAAAGCGCGAAATACACAAAGTATTCCTGCGCTTTTCAAACCTTGCCTTGGCGAAAAATCTCTCGCCGAATCTGCTGGCCGAATTGTGCGGTGTTGCCTTAGAACTCCGCGGGGCTTTGCGCGGTCAGGGAGGAATTGCGATGCGGTATTCGTCAAAGGAACTCGAACAGCGTGCCGTGCTGGACGCGGCGGCGCGGATGTGCGCGGCGGCGCGCACGGCGCCCAAGACCAAGGGCGAGGACCGGCTGGAGACGTGCGTGCTCACCGGCGAGGAAAAGGCCCGGCTGGCGGCGCATATGCGCGAGCTGGCCGCAAAATTCGACTATGCGTTTTTCCTGCGCGACGCCGATAATCTGGATACGGCGGACTGCGTGGTGCTGCTCGGCGTGCGCGAAAAGCGGCGCGGGCTCGGCGAGGGCTGCGGCTACTGCCACTTTCACGGCTGCGCCGACTGCGCGGAACACGGCGGCCTGTGCGCGTTTGACGCCATCGACGTCGGCATCGCCGCGGGCTCCGCGGCTGCCGCGGCGGCAGACGCACGCGTGGACAGCCGCGTGATGTTCTCCGTCGGCCGCACGGCGCAGGAGCTTGGCTTCCTGGCCGATTCGACGCTCGTCCTCGGCATCCCCGTCAGCGTCAGCGCCAAATCCCCCTTCTTCGACCGCAAGCCGAAGAAATAAACACGATCATAAAAAGCAAGTGCCTCCCGTTTTTCCGGGAGGCACTTGTTTTTTATGTGGAAAGCGGCGCTCAGAGCCGCTTGACGGTCTGGCGGCGGACGATGTGCGTTTTCATCAGGTTGACCGGCTCATACGGCTGGCCGTTCATAATGGCGTAGAGCAGCTGCATAGCGTTTGCGCCCATCGCGGCCTTGTCCAGCGCCATCGTGCTCAGCGGCGGCTCGATGAAGTCGGACACGACCAGACCGTCGATGCTCATAAACGACATATCCTCCGGGATGCGCAGGCCTGCGCGCTTGGCGCACTTGATGGCGTCAATGGCAAAGATGTCGCCCGCGCAGAACACGGCGGTCGGACGCTTTTTGCAGGCGAGGATGTTTTCCAGCCGCCCCGGCAGGGGAGACTCCTCGACGGCGTCGATCTGCACCCACTCCGGGTGGCAGACCAGCCCCGCGTCCCGCAGTGCGGCGGTGTACCCGCCGAAGGTGCTCAGGTGATACTCCATGGCGGCGTCCGCGCCGATGAAGCCGATGTCGGTGTGGCCGTTGTCGATGAGGTACTGCGTCGCGCGGTAGGATGCGTCGTAATAATCCATCTCCAAAAGCGGGATCGAGCCGTCCTTTTTCACGTGCGAGTCTACGCAGAGGAAGGGGAAGTGCTCATTTTGCAGCGTGGTCACGACGGCCGGGTCGGCGGCCTGGATGAAGATGACGCCGTCGGCGTCGCCGGTTCGGACGGTGTCGACCACGTAGTCAAAGTTGCTGCGCGCGTCGCTCGCGGTAAAGTCTACGCTGGTGAAGATGATGTTGTAGCCGAGCCGCCGGCTCTCCCGGAAAATGCCCATCAGCACCTCCAGCGAGAAGAAGTTAAAGAGCGTGTACTGATACTGCCGCATGACCACGTGCACGGTCATGCTCTTGCGCAGCGTCAGGCGGCGGGTGTGGACGTTTGGCTTGTAGCCGGTCTCGTCAATGATCGCCTGCACGCGGCTGCGTGTCTCGTCGCAGATGCCGGGGCGCCCGTTGAGCACAAAGGACACCGTTGCGGTGGATACGTTCGCCATTCTCGCGATGTCGCTGATCGTCAGCTTTGCCATTTCGCGTCACTCCTTTTCTATATCGTAAGGGGTCTTTGCACAGAAGTCAACAGAAAAGTCGTAATTAAACAGTTTTAATTTTTTGACGAAACTTGAAAAAATGTTGGTGAGTATATCTAAATTTTCAGCGTGAGAATTATCCGAAAAAACGAAAAATCCTATTAAACAAATTAAACTTCCGCAGAGCGTTGACAAGAAAGCGGAAGTCTGGTATGAATATGGCATGAGAACTTAAGCGCTTTAACAAAATCGGAGGTATGAAGGATGAGTCTTTCCGTGCAGACGGTCCTCGGCGCGATCGCGCCGGAGCAGATGGGATTTACGCTGCCGCACGAGCATCTGTTCTGGGATCTTGGCTTTTATCTCGACAAGTCCGTAGATCCGAACGATCCGCGCGATGTGCGTAACGCGCCGCTGACGATGGATCAGCTTGGGAACCTGCGCTACCATATGTATGAGTATCGCGACAATCTGGTGCAGACCGATGTGGATACCGCCGCGCAGGAGCTTATCTGGTACCGCGAATGCGGCGGCGGGACGATCTGCGATAACTCGGCGGTGGGCATGGGGCGCTTTCCGGAGAAGATCCGCGAGGCCTCGGCGCGCAGCGGTGTGCACGTCGTCCTCGGCACGGGCGCGTATTGCAGCTACACGCTGCCGGAATGGATGGCGCGCATGGATAAAAGCGAGATGGCGGAATTCTTCGTCCACGAGCTGGAGACCGGTATCGGCGATACGGGCATCCGCTGCGGCTTCATCGGTGAGATCGGCATTAACGAGGGCTTCCCGGAGGGCGACCGCCGGTCGCTGGCGGCGGCTGCGATCGCACAGAAGCAGACGGGCGCGGCCATCCTCATCCACCAGCCGGGGCTGGAGCATTGGGCGGACGAGATGTTCCGCATTATTGAGGAAAACGGCGGCAGTCTGGAAAAGACCATTCTATGCCACTGCGACCCCTTAATGGACGACCCGGCGTATATCGACCATATGGCCAAGAGCGGTGCGAACATCTCCTATGACTTTTTTGGGCTGGAGTTCGTGATGACGCTCAAGGGCTACAAAAACCTCTGGCTGCCCACAGATCACCAGCGCATCGCGGCCATCGCCGATCAGATCGCACGGGGAAATCTGGAAAAGCTGTTTATGTCGCACGACACGGTCTATAAGTCCATGCTCCGGAAATACGGTGGCTATGGCTACGTGCACCTGATGCGCGATATGATCCCGCTGATGCTGGCGGAGGGCTATGAAGCCGACTGGATCGAGCAGATCACAAAGTGCAATCCGCAGCGGGTCTTTGCCCGCTGACAGGCAATGCGGAAAATGCGGAACACAAAGGAGGGCCTGCCATCTATGAATACGATCCGGATGACCGGTGCGTCTGCCGGTGTACAGCTGCAAAGAGGCGGAAAGGCGCTGGACTGGCTCAGCCTGTTCGGGCTGAGCGGCGCGGCGGAGGAGACGATGCCGGAGTGCCGGGGGATCTACTTTCTGGACTCCGACGCCGGGCGCTTTGAGGGGGCAAAGTGGGCGCTTACCGAGCTGCACAGCAGCGAGAACGCCTGCCGGATGCGGCTGCGGGCCGGGTGCTTTGAGGTGACCGCCGCGCTGGAGATGGACGCACCGACCGGCGTTTTGAGCTGGAGCACGGAGCTGCGCAATACCGATCGGCAGCCGCACACAGTCTATGCCTGCCTGCCGCGGATCCCGCTGCGCGGCAACGACTATGCGTACTACGGCCAGTATTCCGGCTGGTGCGCGGAGAATCAGGGCGGCTGGTGCGATGTGCCTGCCGGAAATCTGGTGCTGACGAATTCCGCGGGCCGGTCGACGGAAAGCTGTACGCCGTTTGCCTGCATCCGCCATAAAACAACAGGTCGCGCGGCGGCGATCCATGTGCTGCCGATCGGTGACTGGGTGATCCGCTTCCGCCGCATCGCGGCGCACCGGCTGAGCTACACGGTGGTGGAGGCGGGGCTGTCAGACGCGTCACTGCGCCTGACACTGCGGCCCGGCGAGACGCTGATGCTGCCGAAGCTCGTGCTCTGCGGCTTCCGCGGGGCGGTCGAAAACTGCTGCGAGGGGCTGCAGCGGTGGCTGCTGCGGCAGTATCCGCACGAAACACTGCCGGAGCTGGCGTACAACACCTGGTTTTTCGATTTTGACATTCTGGAGGCCGACCGCCTGAAGCGCCAGGTGCAGGCCGCAAAAGCGGCGGGCTGCAGGACGTTTGTAGTGGATGCCGGATGGTTCGGAAAGGGCTTTGACTGGGAAAATCAGGTCGGCAACTGGGACGAGTGCACCGAGCACGCCTTCGAGGGGCGGATGAACGAATTTGCCGACTATGTCCGCGCGCAGGGGATGAACTTCGGCCTCTGGATGGAGCCGGAGCGCGCCTGCCCCGATACGCGGGTGTATCAGGAGCACCCGGACTGGTTCTTGAAGGCCGACGCCATCATCTTTGACCTCACGCAGCCGCAGGTCGTGGACTATCTGACCGAGCAGGTCACGCGGCTGGTCAGAACATACGATCTGCGCTGGATGAAGCTGGACTACAACACCAATATGCTCCGCGATCTGACGGGCGAGAATTTTTACCGCTATTATCTGGGCGAGCAGCGCTTTCTGGCCGAGATCCGCCGCCGCAACCCCACGTGCAGCTTTGAGGGCTGCTCCAGCGGCGGAATGCGGACAGATTTTCGCAATGTGCTGAGCAACTACCACGGACATTTCGTCAGCGATACGGTGAACCCGCTGGAGGTGCTGCGGATGCGGCAGAACACGCTGCCGCGGCTGCTGCCGGCGTATCTCGGAAGCTGGATCGTTCTGCAGGAGACGCCGTTTGCTGTGGGCACCTATTTTGACCACAACCGGAAGGAGCGTACCAAAGTGCTCTCCGCGGGCGACGGCTGGTGGGATCAGACCGTGGATGTGAACATCGACTTTGCGCTCACGGTGAATCTGCTCGGCGAGTGGGGCATCAGCGGCAACCTTGGGAGTTTGTCCGCCGAAAACCTCGCCCGGGTGCGCCGCGCGGCGGAGTTTTATGAGCGGCACCGCCGGTTCCTGGCACACACGGTCTGTCACCCGCTGACAAAGCTGCAGCCCATCGACAACTATAAGGGCTGGGCGGCGATGCAGTATGAAAACATCGACGGACTGGGCTCGCTTCTGTATGTGTTCCGTCTGGTGGACGACAGCGACACCCTGTTCGTATATCCCAAAAACCTTCTGCCCGCGCAGCGCTACCTTGTGCGCTGCGGCACGCAGGAGGACAGCCGCAGCGGCGCGGAGCTGATGTGCTTCGGCGTGGAGGTACGCTGTGCGAGCCGCTTTGAAGCGCGGCTGATCGAGTTGATCCCGGCGCAGGCCGATAATTATGAGAATGAAAAGGAGAATGAACTATGAAAAAGCGACTGTGCATCCTGCTTGCCGCCGTGCTGATCGTATCCCTGCTCGCAGGGTGCGCGGGCCCGGCCCCGGCAGAACAGACCCCGGCGGAAGCGACCGCGCAGACCCCGGCCGAGGAAGCGCCCGCTGCCGCCACCGCGGGGAAGACGGAGATCTCCCTCATCACCTGGCGCTCGGAGGACGCCGACGTGTTTAAGACCATGATCGCCGACTTTGAGTCCAGGAACACGGACATTAAAGTGAATCTGGAGATCACGAGCAGCGACATTACGGAGTATTACACCGTTCTCAAATCCCGCCTCATCAGCGGCGAGGGCGCGGACGTGCTGATGGTGCATCCGGGTCCCTATCAGAAGGAGCTGGCCGAGGCCGGGTATCTGCTGGACCTCACGGGCTCGCCGCTGTGCGACACGCTGGAGCCGGGCATCCTGACCTCCGGGCAGGTGAACGGCAAGCAGTATTCGCTTACCGAGACGTATAACTCCTTCGCGATCTACTATAACGAGGCCATTTTCGAAGAGCTTGGCATCGAGGTGCCCACGGATTATGCCGGTCTGGTCGCAGCGTGCAAAAAGGCAGCGGAAGGCGGTTACATGCCCGTCGCAGCCGGCTTTGGTGAGGCATGGGTCACGGAGATCCTGTATGAAGCGCTGCTGTGCAGCTATGCAAACGGCGACGACAACGTCCTGCACGCACTGGAGACCGGCGAAGCGAAGCTCACCGACGAGGTGTACCAGAACGTGTTCGGCGACGTGGCCGCGATGATCGCTGACGGCGTGTTCCAGGACAGCGTGACCGGTACGACGTATGAGAGCAGCATCTCGCTGTTTGCCTCCGGTCGCGCGGCCATGCTCATCGACGGCACGTGGAGCATCGGCAATCTGCTCGGCATGAATGCTGATCTGAAATTCGGCCTTGTGCGCATCCCCAGCACGAGCGGCAGCTCGGTGGGCCTGCTCAGCCCGTCGCAGGGCATCTGCATCAACGCCAACGGGAAGAACATTGACGCAGCGGAGCGCTTTGTTGCGTATCTGTTCACCGTGGAGGCGGAGGAGATGTACTGCAACGGCACGAAGCAGGCGTCCACGGTCGTGGGCACCACGCTGGATGTGCCGGAGATGGATCTGGTGTCGGAGCTGATGCAGGGCGAGACCCGCGTCTGGCCGGACGTGTATGTGGAAAACGCACAGCTGCTGTCGATCCTCGACGATCTGTGCTGCCGCATCGCCGGTGGGAGCACCGACGTGGCCGCAGAGCTGGCGCAGTCGCAGAGCGAGATCGACGCGCTGATCGCGGGATAAAAGAAAAATGCGCCGTGCATACCGGGCTTCCGGTATGCACGGCGGGGCATGAAACCGGCGCAGCTTCCTCGCGGCGGACGCGAGGGGGCTGCGCCCCGCAGACAAAGGGGGCAATGATCATGTATGGTAAGGTGAGATCGCAATGAACACAAAAGGGCACATCGGATCCCGGCGCAGCGGGTATCTGTTTCTGATATTGCCTCTTCTGATCTACGGGGTCTTTTTCATCCTGCCGAACGTCTCGTCGCTCGTGTACAGCCTGTTCTCGTGGAACGGCATCTCCGAGGAGCGGACATTCGTGGGACTTGCGAACTTTAAGAAGATGTTTGCCGACCGCATTTTCCGGACGGCGCTGATCAACACCGTGAAGTATACGGTGACGCTGGTGCTGTTCCAGACGCTGATCGGCTTTCTGCTGGCGCTGCTGGTGCAGAAAACGAACCGCATCAACAGCGTCTTCCGCACGATCTATTTTCTGCCGGCCATCATCGCGGCGTCCACCGTCGGCCTGATCTGGGGCTTTATCTACGACCCGAACATCGGTGCGCTCAACGAGCTGCTGCGCATTCTGGGCCTGAACAGCTGGCGGCACGCGTGGCTGTCGGATGAGAAGATCGTCATTTACGCCATCGCCGCCGTCCATATCTGGGTGGGCATCGGGCAGAGCGTGGTGCTGTTTGTGGCGGGGCTGCAGAACATCCCGCAGGATGTGCTGGAGAGCGCCGCGCTGGACGGCGCGACCTCGTGGAAGCAGCTCGTGCACATCACCATTCCCATGCTGCGGCCCACAACGCTCATCGTTCTGGTGCTCACGACCATCGGCGGCTTCAAGTCGTTTGACTTTGTGTATGTGATGACCGGCGGCGGTGCGACGCACTCGTCGGAGGTGCTCTCCACGCTGCTGTACAAAGAGGCGTATGCCTACAGTGATTTTGGATATTCGGCCGCGATCTCGGTGGCGCTGCTGGTGGTCGTTGCGGCCATCACCCTGATCCAGATGTACGGCCTGCGGGAAAAGGAGTGATACAGGCATGAAAACAGGGCAAAAGATCTGCAAATACGCGGTGCTCATTTTCTTTGCGCTGCTGATCCTGTTCCCGGTATATATGGTCCTGACCGGCTCGTTCAAAACGGAGTTCGAGCTGTATGACAACGTGTTCGGCCTGCCGCAGAAGCTCCAGTGGGGCAACTATGCCCGGGCGTTCGTGGAAGGCAGCCTGAATAAGTATTATGTAAACAGCCTTGTCGTCACGCTGACCTCCATCGTGCTCATTCTGGCGCTGTCCAGCATGACGGCCTTCGCGCTGACGCGGCTGAAGCTGCGGCTAAACAAGGTCATCTACCTGCTGTTCGTCATCGGCATCGCCGTGCCCACGCAGGTGGGCATCGTGCCGCTGGCGGTGCAGATGAGCCGGATGCACCTGACGAACTCGCTGCTGGGGCTGATCTGCGTGTATGTTGCGTATGAGCTGCCGTTCTCGGTGTTCATTTTCTACGGCTTCATGCAGTCGATCCCCATGGAGCTGCAGGAGGCGGCCATCATCGACGGCTGCTCGTCGTTCCGGGTGTACTGGCACGTGATCATGCCGCTGTGCCGCGGCTCGATCGCCACGGTGGCTATCTTCAACCTCGTCGGCATCTGGAACGATATGCTTTTCCCGCTGATGCTGATCAGCAAGGAGTCGCTGCGGACGCTGCCGTATGGCCTGCTGCAGTTCCGCGGGCAGTACGCCTCGCAGAATACGGTCATCTTCGCGGGCGTCATCCTCATCACGCTGCCGCTGGTTGTGCTGTATCTGTGTATGCAGAAGCAGTTTATGAAGGGCCTGACGCAGGGCGCTGTGAAAGGCTAAGGAGTAGAAAAGATCCCCCTGCACCGGCGGTGCAGGGGGTGTTTTTTGCGCTCAGATGGTGTCGACCTTGATGAGGTTCGTATTGCCGGAGGTGCCGTTGATCATGCCGCCGGTCATCACGATGTTGTCGCCGGGCTGCAGCCCCAGTGCGCGGACGGCAGCCTTGCGGGCGTGGTAGAACAGCACGTCCGTGGACTCAAAGCGCTCGTTCAGCACCGGCAGCACGCCCCACGACAGCGCCAGCTTATACCACACGGCCTTGTTCGTCGCCATGCCGATGATGTCGGTGGGCACGCGAAAGCGCGAGACCATGCGTACCGTCGCGCCCGAGAGGGAGCTGACCACGATGGCCTTGGCGTGAATATCGACAGCCATGCCGCATGTCGCGTGCGAGATGGCGTCCAGAAGGTTCTTGATCTTGAACTGCGAGCCGCGGAACATCGCCTCATAGTCGATATGCCGCTCGGTCTCCTCAATGATGGCGGACATCGTCTCCACGGTCTTGACCGGGTACTTGCCCGCGGCGGACTCGCCGGAGAGCATGACGGCGCTGCTGCCGTCATACACGGCGTTGGCAACGTCCGAAATTTCCGCCCGCGTCGGGCGGGGATTCTGGATCATGGACTCGAGCATCTCCGTGGCGGTGATGACGCGCTTTCCGAGCAGGCGGCACTTGGTGATGAGGTATTTCTGGATGGCGGGCAGCTCCGCAAACGGCACCTCCACGCCGAGATCGCCGCGGGCGACCATGATGCCCTCGCACACCTCGCAGATCTGCTCGATGTTCTCAACGCCCGCGCGGTTCTCGATCTTAGCGATCACGTCGATGCCGCTTCCGCCGTTTGCGGCCAGAAAGTCCTTGAGATCGGCCACGTCCTGCCGGCAGGAGACGAACGACGCGGCCACAAAATCCACGCCGCAGCGGATGCCGAACAGCAGATCCTGCCGGTCCTGCTCGCTGAGATACGCCTGATGCAGCACCTTTCCGGGGAAGCTCATGCTCTTCTGGTTCGAAAGCCTGCCGCCGATGAGCGTTTTGCAGTGGATCTCGGTGCCTTCGATGCGGAGCACCTCAAAGCTCACAAGGCCGTTATTCACAAGGATCGTGTCGCCCGCGGCGAGCTCCGCGGCAAGGCCGGGGTAGCTGACGCTCACAATGTGCTCGTCGCCGACGAGCTCGCGGGTGGTGAAGGTGAACGGCGCGCCGTCGGGCAGGGTGATCTCGCCGTTTTGGAATGTGCGGATGCGGAACTCCGGCCCCTTCGTGTCGAGCATGATGGCGATGGGCAGGCCCAGCTCCTCACGTACGGCCTTGATCATGTCGATCTTTTGCTGGTGCTCTTCGTGCGTGCCGTGCGAAAAGTTGAGCCGCGCCACATTCAGACCCGCGCGGCACATGGCGGCAAAGGTCTCGCGGTCGGCGCTGGCGGGGCCGATGGTACAGACGATCTTGGTTTTTCTCATGGTACGGCCGCCTTTCAGTGTTCGCGGCGCGCCTGCGCCTTTTCCAGACGCAGCAGACGTGCAAAGGTGTGGATGATGAGCATGATGACTGGCATAGACAAAGCCCCTCTCAGAATAAAAAAATCCATCCGCGCCCGGGATCGGGCGCAGACGGAGCCTGTCTGCCGCAGAAAAAAGACAGAACCGGACGGTTCTGCCTGAAATGCCTTCTGCGGGCATCAATCGAATGGACGATTACCAATGCGAATAGAAGCTGGCGCTTCTATGACAGACTCCACCGCTCGCATCAGCGGCATCATTCTAGCATATTCCGAAGCCCGTGTCAATGCACACGGGCATCCTTTTTTTGCCGGTATAAACGCGGGCCGGAGGCAATAGGATGTACGGGAAGTGAAACGATGGATACGATCTTACAGGACCTCCTGCCGGTGCTGCCCGCGCGGCTGCACGCGCCGCTGCGGCGCATGGAGGACAGGCGCCCCGAGGACATCCGCCTGCGGGTGGGACAGCCCCCGAGCATTTACGCCGCTGGGTGGGAGACACCGCTCGACCCGGCGCCCGTCACGTGGCAGGAGCTGGAGCGCATTTTGATGGCCGCGACGGACTATTCCTGCTACGCGGCGGCCGATCAGTTGGCCGAGGGGTATGTGACGCTGCCGGGCGGGCACCGCATCGGCGTGTGTGGCACGCTCGCGGTGCGCGGCGGGAGCGTGCAGAGCGTGCGGAATGTGAGCTCGCTGTGCATCCGGCTGGCGCGGGACGTGCCGTGCCGCGTGCCGGAACTGACCGGGTCTGCGCTGCTGCTGGGCGCGCCGGGCAGCGGCAAGACGACGCTGCTGCGCGCGTGCATCCGGGCGCTGTCGCGCCGGGGGGAGCGGGTATGCGTGGCGGATGCGCGCGGGGAGCTGGCCGCGTGCGTAAGCGGCCAGCCGCAGCTGGACGTCGGCCCGTGCACGGATGTGCTGACGGGCGGGAAAAAGGCGCAGAGCATGATGATGCTCCTGCGCGCGATGCGCCCGGACTGGATCGCGGCAGACGAGATCACCGCGCCGGAGGATCTGGACGCCATCCGGCAGTGCAGCTACTGCGGTGTGCGTCTGCTCGCCACGGCGCACGCCGAGAGCCCGGACGAGCTGGCGCGCCGGCCGCTGTACCGCGCGCTCACGGAGCTGGGCGTATTCGATACATATATCTGGCTGGACGGGCAGAAACACTGGAGAAAGGAGGCGGCGGGATGCTGAAGATCCTGGGGCTTTTGTGCGTGGTGGGCAGCGCGTCGGCGGTGGGCTTCGGCTTTGCCGCCGGGGTACGGCGGCAGGCGGAGCAGCTGCGCGCGCTGCAGACGGCGCTGGGGCAGATGAAAAACGAGACGGCCTACCGCATGACGCCGCTGCCGGAGCTGCTGGCGCAGGCCGGCGCGCAGACGGAGGGCGCGGTGGGGGCGGTATTTTCGCGCTGCGCCGCGGAGCTGCGCCGCCGGACAAGCACGGTGCAGTTCGCCATGCAGACGGAGCTTTCCCACACGCCGGGACTGGCCCTTCCGCAGAGCGCGCAGCGGGCGCTGCTGGCGCTTTCCGCCTCACTCGGGAAATTCGACGTGGACGGGCAGTGCCGCGCGATCGACCTGGCGGCGGCCTGCGTGGGGGAGGCGCTGGAGGATGTGGAACAGGCGAGCCGTGCCCGCTGCCGCAGCTATCGCACGCTCGGTGTGTGCGCGGGGCTGGCCATTGCCGTGATCTTACTGTGATATGGAAATTGATCTCATTTTCAAAATTGCCGCCGTGGGCATCATCGTCTCGATCCTCAATCAGGTGCTCGAGCGCTCGGGCCGCGGCGAGCAGGCGACGATGACGTCGCTGGCGGGGCTGGTCGTGGTGCTGATGATCGTGGTGGAGCGCATCGCCGACCTGTTCGCGCTCGTCAAGTCGCTGTTCGGGTTTTAGGATGCAGACGGCGGTACAGATCGGCGGGCTGTGCGTCATCGGCGCGGTGCTGGCACAGCTCGTACGGCGGCAGAAGCCGGAGCTGGCGCTGTGCCTGGCCATCGCGGCATGCGCCGCGGCGCTGGGCCTCGCCGCGGGGGCGATGGAGCCGGTCGTGGCATTTTTTCGGCGGTTACAGAGCCTTGCGGGACTCGAGGAAGCGCTGTTCGCGCCACTTCTCAAAACGCTTGCCATCGGCGTGCTCACGCAAATATCGGGCGCGTTCTGCCGCGATGCGGGGGAGCAGGCGCTCGCGCGCATCGCGGAGCTCGGTGGAACGGCGCTGGCGCTCTGCGCGGCGCTGCCGCTGGCGCAGGCGGTTTTGGAGACGGCGGAGCAGCTGATGGGAGGGTGAGCGTGCGGAGGATATGGATCGCGGCGCTGCTCGTTTTGCTGCTGGCCCTCCCGGCGCGCGCGGCGGGGCAGGCGGAGCTGTATGGCGCGGACGGGCTGCGGGACAGCCTGGACGCGCGGACGGACACACTGCTGGAGGATGTGGACCCCACGCGCGCGGGCGATTTTTCCGGCGCGATGCGCGCCGTCGTGCGCGACGCGCTGCACAGCCTGCCGGATGCGGTGAAAAGCGCCGCGCAGGCCCTGAGCGTGCTGCTGGCCATTTTGCTTTTTTGCGCGCTGGCCGGGAATGTGGAGGGCGGCGTGTCGCGGCAGGCGGCGGCGCTTGCGGGTGCGCTGGCGGTGACGGGCGCGTGCACGGTGAACCTGCAGGCGATGATCGCGCTGGCGCGCGAGACGATCTCGCAGGTATCGGCGTTTTCGGAGCTGCTGCTGCCGGTATTATCGTCGGCCATCGCGGCATCGGGCGCGGTGACATCGGCAGGCGTTTTATACGCCGGGTCGGCGCTTTTTATGAACGTGCTGCTCACGCTCATCACGCGCCTGCTCATCCCGCTGGTCTACGCGTTCTGCGCGCTGGCCGCGGCGCAGTGCGCCACGGGCGAAAAGCTCCTTGCGCGATCACGGGAGCTGCTGGGCTGGGTCATCACGGTGAGCCTGAAGGGAGTGATGTATGTGTTTACGGCTTACTTAACCGTCAGCGGGATCGTCAGCGGCACGGCGGACGCCGCCGGGGTGAAGGCCGCGAAGGCGGCGTTTTCCGCGGCGCTGCCGGTCGTGGGCGGGATCGTTTCGGACGCGACGGAGAGCGTGCTCGCGGGCGCGCAGGCGCTCAAGGCGAGCGTGGGCGCGTTCGGGCTTCTGGCGCTGCTGGCGATGGGGCTTTTGCCGTTTCTGCGCATCGCGCTGCAATACCTGGCCCTGAAGGTCGCCGCGGCGGCGGGCGGGCTGACCGGGGAGGACCGGCTGCCCGCGCTGCTGGGGCACCTGTCCACGGCCATGGGCTATATGCTCGCCATGACGGGCTGCGGCGTGCTGATGGCGATGTTCTGCTGCTGCTGTTTTATGAAGGCGGCGGGCGGATGAGCGCGGCGCTGCGGAGTTATCTCATGGCGCTTGTGGCGTGCGCGCTGCTCACGGCGCTCGCCTCCGCGCTTTTGCCGAAGGGCGGGGCGCGGCGGGCGGTGAGCTTTGCGTGCGGGCTGCTCACGCTCGTGTGCGCGGTGCGGCCGCTGCTGCACATCGACACGCAGACGCTCGCGCGCACGTTTAGCCGCATGGAGCTGGAGCAGGACGCGGCGCGCACGGGCGTGGAGGTCAAAAACCGGGAGCTGGTGAGCGCCATCATAAAGGAAAAATGCGAGACATATATATTGGACAAAGCCGCGGAGCTTGGCCTTGCGCTGACAGCGGAGGTCACGGTCGGCGGGGAGGCGGTGTATCCGTATCCCGTCGCCGTTCGGCTGATCGGCACGCCGAGCGCCGAGCAGAAGCTGCAGCTGCAGCGCTATATCGAGCGGGAGCTTGCCATCGCAAAGGAGGAGCAGACATGGATCAGCCCTTAGAAAAGATCCGCGCGCCGGCGCGGCTTCAAAAGCTGGCGCAGGGGCTTGGAAAATACAAATACGCGCTGCTGGTACTGCTCATCGGCATCGCGCTGGCGCTCATCCCGACCGGCGGCAAAAAGCAGACCGCCGCCGCTGCGGCGGATACGCGGCAGGCGGAGCTTTCGCAGCTGGACGATACGCGGCAGGCGCTGCGGGCGCTGCTGCAGCAGGTGGAGGGCGCGGGCGAGGTGGATGTGCTGCTGAGCTACAGCGCGGGCGCGGAGCAGGTGTATCAGACCGACCGCGAGTCGAGCCGCAGCGGCGAGGATACGCAGACGAAAACAGCCGCCGTGCTGCAGCAAAACGGCTCGGAGCGCACGCCGGTCGTGCGCAAGACGCTCTACCCGGTGTATCAGGGGGCGGTGGTGGTCTGCGAGGGGGCCGACCGCGCGGCGGTGCGGCTGGCCATTGTGGAGGCGGTCGCCAGCCTGACGGGGCTGGGGAGCGATAAGATCAGCGTCATCAAAATGAAAAGCAAATAGGAGGAAACACTATGAAAATCTGGAAACGCAACGCCGTGATCGCAACGGTCCTGCTGTTCATCTGCGCGGGGATCTATCTGAACTGGTCGTATAACCGCAGCAAAACGCCGGAGCTGACCGAAACGCTCAGCGCCGAGCAGGTGCCCGGCGCGGCGGAGACGGTCATGGGCGAGACGGACACGCAGCAGCTTCTGGCGGACGGCGAGGGCAGCGCCTCATCGGCGGAGTATTTCGCGCAGGTGCGCCTGAGCCGCCAGCAGTCGCGCGACAGCGCCGTGGAGCTGCTGGAGCAGACCATCGCCTACGACGAGGGGAGCGACCTCGGCACGAGCGCCGCCGAGACACTCAACAGTCTCGTCTCCACCGCCCTGTGCGAGGCGCAGATCGAGAGTCTTGTCATCGCCAAGGGCTATGACGACTGCGTGACGTACATCTCGGACGACACCGTGAGCGTGGCGGTCAGCGCCCCGGCGGAGGGCCTGACGGAGGCGGACGTGGCCCTCATCTCCGACGTGGTGACGGCGCAGACGGCCTACGACCTGTCGCAGGTGCGCATTGTGGAAGTGAAGGCCTGACGGCCTCAAACGAGAACCGCTTCACAGAATGTTTTTACTGAATTCTGCTTTGCAGCCTTGAAAATTTCGCGGTTTATGCTACAATGGGTGGGTAAAATGCATCCGTGTGTTCAATTACCCGAAAATGGAGGGATCATCATGGCAGAAAACCGTGAATATTATACGCAGAACGCCGAAAACGGCACCGTGCAGATCTCGGAGGACGTTGTGGCGGCCATTGCCGCGGCGGCGATCTTGGAGACGGAGGGCGTGTGCGGCCTGAGCGCCAATCTCACCACCGACATCGCCGAGATGATGCTCGGCAAAAAGAACCCCGCCAAGGGCATCCGCCTGACGGGCGCGAAGGACGGCGCGCTGTGCATCGAGTGCGACGTGGTGGCCAAGTTCGGCGCGGCGGTGTTTGAGCTGGGCAAAACGCTGCAGGACGTTGTGAAAAACAGCGTGGAGTCCGTAACAGGGCTCACGGTGCAGCAGGTGAATGTGAACATCTGCGGCGTCGCCCTGCCGCGCGAGGGGAAAAAATAAGAGATATACGAGAACCGGTCGCCTCCCGCGCAGCGGGAGGCTGATCGTATGAGGAGAGAACAATGACCAGAACCAATGCCCGTGAGATCGTGGCGCAGCTCGTCTATGAGATGCAGTTCCGCGAGGAAAGCGCGCACGACGTCGCGCGCGCCCACATGGAGCCGGAGTATTTCGGCACGCTCAAGGATGAGGCGGACGTCTATCAGGAAAAGCCCGACGCCAGGCAGGCGGCCTACATCGAATCGACGCTCTGCGGCATCGAGGAAAAGCGCGAGGAGCTGGAGGGCTACATCCGCAAGTACGCCATCGGCTGGGACTTAAAGCGCATCTCCCGCACTGCGCGGGCGATCATGCTGCTGGCGATGTATGAGAGCCTGTATGTGGACGATGTGCCCACGTCCGCTGCGATCAGCGAGGCGGTGGAGCTGACGCGCAAATACGAGGATGAGGATGTTGTGAGCTTTGTCAACGGCATTCTCGGCGCGTTCGCGCGCGAGGTCGATCCGGCATGAGAGCGCTCGGGCTGGATACCAGTAACTATACCACCTCTGCCGCCGTCTTTGACGGCGCGCAGGGGCAAAACTGCTCGCGTCTGCTGGGCGTTGCGCCGGGTCAGCTCGGTCTGCGCCAGAGCGACGCGCTTTTTGCACATACAAAGCAGCTGCCGGAGCAGGTCGCGGCGCTGTTTGATGCCGTGGGGCACGGCGAGACCGTCACCGCCGTGGGCGCGAGCACGCGGCCGCGGGCCGTGGAGGGGTCGTATATGCCGTGCTTCCTCGCAGGCCAGACACTGGGGCAGTGCATCGCCAGTGTGCTGGACGTGCCGTTTTACGCCTTTTCGCACCAGCAGGGGCACATCGCCGCGGCGCTGTGGTCAGCGGGGCGGATGGATCTGATGCGCACGCCGCATCTGGCGTGGCACCTGTCCGGCGGCACGACGGAGCTGCTGCTCGTGACGCCGGAGGAAAAAAACGTGCACGCCGAGCGCATCGGCGGCACGAGCGATATTTCCGCCGGGCAGATCATGGACCGCACCGGAAAGCTGCTGGGCCTGCCGTTCCCGTCGGGAAAGGCGCTCGACACGCTCGCCGCCGCGAGCGACTGCCGGGAGCTGTTCCGTGTGAAGCTGGATGGGCTGCAATTCTCCCTTTCGGGGCTGGAAAACAAGGTCGCGCAGTTCCGCGCGCAGGGGCATGACGACGGGCAGACGGCGCGCTACGCCGTGGCCTCCGTCTGTCACGCGGTCGCGGCGGCGACAGCCGCGGCACGGAAGGAATATCCGGGGCTTGCCGTCGTATTCTCCGGCGGCGTGGCGTCCAACTCCATGCTCCGCGTACGCTGTGCGCAGTTTGCCCCTGTGTTTGCCCAGCCGCAGTATTCCACCGACAACGCCCTCGGCGTGGCGGTGCTGACGTATTTGCAGGAGGCGCGCTGATGGAGCAGAATATCCTTTCCGTCTCCGAGCTCAACAGCTATCTCAAATTCCTGTTTGATCGGGACGAGCACCTGACGTCGCTCGCTGTGCGCGGCGAGATCAGCAACTACAAAATTTATCCCTCGGGGCACCATTATTTTACGCTCAAGGACGAGGGCGGCGCGCTGCGCTGCGTGATGTTCAAAAATTCCGCGCTGCGGCTGCGCTTCCGACCGGAAAACGGCATGAAGGTCATCGCCGCGGGGCGCGTGAGCGTGTTTCCGCGCGACGGGGCGTATCAGCTCTACTGCGACGCCCTCACGCCCGACGGCGTGGGCGATCTGTATGTCGCCTTTGAGCAGCTCAAGCAGAAGCTGCAGGCCGAGGGCCTGTTTGACCCCGCACACAAAAAGCCGCTGCCGCCGTATCCCAAAACCCTCGCCATCGTCACCTCCGGCGCGGGCGCGGCGGTGATGGATATGCTGCGCATCCTGAACCGGCGCTATCCGCTCGTCAAGGTCAAGCTCCTGCCCGTGCGCGTGCAGGGCGCGGAGGCGCCCGCCGAGATCGCCGGGGCCATCCGCTACGCGAACCGCTATCACGTGGCCGATCTCATCATCACCGGCCGCGGCGGCGGGTCGATCGAGGATCTGTGGGCGTTCAACGATGAGCGCGTGGCGCGCGCGATCTACGACTCCGAGCTGCCGGTCATCTCCGCCGTCGGGCACGAGCCGGATGTGACCATCAGCGACTTTGTGGCCGACGTGCGCGCGGCAACGCCGTCGAACGCGGCGGAGCTGGCCGTGCCGGATCAGATGGAGCTGCGCGCGCGGCTTTTATCGCAGCGCACGCACCTGGGGCAGATGATGACGCGGCAGCTGCAGCTTTTGCGCCAGCAGCTCACGTCGCTCGCGAAAAAGCGCGTGCTGCAGAGCCCGGAAAATTATCTGGAGGACAAGCGTCTGGCGCTCGACCATGCGCAGCAGCGCATGGCTGCGCTGGCGCAGAAAACCGTTGCCGACCGGCAGCGACAGTTCGTGCAGCTGGCCGCGCGGCTCGACGCGATGAGCCCCTTAAAGGTGCTCTCGCGCGGCTACAGCGTGGCGCGCACGGAAACGGGAGAAATTCTGCGCGACGCGCGGCAGGTACGAAAGCGGCAGGCGATCGAGCTGCAGCTGTACCGCGGCCGCGTGACGGCGCAGGTCATGGATACGAAGGAGGAGACCGATGAGTCAGGAACAGATGAGCTTTGAGCAGTCGCTCGCGCGGCTGGACGCCATCACCCGCCAGATGGAGCAGGGAAACGTGCCGCTGGAGCAGGCGCTGGCGCTGTTTCAGGAGGGGACGGCGCTGGTGCGGCAGTGCAGCGAACAGCTCGACCGGGCGCAGCTCGAGGTCGTAAAGCTGATGAAAACGCCGGACGGCACCCCGGCGGAAACGGAGTATGTGCGAGATGTTTGACTATCAGAACCAGATGGAAACCTACCGCAAGGCGGTAGAGGAGACCCTGAACGGCTGCTTTACGGCGCAGGAGCTGCCGCAGAAGCGCCTGTTTGACGCCATGCGCTACAGCCTGCTCGCAGGCGGCAAGCGCATCCGCCCGGTGCTGCTGCTGGAGTTCTGCCGCCTGTGCGGCGGGGACTGGCGCTCGGCGCTGCCGTTTGCCGCGGCCATCGAGATGGTGCACACCTACAGCCTCATCCATGACGATCTGCCGTGCATGGACAACGACGACTACCGCCGCGGGCGGCTGACGAACCACAAGGTGTTCGGCGAGGCGAACGCCGTACTCGCGGGTGACGCGCTGCTCACCGCGGCGTTTGAGACCGTCGGCGGGGCGGATGCCGCGCCGGATGTGATCGTGCGCGTGGTGCGCATTCTGGCCGGTGCGGCGGGCGAGCTCGGTATGGTGGGCGGGCAGGTGCTCGACCTGGCCGGCGAGGACGCCGTGCTCACCGAGGACGAGGTGCACACCATCCACAGCCTGAAAACGGGCGCGCTCATCCGCGCCGCATGCCAGATGGGCGTGGCCGCCGCGGGCGGCACGCAGGCGCAGCTGGATGCCGCGCGCGACTATGCGCAGGCGCTGGGCATGGCGTTCCAGATCCGCGACGATATGCTGGACGTGCTGGGCGACGCCGAAAAAATGGGCAAAAAGACCGGTATGGACGAGCATAAAAATACGTTCGTCACGCTCTACGGCGTGGGCCGCTGCGCCGAGCTCGTGGAGGAGCATACGAAGCGCGCCTGCGCGGCGCTCGCCATCTTCCCGGACGCGCAGTTCCTCGACCAGCTCGCCGCGCGCCTTGCCCTGCGTGAGTATTAAACGTTCCCTGATACCGAAAAGACCGCGAAAGCGGTCTTTTCGTCTTGAAAGCGGTCTTTTTGTTTTGAATATTCCCTTGTATATACATGAATCTTGTGCTATACTGTGCTGGATGGCGCAGTATCCTAGTCAGCGCCGCCGTTTTTGAGGAAGGGCCTAAAAATCCTTACAAGGGCACAACTATGAATCCCGTGGTGTCTGCTTCTTACGCCCAGTTTGGGGTGGATGCTGGGGGGAGGCGTTTATCGCCTGCGGACCGCAGGGCTGCTCCCAATGGCATGGGAACCCACGACCCTGCGTCTGCGGAGACCGGATATTGTGCAGAAGCGTACTCCCACTGCGGTTTCAGCGACTTCTGTACGATCCCGGATAGGAACCTGCATTGCGGTGCTACCCGGCTCTTACGCCGTGAACGCTGTGTGCAGCGTAGCCTGCCTTGCGTGAACCGACAGGGAAAGAGGAGCCAAGCGGCAGTTCTCATGGCCTTGAGTCCATGCCGATATTCTCTTGAAAGTCTGTTTGCAAAAGAGGATAGAAAACGGACGGCACTGTTGTGGAAATCACCTAGGCTGTCTTAAAACGGGCAGATATGGGATTGCGGTACGGACTAAGTGGCAATCGGGTACCGGTCATGGAAACAGTCCGGCGCGGGCATCAAAGGGAAACCGCCTGCACGGCGACGGCAGGCTGCCCCCGGGGAAAACAAACCCGACCTAAGCCGTAAGATTAACCATATCTGCCGCCATCAACGTTTTTCAAAAATTGCATTTTTGAAAAACGCTCCACCGGAAACAGGTTTCCGGTGGAAGGGCCTGCACTGCGCTGCGCGCATAAATTTTGCGCGGTGCGCAAAATTTCTACACTCCGCTCCGTGAGCGGTATTTTCTGCGACGTACACGCCGCCGCAGAAAATGATTTGAATTTCTTTTGCGCCTGCGGGCGCAAAACTCTGCGAGGCTTTTGCCGCTGCGGCGGCAGGTTTCTGCAAGGCTATTTTTTCTGGGTTTTCCATTTTTGGAGGAACTGTTTTGAGTCAACAAAAGAAGGGGCGCGGCGGGAAGCGGTCCGGGCCGGATTATCAGTGGATCGTGCTCATTTTCGCCATGACGATGGCCATTTCGGCGGTGATGAGCTTCGCCTCCTCGCAGCTTTTAGACGGCGCGGGGATGGCGCTTTCGTTCGTGATCCTGATCGGCATCGTGCTCATCGGCATTATTTTTGATGTGATCGGCGTGGCGGTGACCTCGGCGGATGAGACGCCGTTTCACGCCATGGCATCGCGCAAGGTGCCCGAGGCGCGCGACGCGCTGCGCCTGATCCGCAACGCAAACCGTGTGTCGTCGTTCTGCAACGACGTCATCGGCGATATTTGCGGCGTCATCTCGGGCTCTGCGTCGGCGGTCATCGCGGCGCGCGTCATCGCCGCTGGCGTGGGCGGGACGCAGATGATCGTGGATCTTCTCATGTCGGCGCTCGTGGCCGCGCTCACCGTGGGCGGCAAGGCCTTCGGCAAGACGTTTGCCATGAGCGAGAGCACGCGCATCGTGCAGATGACGGCGCGCGTGCTGTGTTTTTTCAGAAAGATACCGGCGCTGTTCCGCAGACGGCGGAAGTGACGCCAAGACGGGGATCCTATGCTCGAAACGATACACACACGCGAAGATCTTTTGAAGCTGAATAAAGAACAGGACGCGGCGCTCTGCGAGGAGATCCGCGCATTTCTGGTGGAGAAGCTGTCGCACACCGGGGGACATCTGGCGTCGAATCTCGGCATCGTGGAGACGACGCTCGCCATCCACAAGGTGTTCGACACGCGGGTCGACCGGCTGGTGTTCGACGTGGGGCACCAGTCGTATGTGCACAAGCTGCTGACGGGCCGGATGGACGGCTTTACGGGCCTGCGCACCTACGGCGGCATGGCGGGTTTCCCGAAGCCGTCGGAGAGCGAGCACGACGCGTTCATCGCCGGGCACGCGTCCAACGCCGTATCCGTGGCGCTGGGCATGGCCCGCGCGCGCACGCTGCAGAAAAAAACCTATAACGTCATCGCCCTGCTCGGCGACGGGGCGCTCACGGGCGGCCTTGCCTATGAGGGGCTCAACAACGCCGGGGCCAGCCGCGAGCCGCTGATCGTCATTCTCAACGACAACGGTATGTCCATCACGCCGAACGTCGGCGCGATCTCGCGGTATCTGAGCCGGATGCGGCTGCAGCCGCGCTATTTTGAGCTGAAGCTGCGCTACCGCCGCCTGATGGCAAAGCTCCCGGGCGGGCAGAGGATCTACGCCTTTACGCACAAGCTCAAGGCACGGCTGCGGCGCAGGCTTTTGGGCAAGACCATTTTTGAGCAGATGGGCTTTACGTATCTCGGCCCCGTGGAGGGGCACGACACCGAGCGCATCGCGGAGCTGCTGCGCGCGAGCGCGGCACTGCAGGAGCCGGTGCTGCTGCACCTGATCACGCAGAAGGGCCGCGGCTTTGCCCCGGCGGAAAAAACGCCGCAGGACTTCCACGGCGTGGGGCGCTTTGACCCCGCGAGCGGGCGGCCTGTGGGGCAGAATAAAAATACATTTTCCGGTGCATTCGGTGCGGAGCTGACGCGCCTTGCGCACGACGATGAGCGCCTGTGCGCCATCACGGCGGCGATGCGCTGCGGCACGGGGCTGGATGGCTTCGCGCGCACGTTCCCGCGGCGCTTTTTTGACGTGGGCATTGCCGAGGGGCACGCCGTGTGCATGGCGGCGGGCCTTGCCAAGCAGGGAATGCTGCCGATCGTGGCGATCTATTCAACATTTTTGCAGCGCAGCTTCGATATGCTGCTGCACGATGTGGCGATCTTAGATCTGCACGTGGTGTTCGCCGTGGATCGCGCGGGACTGGTCGGCGCGGACGGCGAGACGCACCACGGGATGTTTGACGTCGGGTACCTGCGCGAGGTGCCGGGAATGCAGATCCTCTGCCCGGCGAGCCTTGCCGAGCTGCGGCGGATGCTGCAAATGGCGCTCTACGACTGCAAGGGCCCCGTGGCCGTGCGCTATCCCACGGGTGGCGAGGGGCAGTATCAGGAATGCCACACCTCCACGCTGGTGGAGCGCGGCGCGGACTGTACGCTCGTGACCTACGGGACGCTGTATAACGAAGCCCTGCGTGCGCGGGCGCTGTGCGCGGAGCGCGGCGTTTCGCTGGAACTCATCAAGCTGGCGTCGCTCACGCCGCCGGACTTTGACGCCGTGGAGGCGTCGGCGCGGCGCACGGGGCGGCTCATCGTGGCGGAGGAAGCCTCCGACCACGGCTGCATCGCGGACGAGCTGTTCGCGGCGCTGGAGACGCGGGGCGTACAGGCCCGCTGCCGCAAGTGCAACCTCGGCGGCGGCTTTGTGACGCACGGTACGCGCGGCGAGCTGCTGGCGGCGTGCGGACTGGATGGGCAGTCGCTATTTGAAACGGTCATGGAGGAGACGGCGCGTGAAGAATAAAAAACGGCTGGATGTGCTGCTGACCGAGCGCGGGCTCGCGGAGTCCCGCGCCAAGGCGCAGGCCATCATTATGAGCGGCGCGGTCTTTGTGGCCGGGCAGAAGGCGGACAAGGCGGGGCAGGAGTTCGACGCCGAAGCGCCCATCGAGGTGCGCGGCCACACCTGCCCGTATGTCAGCCGCGGCGGGCTGAAGCTCGAAAAGGCGCTGCGCGATTTCGGCGTGGACGTCACGGGCTTCGTTTGCAGCGACTCCGGCGCGTCCACCGGCGGCTTTACCGACTGCCTGCTGCAGCAGGGGGCCAAAAAGGTGTTCGCCATCGACGTCGGCTACGGCCAGCTCGCGTGGAAGATCCGCGAGGATCCGCGCGTGGTCGTGATGGAGCGGACGAACATCCGCTATGTGACGCCCGAGGACCTTGGCGAACCGCTCGACCTGTCGGTCATCGACGTGTCGTTCATCTCGCTGCGCATCGTCCTGCCCGTTGTGCGGAGGCTCCTGCGGGCGGATGGGCAGGTCGTCTGCCTCATCAAACCCCAGTTCGAGGCCGGCAAGGAAAAGGTGGGCAAGAAGGGCGTTGTGCGCGACCCCGCCGTGCATGAAGAGGTGCTGAACGGCTTTTTATCCCTTGCCCAGGAGCAGGGCTTTGCGGTGCGCGGGCTGACGTTTTCGCCAGTGCGCGGGCCGGAGGGGAATATCGAGTTTCTTGCGCACCTGTCGCTGCGGCAGGGCGGCGGCATCGCGCCGGACGTTCCGGCGCTGGTGCGGCAGGCGCACGAGACGCTGAAAGGATCATGCCAATGAAGGTCATTCTGATGCCGAATCCCTACCGGGACAAACAGTTCAAATACGCCATCCGCGCGCGCGAAATTCTGGAGGAGAGCGGCGCGACGGTGCGCACGTGCCTGCCGTTTGACGTGGACCGCGACTTTGTCGCGCCCGAGCAGATGCACTTTGACGACCTCAAGACCGAGGTGCGCGGCGCGGATATGCTCGTGTGCTTCGGTGGCGACGGGACGATTTTGCACGCGTCCAAGCTGGCCACGGCGAACCATCTGCCCATCCTCGGCGTGAACATCGGCACGATGGGCTTCATCGCGGAGCTGGAGTCCGGCGAGCTGGAGCTTTTGCGCAAGATCCCGAAGAAGGAATATACGCTCGAGCCGCGCACGATGCTGGACGTCACCGTCACCGGCGCGAGCGGGCAGCATCTGCTGCATGAAACGGCGCTCAACGACGCCGTCATCACCAAGGGCGCCATCGCGCGCGTGGTGCAGATGTCCGTTCACTGTGACGGCGTGGAGGCGGCGAATTTCTCCGGCGACGGCGTCATTCTCTGCACGCCAACGGGCTCTACGGCGTACTCCCTCTCCGCGGGCGGGCCGATCATCGAGCCCGCGGCCAAGAACTTTCTCATCACGCCCATCTGCGCCCATGCCATGCAGGCCAAGAGCATCGTCGTCGCGCCCAAGCGCGTCATCGACGTGTACATGGGCAAGGTCGGGCGGCACAACGCGTTTTTGTCGGTGGACGGCGGACGGGCACTGCGGCTGGGTATGGGCGATAAGATCACCGTGCGCGTGTCCGACCGCGTGACGCGGCTCGTCCGGCTGAAGGACACGAGCTTTTTTGAAATACTGAACCGAAAATTTATGGACCGGGGGTGACGGCATGAAATCCAAACGACAGGAAAAAATTCTGGACATCATCCGCGAACACGACGTGGAGACACAGGAGCAGCTGCTGGCCGAGCTGGCCGCGGCGGGCTTTACCGCCACGCAGGCGACCATCTCGCGCGACATTCGTCAGCTGCGCATCGTCAAGCAGCTGGCGCCCAGCGGCGTTTACCGCTATCAGACGGCTGTGCAGCCCGCGGAGCATCAGTTCTCCGAGCGGCTGAACGTCATCTTCAAGCAGAGCATCACCTCGGTCGATTATGCGCAGAACATTCTGGTCATCAAAACGATGGTCGGCATGGCGAACGCCGCCATGGCCGCGCTGGATGCCATGCACATTCCCGAGATCGTCGGAACGCTGGCGGGCGACGATACGGCGTTCGTCGTCCTGCGCGATACGCCCAGCGCCGCAAATCTGTGCGCGGAGATCCGCAGCCAGGTCGCCGTAAAATAAGGTGAAGCGCCATGCTGAGTGTTTTGCATATTGAAAATATTGCTGTCATCGAGCAGGCGGAGGTCCGCTTTGACCGGGGCTTTAACGCTCTTACGGGCGAGACCGGCGCGGGCAAATCCATCGTCATCGACGCCATCTCCGCCATCCTCGGCGAGCGGACATACCGCGACTGCATCCGCACGGGCGCGAAAAGCGCGTTCGTCAGTGCCATCTTTACCGGCGTGCCGGAGCTTGCGTGGTTTGCGGACAATCAGGTGCCGTATGACGCCGATGAATTGCAGATCCAGCGCGAAATTTCCGAGAGCGGCAAAAGCGCCTGCCGCGTGAACGGCCGCCCGGTCACGGCGGCGATCCTGCGGCAGCTCGGGATGCAGCTGATAGGCATCCACGGCCAGCATGACTCGCAGCAGCTGTTTGACGAGGACGCGCATCTTTCGTACCTCGACCTGTTTGCGCACGACGAGGCGCTGCTGGCGGACTACGCGCAGGCGTATGAGCAGCTTGCCGCCACGCGCGCGGAGCTGGCGCACTTGCAGATGGACGAGGGCGAAAAGCTGCGGACGCTTGAAAATCTGCGCTATCAGATCGACGAGATCGCCCGCGCGGACGTGAAGGCGGGCGAGGAGACGGCGCTGGAGGAGCGGCGAAAGTTCCTGCAGAACGCCGAAAAAATGACCGCCGGGATCGCCCGCGCCCTGCAGGCGCTCTACGGCGGCGACAGCAGCGACGGCGCGGCGGGCCTGCTCGGCGACGCGGAGCACGCCCTCGGCGCGATCGCGGGTGCGGATGAGACGCTCTCGCAGCTCCATGAGCGCGTGGCGGAGCTCATGTACGGCGCGCAGGAGGCCGTGGACGAGCTGCGCGCGGTGCAGGACGGGCTGGAGGACTCCGCATTCGAGCTGGAGAAGATCGAATCGCGGCTGGACGTGCTCTATCGCCTGCGGCGCAAATACGGCGCAACGTGCGAGGACATCCTTTCGTATCTGGCCCGCGCGCAGCGGCAGCTGGACGAGATCGAATTCTCCGACGAGCGCCGCGAGCAGCTGACCGTGCAGCTGGATCAGCAGACGAAGCTGGCCGAAGAAAAGGCGGCGAGCCTGCGGCAGGCGCGGCAGGCCGCGGCCAGGCGGCTGGAGGAGCGCATGGAGCGCGAGCTTGCGCAGCTCGATATGCCCAAGGTGCGCTTCTGCTGCCAGTTTGAACAGACGCCCCTCTCGCCGCAGGGCGGCGACGCGGTGCGGTTTTTGATGTCGGCCAACGTCGGCGAAGCGCTCAAGCCCCTGAGTAAGGTCGCCTCCGGCGGCGAGCTGGCGCGCATCATGCTGGCCATCAAAAACGTGATGGCCGAGCAGGACGCCGTGCCCACGCTCATCTTTGACGAGGTGGACGCCGGTGTGAGCGGCCGCGCTGCGCAGAAGGTGGCGGAAAAGCTCGCGAGTGTCGCGAAGCACAAGCAGGTCCTGTGCGTGACGCATCTGCCGCAGATCGCGGCGATGGCGGACGTGCACTTTGCCGTGGAAAAGCGCGTGGAGGGCGAGCGGACGTTTACGCACGTCACGCAGCTGGACCGTGCGCAGCGCCGCGCGGAGCTGGCGCGGCTCACCTCCGGCGGGGAAGCGAGCGAGACGATGCTCGCCGGAGCAGAAGAGCTGCTCACAGCCGCCGAGCGCTATAAATCCGGGACTTGACAAAGCGCGCGCGATTGACTATAATCGCGCTAACAGCATATGCCTACGGTGTTGAAGGGAAGAAGTAGCCCGCATCCCCGCTGCAAAGAGAGCCTTCGGTCAGGTGCAAGAAGGACGGCGGCGCGTGTGAATACATCCCGGAGCCGCCCTCTGAACGGCGAAGGCTCAGTAGGGGAGTGTCGGGTGCGCCCGTTATCGCGCAGGGGCGTGTCAGCGCTCCGTAAGGCCGCGTCCGCAAGGGCCCGGCGAACCAGAGGTGGTACCGCGTTCATTCGCCCTCTGTCCGCAAGGACAGGGGGTTTATTTATTTTGTCTGATCATCTTTGATATGGGTAAAGGAGAAGAAAGCATGGGTATTTACGAAGAACTGCAGGCGCGCGGGCTGATCGCGCAGGTCACGGATGAGGAGCATATCCGCGACATGGTCAACAACGGCAAGGCCACGTTCTACATCGGCTTTGACTGCACGGCGGACAGCCTGCACGTCGGGCATTTCATGGCGCTGTGCCTGATGAAGCGGCTGCAGATGGCAGGCAACCGCCCCATCGCGCTCATCGGCGGCGGTACGACCATGATCGGCGACCCCTCCGGGCGGACGGATATGCGCAAAATGCTCACCAAGGAGGACATCGACCACAACGCCGCCTGCTTTAAGCGCCAGATGGAGCGTTTTATCGACTTTGGGCCGGGCAAGGCGATGATGCTCAACAATGCCGACTGGCTGCTGGGGCTCAATTATGTGGAGCTGCTGCGCGAGGTGGGCGCGTGCTTCTCGGTCAACAACATGCTCCGCGCCGAGTGCTATAAGCAGCGCATGGAAAAGGGACTCAGCTTTCTGGAGTTCAACTACATGATCATGCAGTCGTATGACTTCTACTACATGTTCCAGCACTACGGCTGCAATATGCAGTTCGGCGGCAACGACCAGTGGTCGAATATGCTGGGCGGCACGGAGCTCATCCGCCGCAAGCTCGGCAAGGACGCGCAGGCCATGACCATCACGCTGCTGCTCAACTCCGAGGGCAAGAAGATGGGCAAGACCGCCTCCGGCGCCGTCTGGCTCGATCCCAATAAGACTACGCCGTTTGAGTTCTATCAGTACTGGCGCAACGTCGGCGACGACGATGTGCTGAGGTGCATCCGCATGCTCACCTTCCTGCCGCTCGAGAGGATCGACGAGATGGACAAGTGGGAGGGCAGCCAGCTCAACCGCGCCAAGGAGATCCTGGCCTACGAGCTGACCAAGCTCGTCCACGGCGAGGAGGAGGCCAATAAGGCGCAGGAGGCCGCCAAGGCCCTGTTCGGCGCGGGCAGCGACGACAGCAATATGCCCACCACCGAGCTGGACGAGAGCGACCTGATCGACGGCAAGATCGCCATTCTCGACCTGATGCTCGCCTGCGGGCTCATCCCCTCCAAGGGCGAAGGCCGCCGCCTCGTGCAGCAGGGCGGCGTGGTCGTGAACGATGAAAAGGTCGCAAGCATCGACGCCGCCTTCACCGCCGCCCAGCTCAAAGCCGGCCTCAAGATCCGCAAGGGTAAAAAGATGTTCCATAAGGCAATTCTGAAATAATAAATACACAAAACACCCCGGAGATACAATATCTCCGGGGTGTTTTGCTATGGAGAAAAGGATCGGAAAATCAGAGGACTTTTTCCAGGAAAGAACACAGGCGGGGGCTTTCGGGGTGGGAGAAGAGGGCCTGCGAGGGCTTATCCTCTTCGATCTGGCCGTCTGCCAGAAAGAGCGTGCGGTCGCTGACCTCGCGGGCAAAGCGCATCTCGTGCGTGACCACGATCATCGTCATGCCGCTCTCGGCCAGCTCCTTCATCACGCCCAGCACCTCGCCGACCATCTCGGGGTCGAGCGCGCTCGTCGGCTCGTCAAAGAGCATGACCTCCGGGTCCATCATCAGCGCGCGCACGATGGCAATGCGCTGCTTCTGCCCGCCGGAGAGCTGGCTGGGGTAGGCGTCGGCGCGGTCGGCAAGGCCCACGCGCGCCAGCAGGGCCATGGCTTTCTCCTCGGCCTCGGCCTTCGTCATATGCCGCAGGCGCATGGGCGCGACGGTGAGGTTTTTCATCACGTTCATGTTGCCGAACAGATTGAACTGCTGGAACACCATGCCCATCTTTTGCCGGTGCAGGTCCACATTCTGTCCCTTTGCGCAAATATCCACGCCGTCGAGCAGGATCTTGCCGGACGTCGGCTGCTCCAGCAGGTTCAGGCACCGCAGGAACGTACTCTTGCCGCCGCCGCTCGGGCCGATGACGGACACGACCTCGTTTTTATAAAACGTCGTGCTGATGTGCTTCAGCACCTCCAGCTTGTGAAAGCTCTTGCACAGATCCTGCACCTCGATGAGCTTCTGCTTATTTTCCATGCGACAGCTTCCTTTCTGCAAGCGAGATGATGCGGCTGCTGAGGAACGTCATCGCAAAGTAGATCACAGCGGCCACGGCCAGACACTCCAGCGTTTTATACGTCGCGGCGATGACGTCATTTGTGCGGAACATGAGATCGGCGATGCCGATGACCGACACGATGGACGACTCCTTGATGACGGTGACGAATTCATTGCCGAGCGCCGGGAGGATATTTTTGATCGCCTGCGGCAGCACGACCAGCCGCATTGCCATGGAGCTGGAAAAGCCCACGCTCCGCGCCGCCTCCATCTGGCCGGGGTCCACGGCCTGAATGCCGGAGCGGATGATCTCGGCCACATACGCGCAGCTGTTCATGCTCATGGCGATGACGCCTGCGGCGAACCGCGAAAAATTCGGGATCCACGCAATCTCCGGGATCTTCACGCCGATCATCGGCAGGCCGTAGAAAATGAACATCAGCTGTACCAGCAGCGGCGTGCCGCGGATAAACTCGATATAGCCCACGGCGATCCACCGCAGCGGCGCGATCTTGCCCATGCGCATCACGGCCATCAGCGTGCCGAGGATGGTGCCGAGCAGCACGGAAAAGGCGGCGATGATGAGCGTATTGCCCACGCCCTCGGCAAAAAAGCTGGGGTATCGCGCAAGGATCTTGCCGATCGTTTCAAAAAATTTCATGGCGCTCTCCTGAACTCAACAGGCGCGCGCCCCCGCCGGGGCGGGGACGCTGCGCGGGATTTCATTTTCTTACAGACCCATGCTGGCGGCAAGTTCTACCGCGTCGTCGTAGGCCTTCTGGTAGCTGCCGTCGGACGTGACCTGATCAATGACAGCGTTCACAGCTTCCACGAAGCTCTCGTTGCCCTTGGCGATGATGCAGGCCTTGCCGAAGGACGCTTCCTCAGCGGTGAAGGTGAAGTTCGCGACCTCCAGACCGCCGTCGCTGGTGGCGACGAGGGACTCGCCGACCGCCTGGTCAACGACCAGCCCTGCGATGTTGCCGTTCTGGACCTCCAGCGCCAGCGCCGGATACTTCTCCAGCTCGAACAGCTCGCTGTCGGGCAGGGCGGACTGGATGAGCTGGGACTGGATGGTGCCCTTCTGCGCGCCGACCTTCTGCCCGGCGAGCGCTTCCTTGTTGGAGTAGAGATCGGCGTTGCCGGTCTTGACGATGAGCAGCTGGTTGCTGGTCTCATACAGGTCAGAGAAGTCGATCACCTCGGCCCGCTCCGGCGTCTTGGTGAAGGCGGCGATGCCGATGTCGACCTGGCCGGACTGCACAGCGGGGATGATGCCGTCAAAGGCCATGTCCACGACCTCCAGCTCGACACCGAGGGAATCGGCGATCTGCTGGGCCAGCCACATATCGCAGCCGGTGAAGCTGGCGTCCAGATCCTTGAACTCATACGGGGGATACTGGGCTTCGGTGCCGACGACGAGCTTGCCGGCCTGCTGGATCTTCTCCAGCAGCGAGGCGGGGGCGGCTTCCTCGGCGGGCGCTTCTTCCGCGGCAGGGGCTTCCGCAGCCGGGGTCTCTTCGGCGGCGGGGGCTTCAGTTTGTGCCGGGGTCTCGGCGGCAGCGGGGGTCTCGGATGTGGCGGGGCTGCTCGCGCAGCCTGCCAGCAGGCCGGTGGTCAGCACGACGGCCAGCAGAAGCGATACGATCAGTTTGAATGTATTCTTTTTCATGGTTTTCCTCCTTGTTGCGAATATCGCGTGAATATGTGTTCTTTACACGCATAATTATACATATACCATGCAAAATGTAAAGATGGGAAATTATACAACGATGTGTGCATATCTCGCGGATAATTGTGCAATTTGAGAATATTCATCCGGATAGAGGGGCGCGGAGACGAAAAACGCCCCGCGTGCCGCAGAAAACGGCGCGCGGGGCGAGTGCATATATTCAGAATGCGAGCTGCTCCATGCGGTCGTAGGCTTCCCGGAGCTTTTCGTGATCGACGGTGCAGGCGATGCGGAAGTGCTGCTTGCCGGTCGCGCCGAACACATCGCCGGTGGTGACGAGAATGTGCGCGCGGTCGAGCAGCTGCGCGCAGAACTCCGGGGCCGTCAGCCCCGTCTTTTCCACGCCCGGGAACAGGTAGAACGTCCCGCGCGGCGGTACGAGCGTGAGATAGGGGAGCTTCGCCAGCCGCTCGGCGGAGTAGAAGATGCGGTCGCGGTAGGCAGCGATGTATGCCTCGCGGATGTGCGCGCGCTCGCGCAGCGCGGCAATGGCCGCGCGCTGCGACACCGACGGCGCGGAGTAAATGAGCGAGCCGTTCACGCGGTTCATCACCGCCAGCAGCTCCGGCTCCGCGAGGATCGCGCCGACGCGCCAGCCAGTCATCATATAGTTTTTCGAGAAGCTGTTGAGCGTGATGGTGCGTTTTTCCATATCCGGCAGCGTGCGCATGGGGATGTACGTGCCGTCAAAGAGATAGGTCGTGTAAATCTCGTCCGCAGCGATGAGCAGATCGTGCGCCTTGGCCACGTCCGCCAGCAGCTCCAGCGCCGGGCGGTCATAGGCCATGCCGGTCGGGTTCGTGGGGTTATTGAAGATGATGGCCTTCGTGCGCGGCGTGATGGCGGCGCGCAGACGGCCGGGATCGATGGCGTACTGCTCCTCGGCATACGTCGGCACCTCCACGCATACGCCGCCCGCCAGCTCGATCTGGCTGCGGTACATGGAGAAATACGGCGAAAAGACGATGACCTCGTCGCCGGGGTCAAGGATCGTCAGCATCACGAGCGCCATGCCAAGGCAGCTCGAGGCCGTGATGAGCACATGATCGGGGGTCACGGCCTGCCCGAAATCCTCCTGCCACGCCGTGCAGATGGCACGGATGAGCTCCTTGTCACCGCGTGGGTCGCCATAGTGCGTGTGCCCGGCGCAGGCGTCGCGGTAGGCGGCGTCGATGATGGCGCGGTCGGTCACAAAATCGGTGTCGCCGATGCTGAGGTCAATGACGTCCGAATATTTTTCCAGCGCCGCCGTGTCAAGCGACAAGCCGCCGCCTGTGTGCTGAAAGCGCTTTGCAATGTAGCTTTTCATCGGGATCCCTCCTTCGTCAGATGCGGAATGACGGTCGCGCCGTTGGGGATGACGTAGATGGACTTGCCGTCCAGCTGCGCCGCCTGCAAAAGCGCGTTCAGATCGGAATAGGCGTGCATCCCCATGGGTGCGACGCACGCGTCGGGGATGGATGAATACAGCAGAATGCGGCTGCGCTGCGCCTGCTCGCAGTTTTGAAAGAAGATGTAGCCCGCCACGGTGAACGCTTCACGCAGGCGCTGCTCGATGGTGCCGTCCTGCAGATTTTTGGCCCAGCCGAAGTACTCCTCCGGCCCGCCGCCCTCCGGCGCTTCGATGAACAAAATGAGCGTGCCGCCGGGTTTCAGGCCGCTTTCCACGTTGTCGATGGTCTTGGTGCCCTGATAGAGCGAAATGTCCTTCGGAAAGCCGCCGCAGCTGGCCACGATCACGTCGGCGAGCTCGGGGATGTCCACCTTGTAATATTCGTCGACCTGCCGGCAGCCGGCCTCCCACGCGTGCAGCCAGTGGCCGGAGAAGATGGACGCGAGCTGCATCTGCGCGTTCATCACGAGATTCACCATAAAGAGATTCTGGATCATCGCCGCCGCTTCGCACATATCCTCGTGCAGCGGGTTTCCCGCCAGCACGCCGTTGCCGATGGCGGGGTTGGAGCGCAGGCGCGCCGCGTCAAGGGAGTAGGCGTGGTTGTGGCGGATGGTCGCAAGGCCGCTCACGCCGGGGAGGATGCTCTTGCGCCCGCCGCCGAAGCCCGCCATGATGTGGTGCGCGCACGCGCCAAGGCAGATCACAAGCCCGGCCGTCGCCACGGTGCGGTTCACCCACACGGGCGTGTCGTGCGCCGTGGTGCCGAGGTAGACGAGATCGTCTGCCTGACAGTCGTGATTTTCCACGCGGAAGCGGTCAAAAACGGCGTCGGTCACGAGCGTGCGCAGCTCGCTTTCGCTGCCGCCCGGGTGCGTGCCGTTGGCCACGACGATGGTCACGTCGGCGGGATCGACGCAGCAGACTGCGGTCAGGTAGTCCGTCAGGTGCGGAATGACCAGATCCTGCCGCATCCAGAAGCGCGTGATGTCGCTCACGACCAGCGCGATCTTCTGCCCCGGTACAGCCAGCGCCCGCAGCGGCGCGGCGTCGATGGGGTCATCCAGACTCTTCCACAGCGCCTTTTTAATATCGGGCAGCGGGGGGACGGCTTTGCCGTGCAGCACGCCGAGCACCTGATGCTTGTCCAGCGGCAGCGTCACGCTGCCTTTTCCGTATGCAAATGAATACTCTTTCATGTTTCATCACCAAATTTGCATATAGATTCCTGATTTTTCAATAGTATACACGCATCGGTGCATCTTCGCAAGAGCAAAACCGCCCATTCCTTGCAGGAAATTCGGGCGGTTTTTTGTGCGAACGGGACAGTTACGGCGCGACCGGAACGACCAGACGCGAGCAGTAGTGCTGCGTTTCGATCTCCCGGCCGGTGTAGGGCGCGACCACGCCCAGAATGCGCGGGGCTGCCGTGGGCGTGAGACCTCTCGCCTTTACCTCCCGGCCCAGCCGCAGCCACGCCTCATCCACGCCGCTGTAGTCGCCGCAGTACAGCACCGACAGCGCGCGGCATTCCGGCAGTGTCACGGCGTCCTCGGGCGCTTCCTCCGGCCGCACCGGGACGCAGACGGCGAAGCGGTAGGGCGTGTCGGTGATGTAGTCCTCCAGATAATCCTGCCGCTCATAGATGTTGAACAGCGGCTCGTCGGAGAGGACGCAGCCGCGGCGGACGCAGTCGGCGTAAAACGCGTACATGGCGTCGTAGCGCTCCTTGAATGTCAGGCCAAACATCCAGTGGATCCGGCACGTCACGGCGGGCAGCGTCATCACCTGCACGGACCAGCTGGGCGGTTCGGCGGCGCGCAGGCGCAGCTCCTCCACGCTGCGCTGCAGGTCGTGCAGGCGCTTTTCCTGCACCGCCAGCTGGCCGGAGGCCTCGCCGCCGTGCGTGTAATACGCGGCGATCTCGTCCGTGGACAGGCCCATCGCCTTGAATTTCTCGATCTGTAAAATGCGCGCCACATTGTGATTGTCATAGTACCGCCGCCCGCTCTCAGGGGCAATGTAGGCGGGCGTGAGCAGCCCCTTTTCCTCCAGCCGCATCAGCGTGCTGCGCGACAGGCCGCAGGCGTGGGCGGCCTCGGTGATCTGAAAGAGCTTTTTTGTGTCCGGCGCCATATTTTTTCCTCCTGACCACTTGCTTCGTTCAAGGGTGAACGGGTTATAATCCCATTATACGAAGCGCCCCGCCGATGTCAAGTCGGGGGGCGAAAACGGAATCTGAAAAGGGGAGTGCGAGGAATATGAAACGAAACGGAAGGCTCCTGCGGGCGCTGCTGTGCGCGGCGCTGATCATGCTCGCTCTCGCGGTGGGCGCGGCGGCTGCGGACGAAGCGACGGTGACGTGGCTCGGGGCCAATCACCTCTCGGTCGGCGGCGTGGACGTCACGGCGGCCAATGCCGACAGCATCACGGGGGATGGCATCACCGGAACGGTCTCCTTTGCCGTAAAGGACGGCGTGCCGACGCTGACGCTGAACGGCGCGACGATCACGGGCGGCAAGAAGGTCAGCCGGTCGGGCGTTTATGTCCAGCCCGTCTATTGCCCCGGAGCCGATCTGACCGTGGTGCTGTCCGGCGACAACCGTATCATTCCGACGGCGCAGGAAAACGCCGTGACGGTGGGCTTTTTGGCCCCCACTGATAATGATGGCGCGCTGACGATCACGGGCGATGAGAATGCTACGCTGGAGGTTCGGGCAGAGCGTTCGGCACTGTACATCGACAAAAACGTGACGATTCGCGGCGGCAAGTGCTATACGTTCCACTCGGGGAGCGGATATTACAACGAAAAAGGCTTCTATGCCAACGGAGAACTGCTCATCGAAGGTGCTACGCTGATCGCTGAAAGCGATAACGCCTGCGGTATTTATGCCGCCGATGGCACGCTGACCATCCGGAACAGCACAGTCACGGCGACCGGCAATTCTTCGTCGGCAAATACTTACGCAGGCATTTCGGCGAACTGCCAATTTGAGATCTATGACAGCACCGTGACTGCTACGGGAAGCGCGCAGGGCATCTGGGCGAGCAGCTATTATGGTATCTATATCGCTGGCGACAGTACTGTCGTTAAAGCAACGGCTGCGGCTGGGCAGGCTGCGATGGTCGTTGACTTTTACACAGATCAGTACTGGGACATTGATCTGGGAGACGGGCTGGCCGTTGCCGCTCCGGCGGGCGGCAGAATCACATGGGTGGATCCTCTCGACTCCGCTATGGTATACCATAAAGGCTACACCATTGTCGACAGCGAGGGCAATGTCGCCAGCAGCGTCACGATCCACAAGCACAGCTTCACGCGGGAAGCGGTGGAGGATCAATACAAAAAGAGCGACGCGACGTGCACGAGTCCCGCAAAATATTATTACTCCTGCTCGATCGAGCAGGACGGCAGCGCCTGCGGCGCTGCCGGGACAACGACCTTTGTCTACGGCGAAAAGGCCCCCGCCAATCACACCGGCGAGCCGAGCGACTGGCTGTCGGATGCGGACGGACACTGGAAGGAATACGCCTGCTGCCGCGCCAAAACATCGCAGGCCGGGCACATCGAAGCACTGCCTGTAAAAGAAAATGGGGTCGCGGCGACGTGCGAGACGGACGGCGGATATGACGACGTGGTGTACTGCGAGGTCTGCTGCAGGGAGCTGAGCCGCACCTCGTATACCATCCCCGCCACCGGCCATGTGTGGGGCGATTGGATCGTGACCACGCCCGCCACCGTGAACGCCGCGGGCGTGGAGACCAAGACGTGCCAGAACGACCCGTCGCACACCATGACGCGCGCGATCAAAAAGCTCACGCCCACAACGGGCACCGTCGGCGTGCCGTCTGTGCGGGATGTGCCCGCGGTGGCCGCGGAAGCGGCAAAGACCGTGTTCTCCGCCTGCGCGGGCTCGCGCGCCTGCCCCATCCATCCGTTTGAGGACGCCAGCTCCGCGGCGTGGTATCACGACGGCGTGCACTACTGCCTGGACGAAGGACTGATGACCGGCGTCGGCGGCGGCCGCTTTGCGCCGGACGGCGGCATGACACGCGCGATGCTCGTGGCGGTGCTGCACCGTCTGGAGGGCGAGCCGGATGCGGACGGCGGCGCGGCGTTCACAGATGTTGCCGCGGACGCGTGGTATGCCGACGCGGTCGGCTGGGCATCGTCTGAGGGCATTGTGGACGGCTACGGCGACGGCCGCTTCGGCCCGGACGACGCGCTGACGCGCGAGCAGCTGGCGGCGATTTTGTACCGCTACGCGCGCTACCGCGGCCTTGCCGCGGCGGCGGACGAGGCGCTGACGCGCTATGCCGACGCCGCGCAGATCGCGGGCTATGCCGCGTCCGCTCTGCGCTGGGCGTGCGGCAGCGGGCTTGTGGACGGCATGGTGCAGAACGGCAGGGCCGTGCTCCTGCCCGCCAGCGCCGTGACCCGCGCACAGACGGCTGCCATCCTCCAGCGCCTGTGCACAAAGCTGCTGTAAAGTCAAAACCTCCGGCTAAGCCGGAGGCTTGAATAAGCCCTAGAAGGGCTTTATACAGACGCAGCCCCTGAAGGGGC
>CAKTXA010000021.1 GCA_934631005.1 uncultured Oscillospiraceae bacterium
AGGGGAAGCCAAGGGGACTGTGCAAACCGCTCCTGCATCAGGGATTCGACAGCGTGCGCGTACTTCTTCACTTTTCACTATTCACTTTTACTTCAAACCGCCCCGCCCCTACATTACGACGAAATACGAAAAAAGCAGCCCGCCGTTTGGCGGGCTGCTCTCACTTTTTTTACTTCGCGTACTCCACGGCTTTGGTCTCGCGGATGACGTTGACCTTGATCTGGCCGGGGTATTCCAGCTCGGATTCGATCTTTTTGGCAAGATCGTGGGCAAGCAGGATCATGCTGTCCTCGCTGACCTCCTCGGGTTTGACCATGATGCGCACCTCGCGGCCGGCCTGAATGGCATACGACTTTTCGACGCCGGGGAAGGAGCTGGTGAGCTCTTCGAGTTTCTGCAAACGGCGGATGTAGTTTTCCACATTCTCGCGCCGCGCACCGGGGCGTGCGGCAGAAACGGCGTCGGCCGCCTGCACGAGACAGGCGATGACGGTCTGCGGTTCGACGTCGCCATGGTGCGCCTCGATGGCGTTGATGACGACAGGGTTCTCCTTGTACTTGCGGGCAAGCTCCACGCCCAGCTGGATGTGGCTGCCCTCCATCTCGTGATCCACGGACTTGCCGAGGTCATGCAGCAATCCTGCGCGCTTGGCAAGCGCCACATCCTCGCCCAGCTCGGCGGCGAGCAGCCCCGCGATGTGGGCCACCTCGATCGAGTGGTTCAGAACGTTCTGCCCGTACGACGTGCGGTACTTCTGCCTGCCCAGCAGCTTCACGAGCTCGGGGTGCAGGTTGTGGATGCCGGTCTCGAACGTAGCGCGTTCGCCCTCGGCCTTGATGGTGTGCTCGACCTCGCGGCGCGCCTTTTCCACCATATCCTCGATGCGGGTGGGGTGGATGCGCCCGTCGGCGATGAGCTTTTCCAGCGCCAGACGCGCAATCTCGCGGCGGATGGGGTCAAAGGACGAGACGGTGATGGCCTCGGGCGTGTCGTCGATGATGAGGTCAACGCCCGTGATGGTCTCGAGCGTGCGGATGTTGCGGCCCTCGCGGCCGATGATGCGGCCCTTCATCTCATCGTTGGGCAGCGGCACGACGGAGACGGTGGTCTCGGCGGCGTGGTCGGCGGCGCAGCGCTGGATGGCGGTGGCGAGGATCTCGCGGGCGCGCTGATCGGCTTCGTCCTTGAGCTGGGTCTCGACCTCCTTGATCTTCATGGCGGTCTCGTGCCGGATCTCGGACTCCACGTCCTTCAGAAGCTGCGTTTTCGCCTCTTCCTGCGTCAGGCCCGAGATCTTCTCCAGCATTTCCAGCTGGCCGCGCTTGATGGAGGCAACTTCCTCCTCCTGCTTCTGCACGGCGGCCATGCGGCGGCTGAGCTCCTCTTCCTTCTTTTCGTGTGCGTCGAGCTTTTTGTCGAGTGTTTCTTCCTTCTGCTGCAGACGCCGTTCCTGCTTCTGCACTTCGGCGCGGCGGTCTTTCAGCTCCCGTTCGTTTTCGGTACGCGATTTATGGATCTCTTCCTTGGCTTCCACCAGCATTTCGCGCTTCTTATTCTCGCCGCCCTTGATGGCTTCGTTGATAATACGGCGCGCTTCTTCCTCGGCGCTGCCGATCTCCTTTTCGGCCACGCTCTTGCGATACGCCTTGCCGACAAAGAAGAAGATCAGCCCGCCCAGCACGAATCCGGCGATGCACAGGATGAGCGTGAGCATATTAAATTCCATAAATTACGGACACACCTCCCTTTCTTTCGTATTTGGGTCGCGCCGGCGGCGAACAAACTGCTCGCGCCGGCAGCCTTGAATCAGTCAAGCCGCGGCGGGCGTCCCCATAGCCTGCCTGCGACCATACAAATCCTACCCTACATTGTACTGTTTCCGAGGGGGCGTGTCAAGCAAAATTGTGCAATTTGCACGTCCGGCCGCGGCCGAAATTGTGAAAGCAGACGACGCGGCTTAGAGATTCGGCACGCGGCGCGTCACGGCGCAGCTCAGCGCGCTGCCCGCCGCGATCTTGAGAAGGTCGCCGGGAAGATAGATAAGCATTCCGTTTTTGAGCACCTGCCAGAACGTCAGCCCCTTGCCGAGGTACCCGTTTGCGATCAGCGCCATATACGGCACGCCGATGGCGTACAGCACCGCCAGCCCCGCCAGCATCGCAGCGGCGGAGCGCCAGAACGTCAGCGGCCGCTTTGCGATGCTGCCGATGACCCACGCCGCCGGGATCAGACCCAGCAGAAAGCCGAACGTCGGCTGAAAAATATACGAAAATCCGCCGCCGAGGGCAAAGATCGGCACGCCCACCAGCCCCAGCAGCACATACACCGCCTGCGACAGCGCGCCGTATTTCTTTCCCAGCAGCGTGCCCGCCATGGCAGTGAAGAAAAACTGCAGTGTGATGGCCGCGAGCGGGAACGGGATCTTCAAAAATGCGCCCACGGCGGTCAGCGCCGCGAACAGAGCGGTCAGGATGAGCGTGCGTGTTTTCATGGAAACCTCCGATTGTAAACCTTAAAATTTTGAAATAGGTTTACAATTGGGAGTATAGCAGAGTATAATAAGATTATCAAGAAAAATTTTTGGGGACGGATATGACGACGAAGGAACAGGTATTGGAGCTTTTGCAGCGCGCGCAGGGCGATCTGTCCGGCGAGCAGCTGAGCCAGCAGCTGGGGCTGTCGCGCGCGGCGGTGTGGAAGGCGGTGCGCGCGCTGCGCGCCGAGGGCTACACCATCGCCGCCGGGACGAACCGGGGCTACCGCCTGACGGCGCAGCCGGACGCGCTCACGCGCGGATCGGTCGCCGCGCTGCTGCCCGGCCACCCGTGGGCGCAGCGCATCACGGTCTGCCAGAGCGTGGACTCCACGAACCGCATGGCGCGGCAGCTGGCGGCGCAGGGCGCGCCGAGCGGCACCTGCGTCATCGCCGACCGGCAGACCGCCGGCCGCGGCCGCCGCGGGCGGAGCTTTTATTCGCCCCCCGGCGAGGGGCTTTACATGAGCGTGGTGCTGCGCCCGCGCGCCCTGCCGGAGGACATTATGAACCTGACGGCGCTCGTGGCCGTGGGCGCGTGCGACGCCGTGGAGAGCGTCTGCGGTGAGCGGCCGGGCATCAAGTGGACGAACGACCTGGTGTTCGGCACGAAAAAGCTCGCGGGCATCCTCACAGAGCTGTCGGTCATCGCCGAGACGCGCGAGGTGGAATATGTCGTGGTCGGCGTCGGCGTCAACTGCGCGCAGACGCAGTTCCCGGCGGATATTCAGGACGTGGCGACGTCCATCCTGCTCGCGACGGGGCGCCGCGTCGCGCGCAGCCGTCTGGCGGCCGCGCTGCTGCGGGCCTTCGCGCGGCTGGACGCGCAGCTGCCCGGCGCATGCGCGGAGGATATGGTGCGCTTTCGCACCGGATGCGTGACGCTGGGAAAGCGCGTGACCATCCTGCGCGGCGACACGGCGCGCGAGGCGTTTGCCGAGGACGTCGCGCCGGACGGCGCGCTCGTCGTGCGCTATGACGACGGCACGCGCGAGCACATCGCCTCCGGCGAGGTGTCGGTCCGCGGGCTTTACGGATACGTATAACGCGAAAGGAGCGTATTTTTATGACAAATGAAGTATTGCAGTGCATCGAAACGCGGCGGAGCGTCCGCCGCTACCGCCCCGAGCAGATCCGGGAGGATGAGCTGGAAGCCATCCTGCGCGCCGGGACATACGCCGCCAGCGGCATGGGGCGGCAGTCGGTCAAATTCGTCGTCCTGCAAAAGCCGGAGGATGTGGCGGAGCTGGAGAGCATGAACGCCGCCGCCCTCGGCACGCCCGGCGCCAGGCCGTTTTACGGTGCGCCGACGGTCGTGATCGTGCTGGCAGACGCAAACGTCCCCACCGCCGTGGAGGACGGGAGCCTTGCGCTGGGCGATCTGATGCTGGCTGCGCACAGCGTGGGCGTGGGCTCGTGCTGGATCCACCGCGCACGGGAGGAATTTGCGTCCGGGCAGGGCAAAGCGCTGCTTAAAAAGTGGGGCGTCACGGGCGACTGGCTCGGCGTCGGCCACTGTATCCTCGGCTACGCAGACGGCCCGGAGGGAGACCCCGCCCCGCGCAGGCCCGGCCGCATCGTGCGCGTATAACGGGGCTTGCAAAAATCCGAAAAAGCGAGTATACTAAACAAAAAACAACCGTGAATGGAGGGACTTACCGATGAAGAAAAAATGTCTGGCGCAGATCGCGGCCATCGTCGCGGCGCTGGCGGCTCTGGCAGCCGCCGCGTATGTGATCTACCGGAACTGGGAGCTGATCGTGGGCTTCGTCAAAGAAAACTGCCCCGCCTGCCGCCGCAGAGCCAAACGCCTGGAGTTCGAGGATTACGTCGATTGAATGCAGAAAAAAGAACCTCCCTATGGGAGGTTCTTTTTTGATAAGCGATAAGCGTGCGTAATTCGTCGTAACGTAGGGGAGGGGCTTGCCCCTCCCGCGCGGTACGACGCTGCAAATTTGCACGCACCGATGCGAACACGCACGCACCCTGTAGGGGCCGATGTGGTCATCGGCCCCTACAAACTTTTTCACTTTTCCCTATTCACTATTACCTCAAATCGCCCCCCCTACATTACGACTATGGCCGCGGCTGCGCACGGCGATAAAAAAGGAACCGCCATGGGCGGTTCCTTTTTGTTCTTACAGCATAAACAGCGCTTCGCGGATGACTTCGCAGACTGTCGGGTGGGGGAATACGATCTTATCCAGATGCTGCACGGGCAGCTTGGAATAGACCATCGCGGCGGCACCGTAGATCATTTCGGAGGCGTAGCTGCCCACGATGTGCACGCCCACGAGCTCGCGCTTTTTCACATCATAGATGAGCTTGCAGAAGCCGTCGCCCTTCAGGTTTTCGGCAACATAGCGGCCAGACGCCATCATGGGGGCCTTCACGACCTTCACATCCAGACCCTTGTCCTTCGCGCTCTGCTCGGTCTCGCCGACGCAGGCGACTTCGGGCGTCGTGTAGATGACGGAGGGGATGATGCTGTAGTCGATATGGTCTTTAATGCCGCGCATATGGTTTACGGCGACCTCGGCCTCGCGGTACGCGGTGTGGGCAAGCATCAGCTTTCCGTTGCAGTCGCCCACGGCGTAAACGCCCTCGACGTTCGTGCACATATGCTCATCGGTCAGCACCTTGCCGCGCTCGGTGGCCACGCCCAGCTTTTCCTCGAGGTCAAGGCCCTCGATGTTGGCGCGGCGGCCCGCGGACAGCAGCACGCGGTCGCACGCGACGGTGTGCAGGCCGGACGCGTCCTCATACGTGACGCTGCCGTTTTCGACCTTCTTGACGCCCGCGTTCAGATAGAACTCCATGCCGAGCTTTTTGTAGGTCTTCATCAGAATATCGCAGATCTCGGGGTCCGTGGGCCCGGCGATCTTGGGCATCATCTCGATGACGATGACCTTCACGCCAATGGTGGCAAAGTAGCACGCCATCTCCAGGCCGATGACGCCGCCGCCGATGCACACGAGGGTCTTCGGCACCTCGCGCAGGTCGAGGATCTCGCGGTTCGTCATCACAAAGCTGGACGCGAGCCCCTCCTTCACGCCCGGGATGGGCGGGACAGCTGCGACGGAGCCGGTGGCTACGACGAGACGTTTCCCGGCGATGGTGACGCCGCCGGCGTCTACCTCAAACAGTCCCGCGGCGTTTTTGCCGAGGACCTTCGCGGACGCGGTGTAGACCTTGACCTTGTGGGACTTCATCGTAAAGCCGACGCCGGAGACGAGCGTTTTAACGACCTTATTCTTGCGGTCGATGACCGCCGCGTGGTCAAACGAGACGTTTTCGGCATGCACGCCGTAATCCGCGCCGTGCTGCGCGGCGGCGTACTGCTTGGCGCAGTACAAAAGACTCTTGGTGGGGACGCAGCCCTCGTTCAGGCACGTGCCGCCCAGCGCCCGCTGCTCCACGACCGCCGCCGTCAGACCGCCCTGTGCCGCACGCTCGGCGCAGAGATACCCGCCCGGGCCGCCGCCCAGGACCACGACATCAAAAGTATCCATGTAATATGTATCCTCCCGTATTTTTGCCAAAAGGCTGTGATTACCTCTATCATACCACAAAAAGCGCCGGTGTAAAGTATCATTTTACACCGGCGCGATTCAGTTTTCAGAATGCCTTACCAGACGATGCCCAGATCCGCGCCGCCGTCGCAGGTGTAGGAAAAGACGATCGCGTCGCCGGGCTGCACGGTCACCTCCGCCGCGCTCACAGACGGGTATTCGCCGTTCACGCTGACCAGCCAGCCGGACATCATCCCGGCGTCCCCGCCCGCGAGCGGGCCGATGGCGTTCACGTACACATAGTCGCCGTCGATAACGTCCAGCGTCAGGCTGTTTGCCTGCGCGGCGCGCTGCAGAACATCCAGTACGCTCTCGCCCTCGGTGAATTTGACCTCCGCCGCGTTCAGAAGATAGCCGTCCGCGGGCAGCGCCGACGTCTTTTCGGCGGGAAGCTCGCTGCTGGTGAGGGCGGTTTGGCAGGCAATGGTCAGCGTGCACGTCGGCTGTTTGGCGGCGCAGGCCGCAAGGCCAAGCACCAGAATGAGGGCGCACAGCGCCGCAAAAATGCGTTTTTTCATCGGAAGCTCTCCTTTATTTTGTGTTGTATCAGCCCAGCAGGGCCGTCTGCATCAGCAGATTGCAGAGCATCTGCGCGATCTCGCAGCGCAGCACGGCCAGGCCCGGCTGCTGCGCCTGCTCCGGCGACATGATCTCCTTTTGCAGGCAGAACGCCACGGCGCTTCTGGCCCAGTCGGACACGCCCTCCGGCGCGCCGGAGCCGTCCGCCGCGGTGTCGAGCCCGCACAGCGCCGCCGCGCGTGCGAGCATCACGGCCGCGTCCTGCCGGGTGATGCTGCTGTCGGGGTTGAATTTACCGTCGCCCACGCCGCGCACGATGCCGTAGGCCGCCGCCGTGTCCACATACGGGGCGTACCACGCGCCCTCGGCCACGTCCGCGAACGTGCCGCGGTATTCGGCCTCCAGCCCCAGCGCGCACGCCACGATCTTGGCGAATTGCGCACGGGTCATGGTGCTGTCGGGGCTGAAGCGCCCGCCGCCCACGCCGCTGATGATGCCGTAGGAGCCGAGGATGCTGACGGCGTCGCGGTTTTCATGCGACTCGGTGTCGGAAAAGACCGCACCGTTTTTCTGAAGCTGCGCCGCCTTTACGCCGGAGCCGAGCGCCGGGGCGCTCGTCAGCGCGATGTCGCGCAGGTCAAAAAAGTCCGGTTCCCTGTTCTGTGCCCGCTGCACGGCGCAGAGCGCCTGAAGCGCCTGACAGGTGGCGGTCACGGTGGGATGGAGCGTTGCGAGGAAGCCGCCGGAGGTGTCCTGATAGGTCAGGAGCTTATCGAGCGCCGTCGCGCCGTTTTTGGTAAAGCGGTCGTCGTCCGCCGCAATGTCCAGCGCACACAGTGCGAGCAAGACCTGCGCCGTGGGCTCGGACGAGGGGGTCGACCAGGCGGTGAAGCCGCCATCGTCCTGCTGCAAAGCGGACAGGCACTCGACGCCGAGCGCTGCGGCGTTCGCCACCTGCGACTGATCTCGGTAATTTGCCAGCGCCTGGAGCACCTGCGCCGTTGTGGCGGCGTCGGCCTTGCCGCCATGCAGCGCCCAGCCGCCGTCGGGCAGCTGCGCGTTGAGAATGGCGCTGAGATACAGCTCGCGCGTGGCCTGCGTGGTCACGCTCGCGACCTGCGGGATGTTGTAGTCCGAGCAGTCGAGCGTGCGCAGCGCGGTCAGAACGCCCGGCAGGCCCGTTTGCGCGCAGGCGTCAAAATCGCTCAGCGCGGTGAGCAGGTCCTGCCCGCAGAAGCTGGTGGGGTCAGTGCCCATCGCGCGCAGCGCCAGCGCCGCGCGGGCAAATTCGCCGGTGCGGCCGCGCCCCGTGGGGCTGCCGTTTTCGATCAGCTCCGCCGCCACGCTTTGCAGATATTGCAGCCGGTAGCCCGCCGGGAGCTGCGCGCCGCTGCGCACGAGCGTGAACATCACATGATCCGCCGCGCCGCCGGACGTGCCGCGCGGCACAGAATCCAGCAGATACTGCTGCGCACCGGCCGCGGCCGCGGCCGTCTCATCCGTCCCGGCGGCCAGCGCCGCGGGGCAGAGCGTGAGCAGGATGCAGGCAGCCAGCAGCCCGGCAAAGAATTTTTTCATCATAGTATGAGCCTCCCTTCGGAAGTTCTTTATTATTATTTACCGCAGTGTAACATATTTGACGCTTTTCTGCAAGTAAATAGAATATTCCTTATTTGATCCGTTCGCCCAGCCCAAAAAATACGCGCCAGACCTCGTCAGCGCTCTGCGCAAGCGCCGCGGCCAGCCGCCCCGTCCGCTCGCGCCACGCGCGCGCTTCGGCCTCCAGCGGCACCACGCCGCAGGAAATATCGTCAAAGATCAGAATTTTCTCCGCCAGCGCGGGCTCGCGCAGCAGCGCCGTCTCGTCCCGCCCCTCGCGTATACAGCGCAGCACGTACTGTTCCACGTGACACAGCGCTTTTTTGGAAAGATCGGGCGCGGAGAGCGCGCAGTCGCAGATCTCCTCCGGCGCGAGCGCGAAGCGCTCCATGGCGAACCGGCGCTTACTCTGATACGCGCCGCCTGTGATCAGGATCATAGCAGAATCCTCCTCAGAATGTGCACAGGCAAAGAATGCCCGCAAGCTCGCCGAGCGTCAGCGCAAAGCCCGATACATCGCCGGACATCCCGCCGAGCTGCCCCTTTCCGTACAGCGCCGCCAGCCACACGCAGAGCGCTCCCGCGCCGAGCGAAGCCGCCCGCGCGCCGCAGAGCAGCCCTCCCGCGATGAACGCGAGCGCGAGCCACAGCGCAAGGCATACGCACTGCGGCGCTTTGTTCTCCCGTGCGAAGTCGCCGCCGTACTGGCTGGCAGCCATCGGGCGCATCGTGCTCACGCACAGCCCTGCCGCCGCGCGCGTGCACACCGGCAGCAGAAGCAGCGCCCACGCGCTGCTTTTCGCGTCCAGCGTGCAGAACGCCGCGAATTGCAGTAAAAATAAGATCGCCAGCCCGATCACCGCGAACGCGCCGACGTGCGAGTCCTTGAGGATCTTCTGCCGCACGGCCAGCTCCCGGCGCGACAGGATCGCGTCGCAGCAGTCCATGTAGCCGTCCAGATGCAAAAAGCCCGTCACAACGAACGGCGCCGCGCATAAAAGCGCCGCCGTCAGCATCGACTCCGGCAGACGGCACAGCACCCACAGCACCGCGCCCACGAGCAGCCCCACGAGCGGAAAGTAGACGATCATCCAGCTGCGCGCGGCTTCGTCCCATTTGCGGCTGGGGCAGGGGACGATGCAGAACATCCCCCAAGCCATGCACAGCGCGCGCCATTGCTTTTTCACTCCAGCCACTCTCCTTTGAACCAATGCGGCACGCCGCAGCACACGTCTGCGGCGGCGTCGCACACGCGGCACAGCGCCGCGCCGATCATGCCGAGCGCCTGCCGGTAGCGCTCCGTCCAGTCGCCGTAATCCCTGCCGTCGGCAAAAATATTGTCGCAGACGAACACGCAGTTTTCCGTCCGCGCGGCAAACTCCATCAGCTCGCGCGCAAGGCGATCCCCGGCGGCCTCGTCCATCGTGCCGTCCGCGCGGAACATCTCGTTGGATAAAAGCGCCGTCACGCTGTCCAGCAGAAACACGCCGCCGGGGTCGGCGGCGTCCAGCGCGGCGAGGATCGCCTGCCCGCATTCCACCGTTTCAAAGCCCCAGCCCGCGCGCTCGCGGCGGTGGCGCGCGATGCGCGCGTCGTCCTCGGCGTCGTGCGGGATCATCGTGGCCAGATAATAGTGCGGCCGCTCCGGCGCCATCGCGCGCGCAATGCGCTGCGCCAGCATGGATTTTCCGCTTTTGGAGCCGCCCGATAAAAATACGTTCATATTGAGAAGCAATCCTTTTCGCGGATGGGGGCGAGATAGCCGTCGTCGATCCGCGCCTCGTCAAATGTTGCCATGCCGTTCATGGCGGCGCACGCCGCCTCCAGCACGCGGAAGCCCAGCGGGCACCCGCTGCCCTCGCCCAGCCGCATCCCGAGCGTGAGCACGGGCGTGAGCGAGAGCGCCTGCGCGGCAACGGCATAGCCGCGCTCAAAAGAGCCGTGCGATGCAAACAGGAACTCCCGCGCCGCCGGGCACAGCCGCACGGCGCACAGCGCCGCCACGACCGAGATAAATCCGTCGATCACCACCGGCAGGCGGCTCTCCGCCGCGCCGAGAAACACGCCCGTCATCGCCGCCAGATCAAACCCGCCGACCTTCGCCAGCACATCTACGGGGTCATTTGCATCCGGCTTCCACTGCGCCAGCGCCCCGGCCACGACGGCCCGCTTGCGCGCGAGCGCTTCGTCGGTCACGCCGCCGCCGCGGCCCACGGCGTCCTCCACGGCGCAGCCGGTCAGCGCCGCGAGCACCGCCGCGGACGTGGTGGTGTTGCCGATGCCCATTTCGCCCACGCCCAGCGCCTGCACGCCGTCGCGCCCCGCCTGCGCGGCAAGCGTCATGCCGGTGTCCAGCGCGGTGAGCGCCTGCTGCACCGTCATGGCGGGCTCCTTTGCGATATTCCCCGTACCGCGCGCGATGCGGCGGTTCACGATCTGCGGGCAGGTGTAGTCCTGCGCGATGCCCACGTCCACCACCACCAGCTCGTCGCCGAAGTGCTGCGCGATGGCACTCGCGCCCGTCACGCCGCGCGTGAGGTTCACGGCCTGCTGCCGTGTGACCGACTGCGGCGCGGACGACACGCCCTCGGCCACCACGCCGTTGTCGGCGGCGAGGACATAGATGCGCGTTTTTTCGATCTCATTATAAATACTGCCCGTGATCCCGGCAAGGCGGATGGAGATGGTCTCCAGCTCCCCGAGGCTGCCGGGGGGCTTGGCCAGCTGCGCCTGCCGCCGCCGCGCGGCGTCCATCGCCGCGGCATCCGCCGGGCGGATGCGTGCGAGCCGCGCGGAAAATGCGTCCCGATTCATAGTAAAAGCCCTTCCTTCAAAAGCCACTCCACCGACGGCCGGGCGGAGAATACCTCCAGCGTGTACGTCGCCTGCGGCGCAAGCCGCTCCAGCTGCCGGAGGATCGCCGCCATGTCGAGCGCGCCGTCAAACAGCGCCCTGTGCTCGTCGTGCGCGCCGGAATTGTTGTGCAGATGCACGTGGGAGCAGTACGGCGCGAGCGCGTCCAGCCACGGCGCAAGCTCGCCGCTCTGGCAAAGCGCGTGCCCCACGTCCAGACACACGCGCAGGCGCGAATCGCCGACCAGCGCAAGCGTCCGCAGCAGCACGTCCGGCGATTCCTCCAAAACGTTTTCCACGCAGAAGGTCAGACCGTCCGTTTCCTCCAGCATCCCGCGCCAGAAGTCCGCCGCCTGCGGGGCGTACCACTCCGGGTAGTAGACGAGCGGGATGAAGCCCGAATGCACCACCATTTTGGAAGCGCCGCAGCGCTTTGCCAGCGCCGCCGCCTGCAGATAGCGCTTTTTCGTCACCGCCCGCACGAGCGGGTCGATGGCCGCGGGGCACAGCTCCGCAAACGGCGCGTGAAAGACCCGCCGCGGCACGCGCAGCGACGCATCCAGACTCTCCTGTACCGCCTGCGGCGTGTTTTCCATATTCTCCGCCAGACAGAACTGCGCCAGCTCCACGCCGAGCCCAAATTCCCGCGCCGTCTCCGCGGCGTCGTCCGCGATGGTCGAGAGATAAAGCTGCTCTTTTTTCATACGCGCCCGTCCCGCTCCAGCAGGAGCTTCGTTTTGAGGATGGCGGTCTGCGTTTTCGCGTCCAGAATGCTGCCGTTCAGAATATCCTGCACCAGCGTGTCCAGCGGCACGCGCTCCAGCTGCAAAAATTCGTCCGCGTCCAGCTGCTGCTTGCCGAACGTCAGGCCCTGCGCCAGAAACATCTCGATCGTCTCGTCGGAGTAGGCGCACGCGGGCTGGAACAGGCCGAGGCTCCGCCAGTGCGCGGCCGCCGCGCCCGTCTCCTCGCGCAGCTCGCGCTGCGCCGCCGCCAGCCGGTCCTCGTCCGGAGCATCGAGCTTTCCCGCCGGGATCTCCGTGACCACGCGCCCGATGGGGTAGCGGAACTGCCGCTCGATGAGCACGCTGCCGTCCTCCAGCAGCGGCACGACGCACACCGCGCCCACGTGGCGCAGATATTCGCGCGTGGCCGTCTGCCCGTTCGGCAGGCGGACGGTGTCCTCAAAAACGTGCAGGATCCTGCCGTCAAAAATTTCGCGCGAGGAAAGCGTCCGCTCGCGCAGGTCGATGGTCTCAGCCATGTGTCTCAGCCCCTTTTTCGTTCCCATCTTACCCTTTTCGGCGGGGCTTGTCAATTCTTCACGCGCTGCGCGCAAAGGAGATTTTTTCCGCGTATCCCGCCGCGCGCCGCGGGCACACTAGCTGCAGAGAGCCGCAGTGCTTTCCAAAGCAAGAATGCCGATCTTCCATACGCAAACGGGCGCGACCGTCCGGCAGGCGCATGGACCGGCGCCTTGACCGAAAGCCATGCCTGCAAAACGGACGGAGCCGTGTGCCCGGCACTGTCTGCGATCGCCGCGCTTTGCCGGAGCGGCACACGGCAGCGCTCTCCCGGCGGCGTGTGCGTCGGCGCCAAAGGACGCCCCCGCCGCCCCAACCCGGCAGAAGCCCGGAAAGCAACAAGCTTTCCGGGCTTCGTTTCATGGTTGGGACATCTTTGTAGGAGAGGGCTTGCCCCTCCCGCTGGTCGGCAGCTGTGGCCTTTGCACGCACTGCGGCGCGGAATGCACCCCATAGCTTCCCCTGGGGGAAGCTGTCGCCGCAGGCGACTGATGAGGGCCAGGGAGCACTGATGGATAGCTTAGCATGCTCATCAAAACGTAACTGCTCCCCGACCCTCATCAGTCTGCTCCGCTTCGCTCCGCAGCCAGCTGTCCCTACCCCCTTTGTCCCTGCGGGACATTTCCCCCTGATAGGGGGAATCGGCCCCGAGGGGAAGCCAAGGGGGCTTCCGCAAATCGGCACTGCTCCAAAAGAACGGTAGTACTTCCCAACGGGAGGGGCAAGCCCCTCCCCTACATTACGACGAATTACTTACTTTTTCACTATTCACTCTTCACTATTACTTCAAATCGCCCCTCCCCTACGTTACGACGAATTGGGGCGGCTGCTCACACGCCTGCGGGTATATGCGCCCGCTTTAATTTCACGGCGGCGGCGGAGCGGTCGTCGTCGGGGGAGCAGGCGGCGACGATGGCGGCGGCCAGCTCGCAGGGCGGGGCGGACGCGCTCTCGCGAATGGTCTGCTCCGCCGTCTGCTCGTCGGCCCCGTCGCTCACCAAAATGAGCGTCTGCCCGCGCTGCAGCGAGAGCTGGATGCACTGCCCGCGCCGCACCGCCTGCTCCGCGCTCACGCCCGGGGGCGGCGTGGAGCCGCCCAGCTTATACACCCGCCGCCCCACCAGAAGGTATGACGGCGCCGCGCCCCATTTGTGCAGGAAGCCCTCGCCGGTGGCGAGATCTACCTGCAGCAGGTCAACTGTGGAAAAGCCGCCGCTCTCGCGCAGAAGATACACGCCGTTCAGCATCCGCAGCGCCTCGGGCGCGTCCATGCCGCTGCGGATCAGGCCCGTCAAAAGCTCCGCCGCGGCGGCGGCCTCAGCCCGCGCGGCAGGGCCGGTGCCCATGCCGTCGCACAGCAGCAGATAATACCATGCCCCGCAGGTAAAGCTCGCGGCCAGGTCGCCGCAGACGGTGCTGCCGCGCACGCCGCAGGCGCGGAAGCCCTCCTCGGGTGTAAAGACGGTCTCCGGCGCGTCGGGCCGCGGCACGCTCAGCGCGTGCAGGAACGATGACAGGCAGCCGTACTGCTCCGCCGTCACGGCGCACAGCTCCGCCAGCCGGTTCTGATACTGCAGCCGCGCCAGCTGCTCGTCCATCGCCTGATCGACCGCGGCGCGGAACTGCTCATACCGGCAGCAGCGCGCCTGGAAAAACGGCGGCAGATCGTCTGCCAGCATCTCGCCGCGCTGCAAAATGCGCGCCGCGGCGTTCGAAAGCGCGAGATACGTATCCGCCGCGCATGCCTCCCAGCACGTGTCCCAGCCGGGGCAGTCGCGGCAGGCCAGCTCCGCCGCGCGGTCAAACACCGCCGCCGACTGCGGCGCGGGCTCCTGTACGCGCGTGCGCTCCAGAAGCCTGCGCACCCGCGAAAGCAGCGCGCTTGCCTGCTCCAGCCCCGGCGCGGCCGCGGCGGCCACGTCGGGCGCGTCGGTATCCAAAAGCCGCTCCAGCCGCTGCGGCAGCAGCAGCGCCAGCGCCCCGCCGAGTACGCATCCCGCCATTGCGGTGACCGCCGCGTCCTGCCGCAAAAGCAGCCATCCGCCGCAGCAGAGCAGCAGGATCAGCACGCGCAAAAGCCGCGTGCGCAGCGGCAGGAGGCCGCAGGCGATCGCCGCCAGCGCGAGCGCGGGCGTGAGCGGCACGGCGCACACGCCGGTGAGATCCAGCACGAGCCCCGTCAGCGCCGCGGCGCGCAGCGCATCCGCCCGGCCAAGGCAGAAGCCCGCCGCCGCCGCGCCGAGCAGCACGCTCAGCCGCACCCCGCCGGGGAGTACGACCGCGCCGCAGCCCGCCAGCAGGCACAGCGCCAGAAAGATGCGCGCGCCGCGCTTTCTGGTGCCGACGGCGTCGGTAAACGCCCACGCGCACACGCCCAGCATCCCCACGCGGGCCAGAAACAGCAGCGTCTCATCCGGCGCAAAATGCGCCTGCAAAAGCTCCAGAAATTCCACCATCCCATAGAGCACCGCCGCGCTCACGGGCAAAAACCAGCGCTTGTCCCGCGGCAGAAGTTCCCGGAAGATAAGCAGCTCCGTCTCGATGAGAAACCCCGCCGCCGCCACGCTCAGCGTCTGCGGCAGGCCGTAGAGCAGCGTGTGCGCGCCCACCGCGCCCAGCAGCGCGCTCACGCCCGCCGCGCCGAACGGCAGCGCCGCCACGAGCGCCAGCCCCAGCGGCAGGCTCCCGCCCGGCAGGCGCACGCCTGAGAGCATCGCGCCCGCGCAAAGCGCCAGTGCGCAGCGCACGAGCAGGCTCAAGGGGGCGCTGGCGGCGACGCGGCGCAGCACGCTCCGGCGCGCCGAGCCGAGCTTTTCTTCCAGCAAAGACGACAGGGACATACCGATTCACTCCCAATATCTGGTATTCTTGCAGCCATCTTACAACCATCTGTGCGCAAAAGCCGTCGCGACGCGTCGGCAGGCGGAGAGATTGACAGTTTAGTGCTTGCTTCGCGGGCGAAAAGCGCGTACAATAGGGAAGGAGAACCGATCATACGGAGGGAACTATGGCAACGGAACTGGAACTGAAGCTGGCGGTGGACGATCTGCACCTGCTCGACTGCATTCTGTGCAGCGCGGACGTGCGCAGCCGGATGCAGGGCGATTTTGCCTATGTGCAGACGGAATCGACCTATTTTGACACGCCCGACGGAAAGCTTGCCGAAAAGCACTGGGCGCTTCGGCTGCGGAAACTCGCGGGCAAAAGCATCGTCACGGTCAAGACCCCGGGCGAGGGGCTGGCCCGCGGCGAGTGGGAGACGGAGGCGGAGTATCTGGAGGATGCCGTGCCGAAGCTCGTGAAGGACGGCGCGCCGGCGGAGCTGGCGGAGATCCTCAAGACCGGGGCGCTCGCGCCCGTGTGCGGGACGAAATTCACGCGCATCCGCGCGCTTTTGCGTCTGGACGGCTGCGTGTGCGAGCTGGCGGGCGACATCGGCGAGCTTTCGCGCGGGGCGCGCCGCGCGCCGCTGTGCGAGCTGGAGCTGGAACTGAAGGAGGGCGAGGCCGCGCCGATGCTGGCCTATGGCCGGGCGCTGGCGGCAAAATTCGGCCTGCGGGAGGAACCGCACAGCAAATCCGAGCGTGCGCGGCGGCTCGAACAGGCGTAAGGAGGGGCACATGAACACGAACGATCAGAAGCTGAACCTGACGATGCTCTGCGATTTCTACGAGCTGACGATGGGAAACGGCTATTTTAAGTGCGGCTATCAGGACCGCATCACGTATTTTGACGTCTTTTTCCGCACCGTGCCCGACGGCGGCGGCTTCGCCATCGCGGCGGGTCTGGAGCAGATCGTGCGGTATATCCAGGATCTGCATTTTTCGGATGATGACATTGCCTACCTGCGCAGGCGGGGCATTTTCTGCGAGGAATTTTTGCAGTATCTGCGCGATTTCCGCTTTACGGGCGATATTTGGGCCGTGCCGGAGGGCACGCCCATCTTCCCGCGCGAGCCGATCGTGACCGTGCGCGCCCCGGCGGTGCAGGCGCAGCTGATCGAGACGTATCTGCTGCTGGCCATCAACCACCAGAGCCTCATCGCCACCAAGGCCAACCGCGTGGTGCGCGCGGCGAAGGGGCGGCCGGTTTTGGAGTTCGGCTCCCGCCGGGCGCAGGGCGGTGACGGCGCGATCCTGGGCGCGCGCGCGGCGTTCATCGGCGGCTGCGCCGGCACGGCCTGCACCATCTCCGACCAGCTCTACGGCGTGCACGCCGGGGGCACGATGGCGCACTCGTGGGTGCAGATGTTCGACACGCAGTATGACGCCTTCCGCGCCTACTGCGAGACGTATCCTGAAAACCCCGTCCTGCTCGTGGATACGTACAACACGCTCAAAAGCGGCGTGCCGGACGCCATCCGCGCCTTTAACGACGTGTTAAAGCCCCGCGGGCTCACAAAATGCGGCATCCGCCTCGACTCCGGCGATATGACGTACCTGACGAAAAAGGCGCGAAAAATGCTGGACGACGCGGGCTGGCAGTCGTGCGAGATCTCGGTGTCGAACTCGCTGGATGAGTACATCATCCGCGATCTCATCGCGCAGGGCGCACAGATAAATCTCTTCGGCGTGGGCGAGCGGCTCATCACCGCGCGCTCCGAGCCGGTGTTCGGCGGCGTATACAAGCTCACCGCAGTCGAACGTGCCGACGGCACGATCGTGCCCAAGATCAAGATCAGCGAAAACGTGGGCAAGATCACGAACCCGCACTTCAAAAAGCTCTACCGCTTCTTCGGCAATGACACCGGCAAGGCCATCGCCGACTACTTGTGCGTGCACGACGAGACGGTGGACGACAGCGAGAACCTCGAGATTTTCGACCCCGAGGCCACGTGGAAGCGCAAAACGGTGTATAATTTCACCGCCAAAGAGCTGCTCGTGCCCATCTTCCGGCACGGCGAGCTCGTGTACGACCTGCCGAAGCTGGCCGACATCAAGCGCTACTGCGCCGAGCAGGTAGACACCCTCTGGGACGAGGTCAAGCGCTTTGATAACCCGCACACCTACTACGTGGACCTGTCCCAAAAGCTGTGGCAGATCAAATACGACCTCCTCAAAAACAATTCCGCCGGGAAGTAAAAGAAAAAAGCTCAGGCGCGCTGTAAAAAACAGCGCGCCTGTTTTTTTGCGCGCTTTCATTCTTAGTCGTAACGTAGGGGAGGGGCGATTTGAAGTAAAAGTGAAGAGTGAATAGTGAATAAGTAAGCGCACGCTGCCGAATCCCTGACGCAGCGGCGAAACGTAGGCACCTCTTGGCTTCCCCTGGGGGAAGCTGGCTGCGGAGCGTTAGCGGAGCAGACTGATGAGGGCCGGGGAGCAGTCACGTTTTGCCGAAACTGCAAAGCAAACCGCAAATGCTCCCCGGCCCTCATCCGCCCCCTTCGGGGGCACCTTCCCCGAGGGGAAGGTATGGGGTGCCTGCCGCACTGCGGTGCGTGCAAAAACCGCAGCTGCCAACCAGCGGGAAGGGCAGAGCCCCCTACATTACGACGAAAAATGTGGGGTCGTCAATTTGACATGGATTTTACAATCCCACGGTTTTGCACTTTACAGTCCGGCGGTATGATCGTGTGCGTAAGGAACAGAAGGTCCTGAAAGAAATAAGAAAGGAAGTCTTATTACCATGAAAAAGATCATTGCCATTGCGCTGGCGCTTGTGTGCGCCGTATCGCTCCTTGCAGGCTGTGCTGCCAAAACGAGCGGCAGCGTTGCTACCGACGGCTCCACCTCCATGGAGAAGGTCATCGGCACGCTCGGCGAGCAGTTTATGAAGGATAACTCCGGCGTCACCTTTACCTACAACCCCACCGGCTCCGGCTCCGGCATCACCGCCGTGTCCGAAGGCCGCTGCGACATCGGCCTGTCCAGCCGCGCGCTGAAGGACGATGAGGTCGCCTCGGGTCTGGTCGGCACGACCGTAGCCCTCGACGGCATCGCCATCATCGTGAACCCCGAAAACCCCGTCGCCGATCTGACCATCGAGCAGATCGCGGACATCTACACCGGCGCCATCACCAACTGGAAGGACGTCGGCGGCAATGACGCCGAGATCGTTCTGATCGGCCGCGAGGCCGGCAGCGGCACGCGCGACGGCTTCGAGTCCATCACCGGCACGAAGGACGCCTGCCAGTACCGTCAGGAGCTGACCTCCACCGGCGACGTCATCACAACCGTCTCCCAGAACCCGGACGCCATCGGCTACGCCTCCCTCGCCTCCCTCAAGGACAGCGTCAAGGCTTTGAGCGTGGACGGCGTCACTCCGTCGGAAGCGACCGTGAAGGACGGTAGCTACAAGGTGCAGCGCCCGTTCGTCCTGGTCACGAAGGACGGCACGAAGCTCTCCGACGCGGCGCAGAAGTTCTTTGACTTCGCGCTGTCGAAGGACGCGGCCAGCCTCATCTCCGCCGCCGGTGCGGTCCCCGTAGTCTGAATCCATCCCCTCTTTCCCCACGGCGCGGCGGCGTGTGCTGCCGCGCTGCGGGCGCATTTTGGAAAGGGAATACCATGAAACGAACGAACGCACAAACGAAAAATAGCCGCACCGCCGCAAAGCGGCTGGAGACGGCGGTGCACGGCGTGTTTCTGCTGCTGGGGCTGGTCACGGTCGGCTGCGTGCTGCTGATGACCGTCTACCTCATCCTCAGCGGCCTGCCCGCCATCCGCGAAATTGGGCTCACAAAATTCCTGTTCGGCAAAACGTGGGCCTCCACGGCGGCCACGCCGGAATACGGCATCCTGCCGTTCATCCTCACGAGCGTCTACGGGACGGCCGGCGCGATCGTCCTCGGCGTGCCGGTGGGCTTTCTTGCGGCGGTGTACATCGCAAAGCTCGCGCCGAAGCGCGTGCAGCGGGTGCTGCAGTCGGCGGTGAGTTTGCTTGCCGGGATCCCGTCGGTCGTCTACGGTCTGGTCGGGATGCTGGTGCTCGTGCCGGGCATCCGCAGGCTTTTCCACGTGCCGGACGGCGCGAGCCTGCTCGCCGCGATCGTGGTGCTCGCCATTATGATCCTGCCGTCCATCATCAAGGTCTCGGTCACGGCGCTCGAAGCTGTGCCGCAGGCGTATGAGGATGCGTCGCTGGCGCTGGGCGCAACGCCTGTGGAGACATATTTCCGCGTGAGCGTCCCCGCCGCGAAAAGCGGCATCGCCGCGGCGGTCGTGCTCGGCGTGGGCCGCGCCATCGGCGAGGCGATGGCGGTGATGATGGTCTCGGGCAACGCCCCGAATATGCCGGAGCTCATGGGAAGCGTCCGCTTTCTCACCACAGCCGTTGCCAGCGAGATGTCGTATTCGTCGGGATTGCAGCGGCAGGCGCTGTTTTCCATCGCGCTGGTGCTGTTTCTGTTTATCCTGCTCATCAATGCCACGCTGAACTTTTTCCTGAAGCGTGACCGGGAGGGCTGACCATGAAAAAGAAAATGCGCCCCGCAAGGCGGCTGTATAACGCCGGGCTCAGGGGGCTGATGGTGCTCAGCGCCGCGCTCACGGGCGCGCTGGTGCTGTTTCTGGTGATCTTTGTGCTGGTGAAGGGCCTGCCGCACGTGACGTGGAGATTCCTCAGCACGTCGCCGAGCTATCTGAGCGGGGAGATCGGCATCCTGCCGGACATCCTCAATACCCTCTGGATCATCGTCACGGCGGTCATCCTTGTGGTGCCGCTCGGCGCGGGCGCGGCGGTGTATCTCACCGAGTACGCAAAAAGCAAAAAGCTCGTGTCCGTCATCGAGTACGCGGCCGAGACGCTCTCGGGCATCCCGTCCATCATCTACGGCCTGGTCGGCATGCTGCTTTTCTGCGAGGTGCTGGGGCTGCAGACGTCGCTGCTCGCGGGCGCGCTGACGCTGGTGGTGATGAACCTGCCCACCGTTATGCGCACCACGCAGGAGAGTCTGAAGACCGTGCCGCAGAGCTACCGCGAGGGCGCGTTCGCCCTCGGCGCGGGCAAGTGGCGCACGATCCGCACCGTGGTGCTGCCGGGCTGTGTGGACGGCGTGATCACGGGCTGCATCCTGTCGATCGGCAGGATCCTCGGCGAGTCGGCGGCGCTGCTTTTTACGGCGGGCTTTGCGCACGTGGTGCGCGATGTTGTGCACACGCTCTCCGGCGCGGGCGCGACGCTGACCGTGGCGCTGTATGTCTACGCCAAGGAGCAGGGCGAATTTGACGCGGCGTTCGCCATCGCGGCCATTTTGATGCTGCTGACGCTGGCGATCAATCTGGCGGCCGAGGGCTGCGCGAACTATTTTAAGAAGAAAAAGGAATCGTAAGCTATGAGCAGTATTTTTTCCGTGCAGGACCTTTGCCTGTGGTACGGCGCGCATCAGGCGCTGCAGGATATTACGATGGAGATCCCCGAGCACGGTATCACCGCGCTCATCGGCCCGTCGGGCTGCGGCAAGTCGACGTTTCTCAAAACGCTCGACCGCATGAACGACCTCATCCCCGGCGTGCGCATCACCGGGAAGGTCGAATACCAGGGGCAGGACATCTACGCCCCGGACGTGGACGTGAACGACCTGCGCAAGAAGATCGGCATGGTGTTCCAAAAGCCGAATCCCTTCCCCATGAGCATCTACGATAATGTGGCCTACGGCCCGCGCACGCACGGCATCAAAAACCGCGCGAAGCTCGACGAGCTCGTGGAGCAGTCGCTGCGCGGCGCCGCGATCTGGGACGAGGTGAAGGACCGGCTGAAGAAAAACGCGCTCGGCCTTTCCGGCGGGCAGCAGCAGCGCCTTTGCATCGCGCGGGCGCTGGCGGTGGAGCCGCAGGTGCTGCTCATGGACGAGCCGACGAGCGCGCTCGACCCCATCTCCACCTCGCGCATCGAGGAGCTGGCGATGCAGCTGCGCGAACAGTACACCATCGTCATCGTCACGCACAATATGCAGCAGGCGGTGCGCATCTCGGACACGACCGCCTTCTTCCTGCTCGGCGAGCTTGTGGAGCACGGCGCGACGGAGAGAATGTTCTCGCAGCCGCGCGACAAGCGCACCGAGGATTATATCACCGGGAGGTTTGGATGAGATGAGAAGCCGTTTTGACGAGCAGCTGGCGCTGCTCAGCCGCGAAATGATCGAGATGGGCGCGCTGTGCGAGCGCGTCATTGCCCTGAGCGTCAAGGCGCTGGAGGCGGGCGACGCAAAGCTCGCCGCGAGCGTCGCGCCCGTGGACGCCGAGATCGACCAGAAGGAGCGCACCATCGAATCGCTCTGCCTGCGCCTGCTTCTGCAGCAGCCCGTGGCGCGCGACCTGCGGCAGATCTCCGCGGCGCTGAAAATGATCACCGACATGGAGCGCATCGGCGATCAGGCCGAGGACATCGCCGAGATCGTCCCGTTTTTGGGCGTGCGCGGCGCGGAGGATCTCGGCATCCTGCGCGAAATGGCGCAGAAGACCATCAAAATGGTCACGGAAAGTGTTGATGCGTATGTAAAATGTGATATAATGCTGGCAAGAAAGGTCGTTGCGGACGACGACGCGGTGGACGCCTGCTTCTCGCGGGTCAAAAGCCGCCTCATCGAGCGCATCGCCGCCGCTCCGGACGAGGGCGGCCGCGCGCTGGACCTTTTGATGGTGGCAAAATATTTTGAGCGCATCGGGGATCACGCCGTGAACATCGCGGAATGGGTGGCGTTTTCCATCACGGGCGTGCACGACGGAGGAGCAGTATGATCTGGTGTGTGGAGGACGACGCGAGCATCCGCGATATTGAGGTGTATGCCCTGCGCTCAACGGGCTTTGAGGCCGAGGGCTTTGCCGACGGCACGAGCTTCTGGCAGGCGCTGCAGTCGCAGAAGCCGGAGCTGGTCGTGCTGGACGTGATGCTGCCGGGACTGGACGGCATCGAGCTTTTGCGCCGGATGCGTGCGGCGGAGGAATTTTCGCACATCCCCGTCGTGATGGCCACGGCCAAGGGCGCGGAGTATGACAAGATCCAGGGCCTGGACCTCGGCGCGGACTATTACCTGACAAAGCCGTTCGGCGTGATGGAGCTCGTCTCCTGCGTCAAGGCGGTGCTGCGCCGCTGCGCGCCGCAAAGGTCGCCGCAGCTGCTCACCGCGGGCGCGCTCACGCTCGACCCCGAGCGCCACGTCGTCACGGCGGACGGCACGCGCGTGGAGCTGACGCTGAAGGAATTTGAGCTGCTGCGCCTGCTGCTGCTGCATCCGGGCGTGGCGTTCACGCGCGAAAAGCTGATGGAGCGCGTGTGGGGCACGGACTACCTCGGCGAGACGCGCACGGTGGATATGCACGTGCGCACGCTGCGGCAGAAGCTCGGCGCGTGCGGCGAAATGATTGAAACGGTACGCGGGGTCGGCTACCGGCTGGAGGCGCAGACATGACAAAACGAATTTTCCGCTCGATCCTGCTGGTGGCGGGCGCGGTGCTGCTGGCGAGCATCGTGCTCATCATGGGCGTTCTGTACGGCTACTTCGGCGGCGTGCAGGAGCAGCAGCTGCAGGACGCGCTCACGCTCGCCGCGGCGGGCGTGGAGCAGGACGGCGCCGGGTATCTGGAGCATCTTGACACCGACCGCTTCCGCCTGACGTGGGTCGCGGCGGACGGCGCGGTGCTGTATGACTCGCAGGCGGACGCCGCGAGCCTTGAAAATCACGCGGCGCGCACGGAGATCGCGCAGGCGCTGCAGACCGGCTCCGGCAGCAGCACGCGCTATTCCGCCACGCTGCTGGAAAAGACGATGTATTACGCCAAGCTGCTGGAGGACGGCACGGTGCTCCGCATCGCCGTCAGCCGCGGCACGGTGGGCGTGCTGGTGCTGGGCATTTTGCAGCCGGTCATCATCGTGGCCATCGCGGCGCTCATCCTGTCGAACATTCTGGCACACCGGCTGTCGGCGCGCATCGTCGATCCCCTTAACAATCTCGACCTCGAGCATCCGCTCGATAACGACGCCTACGAGGAGCTGGCGCCGCTGCTCGGACGTATCAGCCGCCAGCATGAGCTCATCGAGCGGCAGATGGAGCAGCTGCGGCGCGAGACGCAGGAGTTTACGCAGATCACGAACAGCATGCGCGAGGGCCTTGTGCTGCTGGACAGCCACGGCTGCGTTTTGAGCATCAACCCCGCCGCCGTGCGCCTGTTTGACACCGACGGCGAGTGCGCCGGCAAAGACTTTTTGACCGTGGACCGCAGCGTGGAGCTGACGGGCGCGATCGAAACGGCCCTGCGCGACGGCCACAGCGAGATCCGCGCCCAGCGCGGCGCGCAGGTGTGGCAGTTTGATGTCAGCCGCACCGGCGAGCCCGGCGCGGAGGCGGGCGCGGTCATCCTCGCCTTTGACATCACCGAGCAGGAGACGGCCGAGCTCAGCCGCCGCGAATTCACCGCCAACGTCTCGCACGAGCTGAAAACGCCCCTGCAGGGCATCATCGGCAGCGCCGAGCTCATTGAAAACGGCATGGTCAAGCCCGAGGATCTGCCGCGCTTTGTGGGGCATATCCGCATGGAGGCGCAGCGGCTCGTCACGCTCATCGCGGACATCATCCGCCTGTCGCAGCTCGACGAGGGAGTGGAGCTGCCGCGCGAGCCGGTCGACCTGTACGCGCTTTCGCAGGAGGTCGCGCGCGACCTTTCCTCCGCGGCGGAAAAGAAGGACGTGCACATCGCCGTGGAGGGCGAAAGCGCCGTGGTGCCCGGCGTGCGGCGGCTGCTGTATGAGACGGTGTATAACCTCTGCGACAACGCCATCCAGTATAACGTGGACGGCGGCAGCGTCACGCTGCGCACCGCCGATACGCCGCAGGGCGTGCGCATCCGCGTGACGGATACCGGCATCGGCATCCCGAAGGACGCGCAGGGGCGCGTATTCGAGCGCTTCTACCGCGTGGATAAAAGCCACTCCAAAGCCTCCGGCGGCACAGGTCTGGGCCTGTCGATCGTCAAACACGCCGTCCAATACCACGGCGGCAGGATCGACCTCCAAAGCACCCTGGGAAAGGGCACCAGCATCACCGTGACGTTCCCGAAAAAATAAGAAAAAGCCCTTCTCGAATGAGAAGGGCTTTTTTGATGAATGATGAAGAATAGGGTGAATAAGTAAGCACACACAGCCGAATCCCCGACGCAGCGGCGAAACGCAGGCACCCCATACCTTCCCCGAGGGGAAGGTATGGGGTGCATTCCGCGCCGCGGTGCGTGCAAAGGCCGCCGCTGCCTGCCTGTGCGAAAAACTGTTTAATAGTGATACTTCTTCCGCTTCCCGACCACGAATGCGACAGACACCACGAACGCGAGGGCGTCGGCGGTGAGCATGGACCACCAGATGCCGTCCACGTCCCAGAGCATCGGCATGACGATCACGCAGCCGGTGCGGAATACGAGCGTCCGCAGGAACGACACGATCGCGGACGTCAGGCCGTCGTTGAGGGCCGTAAAGAACGACGAGATGAAAATACAGAACCCCGCCAGCAAAAACGACGGCGAGAGCAGCCGGAACGCGTGCACCGTCAGCGCCATGAGCCCTTCGTCATAGCCGACGAAAATTTTCGACAGCGGCGCGGCGCACACATACGACAAGACCGACAGCACCACGCCCGAGAGACCCATGAGGATGCTGCTTTTGCGCAGCATATTCTTAAGCTCCGCGTGATTCCCCGCGCCGTAGTGGAACGAGATGATCGGCGCGCAGCCGATGGCATAGCCGATGTCGATGGCCACGAACACGAACTGCACGTACATGAGCACCCCGTAGGCCGACACGCCGTCCTCGCCGATATAGCGCAGCAGCTGGAAGTTATACAGCACGCTCACGAGGGACGACGAGATGTTGCTCATCAGCTCCGACGAGCCGTTGCCGCACGCCTGCAGGATCGCGCGCACCTCCAGCCGTGTGCCGCGCAGGCGCAGGCGGCTGCTGTTCGGGCGGAGGAAGTAGACGAGCGGCAGCACGCCGCCGACGCACTGGCTCAGGCCCGTGGCGATGGCTGCGCCCGCCACGCCCCAGCGCAGCACGCCCACGAACACGGCGTCGAGCACCATATTCGTCACGCCCGCGGCCACGGTCACGATCAGCCCCAGCTTCGGCTTTTCCGCCGCGATGAGGAAGCTCTGGAACACGTTCTGCAGCATGAACGCCACGGTAAAGCCCGTCACGATGCGCCCATAGAGCACGCAATCGGCGAGCATCTCCTCCGTCGCGCCCAGAAGCTCCGCCACCTGCGGCATGAAGATCACGCCGATGGCGCTCAGCACCGCGCCCAGCCCCAGTGTGAAGAGGATCATCATGGAAAAATAGCGGTTGGCGCGCTCCGGATCGCCCTCGCCGAGGACCTTGGACACCAGCGCCGTGCCGCCCGTGCCGATCATAAAGCCCATGCCGCCGAGCACCATGATGAACGGCATGATGAGGTTGATGGACGCGAAGGCGGTCTTGCCCGTGAAGTTCGAGACAAAGAACCCGTCCACCACGCCGTAGATGGACGTAAAGACCATCATCACGATCGACGGCATCACGAACCGCAGCAGCCGCCCATAGGTGAAATGATCGGAGAGTTGGATGTTCAGTTTCGGCACGATGGATCGCCTCCTAATTATAAATATTGTCCGCAGAGTGAACGAGGGGGACTATAGCATGAAAAGAAAAAATTGTCAACGCCCGCTGCCGATCCTTCATAAATCTTAAGGAGGCGTGCGGGCATAAAATGCCCGCTGCGGCGGATGCGCAGACTGCGCCGGCCGGAGCGGGTACAAACTGACTATACGCCCAAAAGCGGTGAAATGCAAGGATTTTTTTATGATTTTTGAATTTTTGTGGATTTTAGCGGCTCGTTTTTTCCGATTTTCGGATTATTCGGTAAAAATGCGCTCTTGACGCGCGGCGGCTTTGCAGGTAAAATTTGTCCATCGTTTATTTTTCCGGTGCGCCGGTATTATGATGAAGGAGGAAAATCGTCATGCAGTCGAAAGAAAAGATCCCCGAACTGTTCGGAAGCAATGTATTTAATGAGGCGGCCATGCAGCAGTATGTGTCCGGCTCGGCCTTCCAGACCTGGAAAAACTGCCTGGCCAACGGCAGCGCGCTGCCGCTCGACGTTGCAAACGACATCGCCGACGGCATGAAGATCTGGGCTCTGGAGCACGGCGCGACCCACTATACCCACTGGTTCCAGCCGCTGACCGGCGTCACCGCCGAGAAGCACGACAGCTTTATCCACCCCGTGGGCGGCGGCAAGGTCATTATGGACTTCTCCGGCAAGGAGCTCGTCCGCGGCGAGCCGGATGCGTCCTCGTTCCCCTCCGGCGGCCTGCGCGCCACATTTGAAGCGCGCGGCTACAGCGCGTGGGATCCCACGGCGTTCGCGTTCATCAAGGACGGCAGCCTCTGTATCCCCACCGTATTCTGCTCTTACTCCGGCGAGGCGCTGGATAAGAAAACGCCGCTGCTGCGCTCCATCGACGCCGTCTCCCGGCAGGCCATCCGCATCCTGCGCCTGTTCGGCGACGAGAGCTCGCAGCGCGTGCTCGCGCAGGTCGGCCCCGAGCAGGAGTATTTCCTGATCGACAAGGAGCTGTACCTCAAACGTGAGGATCTGCGCCTGTGCGGCCGGACGCTCTTCGGCGCCAAGCCCCCCAAGGGCCAGGAGCTGGACGACCATTATTTCGGCACCATCCGTCCGCGCGTGGCGGCGTATATGCGCGATCTGGACGAGGAGCTGTGGAAGCTCGGCGTTCTGTCCAAAACGAAGCACAACGAGGTCGCCCCGGCGCAGCACGAGATGGCGCCGATCTACACCGACGCAAACGCCGCCAGCGATCAGAACCAGCTGACGATGGAGATCATGAAAAAGGTCGCCGAGCGCCACGGGCTGATCTGCCTGCTGCATGAAAAGCCCTTTGCGGGCGTGAACGGCAGCGGCAAGCACAACAACTGGTCGCTCGCCACCGACACCGGCGACAACCTCTTCTCCCCGGGCAAAACGCCCAGCCAGAACGCGCGGTTCCTCCTGTTCCTCGCGGCGTTCATCCAGGGCGTGGACGAATATCAGGAGCTGCTGCGCTGCACGGTCTCCTTTGCCGGCAACGACCACCGGCTCGGCGCGCAGGAGGCCCCTCCCGCGATCATCTCCATCTTCCTCGGCGAGGAGCTCGAGGCGATCGTGGACAGCATCGTGACCGGCCATGACTACACCGACCGCGCGCGCAACAGCCTGCGCATCGGCGTGGATGTGCTGCCCGCCATCCCCAAGGATACCACCGACCGCAACCGCACCTCGCCCGTGGCGTTTACCGGCAACAAGTTTGAGTTCCGGATGCCCGGCTCGAGCCAGTCCATCGCGGGGCCGAACACCATCCTTAACGCCATCATGGCCGAGGAGCTGCGGCAGTTTGCCGACGAGCTGGAGGGCGCGCAGGATCTCCCCGCCGCCCTGCATGACCTCATCCGCCGTGCCTTTACCGACCACCGCCGCATCCTCTTCAGCGGCAACGGCTATGAGGACAGCTGGATCGAGGAGGCGAAAAAACGCGGCCTTGCCAACCTGACGAGCACCGCCGCGGCGCTGCCGACCTACATCCTCCCCAAGAACATCGCCCTGCTCACGCGCCACCATGTCTACTCCGAGGCGGAGATCATGGCGCGGCACGAGGTGCACATGGAAAAATACTGCAAGGTGGTGGGCATTGAGGCCGCCACGCTCGTCGATATGGTGCAGCACAGCATCCTCGGCGCGGCGAGCGCCTACGCGGGCAAGCTCTGCCAGACCATCGTGCAGAAAAAGGCCGCCCTGCCCGGCGCGGCCTGCCGCACGGAGACAGCGCTGGCCGGCACCATCAGTAACCTCTGCGACACGCTCATGGAGCGCACGCTCGATCTCAAGACCGCGCTGCAGAACGTGCCGAAGCTGCCGCTGGAGGAACTCATCGGCTACTATCACGACGTCGTGTTCCGGAAGATGGGCGACGTGCGCGAGATCGTCGACCAGCTTGAGCAGCTCGTCGACAAGAGCGACTGGCCGTTCCCGACGTATACGGACCTGCTGTTCTCTGTTTAATGTTAAAAACTCCGCTCCCGGTCCTCCTCTGAATCAAACACCTGTATTTCCCGACAGTTCCCCATCTGTTCTCCAACCGTTTTTCCTGCTGGGAGAGGAGCTTTCGCGCCGCAGCCTGAAAAGACTGCGGCGCTTTTCACACGCGCATTGCTTGACAGGTGCGGAACGGCGGCGTATAATGAACGAAAAGTGAGTATGGGGGTGCGTTTATGGATCTGGAGCTGCTGCAGGCGATCGAAAAAATGATGGACAAAATGATGGACGGCAAGCTGGAGCCGATCCATAGGCGTCTGGATTCGATGGATTCCCGCCTGGATTCGATGGATTCCCGCCTGGATTCGATGGATTCCCGCCTGGATTCGATGGACTCCCGTCTGGATGCTATGGATTCCCGCCTGGATTCTGTGGAATCGCAGCTGGGCGAATTGAAGGACCGCGTCAGCGCAGTGGAAGAAAAGCAGGATCGGATGCAGGAACAGCTCACTGCCGTGGAGGAAAAACAGGACCGGATGCAGGAGCAGCTCACGGCTGTGGAGGAAAAGCAGGACCGGATGCAGGAAAAGCTCACCGCCATGGAGGAAAAGCAGGATCTGATGAACGAGTCGATCGGCGTCATTCTGGAGTGGGCGGACGATGTGCACACCGCGCGCGACCTGCCGCTGCCGAAGATCATGTGAAAAAGAACTGTGAACGGGCGATGCCGCTGAGCGGCATCGCTTTTTTGCATAAAAAGGAAGTTCCTGCGGCGCGCAAGTTCATAAAAATTGCGCAGTTGACGAATGGCGGCGATTGGAGTATCATCGGAACATAAATTTTGCCGCGATGAGCGGCGGAATGATATTGCAAAAGGCCATGATGAAGAAAAGTACGCGAGCACGCGCTCCCAGAGAGCCGGGGACAGGTGAGAGCCCGGCAGCAGCCCTTGCGGAAAGAACACTTCGGAGCCGCCGACGGAAAGGGCTTGACCCGAGTAGGAAGGACGCGATGCGCGGCGTTAAGGCGCACGGGCTTATCAGAGCTCGTCAAGGGGCTGTGAAAACAGCAATGCAGGTGGCACCGCGGATCGGCAGTATTCGTCCTGAAATTCAGGAGATACTGCCGCTTATTTTATCCGGAGGTGCTTTTTTATGTGTGCAATTATTGGATTTACGTCGAAAACTCTGACGCCCGACGCGGCGCGGCCGTATTTTGACCGCACCGTCTCCCGCGGGCCAGACGCCACGCGGCTGGAGAAAGTCGGGTCGGCGAGCTGCCTGGGGTTCCACCGGCTGGCCATCATGGGCCTGCACGAGGAGGGGATGCAGCCGTTCTATCTCGGCGGCGACGCCGCGGTCTGCAACGGCGAGCTGTATGGCTTCCGCCCGGTCAAAAAGGAACTGGAGGCCAAGGGCTACACGTTCCGCTCCGAGTCCGACTGCGAGATCATCCTGCCGCTGTGGAAGGAATACGGCGTGGAGATGTTCGCAAAGCTCGACGCGGAGTTCGCCATGGTCATTTACGACGCGGCGTCCGACTCGCTCGTCGCCGCGCGCGACCCCATCGGCATCCGCCCGCTGTTCTACGGGTATCTGGCGGACGGCGGCATCGTCTTTGCCAGCGAGGCGAAAAACCTCATCGGCCTGTGCAAAGAGGTCTGCCCCTTCCCGCCGGGACATTACTACAAGGACGGCCAGTTCGTCCGCTACGCCGACCTTACCACGGTGAAAACGTACTGTGAGGACGATCTGGATACCGTCTGCAAGTCCATCCGCGAAAAGCTGATCGTGGGCGTTTCCAAGCGGCTGGACGCCGACGCGCCGCTCGGCTTCCTCCTCTCCGGCGGCCTCGATTCCAGCCTTGTCTGCGCCATCTCAGCGAAGCTGCTGGGCAAGAAGATCCGCACATTCGCCATCGGCATGGACCTGGACCCCATCGACCTCAAATATGCCCGCGAGGTGGCCGATTTCATCGGCGCGGAGCACACCGAGGTCAGCATGACGAAGCAGGACGTGCTGGACGCGCTGGAGCCGGTCATCGCGCTTTTGGGAACGTATGACATCACGACCATCCGCGCGAGCATCGGCATGTATCTGTGCTGCAAGGCCATCCACGAGCAGACGGACGTGCGCGTTCTGATGACGGGCGAAATTTCCGACGAGCTGTTCGGCTACAAATACACCGACTTCGCCCCCTCCGCCGAAGCCTTCCAGCAGGAGGCGAAAAAGCGCGTGGACGAGCTGTATATGTACGACGTGCTGCGCGCCGACCGCTGCATCAGCGTCAACTCTCTCGAGGCGCGCGTGCCGTTCGGCGACCTGGACTTTGTGAAGTACGTCATGTCCATCGACCCCGAAAAGAAGCTCAACACCTACGACATGGGCAAATACCTCCTGCGCAAAGCCTTCGCCGACGATCACATCCTGCCCGAGGACATCCTCTGGCGGCAGAAGGCCGCGTTCTCCGACGCCGTGGGCCACTCCATGGTGGACGACCTCAAGGAATACGCCGAGAGCCGCTATACCGACGCCGAATTCGAAGAGAAGTGCAGACAGTATGACTTCGCCCAGCCGTTCACGAAGGAGAGCCTGCTGTACCGCGAGATCTTCGAAAAATACTACCCCGGTCAGGCAAAGATGGTCAAGGACTTCTGGATGCCGAACAAGGCCTGGAAGGGCTGCGACGTCAAAGACCCGTCGGCGAGAGTCCTGTCGAACTACGGCGCAAGCGGTAAGTAATACGAAATTGACTGGAAGCTGCCGCAAAACTGTGATAAACTAGGTGCAGAAACTACGAACAGCAGGGGGAAGCGCCATGGATCTGAAACAAAAACGCGCCGCGCTGGCGGCTGCGCTGGGGCAGGACGCCGTCCCGGCGGCGCTTCTGGCGCTGGACGGGCACGACGCGCAGCTGGCCCACCGCACGCTGCGCGCGCTCGAGCCGCAGGCGGACGCGGAGGGCTTCCTTGCCGCGCTCACGGCGCAGCTGGCGGCGAACCTGTATCCGGACGCCGGGCACCCTGCGCGGGCGCTCAGCGGCGAGGAAACACGCTTTCTCGCCGTGCTGGAGACGCTGTTTTCGTTTTATGACGGCGCGCCCGACCCGCTGACCGATCTTCTGCCTGTGCCCGAGGATGCGCCGGCGGACAGCCGCGTGGCGGTGGAGTATGACCGCTTTACCGCCTGCGTGCGCAGCTTTCACATCCCGGCGCTGCTGCGCCTGACGCGCGAGGCGGGCGTGATCGACCCGGCGTCGCACATCATTGGCGTGCACAATCTGGCGCTGCACACCGCCATCCTCGCGCGCCGCGCGGGGCTGGCGGTCGATCTGCCGCTCGTCAGCGGCGCGGCGTTCGGGCACGACGTGGGCAAATTCGGCTGCCGCGGCGCGAGCGCCGCGCGCACGGCGTATCTGCACTACTACTACACCTGGCGCTGGTTCAGCCAAAACGGCATGGAGGAGATCGGCCACGTGGCCGCGAACCATTCGACGTGGGATCTCGAATTTGAGAACCTGCCCATCGAGGCGCTGCTGCTCATCTGGGCGGACTTCCGCGTGCGCGGCACGCGCGAGGACGGGCGCGAGGTGGTGCGCATCTACTCGCTGGCGGACGCGTATGCGATGATCTTCTCGAAGCTTGCGGATATGACCGGCGAAAAGCAGAAAAAATATCGCAGCGTCTACGCCAAGCTCTGCGATTTTGAGGCGCTGCTGCGCGCGCACGGCGTGCCGCTGGAGCTGGCGGACGATACGCTCACGCCGCCCGACACGCGCGACGCGGCGCTGCTGGACGCGCAGGACGCGCTCGCGCGCATCCGCGTGCGCACGCTCGAGGGCTCCATCCGCCTGATGCGCACCATCAGCGTGGAGGCCTCGTTCTCGCGGCTTCTGGAGCAGGCCAAGAGCGAAAAGGACCTGCGCCGCATCCGCAGCGACCTGACGCTGCTGCGCGAGTACAGCGCGTATCTTTCCAAGGCGAACAAGAAAAAGCTGCTGCGGCTGCTCTATGAGCTGCTGCCGCACCCCGACGGCGACGTGCGCCGCATGGCGGGGCAGACGATGGGCGAGGTGCTGGCCAACAGCGGCCCGAGCTACCGCAAGGAGCGCCCGCAGGACGCTGCCGACGGCGCGGCGGCCCCGGCGACCGCGCCGCTTCTGGACGAGGCGGCGGAGCTGTGGGCCGATTATCTGCACGCCTGCCTGTACCCCGACCGCAAATACTCCCCGCGCCACGCGCTGCGCATCGCGAATTCCATCAAAACGATCTGCCAGAGCCTGTTTGCCGCCGCCGCGCCGCAGAGCGCGCCGGGGCTGCTCGCGCCGCTGCTGGAGGAGCTGAAGACGGCGCAGGACGCGCAGCGCTTCGCCCTGACGGACGCGCTGTGCCACGTGCCGTGCGCGTATCTGCCGGACGCGGCGTGCGGGCAGCTTTTGCAGACGCTTCGCCCCATGGCGCAGACGGGCGAGCCGTACCGCCGCCTGATCGCGATGCAGCTGCTGCTGCACCTGCGGCAAAAGGCGTCGTGCAGGGCTTCCGTGCACGAGCTGGCGCAGAGCCTGCCGGAGAGCGGCGAGGCGGCGACGGACTATCTGCGCGCGCTGCTCGGCGGCGTGCGCCCGGCGCCGCTCGGCGAGCATGAGATCGCGGCACTCTACCTCAGCAACCTCAAAAACGCCGTCCACTGGACCGTGAAGCTCGCGCAGATCGACCTTTTGTGCGCCGACGCGATGGCGAGCGGGCGGGACGTATTCCACACGGCGCTGCATTTTTCGAATCTTCTGTGCGTGTCGGAGCATCTGCCGGTGCGCGAGTCGGCGGGGCGGCACCTGCTGCTCATCGCGCCGCACCTGTCCGCCGACCAGATCAACGAGATCGCCTGCGACCTGCTGCGCGAGCTCGAGACCGGCGAGGAGCAGATCACCCGCTTCATCCCGCCCTACATCGGGCAGTTCATCTGCCTGCTGCCGGAAAAGGAGCTGCTGGAGGCTGTCGACACGCTTGAAAAAATGGCGCACGGCCCGTCGGCGCGCACGGCGAGCGTGGCGCTGGCCGCCATCGGCGCGGTGATCGCCGCGCTGGGGCAGACGCACGGCGCCATCGTCAGCCGTCTGCTCGGCAACCTGATGACCGGCGTGAGCCACTATGACCCGGACGTGCACCAGACGGCGATGCAGGTGCTCTGCTGCGACCTGTTCGCAAGCGACGCGCTGCCGCTTTCCTTCCGCGGGGCGCTGTTTGCGCGGCTGCACAAAAAGCTGCTGACGCTTCTGTGCGAGACGCGCGCGGGGCAGACCGTGCGCTTTCACGACGCGGCGATGCTCAACCATCTCTACCGCTTCATCGTGCAGTACGATATTGAGCAGGGCGCGTTCCCGTTCGCCCCGCCGAAGCCCGCGGCGTTCTTCCCCGGCACGTTCGACCCGTTTTCCGCCGGGCACAAGCAGATCGTGGAGCAGATCCGCGCGCTGGGCTTTGAGGTGTATCTGGCCATCGACGAATTCTCGTGGAGCAAGAAGACGCTGGCCAAGCTCCTGCGGCGGCAGATCGCCGTGATCTCCGCCGCCGACCAGTGGGACACGTATCTGTTCCCGGACGATATTCCCATCAACATCGCCATGCCGCGCGATCTGGCGCGGCTGCGGTCGCTGCTGCCGGGGCGGGAATTGTATCTCGTGGCGGGCAGCGACGTCATCCGCGGCGCGTCGGCCTATCGCCGCGAGGAGCGCGGCTCGGCGGCGGACTATAACCATATCATCTTCTGCCGCGGCGAGCAGACGGACGAAGCGGAACGCGCGCTGCGGGCGGTCATCCGCGGGGAGCTGCGCATTTTGTCGCTGCCCGCGTTTTATGAGACCGTCAGCTCCACGCGCATCCGCGAGTATGTCGACCGCGGGCTGGATATTTCCATGCTGGTCGACCCCGTGGTGCAGTCGTTTATCTACGAAAACCGCCTGTACATCCGCGAGCCGGAGACGAAAAACGAGCTGTCCCGGCAGGAGCGGCAGTACCGGCTTTTCCGCGAACCGGACGACGCGATGCCGGACGCGCTGCGGCGCGCGATGGACGCGCGGGCCCATCCGCTGGCCGTCACGCTCACCGAGCGGGGCGCGCTTGCGGGCTGGTGCGCGGGGCACACGGTGCAGGTGGGGGAGCTCTATGACGCGCTGGGGACGCTGGAGGCCGCCAATGAGGTGCGCCGCCGCGCGTCCGGGCGGCTGCTGCTCATCCGCGCGGTGCACTGCGCGGGCAAGGCGCCCGATACCGAGCGCTGCCGGATGCTGCTGAACGAGCTGCTCGCGCGCAGTCTGGAGGGTGACCATACCTACGCCGTCTGCCGCTGCGAGGCGGGCGACGACGCGCTGCGCACGGCGCTGCAGCAGCTGGGCTTTTTGCCGCTTGGCGCGCAGGATACGCTCTGGTGCGTGGATATGCGCGCGCCGGTGATGCTGCTGCAGGATGTGCTGCTTGCCATCAAGCAGCCGCTGCACGGCGAAAAGACGGTGCAGGACGCCGTGGCGCGCACGCGCCCGCGCCTGCGCGCGGCGCTGGGGCGGATGTTCCCCGGAAAGCTGCTGCTGTGCTTTGACTCCGAGCAGCTGAACCAGACGCTCATGGAGCGCGTGCAGCGGCTCAACGGCACCGACCGCCTGCCCGCGGGCGTGCGCCTTGGGCCGGGGATGTGCGTGCCGTACGGAAAGATCCTCTCCGATGTCGTTGTGCCGCACACGGTGACGAAAACGCTCCACGTGGAAAAGCGCTTCTGCACGGATCTGCAGCATTTTGAGATCGTAGAATTCCCCGGCTACTCGCCGCTGCGCAGCCAGGTGCGGATGCTGAGGAGCTTTGAGCGCCCCGTGCTGCTGGTGGACGATCTGCTGCACAACGGCTATCGGCTGGAAAAGCTCGACAAGGTGTTCCGCGCTGAGGGCCTGGAGCCGGAAAAGATCGTTGTGGCCATCCTGTCCGGCCGCGGGCGGGACATCATGCAGCAGCAGGGCCGCACGGTGGAGTGCGAGTATTTTATCCCGAACCTGCACTACTGGGTGACGGAGAGCCTGCTTTACCCCTTCCTCGGCGGCGACAGCGTGGAGGGCACGCGCAGCGCGCAGCGCAGTCTTCCCTCCATCAACCTCATCCTGCCGTATTACTACCCCAATTACTTCCGCGACGCCGCGCCGGAGGATGTGTACGCCCTGTCGCGCACGGCGCTGGAGAACGCGCTGGAGATCTTGAGCGCCCTCGAGCGGGCAAATCAGGATCTGTTTGCCGCTGATCTCACCATCCGCCGCCTGGGCGAGGCGCTGTATCAGCCGCGCCTGCCCGAGCAGGGCGTGTGCATGATGCACGACGAGCGCCTGCCGGCGTCGGACTATCTGCGCGACAGCCTGCAGCAGCTTGCGCGCATCGAACGAAAGGAGCGTTATGGACATGACGTACCGTGAGTGGCACGGGGCGTGCCTGTACAGCTGCGGCGGACAGCTGCCGCCCGACGCGCGCGAAGCGGCGCAGGTGTTTTCGCCGCTGGTCATCACCGTCGATCGCCCCGCGAAGGACAGCCGCGGGCTGTATTTCATCCGCAGTGCGCGCGAGCTGTGCGAGCCGGACGGCCTGAATTTGCTGACGCCCTGCCGCGCGGAGGCTCCGGCACTGCCGCCGGAGGCGGCTGCGCGGATCGAAAAAGACGGCGCGATCGTGCTGAATACCGCCTTTTCCCGCGCGTTTTCGGTGCTTTCGGCGCAGCTTGACCGCAAAAAGTCGGGCCTGCGCGTGAACCTTGTGGGCCTTGGCGACGTGGGCGGGACGGTGCTTACGGGGCTGAAGCTCCTGGCGGGCGGCTGCGTATCGCATATCGGCATCTTCGACCCCTACGCGCCGCTCATGGCGCGCTATGAGCTGGAGCTCGGTCAGGTGCTGCCGCTCGAGAGCGGCACGGCGCTGCCGGAGGTGTCCGCGTGCAAAGAACAAAATCTTTTTGATTGCGACGTGCTCATCTTCACCGCCTCGCGCGGCGTGCCGGGGCTGGACAGCGGTGTTCAGGACGTGCGCATGGCGCAGTTTGAAAAAAACCGCGAGATGCTGAGCCAGTATGCCCGCCGCGCGCGGGAGGAGAACTTCTGCGGCCTGTTCTGCCAGGTGTCGGATCCGGTCGATCCGCTGGCGCGGGCGCTGTTTCTCGATTCGAACCGCGCGCCAGACGGGGCGTATGACTTTGCGGGCCTGCTCCCTGAGCAGGTGCGCGGCTTCGGCCTTGGCGTGATGCAGGCGCGCGCGGCGTATGCCGCCGGGCAGCTGGGCGCGGACTTTTCGCGCGGGCGCGCGTTCGGCCCGCACGGCGAGGGACTGATCGTCTGCAACGCTCCGAATGACGGCTATGACGCCGCACTGTCCCTCGCGCTCACCGAGCAGGCGCGCACGCTCAATCTGCGCGTGCGCCAGCTTGGTTTCAAGCCCTACATCGCGCCGGGGCTGTCGTCCGCGGCGGTGTCCATTTTGCGGATGCTGCGGGGCGACTGGTTCGAGAGCGCCGTGCCGCTCGGCGGGTGCTATTTCGGCTGCCGCAGCCGGCTGTGCGGCGCGGCGGCGGAGCTTTTCCGCGAGGCGCTCTCCCCGGCGCTGCTGGAACGTCTGGAGGCAAGCTATAGAACGCTCAAGGAGCTGAGGTACGAATGAATGCACTGACCCTCATCCGGATCGGGGAGGGCGGCCGCCTGGCGCGGCTGCTGGACTTTGCGCTGGCGGGCATGAGCGTGCGCACAGCGTGCGTGGAGGAGGCCGACCGTCTCGCGGGCGCGCGGGTGCTCTTTGCCGTCCGCGTGGATGAATTCGGCGCGCCCGCGGCGCTGCATTCGCTCCTGCGCGCGCTGCGCAGCCATCCGGGCTGTCTTGACGGCTGCGTCGGCGGCGTGATCGTGGACGCGGACGGCGAGCTTTACAGCAAGGCCGCGGCGCAGGCGCTCGTATTCGCGGCGAACAGCGCCGGGTGCCTGTTCCCGGGCAAGCCACTTGTGGAGGGGACGGGGTCGCTTTACAACCAGCATATCTTCGCCGCCACGCAGGGCCTTTCGCTGGAGCAGGCGTATTTTGCCCGCGCAAGGGCGCTGTGCGAGCGCGTGGCGGGATTTGTGCCGCCGAAATTTGACCGGCCGAAGCTCCTCATGCTGCACGCGTCGTCCAATCCCGGCTCCAACACCGTGTGGATGGGCCGGCAGACGCTCGCGCGCCTGCCGCAGAGCATCCGGACGCAGGAGATTTTGCTGCAGAACGGCACCGTGCAGGACTGCCGCGGGTGCTCGTATGAGGCCTGCCGCCATTTTGCCGAGGGCGGGCGCTGCTTCTACGGCGGTGCGGTGACGGAGCAGGTGCTCCCCGCCGTGCAGCAGGCGGACGGCGTGCTGCTGCTGTGCCCGAACTATAACGACGCCGTGAGCGCCAACATGACCGCGTTTTTTAACCGCCTGACGAACCTCGCTGTGGTGCGCGAGCTGTGGGACAAGTATGTCTGGGCGATCGTGGTGTCCGGCTTTTCGGGCAGCGACTTAGTTGCCCGGCAGGTGCTCGGCGCGATGTGCCTTAATAAGGCCGCCATCCTGCCGCCGCGCTTCTGCCTGCTGCAGACGGCCAACGACCCCGGCGCCGCCGCCGGGATGGACGGCGTCACCGCGCGGCTGGACGGCTTTGCAGAGCGCATTGCCGACACCCTGCTGCCGGAAGAGCTCAAAAAATTTTAGCGAAAAAAATAAAATTTTCCGCTTGACAGATCAAAAGTGCGCGCGTATAATGCGTTACAACAAGTGAACAGCACAAACCTGTGAGAAAGAGAAGTACCCAGTACACACGGTCATTCAGAGAGTCCCGGATGGTGCGATCGGGGCGGCACGCGGCTGGCGAATGGACTTTTGAGGGCGGATCGAACGGCGCAAGCCCAGTAGAGACCGACGGGCTCCCACCCGTTATCCATCGGGGCGCGTATGATGGTGCGCGTAAGCGAGTGGACGTTTTACGTCAATTTGGGTGGTATCGCAGAAGCAGCGGCTTTTGTCCCATGGTAGGGACAAGGGCTGTTTTTTTATTCCGTTTTCGCTCCGGCACAGCCAAACGGTCATCTACCGCTCAAAATCAAATTTTTTGGAGGAACCCAAGATGAAAACCATGAACAACCTGAAGAAACTGTGTGCCGTGATGCTGGCGATCGTGATGCTGCTGACGATGGCAGCGTGTGCCGGCAAGTCCAACACCCCCGCAGCCGAGACCCCCGCAGAATCCCAGACCCCCGCACAGACCGAAGCCCCCGCCACCGAAGAAGCTCCCGCAGCCGAAGAACTGGCCGCTGAAAAAGCCTCCTACAAGGTCTCCATCATCAAGCAGCTCGACCACGCCTCCCTCGACGAGATCGCAAACGCCATCTCCGCGCGGCTGGATGAGATCGCGGCGGAAAATGATGTGACCATCGAATACACTGTCACCTCCGGCCAGAACGACCAGACCATCCTCAAGCAGCTGTCTGATCAGGCCATCGCCGACGGCGTGGACGCCATCATCCCCATCGCCACCACCGCCGCGCAGATCTCCGCTCTGTCCGCCGAGGACAGCAAGACCCCCGTCGTTTACGCCGCCATCTCCGACCCGGCAGCCGCTAAGCTCACCGGCATCGACTATGTGACCGGCACGAGCGACGCGCTGAACACCGCCTTCATTCTCGACATGATGCTGAAACAGAACCCCGACACCGCGAAGGTCGGCCTGCTCTACTCCCTGTCGGAGCCGAACTCCGCCACCCCCATCGCCGACGCGAAGGCGTATCTGGATGAAAAGGGCATCGCCTACACCGAGCAGACCGCCAACACGAACGATGAGGTCGTCGCAGCCGCCGCTGCACTGATCGCCGACGGCGTGGACGCCATCTTCACCCCGACCGACAACGTCATCATGGCCGCGGAGCTGGCCATCTATGAGGATCTCGCCAAGGCGGGCATCCCGCACTACACCGGCGCCGACTCCTTTGTCCGCAACGGCGCGTTCGCGACCTGCGGCGTCAACTACACCAGCCTCGGCGCCCGCACGGCAGATCTGGCCTATCAGGCCATCACCGATGGCATGAGCGGTCTGGACGACTACTACCTGATGGACGGCGGCATCATCACCGTCAACACCGAGACCGCCGCCGAGCTCGGCATCGACCCCGCCGTGTTCGCCGACATGGGCGAGCTGGTCGAGGTCGGCACCACGAAGGAGTAAACGACGTACCTGGTATATAATAAGGAATAGAACAATAGAAAAAACATAGGGCAACACCGCACAATTCGGCAAGCAGATTCGCCGAGAGATTTTTCGCCAAGGCAAGGTTTGGGAAGCGCAGGAATACTTTGTGTATTTCGCGCTTTCCAAACCGCGGCATTGGCGGAAAAGATCCGGCGAAGCGCGCCGACGAATTGCGCGGTGCTGCCCTCACAAAAGGAGGAGCGAATATGCTCATCATCACGCAGACCGCGCTGGAACTGGGGTTTTTATACGCGCTGGTCGCCATGGCTCTGTTTTTGAGCTATCGCATTCTGGACGTCGCCGATCTGACGACGGACGGCTGCTTCGTGCTCGGCGCGGCCGTGTCCGTAACGCTCGCGGCGGCGGGGCACCCGGTGCTGGCGCTGTTTGCCGCGATGCTCGCGGGCAGCTGCGCGGGCTTTGTCACGGCGTTTTTGCAGACAAAGCTCGGCGTGCCGTCCATTCTGGCAGGCATCGTCACCAATACCGGGCTTTACACCGTGAACCTCATGGCCATGGGCTGGAAGTCCAACGAGAGCCTGCTCGGCGTTGACACCGTGTTCACGCTCCTGCGCGACGCCGGGATCGGCGGCGACTGGTATGAGCTGCTGCTGGCGGCGTTCGTGACGATTCTGGTGGCCGCGCTGCTGCTGCTGTTTCTGCGCACGCGGCTGGGCCTTTCCATCCGCGCCACGGGCGACAACCCCGATATGGTGCGCGCATCGTCTCTGAACCCCGCCTTTACCACCACCGTGGGCCTGTGCGTGGCCAACGCCATGACGGCGCTGTCCGGCGCGATGGTCGGGCAGTATCAGAAGACTGTGGATATTAACTCCGGCACCGGTATCGTGGTCATCGGCCTTGCGTGCCTCATCATCGGCGAGACGGTGCTGGGCAGACGCTCCGTGACCAAGAGCGCCATCGCCGCCATCCTCGGCTCGATCATCTACCGCTTTATCTACGCCATCGTGTTCTACACCAAGATCGTCCCGGTCGAGTGCCTGAAGCTCCTGACCGCCGTGATCGTTGCGCTGGCCATCGCCGCGCCGACGATCAAAAAGTGGGCCGCGCTGCAGTCGCGCAAGGCGCGCGCCGGAAAGGGAGGAAACTGAGATGCTGGACATTCAGAACATTTCCAAGACCTTCAACCCCGGCACGGTCAACGAGCGCACGGCGCTGCGCGACCTCAGCCTGCATCTGGACGCAGGCGAGTTCGTGACCGTCGTCGGCTCGAACGGCGCGGGCAAATCCACGCTCTTTAACGCCATCGCGGGCTGCTTTTTTGTGGACGAGGGCTCCGTCCGGCTGGACGGGAAGGACATCACCTTCATGCCCGAGCATGACCGCAGCCGCATGATCGGCCGGCTTTTTCAGGACCCGCTGCGCGGCACCGCGCCGCATATGACCATCGAGGAAAATCTGGCGCTGGCTTACCTGCGCTCGTCGCACGGCAACCCCTTCAGCCGCATCGGCCGTAAGGATCAGGCGCTGTTCCGCGAGCAGCTGGCGCTTTTGGACATGGGCCTTGAGGATCGGATGAAGCAGCCGGTGGGCCTGCTTTCCGGCGGGCAGCGGCAGGCGCTGACGCTGCTGATGGCCACGCTCGTGCCGCCGAAGCTGCTGCTGCTCGACGAGCACACGGCGGCGCTCGACCCCGGCGCGGCGGAAAAGGTGCTGAAGCTGACGCAGCGCGCCGTTTCCGAGCACAGCATCACCTGCCTGATGGTCACGCACAATATGTCGCAGGCGCTCTCGCTCGGCAACCGGACGCTGATGATGGCGGACGGCAATGTGGTGCTGGACGTGGCGGGCGCGGAGCGCGCCGGTATGACGGTGGACGATCTCGTCGCCCGCTTCAAGGCCGGCACCGGCCATGCGCTCGACAACGACCGCATGATGCTGGTGGACTGAACAAAAACAACCCCCGGACGGTCTTTGCGCCGCCCGGGGATTTTTTTGCGGCGGGATTGCGATTTTTCCGCCGCGGGTGTATACTAGCTGACGCTATCGCAAAGAGAAGCGAAAAGAGGCATGGGATATGGAAGGAAGAAAGCAGCTGGATATGCTGCACGGCCCGATCTGGAACAAGATCCCGCGGTTCGCGCTGCCGGTGGCGGCCACGGCGATCCTGGAGCAGCTGTTCAACGCCTCGGACGTGGCCGTGGTCGGCAACTTCACCGGCGCGGACAGCACCGTGGCCGTGGCGGCGGTCGGCGCGAACAGCGCGCTGATCGGCCTGATCGTGAATCTCTTCATCGGCATCGCGCTGGGCACGAACGTGGTGATCGCGAACGCCATCGGCCACGGGGACAGGCAGACCGTGCACAAGGCCGTGCACACGTCGGTGCTCGTGGCGCTTATCGGCGGCATACTCGTCGCGCTCCTCGGCGAGCTGGTGGCCGCGCCGGTGCTGGGGCTTTTGAACGTGCCGGAGGATGTGTTCCCGCTGGCGCTTTTGTATCTGCGCATATATCTTGCCGGGATGCCGGTGATCTTGCTGTATAATTTTGAGGCCGCCATCTTCCGCAGCATCGGCGAGACGAAAACGCCGCTGATCGCGCTGGCGTCCTCGGGCGTTCTGAACGTCATCCTCAACCTGTTTTTTGTGGCCGTGCTGCACATGACGGTGAACGGCGTCGCCATCGCGACGGTCATCTCCAACGCCGTCAGCTCCGTGCTGCTGTACTGCAAGCTCCGCCGCAGCACGCGCGAGATCAAACTCGAGCCGAAGCAGCTGCGCCTCGACGGGCCGGTCCTGCGGCGTATTTTGCAGATCGGCCTGCCCGCGGGCGTGCAGAGCGCGGTGTTCTCCATCTCCAACATCGTCATCCAGTCGGCCATCAACAGCCTCGGTACGGTCGTGATGGCGGCGTCCAGCGCAGCGTTCAACATCGAGATCATCACGTATTACCTGCTCAACTCCTTCACGCAGGCGTGCACCACCTTTGTCGGCCAGAACTTCGGCGCGGGCGAGCTGCGCCGCTGCCGCAGGACGCTGCTGCTGAGCCTTGGCGAGGGCATCGCCGTGCTGGCGGCGGCCGTGTCGACGATTTTGTTTTTCGGAAAGCCGCTGCTGTCCATCTTCAACCGCGACCCGGCGGTCATCGCCGTGGGCTATACGCGGCTGGTGATGGTGATGCTCTCGCACGGGCTGAGTTTGATCTATGACGTTGTCAGCGGCTATCTGCGGGGCTTTGGCATCTCGCTGGTGCCGGCGCTTTTGACGATGCTCGGCGTCTGCGGCATCCGCATCGCGTGGGTGGAGTTCGTGTTCCCGCAGAGCCGGACGTTCCAGACACTGATGACCGTCTACCCCATCAGCCTCGCCGCCACCGCCCTCCTCATGCTCGCCGCCCTCGCCTTCTACCGCCCCTCGAAACGCTTCGCGGGTTTGCAGAGAAAAGAGACTGTATAAACCAAAGGCACTGCCCACCGGGCAGTGCCTTTTTATAAGGTAAGAAGCAAGAGTGAATAGTGAATCAGTCAGCACTCGCTGCCGAATCCCCGACGCAGAAGCGGGACGGTGTGCACCCCATACCTTCCCCTCGGGGCCGATTCCCCCTATCAGGGGGAAATGTCTCGAAGAGACAAAGAGGGTAGGGACAGGTGCCCCCGAAGGGGGCGGATGAGGGTCGGGGAGCACTTATGGATAGCTTAGTATGCTCAGCAAAACGCAACTGCTCCCCGACCCTCATCAGTCTGCGGAGCTAGCGCTCAGCAGCCAGCTTCCCCCAGGGGAAGCTATGGGCCCTCAGAAAATCGGCACTGCCCAAAAAATGGCGGGAAGAGCAGAATCCCGTCTCCACAAAGGGTTATCTGCCGCTGCCGCGCCCATCTTTCTTTTCGAATCCGTGAATCCAATCGGAAAAATGGTAATAGAGGAAATAGAGGATGGAGCTGATCGTCCAGGTGAGGGGGTAGGCGAGGTAGATGAACAGCAGCTCGTGCGTCACGCGCATGATGAGCGTGATGTACGTGATGCGCAGCACGCACCAGACGCCCAGCATCACGATCATCGGCACAACGGCTTTGCCCGCGCCGCGCAGGACGGACGCGACGGCGTGAGAATAGGCCAGCAGGCAGAAAAACGGCGCGATCGTCCGCGCCTGCCGCGTGGCCATCCGGATGACCTCCGGCGTCTCGGAAAACAGCCTTGCCAGCTGCGGCATCAGGATATACAGCGCCAGACCGATCAGCTCCGCCACCGTGATGGCGCAGAGGATGCCGAAGCGGGCGCCCTTTTTGGCGCGGTCATATTCGCGCGCCGAGATTCTGGCCCGTGTAGGTGGTCAGCGCCATCGTGAAGCTCGTGATGGGCAGAAACGCGAAGCCCTCCAGCTTGGAATATGTGCCGCAGGCCGCCACGGCGAGCTTGCCGAAGGTGTTGATATTGGCCTGCACGACCACGTTTGCCAGACTGATGACGGAGTTCTGCACGCCGGAGGGGAGCCCATAGCGCACGATCTCGCCGAACAGCGCGCGGTCGATGCGCAGCTTGCGCCATTGCAGGCGGAACGCCGCCCGCGGGCCAGACAGGTGGATGAGGCACAGGATCATACTGATCGCCTGCGAAACGGTCGTGGCGACCGCCGCCGACCAGACGCCCCAGCCGAACCCGCCGATAAACAGCAGATCCAGCACCACGTTCACCGCCGATGACAGCAGCAGATAGTAAAGCGGCCTGCGGCTGTCGCCCAGAGCATTCATCACGCTTTTGCAGGCGTTGTAGAGCACCACCGCCAGCACGCCGGCAAAGTAGTAGCGGAAGTAATCAATGGCGTCCGGCAGAACCTCCGGGTCGGTGTCCATCCAGCGCAGGATGTGCGGCGTCAGCCAGACGCCGAGCCCTGTGAGAAGCAATCCGCTGATCGCGCTGACGAGGATGTTCGTATGCACCGCGCGCTCGACCCGCGCGTGGTCACCGGCGCCAAAATACCGGGAGATGGCCACGCCTGCGCCGAGCGTCAGCCCCTCAAAAAAGCTGATGAGCAGAAAAATAAGCGGGCCGGACGACGTGACCGCCGCCAGCGCCCCGTCGCCAAGGAATTTTCCGACGATCAGCGCGTCCACGGTGTTGTAGAGCTGCTGAAACACCTGACTGAGCAGCACAGGCAGGGCAAAGGCGGTGATCCGCCGCCACGGCGCCCCCGTCGTCATATTGCAGGTCGAGCTGTTCCTCACGCCATCGCCTCCTTCCGACTCGTAGCATCATACCATGACAGACAAAAGATTGCAACCCGCGGCACGGATCGTGAAGAAGTGAGTCCTTAGTCGTACCGCAGGGGAGGGGCTTGCCCCTCCCGCCGGTAGGCAGTAGCGGATGTTTTGAATAGTGCCGATTTGCAAAAGGCTCCTTGGCTTCCCCTGGGGGAAGCTGTCTGCGGAGCGGCAGCGGAGCAGACTGATGAGGGCCGGGGAGCAGTTGCGGTTTGATGAGCATGCAAAGCTATCCGCCAGTGCTCCCCAGCCCTCATCCGCCCCCTTCGGGGGCACCTTCCCCCAGGGGAAGGCAAGGGGTGCCTACGTCTCGCTGCTGCGTCGGGGATTCGGCAGCCGGTGCTAACTTCTTCACTATTCACTCTTCACTCTTACTTCAAACCGCCCCTCCCCTACGTTACGACTAAAATTATTCATTTTTCATCCTTCATCATTCATTATTCATTATCCCTCACGCAATGAATGATGAATAATAAAAGGGCCGATGTGGTCATCGGCCCCTACAAACTTTTTCCGCTATTTTGCATTTTTCTGCAGGGTGATGACGATGCCGAGGGTGTCATCGGCGTAGGAGACGCTTAAGTAGGCGTCGTCGCGGGCGAGGATCGTTCCGGCGGATACGCTGCTTTCTGCAGACTGCAGCTCGGTGTATCCGGCGTCCCGCAGTGCCTGCACGTACCGCGCCGATTCCGCGGCGGAGATGTCCTTGCAGAAGATCGCGTAGCGGCCGGACGCGCTGTGGTCGAGCACGTAGTCGACCGTGCCGCTCTGCGGCTGGGGGATCTTCTGCGTGAACGCGTTGTCCGGCCACTGCGTCAGATACTCCGGCTCAGCCGCCGCCGCGTCCCAGCTGAGCGCCACGAGCGCCTCCGCAGAGGCCATCTTCGCCGCACACCCACCCAAAAGCAGACACACAAGCAGCCCGGCCAAAAACAATGTAAACGTTTTTTTGAACATATCCGTGTCCTTTCGGTCCTGATAAGAGACCCAAGCTGCCGCTCGGATCTCTTGTACTTATACCATGCAAACACAACGCAGTCAATAGCGCATACAAAAATGCCCGGAAAGTAAAACACTTCCCGGGCAGGATGCTTATTCCCACTCAAGTCTTGGGCTTTGATTTAGGGTTATAAAATGCACTCTCGATACGCATTTTGTCCAAATAATCCACGTATTTCGGGCTGTACATAGGTTCCTTACGAATTTTGTAGCCGTTTTGTAGCCAGCTATTTTATACGTACTAACCGTTCGCAACGACTTGTTTTGAATGATTTGCGACAGGTTTTGATATGATTCCCGCCAATAATCACCCGGAAATTGACCGCCTGATTCACCTCAAAAAACATCTTGGAGGTATGACCATGAGCAAACTTATATCCTGTCAATTCAACATAGACACAGCCTGCGTGGAATTGGTTTTTGATGATGGAAGCCAGATTTCCATTGACTGCACCGCCGTTGAAAACGAAGTTGCCGATAACCGCTTCCAGCGGTCAGAGCTGGATTATCTGATCTACAATGATCCACTTGCGTATGCCGATCTGGTTCTGAACGGCGATCCAGAAGCCTACCTGAACGCCGTGACAGATTACGACCCCCCTCGATAGCTGACGGGAAGAATATAGCGCAACGGGTTGCGTCTGTCAATGGTCAAGATGAACGCTTCGCGCCATTGACTGCCGCCGCCCGTTTCGCTGTTTGGCAAACAAGGCGGGCAAGCACAGACTGTGCCTGCCAGTCAGATTCAAGTTTGTTGAATTACTTTGCAAGATTACTCTTAAAAGATTCCCTTGTTGTACTTGAACTGTGCATACAAGATAAAGCCCAAGCCGATGACGAGCGCCGGAATAACAATGAAAGACATTGCCTT
>CAKTXA010000022.1 GCA_934631005.1 uncultured Oscillospiraceae bacterium
GTCGGCGTCTTATAGACGTTCGCGCCCTGCATGATGGTGGCGTAGACATAGCCGTACTCGCCAGCCTTCAGGCTCAGCCCGCTCACCGGCGTCAGAGAGACGGTATAGGCCGGTGCGGTAACAGTGATCGCGAGAGCATTCGATTCTTGCGACATATCGGGCGAGCCGGTTTTCTTGGAGGTCACAACACAGGTGTAGCTACCCCCATCACCGGTCGCACCGGCCGTAGCAGAGGAGATATACAGCGTCTGGGCAGTCTTGCCGGTCAGAACATTCCCATCCTTCTTCCACTGGTACGTGTACGTGCCAAGGCCATAGCCGCCGCCGGGAGTGACCGTCAGGCTGATCGCCTCGCCAGTCTTGTAGTCCGTCTTGCCACTAGCGGCAGCAATCACAGCCGTTACAGCGGGCGTCGAAGCGACCGTGACATCTACAGTAGTAAAAATATTTGCAGTATCCTTCTTGTACTGAACAAGAATCTGAGTCGTACCATTGGCAACAGCTGTGACAAGACCAGCGGGGCTCACAGTAGCCGCAGCCGGATTGCTGGAAGAGAACGTCAAATCGCTGGTGATTTTCCGCGCTTCATCTGTTGTTTTCTTCGCACAGGCCGGATAGGTCGCCAGAACGACAAGCTGCTTGGTCTCCGCCGCGGTCGAACCGGAAGCGGGCTTCAGCGTAAAGTTAGAACCTACTGAAATGCTCTGGACCGCCGTACAGGCAGCGCAATTGCAGGCAGCAGCAGTGTGATCTGCATCACAAGTGCAGCCATTCACAGTGCAGGTGCTGCTGCACTTGACCGTAACAGCAACAGCCGTGCTGGAAACGCCGTCAACCGTCGCCTTGATGTAGGCAGTGCCAGCTTTATTGGCAAAAACCGTAGCGTGCGTCGCATCGGCCTTATTCACGGAAACAACGTCAGAAGCCGTCGTACCGTCGGCCGTCGTATACGCTGCCCAAGTGACTTCGTTAGACGTCTCACCGGTCACCTTAGCAGTGGCAGTAATAGACGTTTTCACGAGCACCGGATCAGACGAGCTAAGCTCGACCGATACAGCCGTCGCAGCCGCCATCGCTGCCGGGATCATGGCGCAGACCATTGCCAGAACGAGGGCTACGGCAAGCAGTCTGCTCATCGTTTTCTTCATAGTTATGTACCTCTCTTTCATTGGAACGTATGAAATTCAGGATAGTTTTGCTTATACGCTAGTTTACCATAAATCCAAGAAAAATCAACCGTTTTCAGAATTTTTTAAGAATTTCGATTTTTCCCACCGCCCCCGCACCCGCCCCGATGCGAACACAAACGCACCCTGTAGGGGCCGATGGCCACATCAGCCCTTTCGGGCGCACCCCTGTAGGGGCGGGGCTGGCCCCGCCCGCTGGTATGCAGCATCGTTCTTTTGCGGCCGTGCCGATTTGCTGAGGGCCCCTTGCCTTCCCCTCGGGGAAGGTGCCCCAGTGCGCACACTGGGGCGGATGAGGGCCGGGGAGCACTGAAACATAGCTTAGCATGCTCAGCGAAATGCAACTGCTCCCCTACCCTCATCAGTCGGCTTCGCCGACAGCTTCCCCGAGGGGAAGCTATGGGGTGCCTACATTTCGCCGGTGCGTTGGGGATACGGCAGGTGCGGCAAAAGCCGTCTCATTTTTCCTTATAATACAGCAAGCAATGGCAATACCCTTCAAACTCCGGGTCTTTGATCTGGTCGCGGAATTCTTTGCACATGCATTTGTTTTCCTCGGTGCGGGCGAGGCGGCAGGGGCAGTAGCCGCCGGTGCGCTTGAGGCCCTCTTTGACCTTTGCCACGACCGCCTTGTCCTCGTTCAGCCGGACCTTCATAAAACCGCCTCGATCTCGCGCAGCAGGGCGTCCTTTTCGCGGTAGCCGACCAGCCGCTTTTCCACCTTGCCGTTTTTTATGATCAGCAGCGTGGGGATGCTCTCGATCCCGGCGCTCAGCGCCAGCTCGCGCTCCTCGTCCACGTCCACCTTGCAGAACGTCACCTGCGGCAGCGCCTCCGCCACCTCCGCCAGCACCGGCGCGAGCATCTGGCACGGGCCGCACCACGTGGCCCAGAAGTCCACCACCACCGGCTGCGCGCTCTGCAGCACATCCTGTTCAAAGGTCTCTTTTGTAAGGTTTTTCATCGAAATGACCTCCTGTCTTTCTTTTTTATCATCATATCATATTCTGCCGCGCATAGGGCGCATGATACAGAAAGTTTACAATTGCCGACAAAAACGGCAGACGGAAAACTCCATCTGCCGTATGATTTACTCTGCTGTTTCCGAGAGCTCCAGACCCGGGTTGCGCTTGCGCGTGTAGTCGATCGACCAGAAGCTCGAGAACACCAGCAGGCTCCTGCCGCGGTAGTCCTCCAGCAGCTCCACATCGGACGAGAGCGTGAGATCCTTCAGGTCGTCCACCGGCGCCTTTGTGATGAAGCGCAGCTGCTCATACGGCAGGCCCTCCATGCGCAGCTCCACGCCGTATTCGCCCTTCATGCGGTACTGGAACACGTCGAACTGCAGCGTGCCCACAACGCCCACGATGACCTCCTCCATGCCGGAGTTCGGCAGCTTGAAGATCTGGATGGCGCCCTCCTGCGCGATCTGCTCCGTGCCCTTGATGAACTGTTTGCGCTTCATCGAGTCCTTGGGGCTCACGCGGGAGAAATGCTCCGGCGCAAAGGTCGGGATGCCGCCGAATTTGAACTTTTTGCCCGGGACGGTGATGGTGTCGCCGATGGAGAAGATGCCGGGGTCGAACACGCCGATAATATCGCCCGCGTACGCCTCGTCCACGATCTCGCGCTCCGACGCCATGAGCTGCTGCGGCTGCGACAGGCGCATCTTGCGCCCCGCCTGCACGTGATAGTATTCCGCGTCGCGCTCGAATTTGCCCGAGCAGATGCGCATAAACGCCAGCCGGTCGCGGTGGGCCTTGTTCATATTGGCCTGAATTTTGAACACGAACGCCGAAAAATCGGGGCTGAACGGGTCGATCACGCCGCAGTCGGCCTCGCGCGCGAGGGGGCTGGGCGTCATGCGCAGAAATTCCTCCAGAAACGGCTCCACGCCGAAGTTCGTGAGCGCCGAGCCGAAGAATACCGGCGACAGCTCGCCGCGGCGCACCTCGTCCATGTCGAACTCCCGTCCCGCGCCGAGCAGCTCCACGTCGTCCATGAGCTGCTGCTGCCGCTTTTCGCCGATGAGCTGCGCGACCTGCGGATCATCCAGCGCCAGCTCCAGCTTTTCCGCGCGGTTCTTGCCCGAAACGCCCGAAAACAGCAGCAGCTGGCTGCCGCGGCGGTCATACACGCCGCCGAACTCCCGGCCGGAGCCGATGGGCCAGTTGCAGGCGTAGGTCTCGATGCCGAGCTCGTTTTCCAGCTCGTCGAGCAGCTCGAACGGGTCGCGCGATTCGCGGTCCATCTTGTTGATAAACGTAAAAATGGGGATGCGGCGCATGGCGCAGACCTTAAAGAGCTTGCGCGTCTGCGGCTCCACGCCCTTTGCCCCGTCAATGACCATCACAGCCGAGTCCGCCGCCATGAGCGTGCGGTACGTATCCTCCGAAAAATCCTGATGGCCCGGCGTATCCAGAATGTTGATGCAGAAGCCCTCATACTGGAACTGCATCACGGACGACGTGACCGAGATGCCGCGCTGCTTTTCGATCTCCATCCAGTCGGAGACGGCGGCACGGGAGTTCTTTTTGCCCTTGACCGCGCCCGCCTGCGCGATGGCCCCGCCGTACAGCAGGAATTTTTCCGTCAGTGTCGTTTTGCCGGCGTCCGGGTGCGAGATGATCGCAAACGTCCTGCGGCGGCTGATCTCTTCTTTCAGGGATGCCATGTAAGTACCTCCAAATATTTTTTGTTCGCGCTCAAATGCCTGCCTACATGGGACACCCTCCAAACATTTTTGATCGGTTCACAGTGGTTTAGTCTACCACAGCAGATGGAGATTTACAAGAAAAATCCCGACATTCCGTCGGGATTTTTCAAATCTTCTTTACATACCGAAATATTCGCGGTTGGCCTTGCTGTTGGCGATGGCGTACCACACGAGCACGGCCAGCACCACGCCCAGCAGCACCAGACTCTGCCACAGGTTCATAAACGGCGTTTCCAGCACGGAGTTGTTGAGCACCTGCAAAATGCCATAGATCGTGGTCACGAACGCCAGCACCGCCAGACGCGGCTTCATATAGGCGATGAAGCCCTCTTCGTCCAAGCAGTCCTCCGCCGTCTTGTCCTTCGGGATCAGCAGCCCGTTTTTGAACAGGCGCTTCTCGATCAGCAGCCGGATCCAAATGTAAAAGCAATACAGCCCGCACCCCAGCGAAATGAGGTCGAGCATCAGAAACATGGAATCGTTGTTCATCGGTTTTCTCCTTCGGTTTTCTCTCAGCTATTTTCGTGCATCTGCCGCAGCACGCGCCGCACCACGCCCACCAGCAAAAGCACCGCGACGACGGCGAACACCACGCCGCCGATGAGGCTGATGATGGTGTTGCCGCTCCAGCTCTCGGCGGCGATCAGCTCCGAGAAGCTGCGAAACATTTTATAGGACAGGTAGGCCAGATACCCGCCGCAGACCGTATGGATCAGGTTGCGGCGCGTTCTGTCGCGCGCCTGCGTGACGCTCCCGGTCTTGTGCTCCGGTGCATCCGGCTGTGAGGTCTGCTGCTCCAGCTGATCGCGTTTTTGTTCATCCATTCTGCGTGCCTCCCGTCTGATTTACGCTTATTTTAACGCATGAAAGCGCAAAAGGAAAGCCCCGCAGGAAAAATTCCAAAATTGTTCACATCTTGCCCGCGCGGAACTGCTCGATCATCTCGCCGGTCAGGCTGATGTTCGAGTGCTCCTGCGGCAGCTCGCTGCGCAGAAACCAGCCCGCCTCGGCCAGCTCGTCCTCCTGCACACGGATCGCGTCGCTGCCGTCCAGCTCCGCGTAAAAGCCCATGAGCAGCGTGTCGGTGAACACCCACGGCTGCGATTTGTAAAACCGCAGATTCTTGACGTGCACGCCCGTCTCCTCCAGCACCTCGCGGTGGACGGTCTGCTCGATCGACTCGCCGATCTCGTTGAAGCCCGCCACCAGGGCGTATTTTTTGAACGCGCGGCCGCGATAGCGCGTGAGCAGCAGCCGGTCGCCGTCGTGCACAGCCACGATCACCGCCGGGCAAATTTTCGGATACACCGTCTGCCGGCACGCCGGGCAGACCATCGCCCGCTCCGTTTTGCTCGGCGTCATGTGCGTGCCGCAGCGCCCGCAGAAGCGGTTGGCGCGGTACCAGCGCACCAGACTCTGCGCCGCCGCGCAGGCAAAGAGCGTCTCATCCGGATGGCATGCGCGCAGCTCCGCGTCCGGCAGGTACGAAAAGCCGGGGATGACCGGATGCTGCCCGGCATACTGCCAGTAATACGCCTGCTCGTCGATGGAAAACAGATATTGCAGCTGCCCGCCCGCGTCCTGAAGCCGCGGCAGCTCGACGTTTCCATCCTCAATGCGCGCATAGACGCGCCCGTCGCGCAGCAGCAGCAGGCTGTCGCCCGCGCGCGGCGCGCGCCACGACATCTCGTTGTGATAGATGTGCGGAAAAATATCCTGGATCATGCTTCCCGCCCCCCGTTCCAGAACGCTTCGATCTCGGCGCGGCCGGCCTGCACCGAACCCTGCACAAACTCCGGCTTGCCGCCGCCGCGGCCGCGGAGCGCGTCGTTCATGCGCCGGGAAAACGCGCGCAGATCGCCGCCCGCCTGCCCGACGGCATAGCGCCAGCCGGTCTCGTCGCTGCCGGTGAACACGGCGCACACGCCGCCGCAGGCGCGCATCCCGGCGTCCGCCATCTGGCGCAGGCCGTCGGCGCTGAGCTCCATGAACAGCAGGCTGTCGCCCTTGCCGCGCAGCTCGTCTGCCGCGCGCTCGATGAGCAGCCGCTCCAGCGCGCCCGCGCGGTATTTGACCTGCGCAAGCTCGCCAAGCGTCCGCTCCGCCGCCTGCGCCGTCTGCTGCGGCTTTGCCGAGAGCAGACCCGAAATACGCTTGTTCTGCTCCAGAATTGAGTTTACATAACTATATGCCTTGCGCCCGCAGAGCATCTCCAGCCGCACGCCGTCGTGGAATTTCTGACAGGTGAAAATTTTGACGAGCCCGATCTCGCCGGTCATGGAGACGTGCGTGCCGCAGCACGCGCACACGTCGATGGCGGGGATGCTCACCAGCCGCAGCACGCCGTCAATCGGCTTTTTGCTGCGATAGACCGCGTTTGCCTTCTCTTCGCCATCCACCCACGACACGACGATGGGCAAATTCGCCCACACGGCTTCGTTTGCCTCACGCTCGATCTCGCGCACGTCGTCCATCGTGAGCATCCCCGAAAAGTCAATGGTCACCATGTCCGCGCCCATGTGGAAGCCCACGTTTTCATAGCCGAAGCGGCGGTGGATGATGCCGCTGACGATATGCTCGCCGCTGTGCTGCTGCATATAGTCGAACCGCCGCGCCCAGTCGATCGTGCCGCGCACGGTGCTGCCGGTCTCAAGCGGGCCGTCGCAGAAATGCACGACCTCGCCGCCGCGCGCATGGGTGTCGAGCACACACACACCGTCCAGCGCGCCCGTGTCGCCCGGCTGGCCGCCGCCCTCGGGGTAAAATGCCGTCTGATCCAGAACGACCGCAAAGCGCTCCTTTTCCCGCTCACACGAGACGACGCGCGCGGAAAATTCCCGCAAATGGGCATCCTGATAATAAAGTCTGACCGTTTCCATCCGGAACGCTCCTTCTATCTATGGTTTTTCTTGATTGTATCACAAACGCACGGCGCTGCCAACGAGAAAAATCTATGGCTGCGGTTGACATTCGAGCAGAAAGCGCCTAAAATGAGAATGGATGTTTGTGGGCGCAGTGCGCCCGGATGTCCCATCTGAAGCAAAAAAGGAGTGAAGAAGAATGGACGCAGGAAGTAGTAACGGCACATCCGCAGGCCGAAGTTGCACCGGGAATGAGCCGCCCTCGTGCGTGCCATTCTTGGGGAGCGCCAAATGATCCGGCGCTCTCCCCTCTGCTGATATGCCTGTGACGTGTGGCTTACTTCCTAAAACAGCAACCTGAAATTTAGGAGGAAAGGTCCATGGCAGAACGAAATTTTTCCGTGGGAAATACGCTCGTCAAGCTGCTTGACGAAAAAAAGTATTATTCCCTGCGGGACGTCCTGACGACGATGAACCCCGCCGATATTGCGGCGGTGTTCGACGAGCTGGATGAATCCCGCCTTCCGCTGATGTTCCGGCTGCTCCCCAAGGAGCTGGCAGCGGAGACATTCGTGGAAATGGAGCCCGACCCGCAGGAGCTGCTCATCCGCGGCTTCTCCGATTCGGAGCTCAAGGAGGTCATCGACGAGCTGTACGTTGACGATGCGGTGGACGTGGTGGAGGAAATGCCCGCCAACGTCGTGCAGCGTATCCTCACGCAGGCGGAGCCCGAAATGCGCAAGCAGATCAATGAGATCCTGCGCTATCCCGAGGATTCCGCCGGCAGCATTATGACCACCGAATATGTATCCCTCCGCCCCGCCATGACGGTGGAGGAGGCGATCCTGCGCATCCGCCGCACCGGCATCGACAAGGAGACGATCTACACCTGCTACGTGACGCATGGGCACAAGCTCATCGGCCTTGTCACGGTGAAAGATCTGCTTCTGTGCGATGACGACGAGGCGACGATCGAATCCATCATGCAGGAGCACGTCATCGCGGTCAACACGCTCGACGACAAGGAGCAGGTCGCGCAGATGTTCTCCAAGTATAATTTCCTCGCCCTGCCGGTGGTGGACACCGAATTCCGGCTGGTCGGCATCGTCACATTCGATGACGCGATGGACGTCATGGAAGACGAGGCCACGGAAGATATTGAAAAAATGGCGGCCATGCTGCCGTCCGAACATCCCTATCTGCGGTCGAGCCCGTTTGAGATCTGGCGCAACCGTATGCCGTGGCTGCTGCTGCTGATGATCTCGGCCACGCTCACCGGCTACGTCATCACGCGCTTTGAAAACGCGCTCACGTTCCTGCCGTGCCTTACGGCGTTCATCCCCATGCTGATGGACACCGGCGGCAACTCCGGCTCGCAGTCGAGCGTCACCATCATCCGCAGCATCTCGCTGGGTGAGATCGAGTTCCGCGACCTTCTGCGCGTGATGTGGAAGGAGATCCGCGTGGCCGTTTTGTGCGCGGTCGTGCTGGCCGTGGCCTGCTTCGGCAAGGTCATGCTGGTCGACCATCTGCTGCTGGGCGACAACAGCGTGACTACCACCGTCGCGCTCGTGGTCAGTTTGTCTCTGGCCGTGACGGTCTGCCTGGCCAAGCTCATCGGCTGTACGCTGCCGCTGCTGGCCAAAAAGATCGGCTTCGACCCGGCGGTCATGGCGTCCCCGCTCATCACAACGATCGTGGACTTTTTGTCCCTGCTCGTCTATTTCCGCTTCGCCGTCGCCATCCTCGGCCTGCACAGCGCCTGAAACAGATCAAAAAGCAGCGTCTGCCATTGGCAGACGCTGCTTTTTCATACCCACTGGTACGCTGCCGTAAACTTTGCACGCACGGCGTGGCGCTATGCGCCCCATACCTTCCCCTCGGGGAAGGTGGCGAGCGCAGCGAGCCGGATGAGGGCCGGGGAGCACTTGCGCATAGCTTTGCAGTTGTACCAAAACGCAACTGCTCCCCGACCCTCATCAGTCTGCTCCGCTGCGCTCCGCAGACAGCTTCCCCGAGGGGAAGCCATGGGGTCCTCGGCAAATCGGCTCTGCCGCAAAAGAACGATATTGCGTACCAGCGGGAGGGGCAAGCCTCTCCCCTACGTTACGACTAAATACTTACTTCTTCACTATTCACTATTCACTCTTACTTAAAATCAAACACACCGCCTGTGCGGCGATGCCTTCTTCTCTTCCAGTGAAGCCGAGGTGCTCCTCTGTCGTCGCTTTGACGCTCACGTCCCCTGCCGGGATGCCGAGCGTGCGGGCGATGTTTTCGCGCATGGCGGCAAGGTGCGGCGCGAGCTTTGGGCGCTGCGCCACGATGGTGGCGTCGATATTCCCCACGCGCCAGCCCGCCCTGCGCAGCGTCTCGCCCACCTGCTCCAGAAGCCAAAGGCTCGAGCAGCCGCGGTAGCGCTCGTCCGTGTCCGGGAACAGCTTTCCGATGTCGCCCAGCGCCGCTGCGCCGAGCAGCGCGTCCATCACCGCGTGCACCAGCACGTCGGCGTCCGAATGCCCGTCCAGCCCCAGCGGATGCGGGATGGTCACGCCGCCGAGGATGAGCGGCCTGCCCGCCGTCAGTCTGTGGACATCATAGCCCGTTCCGATGCGCAAGCTCTCCGCCTCCTTTTGAGGATCGTCTGCGCCAGCTCCAGATCGAGCGGCGTTGTGATCTTGATATTTTCCTCCGACCCGTCCGTCAGATGCACCTGCATCCCCAGCGCCTCCACGGCGGAGCAGTCGTCGGTGATGGGCAGCTTCTTTTCCAGCGCATTCTGCAGCGCCGCGCGCAGCAGGTCATAGTCGAACACCTGCGGCGTCTGCACGGCAAAGAGGTGTTTACGCTCCGGCGTCTGCGCGATCACGCCGTTATGGCTGAGCTTGATGGTGTCCTTCACCGGCACTGCCGGGGCCGCCGCGCCGAATTTGGCCGCCTTTGCCGCCGCGTCGCAGATGATCCGGTCGGTCACGAACGGGCGCGCGCCGTCGTGCACCGCCACCAGCTCCGTGTATTCCGACACCGCCGCGATGCCCGCCGCCACGGACTCCGGCCGGCTCGCGCCGCCGCACACGACGGCGCGGACCTTTTTGTAGTCCCGGCAGAGCGCCGCGACCGTCTCCAGCTCCTCCTTCCGCGCCACAACGACGATCTCGTCGATGAGCACGCAGGCATCAAACACCCGCAGGCTGCCGGTGAGCACCGGCTCGCCGCAGACGGTTGCCAGAATTTTGCCGCCGCCCTGCATCCGTGTGGCGGCGCCCGCCGCCACGATGACGGCGGCGCAGTACGGGTGCCGGATGCGCCTGCGCAGGCGCAGCGCCTTGCAATAAAGTTTTTTCAGCTTCATAGACTCTCCTTACAGCGCGCGCACGAGCTCCTTGAACCGAGCCCCGCGCACCATGAAGTTTTTGAACTGGTCGAATGCCGCGCACGCGGGCGAGAGCGTCACCACATCCCCGGGCCGGGCGGCGTCCTTCGCCAGCTGTACCGCCTGCGCCAGATCGTCCGCCTGCAAAATGTCCGGCTGTCCCGGCGCGTAGCTTTCCGCCCCGGTCACGGCGGCGCGAATTTTGTCCGCCGTCGCGCCGCAGAGGATCAGCGTTTTGACGTGCGCACAGATCTCGCCCCCGAGCGTGTCGAACGGGATGTGCTTATCGTACCCGCCCGCGATCAGGATGACCTTCTGCTCGAACGAATGCAGCCCCGCGATGGTGCGGGACGGGCTGCTGGCGATGGAGTCGTTGTAATACCGCACGCCGCGAAGCTCCCGCACCAGCTCGATGCGGTGCTCCACGCCCGCAAAGCTGCGCGCCACGGCGTCAATGTCCGCATCCGACGCAAGCCCCTCCACGGCGCACGCCGCAGCCATGTAGTTTTCAATATTGTGTACGCCCGGGATGCGAATATCCGAAGCGTCCATGATCTTTTTCCCGTCACGGTAAATGACGCCGTCCTGCAGATATACGCCCCGCTCCGGCACACCGCGGCGGGAGAATTTTACCACGCGGCCGCGCGCCTTCTCGGCAAAGCCGTTTGTGATGGCGTTGTCCATATTGAGAACGAGCAGCCCGTCCGCCGACTGGTACAGGAACACATTTTGCTTTGCCGCGACGTACTCCGCCATGTCGCGGTGCACGTCCAAATGGTTCGGCGCCAGATTCGTCACCACCGCCACATCGGCCGACTGCGTCATCGTCATCAGCTGGAACGAGCTGAGCTCCACCACGGCCACATCCTCCGGCCGCATCTCCCCCACCCGCGGCAGCAGGGGCGTTCCGATGTTGCCGCCGAGCCATACGGTCTTGCCGGCGTGCCGGAGAATTTCGGCGATGAGCGTGGTGGTGGTCGTTTTGCCGTCCGAGCCGGTCACGGCGATGATCCTGCACGGGCAGACGGCAAAAAACGCCTCCATCTCGCTCGTGAGCACCGCGCCGCGGTCGGTCAGGCGCCTGATCTGCGGCAGGTCGGGGCGCATTCCCGGCGTGCGGAAAATGACGTCCGCGTCCAGTCCGTCCAGATACCCCTCGCCGAGGTGCAGCGCCGCGCCGTCCTTTTCCAGCTGCAAAACCGCATCGTCCAGCTTCTCGCGCGGCGTTTTGTCGCACGCCGTCACACAAAGCCCCCGCGCCAGCAGCATCCGGATGAGCGGGCGGTTGCTCACGCCGATGCCCAGGACCGCGATGCGCTTTCCGCGCAGCGCGTCAAAATATGCCGATACCCGTTCGTTCATGGTATGGACCTCTTTTCCTGATACTTTCTCAAATATTATACCGCCCCGGCAAAATAAATGCAATCTGTTTGACAAACCGCCGCCTGAACGGTACAATAGTCCCGCGACCGGGACGGACAGTCGCGGGCACAGCGCCGAAAGGCCGTGCGTGAGGAAAGTCCGGGCTCCACAGGGCAAGGATAACGGGTAACGCCCGCCCAGAGCGATCTGAGGAAAAGTGCAACAGAGATATACCGCCCGCGGCGGCCTTCGCCGCCGCGGGTAAGGGTGGAAAGGTGCGGTAAGAGCGCACCCAATGGCGTGGAAGCGTCCATTGCTGTAAACTCTATCCGGAGCAACACCGCAGAGGAAGCAAGGCTCGCCCGGCTGCTTCCGAGAAGGTGGCTGGAACATACCGGCAACGGTACGTCTAGATAGATGACTGTCGATTACAGAACCCGGCTTATAGTCCCGATCGTAAGCAGATCCCCGAGCGCGAAGCGCTCGGGGATCTGCTTATATGATTGCACATACCGCACCGATTTCTTAGTCGTAACGTAGGGGCGGGGCTTGCCCCGCCCGCTGATAGGCAGCTGTGGCTTTTTCACGCACCGTGGTGCGGAATGCACCCCATAGCTTCCCCTGGGGGAAGCTGTCGCCGCAGGCGACTGATGAGGGTCGGGGAGCAGTCACATTTTGGCACAACTGCTAAGCTATGTTTTAGTGCTCCCCAGCCCTCATCCGCCCCCTTCGGGGGCACCTGTCCCTACCCTCTTTGTCCCTTCGGGACATTTCCCCCTGATAGGGGGAATCGGCCCCGAGGGGAAGGCAAAGGGTGCATTCCGCCCGCCGGTGCATCGGGGATTCGACAGCTACGTGCTGCTTTCCGCTACGACGAAGCATGCGACACTGCAAAAATCAGCCGCACACGTTTGCGTGCGGCTGGTTTTTATTTGCTCTCGATCTTGATCTCGCCGTTTTCGGCGCGGACGGTGATGGTCTGGACCGGTTCTGCGAAGCTGTTGATGATCTTTTCGGCGATGGGATCCTCCAGCAGCTGCTGGATGGTGCGGCGGAGGTTGCGCGCGCCGTAGGTCGCGGAGTACGAGCGCTTCACCAGTTCGTCAAGGAGCGTATCGTCCCAGCTGAGGGTGATAGAACGCGCCTCGAGCATCCCGCGCAGCTCTGTGAGCATGATGGTCGCGATGGCGCGGAAATTCTCCTCCGTCAGGCGGTTGAAGCACACGACCTCATCCACGCGGTTGATGAACTCCGGCCGCAAAAACTCGCCCAGCGCCTTCATTGCCTTCTCGCGGCTCTGCTCCGAGAGCGTCCGGCCGAAGCCGACCGAGCCGTCCTTGCGGTCGGAGCCTGCGTTGGAGGTCATAATGATGATGGTATTCTCAAAATTCACCACGCGCCCCTGCGCGTCGGTGATGCGGCCGTCGTCAAGGATCTGCAGCAGGATGTTCAGCACGTCCGGGTGCGCCTTTTCCAGCTCGTCAAACAGCACCACGCTGTACGGCTTGCGGCGGATCTTCTCCGTCAGCTGCCCCGCCTCGTCATAGCCGACGTAGCCCGGGGGCGAGCCGATGAGCTTGGAGACGCTGTGCTTTTCCATATACTCCGACATATCCAGCCGGATGAGCGACTCGACCGACGAAAACAGCTCCGCCGCGAGCTGCTTGACCAGCTCCGTTTTGCCAACGCCCGTGGAGCCGACAAAGATGAACGACACCGGGCGGCGCTTGGGCGAGATGCCCACGCGGTTGCGGCGAATGGCGGCGGACACGGCGTGCACCGCCTCGTCCTGCCCCACGATGTGCTGCTTGAGGTGATCCTCCAGCGAGCGCAGCTGCTCATACTCCTGCGCCTGAATTTTGCTGGCGGGGATGCGCGTCCACATCTCGATGATGCGGGCGAGATTTTCGATGGTGAGCGCGGGCTTCGGCTCTTCCTCGAGCAGGGCGATCTTCTGGTCGAGCTGCAGCTTGTGGCTGCGCAGCGTGGCCATGCGCTCAAAGTCCTCCGGCTGCTTTTCCGCCGCGTCCAGCAGCGTGTTCAGCTCCAGATCAATGTCGTCCCGCTCCTTTTTGGCCGCGGCCAGCTCGCTGATCGTTTTGCAGCGGAGGTTCACGTCGGAGCAGGCCTCGTCCAGCAGGTCGATGGCCTTGTCGGGCAGGAAGCGGTCGGTGATGTAGCGCTCCGAGAGCACAACGGCCTGCCGCGCGATCTCCGGCGAGATGGCCACGCCGTGGAAGCTCTCATAATAATGCGCCACACCGCGCAGGATTTCGATCGCCTCATCCATCGTCGGCTCGTTCACGGTGACAGGCTGGAAGCGGCGCTCAAGCGCGGCGTCCTTTTCGATGTGCTTGCGGTATTCGTTGAACGTCGTGGCGCCGATGACCTGAATTTCGCCGCGCGAGAGCGCGGGCTTTAAGATATTGGCGGCGTTCATGGAGCCCTCAGCGTCGCCCGCGCCGACGAGATTGTGCACCTCGTCGATGACGAGGATGATGTTGCCGAGCTTGCGGACCTCCTCGATGAGGCCCTTCATGCGGCTTTCAAACTGCCCGCGGAACTGCGTGCCTGCTACGAGCGCGGTGAGGTCCATCAGATAGACCTCCTTATCCTGCAGCTTGAACGGCACTTCCTTTTTGACGATCTTCTGCGCCAGTCCCTCGGCGATGGCCGTCTTGCCGACGCCCGGCTCGCCGATGAGGCAGGGGTTGTTCTTCTGCCGGCGGTTGAGGATCTGGATGACGCGCTCGGTCTCCACCTCGCGGCCGACCACGGCGTCGAGCTTGCCGTCGCGCGCCTTCTGCGTGAGATTCTGGCAGTAGGTGTCGAGGAATTTATGCTTTTTGCCCTGCTTGGGCTGCTTTTCGCCCGCGGCGCGGCCCGGTTTCAGCTCCTGCGGGACGGGCAGCGTTTGCTCCGGGTCCTGATTGCCGGCGTTGCCGAAGAGCTTGTTGAGGAACGGGAACGTGGCCGTCTGGCTGTCCTGCTCGTCGTCCTCGCCGCTGTCCGGATCCTGCCCGGAGAGCATCCCCTCCAGCGAGCCGAGCGCCTCGGACATCTCGCCGCTCAGGTTTTCCAGGTCGTCGTCGGTGATGCCCATACGCTGCATCATGTCGTCCACGGGCTTCAGGCCCAGCTCGCGCGCGCACTTCAGGCAATAGCCCTCATGGATCGTATTGCCGTTTTCGATCTTCGTGATGAAGATGACGGCCAGATTTTTTTTACATTTGGAACATAAGGTCGGTTTCATAACTGGGGTTCTCCTTATATCGCGATTCTAAAAGAAGTATAGCACACTGTCCGCCGCCGCGCCACGGCCAAATCCCGGCGGCGCGGGCAGGTTCAGGGAATATACAGCGTCCCGCTGCCGCCGCTGATGAGGATGGCGGAGCCGTCGGCGCGCTGGATGACGTCGGTCGCCGCGGCCACGTTGTCGGTGGAGGCGTAGAGCGTCATCGTCTCATCGTAGATGCGCAGGTCGCTCGCGGTGAGCACGGCCACATATTTGCCTGCGGCGGAAAAGTCGAGGATCTCCTCGCCGATGAACAGGCTCCCCTTCTCCTTCCCGTCCGCGCCGAGCGTGACGACGGAGTAGCGGCTGCCCGCCTTATACATATTCAGGCACAGCGTCAAAAATCCGCTGCCGCCGGTCTCAAAATCCTTGAGGTAGGCGTCGGCATATGAATACCGCCCGAGCAGCGTGCCGTCGAGCTTCAGACAGCTCGCGGTCGTCTCGCCGATGGCGAGCAGCGTATCGTCCGGCAGGAATTCGAGGTCAAAGATCAGATCACTGCCGAGCGCCAGCTCGCGCAGCGGCTCCTCCTGCGTGGTGTCAAACAGCACCACGCTGCTCTGGAACATCCCCTCCTGCTGCCCGAGCGCCACGGCGGCGAGGTATTTCGCCCCCGTGCTCACGGTGCATACTGGCAGATACCGGCTGGAGGACAGCCAGCGGTAAATTTTCGTCCCCGCGGCGTTGTATACATAGAGCACCGACCGGTAGCCGCTCTCGGACGTGGCGTAGCACACACAGTCGTCGGAAGAAATATCGGCGTCCAGAATGGCGCGGTCGCTCGTGACCTGCAAGATCGCGCCCTTGCGGCCGCTGACGGTGCACAGGCTCGTCCCGCCTGCGTCAAAGCAGAGCGCGGCGTCCTTGCCCACGCGCAGCGACGGCAGGCTCATCGGCATCTGCAAGGCCGCCTGCTCCGCGCCGTTCGCGCCGAACACCGTCACGCCCGATACCGACGCCAGCGCCAGCCCGTCGCCGAGCCCGGCGTAGCGGTTGCCGCTGTGCGCGTCAAAGGAAAAGTGGCCGGTGCTGTCCGTCTCGGTGACGTTCAGGTACTTGAAATACCGCCGCATGGCGTCGGTATTGATGCTGTCACGGAAGATATACAGCGCGCATCCGCCCAGCACCAGCAGCAAAATGAGCGCAAACAGCACGATCCGGCGCAGGAGCTTTTTGCCCTGCGGCGTGTGCATCTGCGAAACGTTATCCGACATGGAAGCTGACCTCCCCGTCCTCATACCAGAGCTTTGTCATGTACAGCCCGCCGGGCGGCACGGTCGGGCCCGCCGCCGTGCGGTCGCCGCGCGCCAGCAGCTCGCCGATGGCGTCGGGGCTGATCTTCCCCTCTGCCGCCCAAACGAGCGTACCGGCCATGGCGCGCGCCATGTTGTAGAGAAAGCCGTTGGCGCACACGCGCAGATAGATCATATCGCCCTCACGCTCCACGTTGTAGTAATACACGTGCCGCACGGTGCTCTTTACCTCCGTGCCGACCGAGCGGACAGCGGCAAAATCGTGCTCGCCGACGAACTGCTGCGCCGCGCGGCGCATGACCGCCTCGTCCAGACGCTTGGGATACAGCCAGGCTCGGTTGACATAAAACGGGTCTCGCAGCGGCGAGTTGTAGATCTGATACGTATACTCCTTGCGCACGCACGAGCCGATGGCGTTAAAGCTGTCGGGCACGTCCATCGCGCGCATGACCGCAATATCGTCCGGCAGGTGCGTGTTGAGCGCATACGGCAGGCGGTCGGTGGGGATGCGGGCGTCGGTGCGGAAATTTGCCACGTAGCAGCGCGCGTGCACGCCCGCGTCGGTGCGGCCGCAGCCGGTCATATGCACCCGGTGGCCCACGACCATCTGCGCCGCGCGCTCGAGCGTCTGCCCGACGCTCACATCGCGCTTCTGCACCTGCCAGCCGTGATACGCCGTGCCGATGTATTTGAGAACGAGTGCAATGTTGCGCATAGCCGCCTCCGAATGTTTTGCTCTCAAAAAGCCTTAAAGTCCGTAATTCCGCAGGACGATCGCCGCCGCCAGCACCACAGCGCCCAACAGGAACGCAGCAGCGTCCCGCCGCGCGTAGCGCAGCTGGTGCAGCCGCGTGCGCCCCTCGCCGCCGTGGTAGCAGCGGCACTCCATGGCCGTGGCCAGCTCGTCGGCCCGGCGGAAGGCGCTGATAAACAGCGGCACCAAAATCGGCACCATCGCCCTGGCCCGCGCGATGAGGTTGCCGGACTCAAAGTCCGCGCCGCGCGCCTTCTGCGCGGCGATGATCTTGTCGGTCTCCTCGATGAGCGTGGGGATAAAGCGCAGGGCGATGCACATCATCATCGCCAGCTCATGCACCGGCACGCGCAGCTTTTTGAGCGGGCCGAACAGGCTCTCCAGCGCGTCGGTGAGCGCGATGGGGGATGTTGTGTAGGTTAACATAAATGTTCCCGCGACCAGCATCGAGATGCGCAGCACCATAAAGATCGCGCTGCGCACGCCCTCGCGCGTGATGCGGAAGATCCAGAACGAGACGAGCGTCTCGCCGCTGGTGTAAAACAGGTTGAGGACCGCCGTGAGGATGATGACCAGCAGCAGCGGCTTGAGGCTTTTGAGAATGACGGACAGCCGGATGCGCGAGGCCGCGATGACGGCCAGCAGCACCGCCAGCATCAGGCCGTAGCCCGCCGCGCCTTTTGCCAGAAACAGCGCAACGATGTATAAGACCGTCCAGACGAGCTTTGTGCGCGGGTCGAGCCGGTGGATGACCGTATTGCCCGGGAAATACTGCCCGAGCGTGACGTCTTTAAGCATGGCGCGCACCTCCCTGCCGCAGCGCAAGGATGGCCTGCGCCGCCTGCTCCGGCGTGAAGATCGCCGTGGGCACGTCCACGCCCTGCCGCCGCAGCGCCAGAAACACGCGCGTCAGCTCCGGCACATCCAGCCCGATCGTCTCCAGCTCTTCGGCGTGGGAGAATACCTCCCGCGGCGTGCCGGTCATCGCCACGCGCCCGCCGTTCATCACGACCAGGCGGCTGACGTTTGCCGCGACCTCCTCCATGGAGTGGCTGACCATGATGACGGTGGCGTTCTGCGCCGCCTGATAGTCGCGGATATTCTGCAGAATGCTCTCGCGCCCCGCGGGGTCGAGCCCCGCCGTGGGCTCGTCCAGAATGAGCACGTCCGGCTCCATGGCGATCACGCCCGCGATGGCCACGCGGCGCTTCTGCCCGCCGGACAGGTCAAACGGCGAGCGCTCCAGCTCCGCCTGCGAAAGCCCCACAAAGCTCGCCGCGCGCAGCACGCGGCGGCGGATCTCGTCCTCGTCGAGGCCCATGTTCTTCGGGCCGAAGGCGATGTCGCGGTAGGCCGTCTCCTCAAACAGCTGCGCCTCGGGGTACTGGAACACCAGTCCCACATGAAAGCGCACCTGCCGCGTGAATTTTTTGTCCTTCCAAATATCCTCGCCGTCAAACAGCACGCGGCCGGAGGTCGGCTGCAGAAGGCCGTTGAGGTGCTGGATGAGCGTGGACTTGCCCGACCCGGTGTGGCCGATCAGGCCCAGAAACTCGCCGCGCTCGATCTTCAAATTCACATCCCGCAGCGCGGCGTGCTCAAACGGCGTGCCGGGGCTGTACAGGTGCGACAGGTCTTGCATCTCTAAAATCGGATCCAATCGTTTATCCTCCCGATCTGGGGATCATATTTACCGCCGGAGGTAGTCCAGCAGAAGCGCGGCGCACGCGTCCGCGCTGTACGCGCCGAGCGGGAATTCACAGCCCGCCTGATTGAGCGTGTACAAAAGCTCCGTCGTCTCCGGCACGCTGAGACCCGCACTGCGCAGCAGCGCGACCTGTGAAAACACCTCGTCCGGCGTGCCGTCGGCAAGGATCTTGCCCTCGCGCATGGCGATGACGCGCTGGGCGCGCGCAGCCTCCTTCATATGGTGCGTGATGAGGACGATCGTGATGCCCTGCTCGCGGCAGAGCCGCTCGATGGTGTCCAGCACCTCGCGCCGGCCCTGCGGGTCGAGCATGGCCGTCGGCTCGTCGAGCACGATGCACTTCGGCCGCATGGCGATCACGCCCGCGATGGCCACGCGCTGCTTCTGCCCGCCCGAAAGCAGGTGCGGCGCGTGCGCGCGGAATTCATACATCCCCACCTGCCGCAGCGCCTCGTCCACACGGCGGCGAATTTCGTCCGGCGCCACGCCGAGGTTTTCCGGGGCGAATGCCACGTCCTCCTCGACCACGTTCGAGACGATCTGGTTATCGGGGTTCTGGAACACCATGCCCACGCACCGCCGGATCTCCAGCAGCAGCGCTTCGTCCTTTGTGTCCATGCCCCACACGTGCACGCTGCCGCCCTGCGGCAGCAAAATGGCGTTAAAATGCTTGGCGAGCGTGGATTTGCCGCACCCGTTGTGCCCCAGGACCGCCACAAAGCTGCCCTGCCCGATCGTCAGGTCGAGCCCGTCAAACACGACGTGCTCCGTCTGCCCCTCTGCGGCGGGGTAGCTGTAGTGCAGGCCCTCCACGCGGATGGCAGAATTTGTCTGTTGTTCGCTTCTAAGTTCCATTTATTTGACCCACCGGCCCGTACTGCCGCACGGCAGCACCAGACCGGAATCGCGCACGGGAAGCCCCAGCTCGCCGCATTCTGTACCGCCGCCGTGCTTCGCCGTGATGAGCGTATCCATAATGTAGCCCAGCACCGAGGGCGCAAGGCCCGTGGTGTAGGAGTTGATGATGACGAACAGCGGTTCGTCGGAAAGGACGCCCGTACACAGCTCCACGAACGGGAAGAGGTTTTCCTCCAGCTTCCAGATCTCGCCCGACGGGCCGCGCCCGTAGGACGGCGGATCCATGATGATGGCGTCATACCGCCGCCCACGGCGGATCTCGCGCTCCACAAATTTGGCGCAGTCGTCCACGATCCAGCGGATCGGGCGATCCTCCAGCCCGGAGGACTTTGCGTTCTCCTTTGCCCAGGCGACCATGCCCTTTGCCGCGTCCACATGGCACACGCTCGCGCCCGCGGCGGCCGCCGCCAGCGTCGCGCCGCCGGTGTAGGCGAACAGGTTCAGGACGTTCACCGGCCGCTTTGCCGCGCGGATGGTGCGCATGATGAAGTCCCAGTTCGCCGCCTGCTCCGGAAACACGCCGGTGTGCTTAAAATTCATGGGCTTGACGTTGAACGTCAGCTCCTTATACCGCACCTGCCAGTGATCCGGCAGCCGGTGCTCCGACCATGCGCCGCCGCCCGTGGACGAGCGACAGTAGCGCGCGTCATATTTCCACCACAGCGGGTCGTTTTTCGGGGTGTTCCAGATGACCTGCGGGTCGGGACGCACCAGCACATAGTTCCCCCACCGCTCCAGCTTTTCGCCGCGGGAGGTGTCGAGGACCTCATAGTCCTTCCATTCATCAGCCTGCCACATTTTGTTCTCCTGTTTGTCCTTCTAGCTCTCTTCCACGCCGGTCGCACCGTTCCAGCTGTCCGGTTTACCGGTCTGTGCGTCGGTCTGCGGCGCTTCGCCGCCCTCCGGGTGCTCGGCGGTCTGCGCGTCCGGCTTTTCGCCGTCCGCGTCCTCCGCATCCTCGTCCTCGTCGTCCTTCGGCACGTCCGCCTCGGTGTGCACATAGCACGGGATGTTGATGGCGTCGGGGTCGGGCGACAGCGCGGGATAGTACCCGCTCGGCACCGCCAGATCCGGCAGCACATACGACTGATCCTGCACCACCACGCCCGGGATCGGGAAGCCGCGGGCCACGTTCAGAAGCCCGGCCTTATAAACGGTGTTGCCCTCCGCCTCGGCGCAGTATTCGTTGGTGACGTGATCGGATCTCTTGCAGATCTCCGCCTCCTTGTGCGTCGCGCACTCCGCAGCCGGCACATCGTACAGGCTCAGCTCCACCGTCACCACGCGGCTGCCGCGCGGATCGGAGCGGCAGGCGTCGGTCGGCAGCAGGCCGCTGTCGCGGCAGACGCTGCACTCGACCACATTCGTGGGCTTCGCGAATTGCCGGTCCATCAGGCTGCGGTGTACGCGCGACATGACCTGCTGCCACAGCGAGATGGCCGGGTTCGTCGCGGATTCGGTCAGCACGATCTCCTCGGGGTTATCATAGCCGCACCACACAACGCCGGTGTAATACGGCGTGTAGCCCGCAAACCACCGGTCAAAGTCGCTCGTGGTCGTGCCGGTCTTGCCGGCCACGGTCATGCCGTCCAGCTTTGCCGCCGTGCCGGAGCCGTAGCTGACGGTGTTCTGCAGCATATAGGTGATATACCACGCCGTCATATCCTTCATGGCGACGTAGGAATTCTGCGAATTGTCCAGAATGACCTCCTTGCCGGTCGAGTCGGTCACGCGGGAATAGGTGCGCGCCTCGCGGTAAACGCCCTCGTTTGCAAACGTGGCATACGCCGCCGTCATCGCGCGCACGCTCACACCGTTCGTCAGGCCGCCCATCGCCATCGGCGCGAGGTTCACGTCGGAGAGCACCTCGCCCTTCGAGTTTACATAATCCGATACCAGCGTACTCAGCCCCATCTTGTCCTTGGCAAAGGAGTAGCTGTATTCCGGCGTCATCTCGGCCACGAGCTTGACGGGGACCGTATTGTAGGAATGGCAGACCGCCTCGTTGATCGACACCAGCCCGCGGTAGACGTTGTCGGTATTTTTCGGCCAGCAGGCGCTGTCGGTAAAGGAATAGGGCGTGTCGTCATAGACCGTGGCGGGCGTGATGAGCCCCAGCTCGATCGCGGGGGCGTAGACCGACACAGGCTTGATGGTGGAGCCCGGGGAGAGATAGCTCATCGTAGCGCGGTTGTAGGTGAGGCTGCCCTCTTTTTTGCCCACGCCGCCGCACAGGGCCACGATGTCGCCGGTGGCGTTATCCACGATGACCATGCCCGACTGCAGCTGCTGCGAGCTTGCGGTCTTGGGGATGCTCTCCAGGTTCTGGTACACCTCGTCCAGCGCCTTCTGCACATTCGGGTCGAGCGTGCAGTAGATATTGTAGCCGCCGGTGGTGACCATTTTATAGACGATGTCGTAGCTGTAGCCCGTCTTGTCGCGCAGATCGCTCACCACATCGCGGATGACCTGATCGACAAAGTAGGAATAATACTCGGAGTCCGAGCCGTCCGACTTGCCGCTGGTGTTGCGGAACTGAAGCTCCTCGGCCACAGCGGCGTCATACTGCTCGCGCGTGATATACTCCTGCTCGAGCATGGCGTACAGGATGGTCTCCTGCCGCTCCTTATTCTTTTCGGGGTTGATATACGGGTCATAGATGGAGGGGTTATTCGTGATGCCGATGAGCGCGGCGCACTCGGCCAGGTCCAGATCCTCCACATTCTTGCCGAAATAGACCTGCGCCGCCGACTGCACGCCCGAGCAGTTTTCACCGAGGCCGATGATGTTCAGGTACCACTCCAGAATGTCGGTCTTTGTATACTGCTTTTCAAACTCCAGCGCGCGGAAGATCTCCACCAGCTTGCGGCGGACGGTGACCTCCTCCGCGCCGGTCAGGTTTTTGATGAGCTGCTGCGTGATGGTGGAGCCGCCCGCCGTGCCCGAGCCGAGGAACATCTTGGCGCAGGCCTTCATCGTGGTGATCCAGTCCACGCCGTGGTGCTCCAGAAAGCGCTTATCCTCGATGGCGATGCAGGCGTGGATGAGGTTGGACGGGATGTCCTCATACTTCACCCATGTGCGGTTCGCACCGCCGTAGAGCTTCTGCAGCACCACATCCCCCCCCGTGGCGGGGTCGGTATAATAGATGACGGTCGTCTGGTCGAGTGCGAAGCCCTCCATGGAGAACTCCGTCTGCTGCGACAGGTCGTTTTTTACATACACCGCAAACAGGCAGGCGAAGATCGACATCGTGAGCACCAGCACCAGCAGCACCGTGCCGAGCACCTTGCCGATCCCGCGCAGCACGCGTCCGAAGCCGGAGCGCGGTCTGCCCGGTTCACCGAATTCTTTCTTTTCTGCCATCGTTCGATCCCTCCTGCCGGCCGTCCGGCGGGCGCCTGCATAGCTTCCCAAAATAATCGTTTTACATTATAACACGCTTGTCAATTATTTTGGGAACAAATTGTAAATCTATTCTGCATAGGTTACATAACGCCCGCCGCCGCGGGCACGCTAGCTGAAAGACCGTTTGAAAGGGCGTGATCGTATAAAACGGCTTGCCGTTTTGCTGCTGCTGGCGGCGCTGCTGACCGGCCCGGCGCAGGGCGCGCAGGCGCGGTATCTTCTGCGCGAGCGCGGCGGCGCTGTGTGTGTATATGACGCCGCGCGCGGCGCGTGGCGGGATACCGGCTGCCCCGCCGCAAGTCTCCCCCGCGCGGCGCGGGCGGAGCTGCTGCGCGGGCTGGCGTTTTCGGACGCAGACGCGCTGACGCGCGCACTCGAGGCGTACTGTTCGTAAGCGCGGCGAATTTCCTCTTGATTTTGCGGCGCGATGCGGGTAAAATGGAGACAGAAATAAACGCTGCACGGAGGGTACGCGCATGAGCGAAGAATACGGTTCTGATTTTATCTCCATCACCGACGAGGACGGCAAGGAATACGAGCTGGAGGTCCTGGCGGAGCTGGACTATAACGGCAGCCACTATCTGGCGCTCGTCCCCGCGGAGGAAGAGGGCGCCGAGAGCGACGAAGAGGATCTGGAGGTCAGCATCCTGCGCGCCGAGGAGGAAAACGGCGAGCAGATCCTGGTGACGCTGGATGACGACGACGAGCTGGAGGCCGTGTATCAGGCGCTGATGGACCTCATGTATGAGGACGAAGGCGGCGCTGAGACTGACCACTGAGCATTTTTGACCCAAACAAGTTTCCTGCGGGGTGCGTGACGATCCCACTTAAACCCACATTATGATCACGGGACGCTGTACTTGCCGCGTCGATTGCAGGCCTCCCGCCCACGCACAGACGTGTTGCGGACGTTGGAAGCAGTGAAGCGCGGCAGAGGCGACCCACCTGCCTTTTCGTGCAGGTTATAATTGGGGTCGCACGGCCTTTGCGGGACATCCTCCACGTTTTTACGTGGAGGATTTTTTTGCGTATTTCTAACGAAATGCGTTCAGCGTCTTTGCGTATTTTGTGAACTTTTCTTCACATTTCTGTTTTGCCCCTTGCAAGCGCGGCGCGGATTCGTTATAATATGCGCTGAACCGCTTTTGAGCGAAATACTCGGAATATGAGAGGAATGGTCCCATTATGAGCGCATCCCGCGAAAAGAAAGAGCGCAAGGCAGCCTCTGCCGCGCCGCAGTCCGCCGGTGAAAAGGCCGGCATGAGCAAAGGGCTCAAGACCACGCTGATCGTCGCCGCGATCGCGGTATTCGTCGCGCTGGTCGTTTTCTTCACCATGCTGTCGAGCGGCTATTTTGCAGCGCACACCACCGCCGCCACCGTCGGCTCGCACAAGCTCTCCCCCGCCATGGTCAACTACTTCTTCGCCGACGCCCGCACCAAGCTGCAGAGCCAGTACGGCGATCTGTACTCCTACCTCATCGACTCCACCCAGCCGCTGAGCGAGCAGTATTATGATGAAGAAGCCGGCACCACCTGGGCCGATTATCTGATGGAGCAGGGCCTTGACACCGCCGCCAGAACGTATGCGATCTATGACGCCGCCGTGGCCGAGGGCGCAACGCTCTCCGAGGACGCGCAGTCGCAGATCACCTCCACGCTGGAGACCATCGACCTGTACGCCCAGCTCGGCAACTACGGCAGCGGCAACGGCTATCTCGCCGCCGTCTACGGCACGGGCTGCAACAAGACGAACTTCCAGGAGTATATGGAGGTCACCGAGCTCGTCAGCGAATACACCACGAACTATCACGACAGTCTGACCTACACGGCCGATCAGCTCGCCGAGGAATACGCGGCGAACCCCAACGACTATGACAAGGTCAGCTACCGCACGTTCTTCTACTCCTACTCCGACGTGCAGGGCGACGAAGCCGACGTCACCGACGAGACGAAGGCGGAAACAAAGGCGCTTGCCGAGCAGATGGCGCAGTCCGTCACCGGCGAAGAGCAGTTCGTCGCGCTGTGCAAGGAAAATGCCCCGGAGGCGAGCGTCTCCTACTATGACGATGACAGCTACACGCTGCGTGAGGACTACGCCTACTCCGCCTGCCTGCCCGCAACGCAGGACTGGCTGTTTGACGCTGCGCGCGTCGAGGGCGACTGCGCCGCGCTGGAGTCCGAAGCCGGCTACTACGTTGTTTACTACATCAGCCGCTCCACGAACGACTTCCCGCTCGTGAACGTCCGCCACATCCTCATCTCCGTCAGCGACACCTCCGACGAGGCCGCGATGGACGATGCGAAGCTGAAGGCCGAGGATCTGCTGGCGCAGTTCGAGTCCGGCGACAAGACGGAGGAATCCTTCGCCCAGCTCGCCCGTGACAACTCCGCCGACACCGGCGCGGGTGACGGCGGCCTGTATGAGAACGTCTATCCCGGCCAGATGGTCGCCTCGTTCAACGACTGGTGCTTCGACGCCTCCCGTCAGCCCGGCGACACCGGCATCGTGGAGACCGAGTACGGCTACCATGTGATCTACTTCGTCGGCCAGAGCGACACGACCTACCGCGACTACCTCGTTGAGACCGCCCTGCGCGACAACGACTACACCGCGTGGGAGGACGGCATGACCGCCGACGCGACCTACACCTTCAACGCCAAGGCTATGAAGGGCTCGGGCGTCAAGTAAAAAACCGATCGAAAACCGGACGTGACCGTTCAGTCACGTCCGGTTTTTTGCATATTATCCCGCGCACGGCGCACGATATGGAAAAACGCTGTGTGCGGGAGGGACGGCTATGAAAAATAAGACTGTGCGCTACGCGCTCTCGGGCGCGGCGGCGGGGATCGTGAACGGCTTTTTCGGCGCGGGCGGCGGGATGGTGCTCGTGCCTCTGCTCATTGGGCTCGGCGGGCTGGAGGATAAAAAGGCATTCTCCTCCGCCGTGTGCATCATTCTGCCGCTGTGCCTGGTGTCGATCGGCGTGTACGCGCTGCACGGCGCGCTGCCGCTGCGCGAGAGCGTGCCGTATCTCCTCGGCGGCGCGGCGGGCGGCGTGGCGGCAGGACTGCTGTTTTCCAAAATGCCCGCCCGCATCCTGCACCTGGCGCTGGGCGCGCTGATCCTGTTCGGCGGCGTGCGCCTGCTCGTATGCTGAGCGCGCTGGCGGCAGTGGCCGCAGGCGCGGTGTGCGGCGTGCTGTCCGGCTTCGGCATTGGCGGCGGGAGCCTGCTCATGGTGTGGATGACGGCCGTGCTCGGCATGGAGCAGAAGGCCGCGCAGGGCATCAACCTTCTGTACTTCCTGCCGACCGCCGCGGCGGCGATCCTCTTTCACGCCAAAAACCGCCAGATCTGCTGGCGCGCCGTCCTCCCGGCGGCGATCGCCGGATGCGTCACCGCTGCGCTCGGCGCGTGGCTCGCTGTGGGCGTCGACCAGACGCTCCTGCGCAAGCTCTTCGGCGGCTTCCTCCTGCTCGTAGGACTGGAGGAGGTCATCTGGAAGGGTGCTCTGCAGAAATGACCGCAAAAACCGCCGCAGATCCTACGATCTGCGGCGGCATTTTCACTCAGCGGAGCGGTAGATATGGTCGGCGAACTGGTAGTACGGCATCAGGAACTCGAAGCCGTCGCGCACGAGCGTAAACAGCTCCGGCGTGGTGCAGAGCGGATCGTAGGCCCGGCGGCAGGTCAGCCCCAGCCAGCGCTTATTGTACCACGCGCCGAGCGCGTCGTCCGCGTGCCCCTTCGCCCGCGCGTAGTCGTCGCCCTCCAGCCGGAACGTCTGCTGGGCGTCAAAGCGGCGGATGCGCTTTTTCATCGCGGCGGGGTCGCGGTCGATCTCGCGGCGGTAGCGCGCAGCGTCCGCGGGGGGCATCCAGTAGCCCAGCCCGTAGGCATAGCCCTCGCAGCCGACCTCGAACCAGAGACACGGTGCCTCGGCGTAGCCCTCGATCTCGTTCTGGAACGAGAACCAGATGTGATCCTTCAGCGGCCCGCGGCCGAACAAGCGGCGCGCGTCGCGGTAGATACGCGAGATGTGCAGGTTCATATGCAGCTGCGGATGCTGCGCGTCCAGCCAGTCATACAGCTCGCCGGACAGCGCCTTGACCGGCTGCATGACCGCCCGGTCAAAGCGTTCCTTCTGCGTGCGGAACCATTCGCGGTCGTTATGGAAGCGGATGTCCCAGAACATATCCGCCGTTTCGTCGGAAAAACCGGTAAACATTGCGTTACTCCTTTTGCAGTCTTACGTAGGAGAGATACCCCTCCAGGATCAGCGACGCCGCCACGGCGTCCACGGTGTTTTTGCGCTTTTTGCCGTGGTAGTTGCAGCTGGACAGGATCTGGTGCGCCTCCACGGTCGTGCGGCGCTCGTCCCATAAAATGACCGGCATACCGGTCTCCGCCTCCACCAGCGCGGCAAATTCGCGGTAGAGCGCCGCGCGCGGGCCCTCCGTGCCGTCCATGTTGCGCGGAAAGCCCATCACCAGCCGCTCCGCGCCGTGTTCCTTCACAAGCCGCGCGATCTCGCGCGCCGTCACAGCGGGCTTGCGGCTGTGGATGACGTCCGTCGTGCCCACGAGCAGCCCCGTGTAGTCTGATATGGCAATGCCCGTGCGCGCGTCGCCGTAGTCGATGGCCAGAATCTTCATATGCTCTCCTCCGCTTCCCGTTCTCCGCTGTATTCTATCACAGGCGCGCCAAAATGGCAATCCGGGTAACCGCTGATCAAATCGGCAAGAGCCGTCAGCGGTCACCCAAGTGCAAAAAATCAAAAAAACTTGCAAAAACAGGTTGACCTTGGGCACGGGCTGTGATAAAATATCCGCACCTGCGATTTTGGGGGTTCATTGCGCCCATTTTCAGCCGCGAACGCGCCGTAAGTAGTTCCGGCGCACACTAAAATTTTCAATAGTCGCGGTCATGCAGGGAGGCAAAGATTAAGGAGGTGCCGAGAAATGCGCGTGAAGATCACACTCAGATGCAACGAATGCAAGCAGAGAAACTACAACACCATGAAGAACAAGAAGAATGACCCCGATCGTCTCGAGATGAAGAAGTATTGCAGATTCTGCAAGAAGCACACGGTCCACAGCGAGACGAAGTAACGCAGTGCAAACCGCATTGCAGAAAGGGTGAACAACATGGCTGAAGCAAAAAAAGGTAAATTCTTTGCCCGGCTGGCTCGCTGGTTCCGCGAAATGAAGAGCGAGCTGAAAAAGGTCGTTTGGCCGAGCAAGCGCCAGATGCTCAACAATACGCTCATCGTTCTTGTGTGCGTTTTGATCGTCGGCATCTTCATTTGGGTTTTTGACTTTGCCGGCAACGCGATCGTGAACGGCATCATTACCCTCTTCAAGGGTTAAGGTACCATCATGGCGGACGAAGCAAAATGGTATGTGGTCCATACCTACTCCGGCTATGAGAATACCGTTCGGGCGACCCTGGAAAAAACGATCGAGACCCGCCACCTGCAGGATCTGATCCACGTGGTCTCCATCCCGATGGAGACCGTCACCGAGATCACGGACAACGGCCCGAAAACCTACGACCGCAAGGTGTTTCCCGGCTATGTGCTGGTGAAGATGATCATGACCGACGAGGCGTGGTACATCGTCAAGAACATCCGCGGCGTCACCGGCTTTGTCGGCTCGGGCACCAAGCCCACGCCGCTGACCGAGGAAGAGGTCCGGCAGCTCGGCGTTGAAAAGCACGAGATCGTCGTCAGCTATGCCGAGGGCGATACCGTGAAGGTCACAGATGGCCCGCTGACGTCCTTTGTCGGCGTGGTCGATATGCTGGACATCGAAAAGAACAAAGTTCGCGTCATTGTTTCCATGTTCGGACGCGAAACGCCTGTGGAGCTGGAGCTGGACCAGGTCGAAGTGGTCGCTCCGTAACATCCGCTCCGCAGCAGAACGTGGGAGGGGCTCGCCCCGCCAAAAATACGCGCCGCGCGCGTATCACCACTTATCATTCAGGAGGTGCTTATCATGGCACAGAAAGTAACCGGTTATATCAAACTGCAGATCCCCGCGGCAAAAGCGACCGCCTCGCCCCCTGTCGGCCCGGCTCTGGGTCAGCACGGCGTGAACATCTCGCAGTTCATCAAGGAATTCAACGAGCGCACCAAGGATCAGGCTGGCTTTAAGATCCCCGTCATCATCACGGTCTATGCTGACCGCAGCTTCTCCTTCATCACCAAAACGCCCCCGACCCCGACCCTCATTCTGAAGGCTCTGGGCATCGAGAAGGGTTCCGGCGTGCCCAACAAGGACAAGGTCGCTACCATCACCAAGGCCCAGGTCAGGGAGATCGCGGAAAAGAAGATGCCCGATCTGACCGCCAACACCATCGAAGCAGCGATGAGCCAGGTCGCCGGCACCTGCCGCAGCATGGGCATCGTCGTCGCCGACTGACAAAACTGACCGAGGTGCATCGGCAAACTGCCGAGCCTCATAACAACGTGGGAGGAACTGTTCCGAATCACCACTAAGGAGGATATTACATTGTTCAAGGGTAAAAAATACGTTGACAGCGCCAAGCTGATCGACAAGAGTATGCAGTACGAAGTCGCCGACGCGATGGATCTGGTCGTCAAGTCCGCCAAGGCCAAGTTTGACGAGACCGTTGAGATCCACATCAAGCTCGGCGTTGACTCCCGTCATGCCGACCAGCAGGTCCGCGGTGCCATCGTTCTGCCGAACGGCACCGGCAAGACCCGCAAGGTCCTCGTGTTCGCCAAGGACGCCAAGCTGGAAGAGGCGCAGGCGGCCGGCGCCGACTACGCGGGCGGCATGGATCTGGTCGAAAAGATCACGAAGGAAAACTGGTTTGACTTTGACGTCGTCGTCGCCACGCCCGATATGATGGGTGTTGTCGGCCGTCTCGGTAAGGTCCTCGGCCCGAAGGGCCTCATGCCCTCCCCCAAGGCCGGCACCGTGACCCCCAACGTCGCTGCCGCCGTCAAGGAGATCAAAGCCGGTAAGATCGAGTACCGTCTCGACAAGACCAACATCATCCACTGCCCGATCGGCAAGGCGTCGTTCGGCACGGAAAAGCTGGTCGAGAACTTCAACGCCCTCATGGGCGCCGTCATCAAGGCCAAGCCCGCCGCCGCCAAGGGCCAGTACGTCCGCAGCTGCACGCTGGCTTCCACCATGGGCCCCGGCGTCAAGGTCGCTACCACGAAGTTCTAAGCACAGTTTTCTGATAAAACCGGCATTTTGCGCTTGACATTCCGGGCGCATCTGCTATAATAGTCTGGCTGCCAAAGACAGCAGGAGGCATTTTGCCGTAATGGGTCCCCCATCCTGCCGAGGTTACGCTGAATGGAAACATTTCGTGTCCTCATGTCTTTCGGCATGAGGACACTTTATTTTTCGGAGGTGACACTAATGCCCAACGCAAAGGTTCTGGAAAGCAAAAAGGCGATCGTTGACGCTCTTGCCGACAAGCTGCAGGCCGCTACTTCTGCCGTGTTTGTTGACTATAAGGGGATCACCGTCGCGCAGGATACCGAGCTGCGTAACCGGTTCCGTGAGGCTGGTGTGGAGTACAGTGTCGTTAAGAACACGCTGACGAGATTCGCCGCCAACAAGGTCGGCTACACTCAGTTTGACGAGCTGCTTAACGGCACCACGGCCATGGCCAGCACCACCGGCGACCCGATCGCGCCCGCCCGCGTCGTCTGCGAGTTTTCCAAGAAGAACAAGAACGTCGTTCGCATCAAGGGCGGTCTTGTTGAAGGCACTGTGATGAGCATCGAGCAGCTTCAGGGCTTCGGCGAGCTGCCCGGCAAGGACGCTCTCATCGCGCAGGTGCTCGGCACGTTCCTCGCGCCGATCTCTTCCCTCGCATTCGTTCTGGATCAGATCCGCATCCAGAAGGAAGGTCCCGCTGCGGAAGCCGCCGCAGAGTAATTTTACAATAACACTTACATTAGGAGGATATTACAATGTCTGAAAAGATCGCTGCTCTGATCGAAGAAGTTAAGGGCCTGTCCGTTCTGGAACTGGCCGAGCTGGTCCATGCTCTGGAAGATACGTTCGGCGTTTCCGCCGCTGCCGCCGCTGTTGCTGCTCCCGCTGCGGGCGCTGCCGAGGCTGCTGAAGAAAAGACCGAGTTCGACGTCGTGCTGAAGTCCGCCGGCGCCAACAAGATCGCTGTCATCAAGGTCGTCCGCGGCCTGACCGGTCTGGGCCTGAAGGAAGCGAAGGAGCTCGTCGACGGCGCTCCCAAGACCCTGAAGGAAGCCGTCTCCAAGGACGAGGCCGAGAAGATCGTTGCCGAGCTCAAGGAAGCCGGCGCCGAGGCCGAGCTGAAGTAATTCAGTTTTTCTCAAAACATCCCCCGTGGCTGCCAACAGGCAGCCACGGGATTTTTTATATACGCTCCCCCGCCAGGCCGCGCGGTGAATTCCAAAAACTGATGTATTGCCGATTTTTCGGTTTTGTGGTATTCTTACTTACAGGTTACATAACTGCATTACGGATAATCACAGAGGTGAAAAACTTGGCATTTACCGTTGCAGATCTGATGCAGATCGAGGAACTGAAAAACCTGAAGCTGCTGACCGGCGCGCGCGGACTGCAAAATACGATCGGCGGCATCGGCATTCTGGACTATGAGTACGCCGAAGCTAGCCGCGGACTTGTATGGAAATTCCGCAAGCGCGATTTTGTGCTGTCCAGCCTGCTGTTTGCCAAAAACGACCCGGACGTGCTGATGCCCGCGCTGCAAGGTCTGGTCGAGGACGGCATCAGTGCGCTGGCGATCAAGACGATCTACTACTCCGAGCTCCCTCCGGAGGTCGTGAAATATGCCGACAAGGTCGGGCTGCCGATCTTCCTGTTCGGGCGCGACGATGCCTATTTTGAGGAGATCATCGTGGTCGTCAACGAGCGCATCCGCGCGAACGCCCAGAGCGAGTGGATCGAGCAGCGCATCCAGACGATTCTGCGCAACGGCACGAACCGCATCGACACCTCAGTCTTTGCCAAGGAGTTGCTGCCAAAGGAGCAGACGAGCTTCTGCGTCGCTTACTATGCCACGCAGGCTGGCCCCGACCGGAACGCCGCCGGAAATATCAGCGAGGCCATGCTCAAAAACCTGCAAACGATCGCCGAGCGCTGCTACCGCTACGAATCCGGCTGCCTGCTCATCTTCTGCGAGGAGGCCTCCGGCGCCGGCGATGCGCTGGAAAAGCGCGCGCAGATGCGCTTGCAATGCTATCTTGCGGACGGCGTTGTCGGCGTTAGCGCCGTGCATGCCCGTCCGGACGAGTTGGTCTTTGCGTTTATCGAGGCGATGAGCAGCGTGGAGTACTGCCGTCTGCACGCACTGCCGATGGCGTCGTTTCAGAACATCGGCATCTACAGGCTCCTGCTGCCATATTGCCATGATTACTGGATGTGCCAGTACTGCGAGAGCCTTCTGGAGTCGCTCTGCGGAAAGGACGGCCAGCTGGAGGAGGAGCTGCTGCAGACCGCACTTTTGTATCTGCGCCTGCAGGGCAATGTCCCGCAGATCGCGCAGCAACTCCATCTGCACGAAAACACCGTGCGTTACCGGATGCGAAAACTGCAGGCGCGTCTGGAGCACGTCCACGCCTGGAACGACGGCGCGCTGAAGCTGATCCTGTGCTATTATGAGCTCAAAAAGCGGGCTCTTCCCTGGTGATCTTAACGATCCATAACATCATCCCCTGTCTCACACAGATGCTGTGAGACAGGGGATTTTTTCGTTTGACCTTTGTAGAATCTACAAAAAAACCACGTGTAATTTCAATGTGACAACATATACAAAAAACATTTCGAATTCTATACTATATTTGTGCACAGCGATTTTAGTGCGCTGTATTTCGAGTTCCCAGGCTGTGCACTGCTGATCGGTCAGAAGTCAAAAAAACACAAGAAATTGAAGGAGGATGCACATGAAAAAGGTACTTGCAATGATTCTTGCACTGGCGTGTCTGCTTTCCCTGGCTGCGTGCAGTCAAAGGGAAGAGCAGGACGCCGCTCCCGCTCAGACGGATTCGTCGGCTTCCTCGGACGCAGCCGCGTCGAATGAGACCGGCGTCATCAAGATCGGCGTGGTGCAGCCGCTCTCCGGTTCCCTAGCAGTCGTTGGTGAGTATAGCCACTACGGCATTGACCTCGCGGTCGAGGAGTACAACAACGCCGGCGGCGTGAAGATTGGCGATAAGACCTACACCATCGAGACCATCTGGGAAGATGGCGAAGGTAAGCCCGACATCACCACGAACGCGTACAACAAGGTCATCGGACAGGATAAGGTCCTCGCTATCATCGGCCCGGACTCCTCTGGTCCGCTGCTTGCGGCAGGCCCCGTTGCCACGGCCAACAAGGTCCCCGCCATCGGCACCACCTCTTCCAACCCGGACTGCACGACGGTCGGCGGCGAGTATGTGTTTCGCGCCTGCTGGATCGACAGCTTCCAGTCTGTTGTCTGTGCCAAGATGGCGCAGGAGATCCTGAATGTCAGCAAGATCGCCGTCCTCTATTCCAACGCGGACGACTACTCCCTGGGCCTTGCCAACAACTTTAAGACCGAATTTGAGGCCATCGGCGGCGAGGTCGTCGCGTTCGAGGCCTATGCCGGTGTGGACGTAAAGGACTTCAAGGCGCAGCTGTCCACCATTCAGGCCTCCGGCGCGGAAGCCGTGTTCCTGCCCAACCAGGCGAACGAGCTGCCGCTGCAGATCCAGCAGATCCGTGAGATGATGGATATTCCCATTCTGGGCGAAATGTCCTGGGATAACCCCAACATCCCCGAGCTGACCGGCCCCGAGCCTCTGGAAGGCTGCTACTTCATCTCCCTGTTCGCCGCGGACAGCACTGACCCCGTTGCACAGGCGTTCACCAAGGCGTTCCGCGAAAAGTACGATACCGAACCGAACACGCAGGCCGTTATGAGCTATGACGCGATGAAGATCCTCATCACGGCGCTGCAGAACTGCGGCACGGTGGACGATCCGCAGGCCTTCCGCGACGCGATCGCGGCGTCCGATCTGGATCTGCCCAGCGGCCACCTGACCTATGACGAAAACCGCAACCCGCAGAAGGCCGCGAACGTTATGGTCTACAAAAACGGTACGCCGACCTACGTTACTACGATCTCTCCCAACTAAGCAGGTATGCAATGCGGGGACGAATACTCGTCCCCGCATTCGGATTAGAAAAGAGGTTGAAGCATGACTCAGATTTTACAGCTCCTGATATATGGACTCCAGCTTGGCTCCATCTATGCGCTGGTCGCCCTTGGATATACGATGGTCTACGGCATCGTGAATCTGATCAACTTTGCACACGGCGACTTTTTGATGCTGGGTGCATACGCCGCATTTTTTACCGCGCAGTTCATGGGCAACAGCCTGCCGGTGTGCCTGCTGATGGCGATGATCGCCGCCGGTCTTGTCGGTGTGATCACGGACTATGTTGCCTACAAACCCATGCGGAATCAGCCGAAGCTCTCCGCGCTCATCACGGCACTGGGCGTGTCGATGCTGATCCAGAATCTCTGCCGCGTGCTCCCGTTCATCGGGCCGATCCCGAAGCCGTTCCCGTCGCTGCTGAGCACGTCTAAAACGATCAATATTCTCGGCGCGTCCGTGACGACTGCGCAGATCATCCTGATCCTGCTCTCGGTCGCTCTGATGGTGGGCCTGAGCTTCCTTGTAAATAAAACAAAAATCGGGCGCGGTATGCGCACCGTTTCCGCTGACCGTGATGCCGCCGCGCTGATGGGCGTCAATATCAACGCCGTCATTTCCTTTACGTTCTTCATCGGCGCAGCGCTGGCCGGCGCCGGCGGCGTGTTCTACGGCATCATGTATCCCACACTGGAGATCAGCATCGGCTCGTTCCTCGGCAACAAGGCGTTTATCGCCGCGGTCATCGGCGGTATCGGCAGCATCAAGGGCGCCATGTTCGGCGGCATTCTGATGGGCATCATCGAGATATTCGCCACCTACGTCAATGCTGACATCGGCTTCGGCGTGGCGTATCTCGTGCTGATCATCATTCTGCTCGTAAAGCCGGCGGGCCTGTTCGGCAAGCTGACGACCGAAAAGGTTTAACGGAGGTGAGGCATAGTGAAAAAGGAAAAGACGAAAAAGAGATCATATTTCAGCTATGTTGCGATCCCCGTGATCTTTGCCGCCATTCTCGTCCTGTATAAGCTGGAGATCATCAACGCCTACTGGTATCAGATCCTGCAGCTTTGCAGCGTCAACGCGATCGTTGCGATGAGCCTGAACCTGATCAACGGCATCACCGGGCAGTTTTCCCTCGGGCAGGCGGGCTTCATGTCGGTCGGCGCGTACACCTCGGCCATGCTGACAAAGCTCGTGCTCGCGCCGTGGATGACGAATCCCGTCTCCACCTACGCGCTGTTCCTGCTCGCCGTGCTCGTCGGCGCAGCGATGGCGGCCCTGATCGGTCTGCTGATCGGCATCCCGTCACTGCGTCTGCGCGGCGACTATCTGGCCATCATCACGCTCGGCTTCAGCGAGATCATCCGCGTTGTCTGGCGTCTGATCCCGTTTGCCGGGAAGGCTCGCGGCATCAACAGCATCGTGCAGTACACGACCTTCCCGCTGCTGTTCCTCACGGTCGTCGCGGTCATGTTCCTGCTGCGCAACTTCACCGCCTCCTCCTATGGCCGCAGCTGCGTGGCCATCCGCGACAATGAGCTCGCGGCCGAGGTCATGGGCATCAACACCACCCGTAAAAAGATCATCTCGTTCATTTTCTCCGCCTTCATCGCCGGTCTCGGCGGTGCGATGTACGCGCACCTGATGATGTTCATCAACCCCGAAATGTTTAACCAGACAAAGTCGACGGATATGCTGATGTATCTGTACGTCGGCGGCGTGGGCAGCTATTCCAGCGCCATGCTGGGCGCGCTGATCTTCACGATCCTGCCGGAGTTCCTGCGGTTCATCGGCGAATGGCGTCTGGTGGTGTTCGCGCTGGCACTGGTGCTGATCATGCTCAACCGCCCCAAGGGCATCTTCGGCAAGCATGAGTTCGGCTTCATGCGCTTCGGCGAGCCTGAAAGCCAGTGGCAGAAGGCGGATAACGCCGGTATGCTGGAGGAGCTGTTCCTGAACATACAAAAGCGCGTCAAGCGGATGCGCGGCAAAAAAAGCAGCAATTTGAGCAAAAGAGGTTAAAATATGGCACTATTGAAAGCAGAAAACCTGGGCATTGATTTTGGCGGTCTGCGTGCGGTGGATGATTTTAACCTGGAGCTGCACGAGAACGAGCTCGTCGCGATCATCGGCCCGAACGGCGCCGGAAAGACGACGATCTTCAATATGCTGACAGGCATCTATCAGCCGACCCGCGGCACGATCACCATCTGCGGTGAAAAAATGAACGGCCAGCGCACCTACCTGTTCACAAATCGCGGCATCGCCCGCACATTCCAGAATATCCGCCTGTTCGGCGACGTCAGCGCCAAGCAGAATATCATCATCGCCATGGAACAGCAGGTCAAGTACAATCTTTTTGACGCGCTGTTCCGCACGCCGCGCTTTCGTCGGCAGGAAAAGGGATTCGACCGGCGGGCAGACGAGCTTTTGAAGGAGTTCGGTCTGGAGCAGGAGACAGAGGTGCTGGCGAAGAATCTCCCCTATGGCAAGCAGCGCAAGCTGGAGATCGCCCGCGCGCTGGCGACCGACCCGAAGATCCTCTGCCTGGATGAGCCCGCCGCGGGCATGAACCCCATCGAGATACAGGAGCTGGTCTCATTCATCCGCGAGATCCGCAAAAAATTCGATATTTCCATCATTCTCATCGAACACCATATGAGCATGGTCATGGCAATCGCCGAGCGGATCAAGGTGATCGACTTCGGCGTGACCATCGCCGAGGGCCGCCCGGAGGAGATCCAGAACGACCCGAAGGTCATCGAAGCCTATCTTGGCAAGGAGGAAGCGATATGCTAGAGGTAAAACACCTGAGCGTGCACTACGGTGCGATCCGGGGCGTTGATGACATCAGCTTCCATGTGGACAAGGGCGAGATCGTCACGCTGATCGGCGCGAACGGCGCCGGAAAAACGAGCACGCTGCGCGCGCTGTCCGGGCTGTGCAAGCTCTCCGATTCCAGCCAGATCCTGCTGAACGGTGAGAACATCACAAAGCTCCCCGCGCACAAGATCGTCGCCAAGGGCATCAACCACGTGCCCGAAGGACGCCGGATCTTCTACAATATGTCCGTCCACGAAAATCTGCTGATGGGCGCGTATCAGCGCTCGGACACCGCCAATATCCGCCAGACCATGGAGTTTGTTTTCTCCCTGTTCCCGCGTCTCAAGGAGCGCGAGAAGCAGTTGGGCGGCACGCTCTCCGGCGGCGAGCAGCAGATGCTGGCCGTCGGCCGGGCGCTGATGACCGGCGGCAAGTTCCTGCTGCTGGACGAGCCGTCCATGGGCCTTGCGCCGCTCGTGGTGCAGGATATTTTCCGCATCATCAAGCAGCTGCAGAGCGAGGGCATGACGATCCTGCTCGTGGAGCAGAACGCAAACATGGCGCTGAGCATCGCGAACCGGGCGTATGTGCTGGAGACCGGCCGGATCAGCCTGTCCGGCACCGCATCCGAGATCAAAACAGACCCGCGCGTCAAAGAGGCCTACCTCGGCGCGTAACGTCACATGAACCAACAAAGAACTGTTATCAGGGAGATAATCAAAATGAATCGTTTATCAACTCGGTGCGCCAATCTGGAGCGCTCCAGAATTCGGATGTTTTCGGAAAAGCTGTCGGACATTGCCGCCCAATACGATGATGTGATCTCATTTGCGATCGGCGAACCGGATTTCATCGCGCCGAAGAACATTGAAGATGCGTGCGTCGAGGCGCTGCGGAGCGGCAAGAGCAAATACGCCCCCAACGCCGGGCTCTATTCCCTGCGCGAGGCGATCTCCGAAAAGGCGGAGAAGATCTACGGGAATCACTACGACCCCGAAACCCAGGTGCTGATCACCCCCAGCGGTATGGATTCGCTGCGCATGGTGTTCCAGGCGCTTCTGGATGAGGGCGACGAGGTGATCGTCCCCGACCCCACCTGGTCGAACCATCCCAACCATCCGGTGCTCGCCGGCGGCGTGTCGGTCTGCGTTCCGGTACGGGAGAGCCACAATTTCACCTACGAGATCGCCGATCTGGAGCAGGCGGTCACGCCGCGCACCAAGGCGATCCTGCTCAACTCCCCCAGCAACCCGACCGGCGCGGTGATCCACTACGACGATCTGAGCGCCATCTGTGAATTCGCCAAACGGCACGATCTGATCGTGGTGTCGGACGAAGTCTACTACAACATCATCTTCGACGGCGAGAAGTTCTGGAGCCCGTCTATGCTGGACGGGATGAAGGAGCGCACCATCATCGTGCAGTCATTCTCCAAGACCTACGCCATGACCGGCTGGCGGCTCGGCTATCTGCTCGGGCCGAGCGATCTGATCCTCGGCATCGGCAAGATCAACGAGAACTCCATCTCGTGCGTCAATACCTTCGTCCAGATCGCCGGGATCGAGGCGCTGTCCGACCGGACGGAGCCGGAGCTGCGGAAGATGGTCGAGGAATTCCAGCGGCGGCGTGACGTTGTTTACAAAATGATCAACGAGATCCCCGGTCTGTCCTGTGCCAAACCGCACGGCGCGTTCTACGCCTTTGTCAACATTCAAAAAACCGGCATCGACTCGGAGACCTTTGCAAACGAGCTGCTGCAGGAAAAGCACGTCGGCGTTGTGCCGGGCAACGGCTTCGGCCAGTCCGGCGAGGGCTTTATCCGCCTGTCCTACGCGACCTCGATCGACAAGATCGTGGAGGGCATCGGCCGCATTGCCGACTACGTAAAGGAAAAGGCTGCGGCCCGCTGACTGTATACGACCCGAGCTTTATTAAACTCTGAGAAAGGAGCCATGGCCCGCCGTGCGCGGGTCATACATAAAAAGATGAAAAGACTGCATGACATTGTGGTGCCCCTTGTAACGCCGCTGCGCGAGGATGACACGATCGACATCGCTTCGCTGGAAAACCTCACAAATTACCTGATCGACCGGGGCGTGGACGGCCTGTACCCCTGCGGCTCCACCGGCGAGATGGTCTACCTGACGAATGAAGAACGCAAGCTGGTCGTTGAGACCGTTGTGCGCGCCGCGAAGGGGCGCGTGGAGGTCTTTGCGCAGGTCGGCGCAGCCAACACGCGCGACACCATCGAGCTTGCGCAGCACGCCGTCTCCTGCGGCGCGGACGGCATCGGCGTTGTGACGCCGTGGTACTTCGGCATTTCGCAGAACGCGCTCGTCGACTTCTATCAGCAGGTGAGCCGGAGCGTCCCGGACGATTTCCCGGTCTATCTGTACTGCATCCCGCAGAACGCCGTCAACGATCTGCTGCCGGACACCGTCCGCCAGATCGCCGGGAGCGGCAAAAACGTGGTGGGCATCAAGTACAGCTTCGCCGATATGACGCGACTGCAGCAGTACATCACCGCCGTAAGCGGCGATTTCGGCGTGCTCGTCGGCCCGGACCATCTCTATGTGATGGCTGCGGCAGTCGGTGCCACCGGCACGGTCTCTGGCAACGCGCAGATCCTGCCGCGGTATTATACCGCCATGCGCGACGCGATGGCCGCGAACGACTGGAAAAAGGCTGCGCAGCTCCAGCACGCCACGAACATTCTCAGCTCCATCCTCTGCAAGGAGAACAACATCGGCTGCTACAAGGCTGTGCTCAAGGAGCAGGGCGTGATCGCCTGCGCCAGGATGCGCAGCCCGATGGAGGATGTATCGGCAGAAAAGACGCAGGCGCTGCTGCACGCGCTGCGCGCGGCCGGTTATACCGACCTGCCGCAGCACTGAAAGCAGGGTGGCGCATATGCAAAGGATCCTGAACAATCCGGACAATATTGTGGACGAGATGCTGGAGGGGTTTGCGGCGGCGCATCCGGAGCTGGTGAGGCGCGTCGTGCAGAGCGAGGACAACGCCCGCGGCGTGATCGCAGCGAAGGACGCGCCCATCGCCGGCAAGGTCGGCGTCGTGACCGGCGGCGGCTCGGGCCATAAGCCAGCCTTCATCGGCTACGTCGGCAAAAATCTCTGCGACGCCGCGGCTGTGGGCGAGATCTGCTCCTCCCCGACCGCGCTGGCGTTTCTTGAGGCCTTCCGCGCCGCCGACGGCGGCAAGGGCGTCGCCTGCCTGTACGGCAATTACTCCGGTGATAACATGAACGTCAAAATGGCCGTCCGCATGGCACAGAAGGAGGGCCTCACCGTCAAGACCGTCGTTGCCAACGACGACGTTGCCTCCGCGCCGAAGGACCAACGCGAAAAGCGCCGCGGCGTGGCCGGTGAGGTGCTCATGTGGAAGTGCGCCGGGGCCAAAGCCGCGCACGGCGCCTCGCTCGACGAGGTCATCGCCACAGCGCAGAAAACGATCGACAGCTGCCGCAGCGTCGGCATCGGCCTCAGCCCCTGTACGCTCCCGGCCGTCGGCCATCCGAACTTTGAGATCAAGCCCGGCACTATGGAAATCGGCATCGGCCACCACGGCGAGCCGGGGATCGAGGTCGGCCCCCTCGGCACAGCCAAGGAGATCGCGCAGAAGATGGTCGACATCATCCTGCCGGACTATCCGTTTACAAGCGGCGACGAGGTCGCCGTGCTGGTGTCCGGCCTGGGCGCGACACCGGTCATGGAGCTGTATGTGCTCTTCGCGGAGATCCGGAAGCTGCTGGACGAAAAGGGCATCCGGATCTGTAAAAGCTATGTCGGCAACTACTTTACGTCGCTGGACATGATGGGCGCGACGCTGACCGTGATGCGTCTGGACGACGAGCTGAAGGAGCTGCTGGACATGCCCTGCGCCTCGATGGGGCTGACGCAAAACTGAGGAGGGACGCAATGGAGCTGTTCAAAAACGCGAACGGACGGGAGATCCTGCTGGGTCTGGTCGAAGCCATCCAGAAGAACAAAGCGTATCTGGGCGAGGTCGACGGACTGATCGGCGACGGCGACCACGGAATGAATATGAACAAGGGCTTTACGCTCTACGCGCAGGAGCTCGGCGCGGCGCAGACAGCCTTTACGGACGGGCTGAACGATCTGGGGCTTGTGCTGTTCAACAAGATCGGCGGCTCGATGGGGCCGATCTACGGCACGATGCTGACGGAGATGGCGGACGCTGGCGCAGGCGCGGCGGTCATTGACCTGCTGCTGTTTACAAAGATGATGCGCGCGGCGCTGGAGGGGCTTTACGGGATCGTGGATGCCCGGCCGGGCGACAAGACGCTGGTCGATACGCTGTTTCCGGCGGTGCAGGCGCTGGAGCAGGCGCAGGGGCAGCCGTTCGGCGCGGCACTTTTGGCGATGAAAACGGCGGCGTATAACGGCTGGCAAAGCACGAAGGGCATGGTCGCCAAATACGGCCGCGCCGCCCGCCTGGGCGAGCGCAGCCGCGGCGTCCTCGACGCCGGCGCCACCTCCTGCTACATCATCCTCAACGCCATGGCCGATGGGATCCTGAGAGGATTGGAGGAGGCGCGCGCATGATACTGGCATTTGGCTGCGACCCAAACGCAGCGGACCTGAAGCAGTCGCTCATGCAGATGTGTGAGCAGCTTGGCCACACGGTGATCGACATGGGCAGCGACGATGTGATCTATGCCAACACCGCCATCCGCGTGGGCGAAGCCGTAGCAGCCGGTCAGGCTGACCGCGGTGTGCTCGTCTGCGGGACGGGACTTGGCATGAGCATCGCAGCAAATAAGGTGAAGGGCGTTTACGCCGTCCTGCTGACGGATGTTTACTCCGCCGAACGGGCCATTTTGAGCAATGACAGCAATGTCGCCTGCTTCGGCGCATTCACGCTGGGCACCAAGCTTGCGCAGAAGCTGCTGAAGGAGTGGCTCAGCTACGAATTCGTTCCCGGCTGCTCTTCCCAGAAAAAGGTCGACCGCTATCGCGACTATGACGCTGCCCGGAGCTGAAGTCTCCGCGGCGGTACAGGCAATGAGATGCCCCATGCCTGCGGCAGGCCGCCGCGAACAGGGGCAAATACATACAAACAGGAGCGCTTATGTTCAGAAAACCGATCCTTGGTCTGCTTGGATTCTCCGACGGCGACCCCGTCGTCCATGAGAAAAGCAAAGACGTCGTCCAGCATCAGCTGGACGTGATCCGCGCGGCGCTGGAGCGAGACGGGCGCGTAGACGTCATCGTGGCGGATGAGCTGGCGACCTCCGTCGCCAGCGCGCGGCGGGAAGCGGAAAAGCTCAAGGCCCGCGGCGTCGACGGCACGATCTTCTCCTACGGCGTGTTTGCCTGGCCGAATTTCTCCGCGACTGCCGCCAAATTCGGCAAGGGCCCGTTTTTGCTGGCGGCACAGCTGAACCCGGACTGGCCCGGCATGGTCGCCATGCTCGCCGCCGGCGGCGCGCTGCACCAGCAGGGCATCGCCCATTACCGCGCCTACGGCGATTTTAACGACCCCGCCGTTTTGCAGCGGATCATCACATTCGCAAAATGCGCTTACGTCGTCAGCGCGCTGAACGGCCAGAAATATGGCCTGATCGGCGGACGCTCGCTGGGTATGTACAGCGCCACGGTGGATATGCAGGACTGGATGGAAAAGTTCGGCGTGGACATCGAGCACTGCGACGAGAGTGAGATCGTGCGTCTGGCGGAGGAGGTGCCGGAGGAGACGGTCGAGCGCGCCTTCCGCTGGCTGAGCGAAAAGTGCGCCGCGATCGAATACGACGGCAAAAAGCTGACGCCCGAAAAGCTCAAGACGCAGATCCGGCACTATGAAGCGATCAAGCGCATTCAGGCAGAGCAGCACTTCGACTTTGTCGGCGTCAAGTGTCACTACGACATGAGCTGCCACTACTGCACCGAGTGCATCGCCGCCGCGTTTATGAACGACCCCTACGACTGGAACGGCAAAAAGGAGCCTGTCGTCTACGCCTGCGAGGCCGACTCGGACGCGGCGCTGACGATGCAGATGCTGAAGCTGCTCACGCACGATCCGGTGGTGTTCATGGACGTCCGCCACTGGGACGAGGAGAATCAGGTCCTCGAATTCTGCAACTGCGGCTCGGAGTCGACCTGGTACGCCGCGCGCAGCGACGATCCGGATGAAAATCTCCGCCACGTGACGCTGTATCCGTGTCTGGATATTTACGCGGGCGGCGGCTGCCACGTCAACTGCCAGACCGCGCCGGGGCTTTGCACGATCGCGCGGCTCTGCCGTTCAATGGATGAAACCGGCGCGCGCCGCTACCGCATGGTCATGTTCACGGCGGATCTGGTCTCCATGCCGAAGGAGCGCGAAAAGCTGACCAACATGGAGTGGCCGCATAACTTCGCGAAGCTGCACTTCGACTATAAGCTGTTCCTCGACAACTTCGACGCGAACCACGCCCACGCAGTCTATGGCGATCATATCGACGAGCTGAAGATGATCTGCGGGATGCTCGGCATCGACGTTGAGGTTTTGGGCGCGTAAGCGCAGAGGCTTAAAACGGAGGATTTGAAATGAAAAAGATCATCAACGCGCCGGAGCGGTATGTGGAGGATATGCTTCGGGGGATCTATGCCGCGCATGGCGATCTGGTGAAGTGCGCGGCGGGAGATCCGCGGTGCTACTGCACGGCGCACAAGAAGCCCGG
>CAKTXA010000023.1 GCA_934631005.1 uncultured Oscillospiraceae bacterium
GCGCCCTTGTAGAACTTCGGCGCGCCGCCGGCGATCTCGTTGCCGCCGCAGTCGCAGTTCGTCTGCTCCATCTTCGTGAGCATTTTCAAAATGCCCACGGAGTCAAGGTCGTACACGGGCTTACTCTCGCCGCAGTCGCCCACGACGGGATGGTCGCCGGTGAGGGCCAGCATCGTGTCGATGCCGAATGCCGCGGCGGACAGGATGTCGCCCATGATGGCCATGCGGTTGCGGTCACGGCCGGTCATCTGCAGGATCGGCTCGATGCCCGCCTGCTTGAGCTTGATGCACAGGCCCAGGCTGGAGGCTTTCAGGCTGGCGGACTGCATATCGGTCACGTTCACGCCGTGGACCTTGCCGCTGAGCAGCTCCGCCGCTTCCATCTGCTCGGAAAAATCATAGCCCTTCGGGGGCGCCATTTCGGCGGTGACGCCGAACTTGCCGGACTCGAGTGCTTCTTTCAGGATGCTCATTTTTTATCCCCCTTCAGGCTGATCGTTTTGGGATAGGTAAAGTTCTTATAGCCCTTATCCTCGCGGCTCTTGCCGAGCTTTTCGGGCTGGCCGATCTCCTGCAGGCGCTTGTAGATCTTGATCCACGCGCAGTCGTTGTTGCAGTCGACCTCGCACTTGCCGTTCTTCTGGCCGCCGCAGGGGCCGTTGACAAGGCTCTTGGCGCACTGGGTGATGGGGCAGATGCCGCCCGTCTGGCCGAGGACGCAGTCGCCGCAGAAGTGGCACGCTTCCTCCCACACGCCGAAGCGCGCAGCCTCGCCGAGGAACATGGTGTTGTTGGCGGGATAGGTGGGGATGCCGGGGGCGTTCTTGGCGACGCACTGCACGCCGTCGCCGCAGCTCATGCAGATCACGCAGTCGGGCTTGGCCGCGACCAGGGGCTTCATCTTGCTCTTGACGCCGAGGTTCATGCAGCAGTAGTCCGCGATGGTGGTGGCGACGACCGTTTTGCCCGCCGCTTCCAGCGTTTTCGTCAGCGCGTCGATCTCGGGCTGACCGCCGGTGTGGCACGCCGTGGCGCAGCTGCCGCAGCCGATGATGGCGACGGTCTTGGCATCGCCGACCAGCCCCATCAGCTCTTCAATGGGCTTTTTTTGCGTAATGATCATTCCAAATTACTCCTTCGATCTCATCATTTCGAATCAAAGATTTCTGCTCCGCAGAGTGCGGGCGCACCCGCGCTTATACTTCGTATGATACCGCACACGCGCGGTAAAATCAACAGCCTTTGCCTGCCAGAATAAAAAATTTCGGCAAAAAATCGCCGCTTTTTCCCAAAACGCGCCTTGTATTTCCCGCCCGCCTGCGGTAAACTGGTCGCACAAACGCCTGGAGGTGACGCCATGTTTTCACTCACGCTGATCTGTGTGGGCAAGCTCAAGGAAAAATTTTATCTGGACGCCGCGGCGGAATATCAAAAGCGCCTGCGCGCCTACGCCGATTTTACGCTTTTGGAGCTGCCGGAGGAAAAGCTGCCCGACGCGCCGTCGCAGGCGCAGATCGCGCAGGCCCTCGCCCGCGAAGCAGGCGCCATCCGCCAGAAGATCCCGAAGGGCAGCTGGGTGTGCGCCCTTGCCATTGAGGGAAAGCCGCTCTCATCCGAGGCCCTCGCCGAGACGCTCGCGCGCGTGAAGCGGAGCGGCAAAAGCAGCGCCTGCTTTGTGATCGGCTCGTCGTTCGGGCTGGACGCGGACTTGAAACGTCAGGCGGATCTCCGCCTTTCGATGTCGCCGATGACGTTCCCGCACCATCTCGCGCGCGTCATGGCGCTCGAGCAGCTCTACCGCGCCGAGGCCATTCAGGCGGGCAGCAAGTATCACAAATAAAGCTCAGTAGTAAAGCGCCACGCGGTCGATGAGCTTGCGGTAAATGGGCCGCATGGATGCCTCGCGCGCCGCCTGCACGGCCTCCCACGGCGTAAACCACCGCACCCCGGCGTTCTCGTCCGGCTTGCAGCGGAGCGGCTGGGCGGGGTCGGCTTCCAGCAGATACGTGAGATTCAGATGCAGATGCGCGGGGACAAATTTCCCGCGCTTTTCATGCGGCTGCACCGCTAAGATCTCCAGCGACAGCGGCCTGTCCGTCACCGCCGACACCTCGTGCAGCCCCGACTCCTCGCGCGCTTCGCGCAGCGCCACGGCCAGAAGATCCTCCTCCCCGTCGGCGTGCCCGCCGAGCCACGCCCAGGAGTCGAACAGATTGTGATACGCCATCAGCACCCGCGACTGATCGGGCGTGGTGATCCAGCACGAGGCGGTAAAGTGCGCCGTCTCATTCTCCCGCGTGAGCAGCTGCGGAAACAGCTCCATATACCGCAGCATCAGCCTGCGGTCGGCCTCCTCCTGCTCACACCCGGGCTGAAACGCCCGCACGGTCTCCAAAAGCGTCATAATATCCTCCCTGCATAAAAAGCGGCGTCGCATGACGCCGCTTTTTCGTTTATTCCGTAATGAGCGCGGCGATCTCGGCGGCGCTCACGCCGTACACGGCGCCGTCCATCCCGGCCTTTTGCAGCGCGGCGAGCACGGCGCGCTTTTCATACGCGCAGCCCGTGACGCACTGAGCGAGTTTGTCCGCCCGCTCGGACGCAAAATAGTCGCCGCTCACCGCGGCGTCCTGGATGACGCCCTTTTTGACCGTCAGCCGGAACTCCATCTTGCCGCCCGCGAAGCGGCCCGTTTTCACGATCTCAAACTTGGGATTCGCGCCGTATTTGCACTGCCAGTTGTCAAAGCGCTCGGCGGCAAGCTGCCGGATGCGCGCAAGATCGGTCTCGTCCGGCACATACGTGCGGTCGCTGCCGCGCAGAAGATAGCGCACCATGTGGCGCTTAAAGTCCTCCGTGCTCATCGGCTGCGGCAGATGCTCGGCGATGTTCGTCACGCGGTCGCGCACGGACTTGATGCTTTTGGACAGAATTTTATACGGGTCGACCGTGGTCGACGCGACCATCTGCGCAATGTCGGTCGAAAACAGCAGCGAGCCGTGGTGCACCGTAGTGCCGCCCTGCTTATACTGCGCGTTGCCGGAGAATTTTTTCCCGCCGATCACCAGATCGTTGCGGCCGTTGAACTCCGCCGGGACACCCAGCGCCCGCAGCGCGTCCACCACCGGGGCGATGTACTGCGTGAACGTGATCTGCGCGTCCTCGTTGTAGTCGATGAATGTGAACTGCCAGCCGCCGAGGTCCGTGTAGATCGTCCCGCCGCCGGACAGCCGCCGCACCACCTGGATGCCGTGCTGCTCGGCGTAGCTCTGGTTGATCTCCTCGAGCGTATTCTGATATTTTCCCACCATGAGCGTGGGCGTCGTGCGCCAGAAGAGCAGCACCGGCTCGGGGAGCTTTTTCTCCGCCGCAAAATACAGCTCGAGGCCGAAATTAAAGTAAACGTCCTCCGAGCCTGTTTCGATGTAGATCATACGTGTCCTTCCGCCGCCTCAAATGCCTCTGCCGCGCGGTACGAGCTGCGCACCAGCGGGCTGCTGGCCACGAATTTGAAGCCCTTTTCCATCGCGATGTCCTTCAGCCGCGCAAATTCCTCCGGCGTCACATAGCGCTGAAGCGGCCAGTGCTGCGGCGTGGGCTGGAGATACTGCGAGATGGTCAGAATATCGCAGCCGGTGGCGCGGATGTCGTCCATCAGCGCGTACACCTCGTCATCCGTCTCGCCGAGCCCCAGCATAAAGCCCGTCTTGGTCAGGATGCCGGGAGCGAATTTTTTGCTGTCGGAGAGCACCTTGAGCGACCGCTCATAGCGCGCCTGCGGGCGCACATCGTGATACAGCCGCGGCACCATCTCCACATTGTGGTTCAGCACCTCCGGCTTCGCCTCCAGCACGACGCGCAGCGCGTCCTCGCTGCCCTTGAGGTCGGAGATCAGCACCTCCACCGTGGTGCCGGGGCACGTCTCATGCACCGCGCGCACCACCGCCGCCATATGCGCCGCGCCGCCGTCCGGCAGATCGTCGCGCGTGACCTGCGTCACCACCACGTGCCGCAGGCTGAGCTTTTTCGCGACCTCCGCCAGATGCCGCGGCTCATCCGGGTCGAGCGGCTGCGGCTTTGCGCACGAGACGTTGCAGAACCGGCAGTTGCGCGTGCAGGCGCTGCCCATGACCATGAATGTGGCCGTGTGTTTTTTATAGCATTCGCCGAGATTGGGGCAGTTGGCCTCCTTGCAGACGGTGTTGAGCTTGAGGTCCTTCATCAGCTTCGCGACCTCTTCCACCGCCTCGCGGTTATACTGCACCTTCAGCCAGTCCGGCTTTTTCAGATACGCAGCCATCAGTCCTCCACCTCGGCGATCGGCGCGCCGACGGCGACCTCGTCGCCCTCTTCCACGAGCTGGCGGCCCATCACGCCGTCCTGCTCCGCTTCGACTTGGTTTACGACCTTTTCGGTCTCGATCTCAAAGATGGCCTCGCCCTTGTGATACGCCTCGCCCGGCTCCTTGAGCCACGCGCAGAGCACTCCGCGCTCCATCTCCGGGCGCAGCTTCGGCATTTTCAGTTCCGTTTTCATAGTCGTTCCTCCTAAAACAGCAGCTTCCAGAACCCCTCATCCCCCGCGTCGCGGCACAGCGGCGCGAGCACATCGGGGTCGAGCGGACAGCCGGCCAGTTTTTCCTCCAGTTTTTTGAGCGCCGCCGGGGCGTTCTCGCATGAGATCTGCAGGATCACGCCGTGCTTCGCGCTGTAGCGCACCGTCACGGGCGTGCCCGCGAACACGGCGCTGTTTTCAAATGTGAACGCGGGCGTTTTGCCGTAGGTCCACTGCCAGCTCGCGTATTTTTCACGGCCCAGCCGCGCGACCTCGTCCAGCTGCTCCGGCGTCAGCTCCGCGCGCTGCGCGTCCGGCCCGGCCAGCTCCCGCAGAAGAAGCGCCTCAAAGCCCTCTACCGGCAGCCCCGCGTTCCAGTGCGCCGCGATATTTGTCACCGGCTGCGGCACCGACGCGATGCCCTTCGTGCTGTAGTGGCTGCGCGCGCCGTTGGCAAGCGAGCGCAGCGCCGCAAGGTCGGTATCATACAGCAGCGTCCCGTGGTGCAGCACGCGGCCGTTTGCGATCTTCTGCGCGCTGCCGGAAATTTTTTCGTCACCGATGGCGATGTCGCACGTCCGGTTCATCCGGGCGTCTACTCCCATGCGCCGCAGCGCGTCCACCACCGGCAGGATGAAGCGCGCGTAGTCCGCGTGCCCGTCGTCACAGCGGCAGATGCGGGTGTAGTTGACGTTTCCGAGGTCGTGATACACCGCGCCGCCGCCCGTCTCCCGGCGGACGACCGCCACGCCCCGCGCGCGCGCCGTGGGCAGGTGCGCCTCGGCGAACAGATTCTGATAGCTGCCGCACACCACCGCCGGCCGGCTGCGCCAGAGCAGCAGCACGTCGTCATCGGGCGCGTTCCGGAACAGATATTCCTCAAACGCCTGGTTGTAAAAGGGGTCGTTTGACCGGTTAACATAATAAATCAAGCCCTCGCGCCCCCTCGTTTGGTTTCCAGTGGTATAGTATCGTTTTTTCGCCCAAAAGTCAACAGAAGCCACACCTTCGCGCAAGGCTCATTCCACACCGAAGAGATTGTAGATGTAATTCCTCCGGGCATCGGTCAGGTGGTAGATATAGACCGTGTCGCCCTGCAGTCTGTAGATGCAGGCATATTGCCCGATGAACAGCGCGCGAAAGCCGTATTTCCCCATCAGTGTGTCCTGCTTGAGCACGCCCATCTGCGGAAACTGCGAAAGATTCTCCACCTGATCGAGGATTTTGGCCGCAAAGCGCCGGGCTGCCTCCGTGCCGACCCGGCTGCGGTAAAAGCTCAGCAGCTCCGCGTACTCCCGCTGCGCCTCATACAGCCACTCAATTTTCATCCAGCAGCTCCCCGGTCATGGCGCGCATCTGCTGCTGCGACGCCGTTTTGGCCCCGGCCAGCCGGTTTTCCTCCCGCCGAAGCAGCTCCGTGAGCAGATTCAGCTCCGCCTCCCGCTTCTCCCAGAGCTCCAGCGGCAGAAAGACCATCTCGCCCTCGCCGTTGCGGGTCAGAAAGATCGGCTCCTGTTTTTCCTTCGCCAGCTTGACCATGCCATCATAATCATTCCGCATGGCGGTTGCAGACCGGATCATCATGGAAACCCCTCCTTGATTCCTTTATTCTTACCGAATTATACCCGAATTTTCCCCGCGCGTCAAGAAAGCCGCGCTTCAGGACTGGAGAAGCCAGGTGTAGTCCTGGCGGCAGTCTACGATCCAGTCGACCAGGACCGTGTCGTCGCGGATCTGGTACAGGATGAGGTACCAGTTTTCCACATACAGCTTGTGGTATTTATTAGCCGGGATGTAGTCGCTCTGAAAAAACGGGTACCGCTGGGGCGTTTCCCGCAGCGAGCGGAGCTGCGCCAGCAGGCGCTTTTTGAGCTGCACCGCCGCAGTGCGATTCACCTGCGCGAGAAAGCGCAGATGCAGGCCCAGCTGCTCCCTGGCCCGGTCGGAGATGATGACCTTGTACTGCATCCGTCAGCCCTCGCCGAGCACGGCGTCCAGATACGCGTCCAGCTCGTCCACATCGCAGCCCGCGCGGCCCATGGCGCGGTCCTCCTCCACCGCGAGAAGGTTTTCCCGCAGCTGGAGCATTTTTTCCCGGCGGGTGAAGCTCTCGATGTCCATGACCACCAGATCGCCCTCGCCGTTTTTGGTCAGATAGACCGGCTCCTGCGTGCTGCGGCAGAGCTGAGCGATCTCATTATAGTTCTGCCGAATGGCAGCCGATGCGCGAATGTTCATGGCAGGCCCTCCTTATAGTCATTTGATAGCATTATTATATGCAAATTCCGCTACGTTGTCAACGAAAACATCGGGAACACCGCAGGGTGTTCCCGATGTTTTCACGCCGCCGCGTCCAGCATGTTTTCAATAAGGATGCCATAGCCGCGCGCCGGGTCGCTGACGAGGACGTGCGTCACCGCGCCGACGATGCGGCCGTCCTGTAAGATCGGGCTGCCGCTCATGCCCTGCACGATGCCGCCGGTCTGCTCGAGAAGCGCCTCGTCGTCGATGCGCAGCAGCAGATCGCGCCCATTCTGCGCGCCGGGGTAGAGCTTTTCAATGCGCACCGTGAACTCCTCCACCGTCTCGCCCTGCACGTTCGCCAAGATCGTCGCCTCGCCGGTATGCACCTGCTCCTGCGCCGCCACCGGCAGCGCCGTGCGCTTCGGCAGCGACTGCACCGTACCGAACAGGCCGCAGCGCGTGTTCGCCGTAACGGTGCCGAGCGTCTGGCCGGGGTCGAATGACCCGTGCAGCTCGCCCGGCGCGCCCGCCGCGCCGCGGCGCACGTCCGCCACGCTCGCGCCGATGAGACTGCCGGACGCGATCTCCAGCAGCCGCGCGTCCGTAAAGCCGCTCACGCCGTGCCCCAGCGCGCCGAATGTGCCGCGCTCGGGGTCATAAAATGTGACGGTGCCGATGCCGGAGATATGATCGCGCACCTGCGCGCCCATCTGCCAGCGCGTGCCGCTGCGCGCGGGCTGCACCAGAAACTCTGCCGACTGCCCGCCGCGTCGCACCTGCAAAACGACCGCCTCGCCGCTTTGCAGCCGCTGCGAGAGCGCCTGCGCCGACCGCACGGGCTCGCCCGCGCACTTTGTAATGAGGTCGCCGCAGCGCAGCCCCGCCGCCTGCGCCGCCGCGCCGTCCTCCACGCCGGTGATCACCAGCCCCTGCGCGTAGAGCTTCACGCCCACGGCGTTGCCGCCGGGGATGAGATACGCTGGCAGTGCGAACGCCTGCGCGCTGAGGCAGATCGCCAGCCCCACCGCCAGCAGCACCCGCCGCAGCGCATTTTTTGGAATCTTCATCGCCTGCTCCTCCTTGCCGCGTAATTGCCGCCTTCTTAATATGTCTGCGCGGCGTCAAAAGAACCGGCGGTCGCGTTAGCAAAATCCGTTTGCGTTTCCTGTGCAAAAACTGCATCCGGGCGCGCGCGGCGGATATTCCGCGCGGCGGCGAAAAAATGTTCCGCCGCGGGAAATTGTTTCCGGCTGCGCGGCGCGCTCGCGCTCCGTAATAATTTTTGCAGGAAGTGCGAAAATAATCTTGACAATGATCGCGAAATCAGTATAATAATACTTGCGCTTCGGCGCGATTCATTTTTAGGGGATTTGTGTAACGGTAGCACACCGGACTCTGACTCCGTTTGCGGGGGTTCGAATCCCTCATCCCCTGCCAAAAATCCCGGATGCGACAGCGTCCGGGATTTTTACTTTTTCACTATTCACTCTTCACTTTTCCCTCGTCGAAGCTGCCTGCTCCGGGATTTTTGGAAAGTAATAAGTAAGAGTGAATAGGGAATAAGTAGATGTCCCGGAGAAATTCTTGGAATTTCTCCGGGTTTTTGATTTATTTGTCTGTTTTGAGCTCGCAGAAGCGGTGCAGGATCGCGGCGGTCTGGGCGCGGGCGGCGCTGCTTTGCGGCAGGAAGCGGCCCGCGTCGCCGCGGATCAGGCCGGTCTGCGCCGCCCACGCGGCAGCCTGCGCGGCATAGGCCGGGATCTGCGCCGCGTCGGAAAAGGCCGCGTCCGCTGCGGTCATTTTTGCGGGATCTGTCACGCCGCCGTCCTGCCGCGCCGCGTAGCGGTACAGCATCGCGGCCAGCTCCGCGCGCGTGATGGCCCGCTGCGGCGCAAAGCGTCCGCCGCCGATGCCCGCGGCCACGCCCGTCTCCGCCGCCCACGCGGCGGCGTCGGCGCAGTAGCTGTCCGCGGCGACGTCCATATATGGCGCGGTGCCCTCCACGGCGGGCGCGCCCGCCAGACGGTACAGGATCATCACGATCATGCCGCGCGTCGTGGCGCGGCTCGGGGAGAACTGCGTGCGCGACGTGCCGGACATCAGCCCCGCCTGCAGCGCGTAGCCGACATCCCCACAGAACCAGTCGCCCGCGGCGACGTCCTCAAAAAAGAGCCCTGCGCCGGATAGCGCGCCGGATGCCGCGACCTGCACCTGCGCGGCCGGTTCGCCGGAGACGAAAAACGTGCTCCCGCCGCCGCGCCTTGTGACCGACGGCACGGTCTCCCCCGCGCCGCAGACCTGCGACTGCGCGGGGCGCGTGATGTCCGCATCGTTCGCCGCCGCGCAGGCAAGCTCGCCGTTCATGCTCACGCTGCCGGAGGAAAAGCGCACGTCCGCCAGACCCGACACGGCGCAGGAATAGTCCGCCGCGCCCGCGAACGCGCGGATGACGCCCGTCCCGGCGAAGTCCAGTGCGCCCGCCGTGAGCAGCCCGACCGACTGCCCGCCCTCGCCGCGCGCCTGCCCGGCTGTGAGCGTCAGCTCGCCGCTGCCGGTCAGCGTGCACGCGCCGTCCACGACCAGCGCCCAGCTGTGCGCGCCGTCCGCCGTCACATCCCCGGCGCGGATGGTATTTTTGCCCGACAGGACGATCGTCGCGTCACAGGCGATGTGCACCGTGCGCACGCTGCCATCCGTCCCGGCGGGCGCGGAGAGCGACGCGTTCTGCAGCGTCAGCGTCTGCGATCCACCGTCCCAGCGCCAGCCTGCGCCGCTCTGCGACGCGTTCGCGTCCAGCCGCAGCGGCGCAGCGCTATCTGCGGCAAACGCCGGGCAGGCCAGCAGCGCCGTCAGCGCCAGCGCCAGCAGCAGGCAGAAAAATTTTGTCCGTCTCAAGCCGATCGACCCCTTTGTGTGTTCTGTGACCAGACTATCACAAACCGCCGGATTTTACAACAAAAAACGGGGCGCCACACTTGTGGCGTCCCGTTTTCGGTGTGTGTTATTCGATCTCAAGCTGCTTGACTTCCGGTTCGGTCTTGACCTTCTTCGGCAGCGTCAGCTTCAGAACGCCGCTCTCATACTTGGCCTTGACGCCGGCGGTGTCGATGCCGGTCATATCGAACTGACGGCTGTAGGAGCCGTAGGACCGCTCAACGCGCACGACCTTGTCCTTCGCGTCCTTATCCTCGACCTTGGAATGACGCTCGGCACGGATGGTCAGGGTGTTGCCCTTGACGTCCATGTGGATGTCCTTCTTGTCAAAGCCGGGCAGGTCGGCCTCCAGCAGGTAATGGTCGCCCTCGTCGGTGACGTCGGTCTTGAACTCCGCCAGATCGCGGCTGGAGAAGAAATCCATCGGCGAGCCGAAGAAGCTGCGCTCCAGCTCCTCCATATCGCGGAAGGGGTTATAGGTGTTTACCGAATGGTTATTGTTTCTGCGTACAAGTTCAAACATAATAAATGCCTCCAATTTTCAGCCATATTTTATGATGGAATGGGTTTTCTTATGCGCCGCAATGGGCGCTGTGTTCGTGGAACATCACGACCATCTCGCTTTCCGTTCCTCATTTCTTATGTCTGCATCATAAGCCCGAAAATCGGATGTTGTGTGTCTTTTTTATGAACCGTCTGTGAATTTTAGCACTCGCATCGTGTGAGTGCTAAAGCAGTTTTCATTGGAAAACACATTGCGGGGGATACCGGTCGGTATCCCCCGCAACGTGTTTGGTCATATCACTACTTTTCGCAATGGCAGCCGCAGTTCATGGAGCAGGCAGAACAGTTGCCGCCGCAGGTGTGCTTGCCCTGTTTTTTCTGGCGGATGAGGTGGATTACAATGGAGGTAATGATCACAAGCAGGATAATTGAAATGATGAGAGTTCCCAAGTTTGACTCGATCCACTGAAGCATAACAGTCACTCCTTTGCGAAAAAGCAATATGCGAGAAAGGGTTTAGACTTTGACTTTCGTCGTGAGCTTGCTGGCTTCCTTATACGGCTTGCAGAGCATATACACGATGCAGGCGAACAGGATGACCGCCACGATCACGCCGAGCACATTGGCATTGCCGGTGAACAGGGCGCCGAACTGATTGACCATCAGGGAGATCGCATAGGCGAAGCCGCACTGATAGCCGATGGCAAACCACGTCCACTTCTGGCTGTTCATCTCGCGCTTGATGGCGCCGATGGCCGCGAAGCACGGAGCGCACAGGAGGTTGAAGATCAGGAAGGAGTAGCCGGTGGTGCCGTTAAAAGCACTGGCAAGGTTCTGATACACCGTGCCGTCGCCGCCGCCATAGAGGATGCCGAGCGTGCCGACGATGTTCTCCTTGGCGACCAGGCCCGTGATGGACGCAACGACCGCCTGCCAGTTGCCCCAGCCGAGGGGCGCGAAGATCCAGGCGATGGCGCCGCCGATCTTGGCAAGGATGGAGTAGTTGATCTCTTCTTCGGAGAGCATCCGGAAGCCGTCCTCAGTCCAGCCGAAGTAGGTGGTGAACCAGACAAAGACGGTGGAGAGCAAAATGATCGTGCCGGCCTTCTTGATGAAGCTCCAGCCGCGCTCCCACATGCTGCGCAGGACGTTGCCCAGCGTCGGCCAGTGGTAGGCCGGCAGCTCCATAACGAACGGAGCGGGCTCGCCAGAGAACATCTTGGTCTTTTTCAGCATGATGCCGGAGATGATGATGGCCGCCATGCCGATGAAGTATGCGGAGGTGGACACCCACGCGCTGCCGCCGAAGAGCGCACCCGCGATCATGGCGATGAACGGGACCTTTGCGCCGCAGGGGATGAACGTGGTGGTCATAATGGTCATACGGCGGTCGCGTTCATTTTCGATGGTACGCGAAGCCATGATGCCCGGGATGCCGCAGCCGGTGCCGATGAGCATCGGGATGAAGGACTTGCCGGACAGACCGAATTTACGGAAGATACGGTCCAGAACGAACGCGATACGGGCCATGTAGCCGCACGCCTCGAGGAACGCGAGCATCAGGAACAGAACGAGCATCTGCGGCACAAAGCCGAGCACTGCGCCGACACCGGCGACAATGCCGTCCAAAATCAGGCCCTGCAGCCAGTCCGCTGCGTTCGCCGCTTCCAGAGCGTTGCCGACGAGCACGGGCACGCCGGGCACCCACACGCCGTAGTCGGCGGGATCGGGCTCGTCGCCCATTTCGTCAAGCGTGGCCTTGGCTTCTTCATAGTCCGCAACGGTCGCGGTCTGCTCTTCGATGGCGAGGGTCTCTTCGTCCTCGACGTCGTAGGTGAAGGTGCCGTCGGCGGGTTCGCCGTTTTCTTCGACCCAGGCGTCATAGCCGTCTACGATGGTGGAGGCTTCTGCGTAGGCGTCAGCCGCTTCGCTGTAAGCCGCGGAGCCGATGCCGAACAGATGCCAGCCGTCGCCGAACAAACCGTCGTTTGCCCAGTCGGTCGCGGGCGCGCCGACGCCGACCATGGCGATCCAGTAGACCAGGAACATCACGACCGCGAAGATGGGCAGGCCCAGCCAGCGGTTGGTGACGACACGGTCGATCTTATCGGAGGCGGAGAGCTTGCCGACGTTCTTTTTCTTGTAGCAGCTCTTGATGACCTCTGCGATGTACACATAGCGCTCGTTGGTGATGATGGACTCCGCGTCATCGTCCAGCTCCTGCTCGGCAGCCTTGATGTCCTGCTCGATGTGGTGCATGGTCTCTGCGGGGATCTTGAGCTGGTCGAGGACCTTGTCGTCGCGCTCGAAGATCTTGATGGCGTACCAGCGCTGTTGCTCGGCGGGCTGATCGTGCAGCGCCGCCTCTTCGATGTGGGCGATGGCGTGCTCGACCGGGCCGGAAAATGTATGCTGCGGGACGGTCTTGGCGCCCTGGGCGGCCTTGATGGCGGCCTCGGCGGCCTCCATAACGCCGGTGCCCTTCAGGGCGGAGATCTCAACGACCGTGCAGCCAAGCTGACGGGAGAGCTCCCCCACGTTGATCTGGTCGCCGTTCTTCTTCACGACGTCCATCATGTTGATGGCGATCACGACCGGGATGCCGAGCTCCGTGAGCTGGGTGGTCAGGTACAGGTTCCGCTCGAGGTTCGTGCCGTCGATGATGTTCAGGATGGCGTCCGGCCGGTCCTGGATCAGATAGTTACGGGACACGACTTCTTCGAGGGTGTAGGGGGACAGGGAGTAGATGCCCGGCAGGTCCATGATGACGACGTCGTCATGCTTCTTGAGCTTGCCTTCCTTCTTCTCCACGGTGACGCCCGGCCAGTTGCCGACGAACTGGTTGGAACCGGTCAGAGCGTTGAACAGCGTGGTCTTGCCGCTGTTCGGGTTGCCCGCAAGGGCAATTTTGATCTGCTTTTCCATCGTTCTGCTCCTTCTCGTTCATGCGCTCTAACTGCAATTAGAGCTTTCTAACAAGAGATTAAAATTTTTGAAGAGGATGAGGTCACTCGACCTCGATCATCTCGGTATCCGCCTTACGCAGGCTCAGCTCGTAGCCGCGGACGGTGACCTCCATGGGATCACCCAGGGGCGCGACCTTACGGACGTACACTTCCGTGCCGCGGGTAATGCCCATGTCCATGATACGGCGCTTGACCGGGCCCTCGCCGTGCAGCCTCACGACCTTCACAGTCGAGCCGATCTTGGCGTCTTTCAGTGTCTTCATTGTTCTCTCTCCTTTCCTGTTATACCATGATCTTGCGTGCCATCTCTTCGCTGATGGCCACGCGGGATTCCTTGACCTTGACAATGACGTTTCCGCCAAGGGAGGACACCAGCGTCACGGTGCTGCCGGCGGTAAAGCCCAGATCCTCCAGATGCTTTTTGATCTCGGGGCTTCCTCCGACCTTGTGGATCAGATTTTCTTCACCAAGCGGTGCAAGTGTCAGCGGCATCATACCTGCTCGCAGCTCCTTTCCCAGTGCCTGCCGCGGAAGCGGTAAAGGCGCTCTAACAGTATTGCAAAAGAAATAGTTAGTTTTCTCTAACCGCATCACAGTTTAACAGCCCTAACTGATTTTGTCAAGTGTATTTTTATCGACATTTTCAACAGATTTCCATGCTTGCAATCGCGGCAGTTTTGTGCTATCGTGTAGATAATTTATTGAAACGGAGCCGATTTTAATGAAAGTACTGCGCGCGGCAGAAGATTATCTGGAAACGATGCTGATGATGCAAAAAAAGCACGGCTACATCCGCTCCATTGACATCGCCGAATATCTGGGCGTCACCAAGCCCAGCGTCACCTACACCACCAAGCGCCTGCGCGAGAGCGGCTATATCACCATGGACCGCGACGGGCTCATCACCCTCACCGACACGGGCATGGAGATCGCGTCGAAAATGCTCGACCGGCACAAAACGCTCACGAAATTTCTCATCGCGCTGGGCGTCGATGAGCACACCGCCGAGGCCGACGCCTGCAAAATGGAGCACGACATCAGCCAGCAGACGTATCACGCGATTTGTGAACACGCAATGCGCACGCTCCCCGAGGACGAGCTGAAATAAAAAACCGCCTGCCGGTCACTCCGGCGGGCGGTTTTTATGTATTTTCGTTACTTCTGTGTGACTTCGTGCAGGATCCTCTGCATATCGTCCCACTTTTTCTCCATTTCGGCCACGAGCTTCAGCTGGGTGTGTGCGCGGTCGAGGTTCTGGCCGGGGCGCTGGATGCCGAAGTAAATATCGCCGTCGATGTGATCCTTCAAAAACCGCAGGCCGATCTCACCCGTGATGACCTTGGCGCTGAGCGGCAGGACCTCGATCTCCTTTTCCGTCAGCGCGTCGCCGCAGGCATCGAGATACCCGCGCAAAAACGCGCGGTACATATCAAGGTCAATGGTCACGCGGTCAAGATCGCGCTCATCCTCCGCCGCTGTGGACGCGCCGAAGCGGATGGCGTCGCCGAAGTCGCAGGCCGAAAGGCCGGGCATGACGGTGTCCAGATCGAGCACGCAGATGGCCTTGCCGCTCTCGGGGTCAAAGAGGACGTTGTTGAGCTTGGTGTCGTTGTGCGTCACGCGCAGCGGCAGCTCGCCCGCCGCCTGCATCCGGCAGAGCGTGCACAGCGCCTCCTCGCGGGAGAATAAGAATTCCAGCTCCGCCTGCACATCCTTCACGCGCCCCGCGGCATCCGCCTGCACCGACTCCCGCAGCTGGCGGAAGCGGTCGGCGGTGTCGTGGAAGTGCGGGATGGTCTCATGCAGCCGCTGCGGCGGAAAATCCGCCAGCGCCTGCTGGAACGTGCCGAAGGCCACGGCGGCCTCGTAAAAATCGGCCGGGGTGCGCGGCGCCTCCAGACAGATGCCGCCGGAGATGTAGCTGTAGGCGCGCCAGAACTCGCCGTCCGGCGCGATGTAATACTTTTTGCCGTCCTTCGTTTCGATCAGATGCAGCGTCTGCTGGTGCAGCTCCGGCTTGTGGGCGATGTGATCCGTCACGGCGTCGATATTTTCGATGAGCTGCTCCGGGTGGTGGAACGCCACCTGGCTGACGCGCTGCAGAATGTACTCCCTGCCGTTCGTGCAGGTGATGCGGTAGGTGCGGTTGATATGTCCGTTGCCGAATAGCTCGCAGACGGCCGGCTCGCCGTCAAAGCAAAACTGCTGTAAAACCTGTTTCATACACAGACCTCGTTCCCGTTCGATCAGACTGCCGCGGCGCACATGACAGCATACGCGATCCGGCGGCAGAATGTGCGGAGCTTTCGGCCCCGCACACGCGCAAAGCTCTTACATTTTAGCAAAAAATGCAGAAAAGTCAATCATTCCGCCGATAATTTGAACGAAAGACGCACCGGATTGTGGTCGGAATGGGCAAATCCGTCGTCCAGAACGCGCGCATCCGACACCGTGACGTTATCCGAGACGATAAACCCGTCCACGATCACGCGGAGCTGGCCGTCGCGGATGGGCCCGTCGGCATAGCGGCAGGAGGCCACCGGGGCCGTCTCGTCGATGGGCGCGCAGAGCGTGAGGGGACGTCCTTCAAACAGCTCGCGCCGGATGGGCTGCGCCCAGTTGTGCCCCTCGGTGGACACGCCGAAATACTGCTCGCTGCCGCCCGCGGGCAGATCCTTGTTAAAATCGCCGCCCGCGATGGCATAGTTGCCCTGTTCATACTCCGCCTGCATATCGGCCAGCAGCAGCTCGAGCTGCTCGGTGGCGATCTGCCCGTCGGAGGTGTAAGCCGACAGGTGGAAGGTATACAGGCACAGCTCCCTGCCGTTTTCCACCGGCAGGCGCGTCACGCTGTAGCAGCGGTCAAGATCCAGCAGCTTCGTCAGCCCCGTCTCCACCGGCAGGCTCACGCGCTCGGCGCTCGCCGCGGCGAATTTCGACGCCGTCCACAGGCCGGACTGCGAGGCCCCGTGCGGCTGGTGGAAGGGATAGAACAAAAACGGGGAATCATAGTTCTGCGCAAACGTCGACGAGCCGTACTGCGTGAGCGCGTCCTGCAAAAGCGCCAGCTCGTTCACGTGATACGTGCGGGTGGCGTTCGTGTCCACCTCTTCCAGAAGCAGCAGGTCGGCGTCATAGCCATTCAGGGTCTCGGCGATCCCGGCGATGTTCGCGCGCAGGCGCTCCTCGCTCCACGCCCAGGACTCCGTGCCCTCGTCCATGAAAAATCCGTAGTCCGGCTCATACGCGCCGAAGCCGATGTTCCACGACACGAGCGTATAGTCCGTGTCCGCGGCGATCTTCGTGTCCGTCTCCGAGCGCACAGCGAGCGTCTGGTCGCCGATGCGGTGATAGCTGAGCATCACATAGGCAAAATATCCGCCCGCCAGCACCACCAGCACCAGCAGGACGCACAAAACGATCTTAAGTATCTTTTTCATGGCGTATCCTCCCGAAAAAACTTGTATCATTATACCGCACCCGGCGAAAAAAGCAACCGCTCCTTGCATTGCGTCCGCTCGCGCGCTATACTGAGTCTGACAGAAAAGAACAGGGAGGATCATTCCATGAAACGCAGGATCATTTCGCTGCTGCTCGCGCTGGCCATGCTCGCCTGCCTTGCGCCGTGTGCGCTGGCGGCGGACGATGCGCAGCTGACCGCCGCGCAGACGCTGTATGCGCTGGGCCTGATGAAGGGCGCGGGCAAAAACGCCGACGGCACGCCGAATTTTGCCCTTGACCGCGCCGCCACGCGCGCCGAGGCCGTGACAATGCTCGTGCGGCTGCTGGGCGTGGGCGACGGGGAGCTGGCAAAGGAACGCGAGCTGCCGTTTTCCGATGTGCCCGACTGGGCCGCGCAGACCGTCGGCTACGCGTATGACGCAGGGCTGACAAACGGCGTGGGCGGCGGCCGCTTCGGCTCCGGCAGCGCCGTGACGGCGGCGCAGTACCTCACGTTCGTCCTGCGCGCGATGGGCTACGCGTCCGGCGAGGATTTCTCGTGGGACGCGGCGTGGGCGCTGACCGACCGGCTCGGCGTCACGCACGGGCAGTACCGCGCGAACAGCGCGTTTCTCCGCGGCGACGCGGCGCTCGTCTCCGCCTGCGCGCTGAAGGCCACGTGCAAAAACGGCAAAACGCTCTATGAGAACATCTTCGGCAAAAAGCTGCCGGATGACCTTGCGCAGTCGCTCCGCAGGCTCAGCGGCGAAGCGGAGCCGCGCGACACCTCCGTCGCCGCGTCCGGCTACGCCAGCTACCTCGACGAGCTGGAGCTCCCCGCCGTCCTCGGCCGGCCGCAGTATTCGCAGGCGCAGATCCGCGCCATGAGCGGCTATACGCTCGACCAGCTGAAGGACGCCATCTACACCGTGCCGGATATGATCCAGTACCTTGTGGAGAGCGGCTACGGCAAAACCCCCTCTTGGAAGGACGATATTCATTTTAACAACGGCGGCTACGACTGGGCCGTCAACAAATCCGCCGCCGGGGCGCTCGCCACGAGCTGCCCGAGCTGCGGCGCGGTGTCGAATCTCACACGCTATATCCTTGAGGGTGACTACACCGACTGCGGCTACGTCCTTTGGGGCGAGTATGACACCAGCACGAACCGCGCCTCCGGCGGGCACATCATCAACTTCTACCAGATCGGAAACGAATACGTCACGTTCGACTATGAGAGCGTCATCGCCGGGCAGTGGCGGCCAAACGACACCAGCTGCTGGCAGGTAAGCTCCGCCAAGGGCATCGCCGACCAGGCCCGCAAGCTCAATATGCAGGGCCGTGCCATCCACACCATCGTCCTCGACCGCGGGGCCTACCGGATGCACCTGCCGCTGGCGATGCTCGACCAGAAGGCCGAGCAGGCGTGCTACTTCACCGCCGGCTCGTACCGCTACGACGCGGAGCTTCTCTATCAGGACGACGCGTGGCGCGCATCCTGCTCCGCGTTCGCCGATCACCCGTTCTTTGACGACACGGTCACGCTCGCGGAAAGCAACATCCCGTCGTGGGCGTTTGACGGCGCGAGCGACGAGTATATCACCCCCGCCGATGTTTCCGGCCTGTGTATCTACTACCGCGGCTTTACCATCGAGCCGGGCTACCGCTTCGGCCCCATCGAGGCCGGGCAGACGCTGGAGGTGTATGTAAACGGCGTGCGTAAGACCGCCTCGCAGTTCACCGTGCAGAACACCAGCCCCGGCAGCTGCCCGCTCACCATCCAGGCGGACGGCACCATCGTCTGCGGCACAGCGGCCGCTGACACCACTATCTATATCCGCTGCGGCACGTCCGAGGGCCGCTATATTTTAGGCGGCCCTTAAAGTGACCGCTGATCTGTGCGGAAAACGCTTGCATTCCTAATGGCTTTATGCTAAGATAAAAACAAGAACCATTCCTATTTTATTTTCAGGAGGAACTGTATGCACTGCGTCAAAAAAATTCAGGATGATCTCTACTGGGTCGGCGCGAGCGACCGGCGGCTGGCGCTGTTTGAAAACGTCTATCCCATCCCCGAGGGCGTGAGCTATAACGCCTACGTGCTGCTGGACGAAAAGACCGTCCTGCTCGACACGGTCGACCTGTCGGTCAGCTGTCAGTTCTTCGAGAACGTGGAGCACGTGCTGGACGGCCGGGCGCTCGACTATATCATCGTCGACCACATGGAGCCCGACCACGCCGCCACGCTGCAGGAGACTGTGCGCCGCTGGCCCGAGGCGAAGGTCGTCTGCAATGCCAAGACCCTGACGATGATCCGCAATTACTTCACCTTTGACGTGGACGCACGCGCCGTCATCGTCAAGGAGATGGACACGCTCTGCACCGGCAGGCACACCTTCGCCTTCGTCATGGCGCCGATGGTGCACTGGCCGGAGGTCATGGTCAGCTACGACGTCACGACCAAAACGCTCTTCTCCGCCGACGCGTTCGGCACGTTCGGGGCGCTGAACGGCAATCTGTTTGCCGACGAGGTCGACTTCCGCACCGAAAAGCTCGCCGAGGCGCGGCGGTATTACACGAATATCGTCGGCAAATACGGCACACAGGTGCAGGCGCTGCTCAAAAAGGCCGCCACGATCGAAATTGAGACCATCTGCCCGCTGCACGGCCCCGTCTGGCGGCGTGACATCCCCTGGCTCGTCGACAAATACGTCCACTGGGCGACGTACCGTCCCGAGGAGCAGGCCGTCGTGATCGCCTACGCATCGGTGTATGGCGGGACGGAGAACGCGGCGAGCATCCTCGCGTCCATGCTCGCCGAGCGCGGCGCGCACAATGTAAAGCTCTATGACGTGTCCGTCACGCACCCGAGCTATATCGTCTCCGAGTGCTTCCGCGCGAGCCATCTCGTGTTCCTCTCCACGACGTATAACGCCGGGATGTTCGTGAACATGGAAACGCTCGTGCACGACATCGTGGCCCACAACCTGCAGAACCGCACCATCGCGCTGGTCGAAAACGGCTCGTGGGCGCCCACGGCGGCGGGGCTGATGCGCGCCGAGTTCCAGAAGCTCAAAAACTGCACCATCCTCGATGAGGGCTGCACCATCCGCTCCAGCGTGAAGGACGAGCAGGTACAGCAGCTGGCCGCCATCGCGGACGCGCTGTGCCAAACGCTCGTGCCCGCGCCCGCCGCGCCCATCGCTGAGCCCGCGCCGGCTGCGCCCGGCATCGTGGAGCCGAACGCGATGTTCAAGCTCTCCTACGGTCTGTTCGTGCTCACCGCGCGCGACGGCAGCCGCGACAACGGCTGCATCATCAACACCGTCACGCAGCTGACCGACTCGCCCAAGCGCATCTCCATCGCCGTGAACAAGCAGAACCTGACGCACGATATGGTGCTGAGGACGGGCGTGTTCAATGTGTCCATCCTCTCGGAGGACGCGCCGTTTGCCATCTTCAAGCACTACGGCTTCCAGTCCGGCCGCGAGACCGATAAATTCTCCGGCGTCCCGGCGCTGGCGCGCGCGCAGAACGGGGTGTATTACCTCCCCTACTCCACGAACGCCTTCCTCAGCGGCAAGGTCACGCAGACCATCGACCTCGGCACGCACACGCTGTTCATCGCCGACGTCACCGAGGCGCGCGTGCTCTCTGACGTGCCGTCCATGACGTATGCGTACTACTTTGAAAACGTCAAGCCCAAGCCCGCCGCGCTGGAGAAAAAGACCGGCTGGGTGTGCAAGATCTGCGGCTACGTCTACGAGGGCGAGGAGCTGCCGCCGGACTATATCTGCCCGCTGTGCAAGCACGGCGCGGAGGATTTCGAAAAAATCCAGTAAACAAACATATTTGGGAGGTCATTTGCATGTCAGTTCTGGGTCATCTGCAGCCTGCAGCGGTCTTTTCGTGGTTTGAGCAGCTGTGCGCCATCCCGCACGGCTCCGGCAACACCGCCGCCATCAGCGATTTCTGCGTCCGCTTCGCAAAAGACCGCGGCCTGCGCGTCCATCAGGACAGCGTCGGCAACGTCATCATCTACAAGCCCGCCACGCCCGGCTATGAGGCCGCGCCTACGGTCATCCTTCAGGGCCATCTCGACATGGTGGCCGAAAAGGCCCCCGGCTGCACGCTGGACATGGCAAAAGAGCCGCTGCAGCTGCGCGTAGACGGCGACTGGATCTGGGCCGAGGGCACCACGCTCGGCGGCGATGACGGCATCGCCGTGGCGATGGCGCTGGCCGTGCTGGACAGCCACGATCTCCAGCATCCGCCGCTCGAGGCCGTGTTCACCATCGACGAGGAGACCGGCATGGACGGCGCGATCGCGCTGGACGGCTCGCTTCTCAAAGGCCGGCGGCTGCTCAACATCGACTCTGAGGAGGAGGGCATCCTTACCGTGAGCTGCGCAGGCGGCGCGGACTCGCTGGTGGACATTGGGCTGGACACGCACCCCTGTGACCTGACGGCGGCGAAGCTCGTCATCACCGGCCTTGTCGGCGGCCACTCCGGCGCGGAGATCAACAAGGGCCGCGCCAGCGCCGTCGTGCTGCTGGGCCGCGTTCTGCAGGAACTGTTTGACCGCGTGCCGCTGCGCATCGTCTCCGCGATGAGCGGCATGAAGGCCAACGCCATTCCCGCCCATGCCGAGGCTGTGCTGGCGCTGGCGGACAACGACCTGGAAAAGGCGCAGGCCGTGCTTTCCGAAATGCAGAGCATCCTGCGCGCGGAGTACGCCGTGGCCGACCCCAACATCACCCTCACGCTGACGCCCGACGGCAAGGCCGAAAGCGCCCTGACCGAGCACTCCACGCGCCGCGTGTGCGCGTTTTTGTGCCTGGCTCCGAACGGCGTGGCTGCGATGAGCATGGACATCCCCGGCCTTGTGCAGACGTCGGACAATCTCGGCATCTTCCGCGTGGAAAACGGACGCCTGACCGGCACGTTCAGCGTGCGCAGCTCCGTCGCCACGCAAAAGCAGATGCTCCTCACCCGCATCCGCCTGCTGTGCGAGGGGCTGGACGGCACGGCCACGAATACCAGCAGCTATCCCGCGTGGGAATACCGCCGCGAGTCGCCCCTGCGCGACGTGATGGTGAAGGTCTTTGCCGCGCAGTACGGCCATGAGCCGAAGGTGGAGGCCATCCACGCCGGGCTCGAGTGCGGCCTGCTCTCCGGCAAGCTCCCGGGGCTCGACGCCGTCTCGTTCGGCCCCGATCTTCTGGACATCCACACCCCGCGCGAGCGCATGAACATCCCGTCCGTCGCCCGCACCTGGCAGTACCTCACCGCCGTTTTGAAGGCGCTCAAGGTATAAAATCACCAAAAACCGGTCAAAAAACCGCGCGGGGGGGCGTCCTCCGCGCGGTTTTTGCAGGATTGTTTTTAATTGATTCACAATTTTTGCCGAAAAGTTTGTATAATAAGCACTAAGTTACAAGAAAGGGGTGACGGGCATGACCGGCGATCCGTATCAGATCCTTGGCGTTTCGCACGACGCGGACGCGGAGCAGATCAAGCAGGCCTACCGCCGTCTTGCCAAGCAGTATCACCCCGATCTGCACCCCGGCGACGCCGAGGCCGCACGGCGCATGAACGAGATCAACGAGGCCTACGACCTCATCAAAAATCCCGATGTCTACCGCCGCCAGCAGGCGCAGAATGCCCAGCAGCAAACGTGGCAGACGTATCAGACCGCGTATCAGGAGCGCCCCGACCAGCAGGCGTATGACCCGTTCAGCTTCTTCCGCGACGCGGGCGGGCAGTACTGGGTGCATTTTGACGGCACGCAGGGCGAAGAGGATGACCGGCAGCAGACCGGGCAGAATCCCTACGGGCAGAACAACTACCAGTGGACGTATCACCGCACGCGCCGCCGCGGCGGGCTGTTGTGGCGGCTGTTCCTCGTCTATCTGGTCGTACAGCTGTTTTTGTCGCTGTTCGGCGGCTGCGGCTACCGCGCGCGGCAGGCCGACGCCTACAACGACTATAACGATTATTACAGCAATTACTACGGCTATTACAGCGACGCCGCCGGGCAGGACGCGAACACCGCGCGCGGCTTCGGCAGCACGAACAGCTGAGCTTTTCAGGAAGGAGGGACGGATATGTCCAGGATCATCGGCATCGACCTCGGCACGACGAACTCGTGCGTGGCGGTGATGGAGGGCGGCGAGCCGGTCATCATCCCCAACGCCGAGGGCGGGCGCACCACGCCGTCGGTCGTGGCGTTCTCCAAAACGGGCGAGCGCATGGTCGGCAGCCTTGCCAAGCGGCAGGCCGTTACGAATCACGACCGCACCATCACATCCATCAAGCGCCAGATGGGCACGAGCTACCGCGTGAACATCGACGGGCACAAATATACTCCGCAGGAGATCTCGGCGATGATCCTGCAAAAGCTCAAAAAAGACGCCGAGAGCTACCTCGGCGAGCCGGTCACGGAAGCGGTCATCACCGTCCCCGCCTATTTTACCGACGCCCAGCGGCAGGCCACAAAAGACGCCGGCAAGATCGCGGGGCTAAACGTGCAGCGCATCATCAACGAGCCCACCGCCGCCGCGCTTGCCTACGGCGCGGATAAGGAGGGCGAGCAGAAGATCATGGTCTACGACCTCGGCGGCGGCACGTTCGATGTGTCCATTCTGGACATCTCCTCCGGCGTGATCGAGGTGCTGGCCACGGCGGGCAATAACCACCTCGGCGGCGACGATTTTGACGAGTGCGTGGTGCAGTACCTGCTTTCCGAGTTCAAAAAGCAGCACCACATCGACCTCTCGCGCGATCCTGCCGCGCTGCAGCGCATCCGCGAGGCCGCCGAAAAGGCGAAGATCGAGCTGTCGTCCATGACGGCCACCACTGTGGAGCTGCCGTATATCACCGTCGGCCGCGACGGCCCGCTGCATATGGACATCCCGCTCACGCGGGCAAAATTCAATGACCTCACCTATCACCTCGTGCAGGCCACGCGCGAGCCGGTGAATCAGGCCATCAACGACTCCGGCGTAAGCGTGTCGCAGATCCGCAAGGTGCTGATGGTGGGCGGCTCCAGCCGCATCCCCGCCGTGCAGGATCTTGTGCAGAGCATCACGGGCTCGCTGCCGTTTAAGGGCATCAACCCCGACGAGTGCGTGGCCATGGGCGCCTGCCTGCAGGGCGGCGTGCTGTCCGGCACCGTGCAGGGGCTTCTGCTGCTCGACGTGACGCCGCTGTCGCTCGGCATCGAGACGCTCGGCGGCGTGTGCACGCGCATCATTGAGCGCAACACCACGCTCCCCATCCGCAAAAGCCAGATCTTTACCACCGCGTCCAATTTCCAGAGCTCCGTGGACGTGCACGTGTTACAGGGCGAGCGCCCCATGGCGCACCAGAATAAGGAGCTCGGCCGCTTCCAGCTCACAGGCATCCGCCGCGCCCTGCGCGGCGTGCCGCAGATCGAGGTCACGTTCTCCATCGACGCCAACGGCATCGTGAACGTCTCGGCCAAGGATCTTGCCACCGGCAAGGCGCAGGAGATCACCATTACCGCCACGTCCAATATGTCGCAGGCGGAGATCGACCGCGCCGTGCGCGACGCGCAGCAGTACGCCGCCGAGGACGCAAAACTCCGCGAGGAGGCCACCGTCCGCGACCGCTGCGATCAGCTGCTCTACCGCGCAGGCGGGCTGGACCGCAGCGCCTCGCGCGAGGACAAGGCCCGCGTGGCCGAGGCCGTGAAGGCCGTGCGCAGGGCTGTCAAAGCGCGCGACACAAGCGCCATGACGCAGAGCGCCGACGCGCTGGAGGCCATCCTCACAGACCTCCACGTCGCAAACCCCACCTACCGCGCCGCGCCGCAGCAGAACACCGAAGAAAGCCCCGACGACGCCATGGACGCCGAATTCGAGTCCGTGGACGACTCCAAATAAAGAAACGCCCGCCCGACCGGCAATGCCGGTCAGGCGGGTCTTTTTAATCCATCATCAGGTCGATCCATTTTACGCTGCCGTCGGCGCGGGCGAAGGTGATGGACATCGTCTGGCCGCCGGCGGTGGTGAGATTGAGGCTGTAGAAGCTGCTCGCCACGAACTGGAGGTTCGCGGCGCTGCCGTCGTCGTTCGGGCCGTAGACGTCCTGAAATTCCCACTGCCGCAGCGCCGTGTCGCCGGGGATCTTGTCAAACACGCTCTGCATCGTATCGCCGAGGTGAATGTCCCGGGGCGCAGCCAGCTGCGATGTTTTGCCGAGCCACGTGTCCTCCGCCAGCCGGTAGCTGACGCTGTACAGCCGCCGCACAAGCCCATTTCCCTGATAAAAGCTGTACTCCACGCCGTCCGCTTCCAGCCCGCCGTTGGAGAGCACCTGCGCACCTTCGCCCAGCAGCGCCAGCACCGTCTCATAGTCCAGCCCCAGCTGGACGCCGTTCGAAAGCGTCATCTCGCCGTCGCGCAGCGGCTGCGAGAGATCGGTCAGATCGGCCGCTTCCTTCCCGAAGCCGGCCGCCTGCATCCGCTCCGCCTCGCCGTTTGCTGGCAGATACTCAACCATACCGTACCCGGCAGAGCGCGACTGCTTTTCCGCCGCGCCGGGGGTGTAGCGCAGCACGTCCGCCGCAAATCGCAGCGTCACCGCGCCGTGATCGTCCTGCGAAAGCGTCCAGTCCCCGCTCGTGTCGACCGGCCAGTCGGGAAGCAGCCCGAGATAGCCGTACGCCGTGAGCGCCTGCGTGTCGTGCCGCAGTGCAGCGGCAAAGACGCGCTTGGCATTTTCCAGCGCACCGCCGTTCGTGACGGGCGCGCACGGCGTCATCGCCAGCCGCAGCGAAGCATCTGCCTCCCACGCGGCGCGCAGCACACTCGCGGAGACGGGCATATTTTCCTCCAGCCACGCCATGCCGTCCTCGCGGCAATGCGCCGAAACAAAGAAGAAATAGCTCGTCAGCAGGTCGGTCACGCTGCTGGTGCTTTCGTTCAGATTGCCGTTTAAGTATTCGCTCTCATCCGCGTTCCAGCGGACCGTATCGCCCGCGAGCGCGCGGGCAAAAAGCCGGTAGAGCTTGCCCGCCTCGGTGTCGCCGTCTGCCGTGTCAAACAGTGACCCGTCCGGCAGCGCGAGCAGCTCCTGCATCGCCAGCGCCGCGGCCTGCTCCGGCTGCTGCAAAAGTTCTTCCGCAGCCTGCGCCGGGGCGTTGTCGCGCCCGAGATACACATCCAGAAGCTCCTGCGGCGTGCGCGTCTCCGCCTCCGGTTCCACATGCTCCTCGACCGGCTGGACCTCCTTCGCCGTCGCCTGCTCCGCATTCTGCGGCGGCAGCGCCTCGTCCTGCTCCGGCAGCTTCGCCGCACAGCCCGTCAGCGCCGCCCCAAACAGTGCCAGCACAAGCAGCATCGCCAAAAACCGCTTCATCCCATTGCCCTCCTGTCTCCGTTTTTCCCCAGTATACCAGAACGTCCCGCCAAATCGCACAGTTTGACAGGAATCTTTAGATTTTTTTCAGAATTGCCTATTCAGGCGACACGCTGCGCGGCAGCAGATTTTTGACGCACCGATAAATCGCAGGCACCCCATACCTTCCCCTCGGGGCCGATTCCCCCTATCAGGGGGAAATGTCCCGAAGGGACAAAGAGGGTAGGGACAGGTGCCCCCGAAGGGGGCGGATGAGGGCCGGGGAGCACTTACGGTTTGCTTTGCATGCTCAGCTAAACGCAACTGCTCCCCGACCCTCATCAGTCTGCTCCGCTTCGCTCCGCAGCCAGCTTCCCCGAGGGGAAGCCAAGGGACTTCCGCAAATCGGCACTGCTTCAAAAGAACGGTAGTACTTCCCGACGGGAGGGGCAAGCCCCTCCCCTACGTTACGACTAAATCATTACTTCTTCACTCTTCACTATTCACTTTTACTTCAGCCTGCCCCGCCCCTACGGCATTTCGCGGCGCTGCTTTGGAAAGACCAGCTGCACGGCATCCGGCTGGCTGACGTACACTTCTTCTGCCTCCAGCATTGCACGCCGCAGCGTCTGCACAGCGTCATGCGCCAGCGGGATCTTCTCCAACGGTTCGATCACATCATCCACCGCGCCGCACAATATTGCATACATCTTTCGATAATCAGCCACGCAGACACCTCCTTACATATACCCGAAAATGGGTAATCTTATCTTATAAAAAATAACCGCTGCCCTCAACCCGTATTCGGGTAATTTTGACCTTGCCGCCTGTTATGATAGCATCAACCCGTAAATGGGTAGTTCGTCAGAGGTGGTGGTGCGCATGGAATACTCTCAGCTTTATGTCCAGCGCATCCGTGGGCTTTGCCGGGCGCATGGGATCAGCATCAACCGGCTGGCGGGGCTCAGCGGGGTCAAGCAGTCCACGCTGGACAATATCGTCCGCGGGCTGACGAAGAATCCCCGCGTGGCGACGCTCCACCGCATCGCGCTGGCGTTCGGCATGACGCTGGCGGAGTTTCTGGACTTCCCGGCGCTGAATGAATACGCCTTCGACGAGGACGATGCGTAAACAACTCCCCGCTGCGTAAGCACTGCGCAGCGGGGAGTTTTTCAGAATGTTTTCTCCTGCCAGCTTTTGCCGGTCTTGATGTCCTTCCAGCGGAACGTTCCGTCCTCCCAGGTCATGTAGGCGTGGGGGGAGCCGTTTTTGGGGATGGCGACGGAGCCGGGGTTCAGGTACCAGAAGCCGCCGCAGTCCTCGCAGGCGGGGATGTGCGTGTGGCCGTGCAGCAGAATGCCGCCGTGCACGAACGGGATGGGCTTTTCCCGATTGATGATGTGCCCATGCGTGAGATACACCGTTTTGCCGTTCAGAAACAGCACGCCGTAGTCCGCCAGCACCGGGAACGAGAGCACCATCTGGTCGACCTCGCAGTCGCAGTTGCCGCGCACGGCGAGAATTTTATCCGCCAGCGGGTTGAGCTGCGCGATGACCTGCCTGGGCGCGTAGTCCCGCGGCAGGTCGTTGCGCGGGCCGTGATAGAGCACGTCGCCCAGCAGAATGAGCCGTTCGGCGTTTTCCTTTTCAAATTGCTCCAGCATCCGGCTGCACCAGTAGGCCGAGCCGTGGATGTCGGAGGCGATCATTAGTTTCATAGTAGTTCGTCCTTATCTGATAAAATTCGTGTGCACGCGCGGCTCCTCGTCCGGCATCGCCACGCCCGCCTGCGCGGCGGCCTCGCGGCAGCGGAGGAAATACGCCATGTTCGCGCCCAGCACGCGCATGCACGCAAGCCCCTCCTCGTCCCGCAGCACATCGTCCGGCGCGGCGCCGTGCACCATGTTCCAGTAGCGCGAGGAGATGATGGGCATTTCGGAGATGCCAGGATATTTGAGCAGCTGCTCATACGCCGCCGTGGTGCCGCCGCGCCGCGCGCTCACGACCACCGCCGCGGGCTTCAGGCGGAACGTCCCCGGCGCAGCCGAATAAAACAGCCGGTCGAGAAAGCCCGTGAGATTGCCGGACGCCGCCGCGTAGTGCACCGGCGAGCCGAACACGAATCCGTCCGCCGTCTGCGCGCGCCGCGCAAAATCATTCACGCCGCCGTCAAAGGCGCACTTGCCCGTCTTACCGCACGCGCCGCAGGCGATGCAGCCGCCCTGCGGCTTATTTCCGATCCAGAAAATCTCCGTCTCCACGCCGCCCTTTTCCAGCGCCCGGGCCACCTCGCGCAGCGCCGTGTCCGTGCACCCATGCTCATGCGGGCTGCCGTTGAGTAACAATACCTTCATACCATCCGCTCCTTTCTCCCCTCTTGCATACCACAGATCCCGCAAAAAAGCAAGCGTCCCCGGTCGGATATTTTCCGGCATGCTCTTCGAAATAAAGGATCCCCGGATGCGGGTACATCCGGGGATGATCGTTTTCAGAACAGGATCAGCGAGAAAAAGCGGAATTTGCCATCATTTTCCCAGCATTTCATGTGGACGTGGTCGGCCATGCTCTGGGCATTGACGCAGTAGGCGGACATGCACGACGCCGTTTTCCACGGCCCCGCGCCCATCATCAGAAGATCCTCCACGCCGTCGGCGCGCATCATTTCCAACAGCTTGTCGGTCAGCTCGTTCTGATAGCGCTTGGCGGCCTTCTGCTCGGCGCGGTCGGCCACATCTTTGGGCGTGGAGACGATGGTGAGCACGAGCGCCGTTTTATGGCGGCGGACATTCTGCGTCATCTCCTCCACAGTGCCGCTTGCGGGCGGGCAGACCGGCAGGACGTTATAATTCCCGCAGAGATTTTCCTCACAGAACTGCCGGTATTCCGGCACGATCACAAGATCCGCCGCGTCCATCAGCGCCGCGTCCGTAAAGCCGAGCTGCTTTGCCAGCTGCACATAATCCTTCATAAAGACCTCCTGTCGGCACGAGCAGGCGTCCGGTTCCGGACGCCTGCGGTTTTTTATTCCTCGGTATTCGTCCCCAGCGCGTCGAACGCAGGCTTGAACGTCTCCAGCTTCTGCAGGCTGCACGCCGCGTGCCAGACCATAAAGCCGCCGTCCAGGCCGCCCTCCGCAAGGCCGCGGATCTGCCCGGCGATCTCCTCTGCGCCGTAGGTGTTATACGGCACGCGGATGGCGTCGTGGCCCTGGATCCAGGTGCGGGCGATGGCGGGGGTGGGCGTTTCGGCCTGCCGCTTGGCGGCGGCCTGCGCCCATTCCAGCAGCGTCTCATACGGGTGCTCCCACGGACGGTAGCTGCCGTTCTGCGAGAAATGGTCGGGATACGGCATGCCGCTGATCACATCCACCACGTTGCTGATGGCCGCCCAATACTGGCCGTAGGACGTGACATACGTCCCGTTCGTCTCGCCGAACACGTCCGCGCCGACGTACACGCCCAGGTCGTGCAGCTCATCGCAGGCGTACATCAAAAACCGCTGGATGGCCTGCGCCTTCGTCTCGCCGTAGGCGTTGTGGTAGTCGATGTTGCCGCTCTCCTCGTAGCGGTACGTCCCGTCCGGGAAGCGGACATAGTCGAACTGGATCTCGTTGAAGCCCATGAGCTTCACGGCCTCGCGCGCCAGCTCCACCTTATACTCCCACACATAGCGGCAGTAGGCGCTGGGCCAGTAGCTCCCGGCGACATACAGCGGGTCGCCGCTGCGGTCGCTGATGGCGTATTCGGGGTGGTCGGTGACGAAGAACGAGTCGTTAAAGACCGTGATGCGCCCGATCACATAGTAGCCCGCGTCGCGAATTTTCTGAATGGCGGCGCGGTAGTCCTCCAGCGTGTTGTTGGCAAAGCTGTTCGCCGTGGGCGAGTAGGTCTTGTACGCCTCGCAGGGGTAGCCGACGGACGTGCCGTCGATGACGTTGACCACGAAGGCGTTGATGTTGGTGGAATCGGCGTAGGCGATGAAGTCATCCACCTGCGCGATGACGTCGGCGTCGCAGGTCATATACAGCGCGTACACCTCGTCCGGCATGACATTGTCTTCAAAATCGCCCTTCACGCGCGGGTAGTAGTCCAGGCTCTCGGCGTCGCCGCCGCCGTAGCGGTCCTCGCGCGCGGCGTGCACGGTGTAGACGCCGAAACGGTCGTAAATTTCCGTGGCGGCCTCGAGGGTGCTCGCGGTGTAGGCGCCGCTGATATAGCCGGTCTCCCCGCCTGCGCGCACCTCATACATATGCACCACGCCGTTCTGCATGGAGTCATAGCCCGTAACGCTCAGCTCCGTCCCCTGCTCGACCAGCGCGCCGAGCTGCGTGCCGTCGGCACTCAGGCGGAGGTTCTGCGGCGTGCGGACGTAGATGGTCGTCTCCGCGACCACATCGTGTTCGTCCTGCGTGAGGTTCGCAGCGGCAATGTAGCCGTACTGCAGGCCGTCGAGGTACGCGGCGTAATACGTCTCGCCGTCCAGCTCCTTCGTATCCTGCGGCTGATAGGTGAGCTTCGTGCCGCGGGCCACGGTACCCGCCTGCTCCATATTTTCATTATAGTACGCCACCTGCGGCGTGTCGGCGCGGACATACGCGGCGGTGTAGCGCCCGGCGCTCTGCTGCTTCGGCGGCTGCACCACGTCCGGGCTGCTGCCTGCCAAAACGCAGATGAACAGCACCAGCGCGATCAGGATGAGCACCGCCACCAGCAGCAGCCAGGTGTTCTGCCGCAGATATTTGAGAAAATCCGCGCGCTTTTTCTGCCTGTACCGCTCGGCCCGGGGATCCCGCCGCTTTTTGAAACTGTTTTTCATAGCTGCGCTCCCATAATTACAGATAGCGTCATTATACACCAACTTTTTCGGGATTTCCACCTTTTTGACCAATATTCCGCTGTAACTTGATATTTTTCGTTACTTTTCGCCGGAAACGCTCCATTTTGCCGCCGCCATGTTCCGATTTTTCGTATTTCCGCGCCATTTTTACCGCAAAAATATCGTTTTGTAAACGTTATGTAAACGAATTTGCAAATCTTTTTTCGGCATTTTTGCAATTTTTTTCGATTTTTTGCGCTCTGAAACGCGGGGCTTGACAAACAGGCCGCCGGTCGCTATACTAACTGTACTACTACGGCTAATACAGTTTCGGAAGGAGGTCACGCCGTATGATCTCGATCAACTATCGCGACGCCCGCCCGATCTACACCCAGGTGAAGGACGGCCTGCGCAAGCTCATCCTCACCGGGGCGCTCGCCCCGGGCACGAAGCTGCCGAGCGTGCGCGAGCTTGCCGCGGAGCTGGCCATCAACCCCAACACCATCCAGCGCGCCTACCGCGAGCTGGAGGCGGAGGGGACGATCCTGTCCATCGCGGGCAAGGGGTCGTTTGCCGCCGAGCAGCCGCAGGCGGACGCCGCGGCGCTGCAGAGCGCCATCGAGGGCTTCCGGCAGGCGGCGGAGCGGCTGGCCGCGGCGGGCATGCAGAAAAGCGCCATGCACGCGCTGCTGGACGAATGGGACCAGCAGAAGGCTGGACGAATGGACACAGGAGAAAAGGAGTGAGACGATGATCGACGTACAGAATTTGACGAAATCCTTTGACGGCTTTACGGCGCTGGACGGGCTGTGCCTGCACGTGCCGCAGGGGTCTGTTTACGGGCTGGTCGGCCCGAACGGCGCGGGCAAGACCACGCTCATCCGGCACCTCGCGGGCGTGTACCGCCCCACATCGGGGAGCGTGACGGTCGGCGGGCTGCCGGTATATGAGAACCTCGCCGTCAAGCGGCGGCTGGCGTGGATCCCGGATGAGCTGTACTGCCAGAGCGGCGACGGCGTGCGGGATCTGATGCAGCTGTATAAAAGCGTATATCCCCGCTTTGACGAAACGCGCTACGCGCAGCTGAAGGACGTATTCGGCTTGGATGAAAAGCGCCCCATCCGGCGTTTTTCCAAGGGTATGCAGAAGCAGGCGGCGTTCTGGCTGGCGATGAGCTGCTGCCCGGACTATCTCATTTTGGATGAGCCGGTAGACGGGCTCGACCCCGTGATGCGGCGGCAGGTGTGGAGCCTTCTTATGGAGGACGTGGCCGCGCGGGGCATGACGGTGCTCGTATCGTCGCACAATCTGCGCGAGCTTGAGGACGTGTGCGACCATGTGGGCATCATGCACAAGGGCAAAATGCTCCTCGAGCGCTCGCTCGACGCGCTGCAGGAGAACATCGTCAAGGTACAGCTCGTGACCGAGCATCCGCTGCCGCAGGGGCTCAACATCCTGCACGCGCAGACCGTGGGACGCATCCAGACGCTCATCGTGCGCGGCGAGCAGCACGAGATTGCGGAGAAGCTCGCGCAGTGCCAGCCGCTGCTGTGCGATCTGCTGCCGCTGTCGCTGGAGGAGATCTTCATCTACGAACTGGGAGGTGTGGACTATGACATCAAAAACATCGTGCTTTGACCGCGCCGTGTTCCGGCGCGATGTGCGCCGCGGCGCGCCGCTGTGGAGCTTGTTTCTGCTGCTTTTGCTGGTGATGCTGCCGCTGCCGCTGTCAAATTTCGCGGATCATCTCAGGCATCAGCAGGAATTATCCATCGACGTCCAGTACCAGATCCTCTCCGCGGGGCATATTTTTGCCTCGATCGGGTCGTTGATCTACGGTCTGGCGGCGGCGTGGCTCGCGTTTTACTACCTGTTCACGGGCAAAAGCGCGAATTTCTACGCCGCGCTGCCCGTCCGGCGCGAGGCGATGTTCGCAACGCACTATCTCGCGGGGCTGACGATCCACATCGTGCCGACGCTGCTCATCTCCGCCGTCACGTTCGCTGCCTCGGCGATGGTGGGCACGCCGCAGCTCGGCGCGTGCGCACAGGTGTTCAGCGAGAATGTGCTCAGCTTCCTGTTTTTCTATAACTTTGCGGTGCTGTGCTGCATGATCGTCGGCAATGCCATCATAATGCCCATCGTCTACTTCATCCTGAATTTTGCCATCCCCGTGGTGGAGCTGATGATCCGCACCGTTTTGCAGGCATTCGTTTACGGGATGCCGAACGCCAGCGGCGTCCATCTGGCGCCGTTCGCCCCGGCGTGGTTTTTGCAGAGCAACGGCATGGTCGTCCCGCAGTTTGACGCCGGGTACGATCTCACCGGCTACCGTTTGGAGGGCTGGGCGTATCTGCTCATCCTTGCCGCGGTGGGCGTCGTGTTCGGCGCGCTGGCGCTGGCGCTTTACAAAAAGCGCGAGATGGAGCGCAGCGGCGACGTGATCGCCGTGCGCTCTCTTCGGCCGGTGTTCCTGTACGCGTTCACATTCGGCTGTGCGCTGGTCATCGGCGTGGTCATCGCCTCGCTCATCACAGACGGGCAGTTTGAGACGAACTTTTTGCCGACGCTTCTTTCCATGCTGGTGGGCACGCTCATCGGATACCTGACCGCGCAGATGCTGCTGCAAAAATCGGCGCGCGTGCTGAAAAAGAGCTGGAAGGGGCTTGTGATCTGCTGCGCGCTGGTGACGCTGGCGCTGGGCGCGGTGCGGCTCGACCTCACGGGCTACGCCAGCCGCGTGCCGGAGGCGAGCGAGGTCGCGTCCGTAGAGGTCGGGCGGTATCAGGGCGACAGCGCTCCCATCACCGACCCCGACGCCATCGCGCAGACCATCGCGCTGCACCAGTATTTTGTGGACACGCGCGGCACGCGGGAAGCTCTCACGCCCGCGGACACCGATAACGCGTGGTGGAACACCGACATCTGCATCCGCTACACGCTGAAGGACGGCAGCTCGTTTGCCCGGACTTACACGTTCCTGTGCAGTGCCTCCACTGCCGCCGATCCTGACAGCGCCTACAGCCGCGCCAATGCGCTCATGCACACGCAGAGCGTGCGGCTCGCGATGTACGCGCCGAGCTTTGCCGTTACGGAGCAGAACATCCTCGACTGCACGCTCGACGGCCCGTTCGTCTACGACGAGGAGCTCAGCAGCTGGTGCTACAGCAACCTGACGCTCAGCTCGCGTGAGGCGGCGGCGCTGTATAACAACTGCATCCTGCCCGATCTTCTGGACGGCGCATTCGGCGCGGCGGACGGCACCTACGGCTACCCGGAGAGCAGCGCCGAGCTGACGACTGAAACGACCGAACCGGCGTATATGCCGGAGGAGGAGCGTCTGCAGCAGACCTCCGTCAGCTTCACGCTGCAGAGCCCGGACGGCGGCAAGCGATCCTATTATTACAATCTCAGCTCTGACGCAGCGCGCACCGTCGCGTATTTACAGGAGCTCGGCTATCTGCCGAAATAATGCCAAAACCGACCGCCCGCAGGCACACGCTTGCGGGCGGTTTTCTGTTGCTTTTATTTGATTTATGTGGTATGATGTGGCTAACTGAAAAATATGGACGGAGGAGACGATCATGGACTATTCCAAACTGCAAAACGGCAGCGACATCCGCGGCGTCGCGCTGGAGGGCATCGAGGGTCAGCACGTGAACCTGACCGAGCAGGCCTGCCGCGACATCGGCCGGGGCTTTGCCCTGTGGCTGAAGGAGCGCGACGCGTCGGCACGCCGCGTGGCGGTGGGGCGCGACTCGCGGCTTTCGGGCGCGCAGCTGTCCGCATGGCTGTGCGAGGCGATGGCCGCCGAGGGCCTTGCCGTGACCGATCTCGGCATGGCGTCCACCCCGGCGATGTTCATGTGCACCGTCACCGAGGGCTATGAATACGACGCGTCGGTGATGATCACCGCCAGCCACCTGCCCTTTAACCGCAACGGCTTCAAATTCTTTACGAAAAACGGCGGTCTTGAAAAGCAGGACATCGCCGCGATCTTAAAGCTCGCGGGCGGAGACGGGCACACCGGAAGCGCTCCCGGCAGCGTGGAGACCGGCGAATTTATGGACGCCTACGCGGCCCAGCTGTGCAAAAAGGTGCGCGACGCAGCCGGCAGCGACACGCCGCTGGCAGGCTTCCGCATCGTGGTGGACGCCGGCAACGGCGCGGGCGGCTTCTATGTGGATAAGGTTTTGAAGCCCCTCGGCGCGAACACCGACGGCAGCCGCTATCTCGACCCCGACGGCAGCTTCCCGAACCACATCCCGAACCCCGAAAACGAGCAGGCGATGCAGTCCATCATGGACGCCGTGCGCGAGACAAAGGCTGACCTCGGCATCATCTTCGACACCGACGTCGACCGCGCGGGCGCGGTGCTCTCCGACGGGTCGGAGCTCAACCGCAACCGCATCATCGCCATGCTCTCGGCGATCTTGCTGCGCGAGCATCCGGGCACGACCATCGTGACCGATTCCATCACCTCCACGGGCCTTGCCGCGTTCATCAAAAAGCACGGCGGCGTGCATCACCGCTTCAAGCGCGGCTACCGCAACGTCATCAACGAGTCCCTCCGCCTGAACGCCGAGGGGCACGACAGCCAGCTGGCCATGGAGACCTCCGGCCACGGCGCGCTGAAGGAGAACTATTTCCTCGACGACGGCGCGTATCTCGTCACGCGGCTGCTCATCGAGCTGGCCCGCGGCAAAAAGGAGGGCTACACGCTCGAATCCCTCATCGCCGACCTCGCCGAGCCCGCCGAAAGCCATGAGTTCCGCATGAACATCCTGGCCGAGGACTTCCGCGCCTACGGCCAGTCGGTCATCGACAGCCTGACGGCCTATTCCGCCGCGCAGGGCGGCTGGACCATCGCGCCCGACAATCACGAGGGCATCCGCGTGAGTCTGGACAAGGCCCACGGCGACGGCTGGTTCCTGCTGCGCCTCAGCCTGCACGACCCGGTCATCCCGCTGAACATCGAATCGGACAGCGTGGGCGGCGTGCGGCAGATCGCGCAGGAGCTGTACGCGTTCCTCAAGACGTGTGACCGGCTCGACCTCGCACCTGTGGAAGCCTTTCTGAAATGAGCGCGCAGACGCTGCGCGGCAGAGCCGCGCTCATCACCGGCGCGAGCGGCGGCATCGGCTCCGCCCTCGCCCGGGCGCTGGCGCGGGAGGGCGCGCATCTGGCGCTCTTGGGCAGAAGCGCCGAAAAGCTCGCCGCCGTCCTGCCCGAGGCCGCGGCGGAGGACGTGCTGCTGCTCCCCGGCGACCTGACGGACGACGCGTACCTGACGGAAAGCGTCCAAAAAGCGCTGCGGCACTTCGGGCATCTGGATATTCTCATCAACAACGCCGGCATGGCGCTCTCCGCGCCGTTCGGCGAGACGACGCTTGCGCAGTACGACCGGATCATGCGGCTCAACGCCCGCGCGCCGTTCGCGCTGTGTCAGCTCGCACTGCCGCACCTGCGGCAGTCGGACGCCGGGACGATCCTCAACATCGCGTCCGTCAACGCCCACAAGGGCTACGCGCTGCAAAGCGCCTACTCCGCGTCCAAGCACGCGCTGGCGGGCTTTACGAAGGCGCTGGCGGCGGAGGAATATAAAAACGGCGTCCGCGTACACATGATCAGCCCCGGCGGCGTGTTCACCGACATGGTAAAGATCTCCCGCCCCGACCTCACCGGCGAGGGCATGATCCAGCCCGAGGACATCGCCGACATCGCGGTCTTCCTCCTCACCCACCGCACCAACGCCGTCATCGACGAGATCTGCGTACACAGGCTGGGGAAGGAACCGTTTTTGTAAGCAGATAGTGATTCGTCGTAACGTAGGGGAGGGGCTTGCCCCTCCCGTTGGTTGGCAGTTGTGGATTTTGCACGCACCGCGTAGCGGAATGCACCCCTTGCCTTCCCCTCGGGGAAGGTGGCGAGCGCAGCGAGCCGGATGAGGGCCGGGGAGCACTTACGGATAGCTTAGCATGCTCAACAAACCGTAACTGCTCCTCGGCCCTCATCAGTCGCCTGCGGCGACAGCTTCCCCCAGGGGAAGCTATGGGGTGCCTGCGGTTCGGCAGTGCGTCAGGAATACGAAAAAGAGCAAAACCCCCGGGAGAATTTTTCTCCCGGGGGTTTTTGTTTTCTCAGAGGATCTTTCGTCCCTCAACATATTTTGCTTTGACATTGCGCTCATCGGCAAGGTACGTCATGCGCTCAAGCCGGGCGCGGACGGACAGGTCCTGGGGGTGGTCGAGATTTGTATCATCCAGCACCACGGCGTCGGCGGCCCAGCCCTCACGGAACGTGCCGACGCTGCCGAAGAATGCGCCGCCGCCCATCGTGGCAAGGTAGAACGCCCGCTCAAACGACAAGGGCTTTACCGTCTGGTCGAGCAGCCGCCAGCGCAGCTTGGAGGCCTGAATGGCGTGCATCATCGCACGGAGCAAGCTCTCATGGCTGCCGCCCGCAATATCCGTTGCCAGCCCCACGTTCAGCCCGCGCTCCAAAAACTGATTGACCGGCGCCACGCCGGAGGCCAGATTCATATTCGACTCCGGCGAGTGCGCGATGAACACGCCGTTTTTGAGCATCAGCGCCTGCTCGCGTTCGTCGGAGTGGACGCAGTGCGCCATGATGCACTTGTGGTCGCCGCCGAACAGGCCGAACTGGTCATACGCCTCGCCGTAGAACTTGGCCCGCGGGCACAGCTCGCGCACCCAGTCGATCTCGCCGAGATTTTCCGACAGGTGGCTCTGCACCGGCAGACTGTACTGCTCGCGCAGATCGTGCAGGGCATACATGAGATCATCCGTGCACGACGGGATAAAGCGCGGCGTGAGGATGGGGCGGGTGTGCTCCAGCCCCGCAAGCTGCGACAGCCAGAGCTCCGTGTCGCGGATGGCCTGCCGCGTGGAGGTCTCCCGCAGATAGTCGGGGCTGTTGCGGTTCATATTGACCTTGCCGACGTAGGTGCACAGCCCCAGCTCGTCGAGCTTGCGCATGAGAAGCAGCGTGGCCGGGACGTGGATGGTGGCAAAAATGCACGCGCGGGTGGTGGTGCTGTGCAGCAGATGCTCCGCGAACGAACCGTAGGCGCGCTCGGCATACGCAAGCTCGCGGTATTTCGACTCCTCCGGAAAGGTATAGGTGTTGAGCCACTCCAGCAGCTCCATATCCATGCCCAGCCCCCGGAAGGAGAACTGCGGCGCGTGCACGTGCAGGTCGGTCATGCCCGGTATGACCAGGCGATCGCCATAGTCATGCACCGGCAGCTGCGCGTAGCGCGCCGGCAGCGCCGAAAATACGCCGCGGAAGACGCCGTTTTCCACGACCAGACTGCCGTTTTCCACGATCTCGATCGTGTCGGCGTCGCGGCTGCAGCACAGATGTCCTTTTATAATGTAGGTCTCGTTGCCCATGGTAGCTTCCTCTCCATTTCGGGCCTGCGGCAGATTTTGACGCATATGCCCAATCATACCGAATAATTATATCACATTTTTGTGCGAAATGCCAGCATTCAGCATCGTCAAACTCCACGAAAACGGAAGTTCCATTTTGTAGAAAGCGTCAAGATGGCAAAAACCCTAAAAATTATTTAGTTTTTCTGTGAACTTTGTCTAATATTTCCCGCATTTCGGCCCAGTTTCAGTAAAAAAAATGTTGCAAATTCCCCAAAAATCTAGTATGCTTGTGTTGCTGGTTCGTTGACAAAGCCCTGCGGCGCGGATGCGCCGCAAAAACATTTGTCAGGCAGTGACCAAAAATTATTAGGAGGAATTGAAATGAAAAAGATCCTTGCCCTGCTCCTGGCTGTCGTGATGGTCTTCGCGCTGGTCGCCTGTGCGTCCGGTGACAAGGCTCCGGCTGCCGATGCTCCCGCAGCTGAGACGCCCGCCGCGACCGACGAGACCCCCGCCGCCGAGACCCCCGCTGCTGACGAGACGGCCGATACCCCGGCTCCCGCTGCTGCGGACTTTAAGGTCGGCTTCATCACGCTGCACGATGAGAACTCCACCTATGACCTCAACTTCATCAACGCCGCGAAGGAAGCCGCCGCGGCACTGGGCGTTGAGTACACGCTGGTCACCAACGTTCCCGAAGGCCAGGAGTGCTACGACAAGGCCGCTGAGCTGGCCGACGCCGGCTGCAACATCATCTTCGCCGACTCCTTCGGCCATGAGGACTACATGATCCAGGCCGCGAAGGAATTCCCCGACGTGCAGTTCTGCCACTCCACCGGCACGAAGGCGCACACCGAGGGCCTTGCCAACTACCACAACGCGTTTGCCTCCATCTATGAAGGCCGCTACCTCGCCGGTATCGTCGCCGGTATGAAGCTGAACCAGATGATCGAAGCGGGCGAATTCACCGCAGATGAGGCCAAGATCGGCTATGTCGGCGCGTTCACCTACGCGGAAGTTATCTCCGGCTACACCTCCTTCTTCCTCGGCGCGCGCTCGGTCTGCCCGACCGCCACGATGGAAGTCACCTTCACCGGTTCGTGGTACGACGAGACCGCTGAAAAGGAAGGCGCCCAGAAGCTCATCAACAACGGCTGCAAGCTGATCAGCCAGCACGCCGACTCCATGGGCGCTCCGACCGCCTGCGAGACCGCGGGCGTCCCCAACGTCTCCTACAACGGCTCGACCATCTCCGCCGCTCCCAACACCTATCTGGTCTCCTCCCGTATCGACTGGGCTCCGTATTATAAGTACGCCATCACCGCGTGCATGAACGGTGAGCCCATCGACGCCGACTGGACCGGCACGCTGCAGACCGGCTCCGTCGTCCTGACCGAGCTGAACGACGCTGTTGTCGCTCCGGGCACCGCGGAAGCCGTTGAGGCTGCCAAGGCCGAGCTCGAGGCGGGCACGCGCCATGTGTTTGACTGCTCCACCTTCACCGTGGACGGTCAGGCCCTGACCTCCTCCATGGCGGACGTCGACACCGATGCCGACTACACGCCCGACACCGAAGCGATCGTGGACGGCTACTTCGCCGAGTCCACCTTCCGCTCCGCTCCATACTTCCAGCTGAACATCGACGGCATCACGCAGCTCGACACCGCGTTCTGATCCCGTCACCCCCGGATCGGGCCGCCATGCGGCGGCCCGATCCTTTTTCATTTTCTGGAGGCCGTTCCCCTATGCGGAACCACATCCGGCGAAATATGCAAAAAATTTTTGTATGGGCAAAAATTTTTGTGGAATATGATTTACAACTGTGCCCCGATGTGATAAAATAACCGCGTAAATCCAAGACTGGGAGCAGGCTTACTCTCACGAAGAAAGGATGACCGCCTTGGCAACTGAATGCGCAGTCAAAATGGAGAATATCACCAAGCGTTTCGGCAAGGTCGTGGCCAACAGCCACATTGATCTTGACCTCTACAAGGGCGAGATCCTGTCGCTGCTCGGCGAAAACGGCAGCGGCAAGACAACGCTGATGAATATGCTCTCCGGCATCTACTTCCCCGACGAGGGGCAGATCTACATCCACGGCGAGCCCGTGACCATCGCCTCGCCGAAGGACGCTTTCGCGCACGGCATCGGCATGATCCACCAGCACTTCAAGCTGGTCGATCTGTTTACCGCAACAGAAAACATCGTCCTGGGTCTGGACGAGCCCGGTCGTCTCGATCTCGCCGCCGCGGCCAAAAGGGTACAGGAGATCTGCGACCGCTACGGCTTTGACATTGACCCGAACCAGAAGATCTACGATATGTCCGTCTCGCAGAAGCAGACGGTCGAGATCGTCAAGGTCCTCTACCGCGGCGCGGACATCCTCATCCTCGATGAGCCCACTGCCGTGCTCACCCCGCAGGAGACCGACAAGCTGTTCCAGATCATGCGCAACATGAAAGCGGACGGCAAGTCGCTCATCATCATCACCCACAAGCTGCACGAGGTGCTGGCCGTGTCCGACCGCGTCGCAGTCTTGCGCAAGGGCGAATACATCGGCGACGTCGCCACGAAGGACGCCGACCAGCAGTCGCTGACCGACATGATGGTCGGCCACGCGGTCAAGCTGAACATCGACCGTCCCGATCCCATCAACGTCACGCCGCGTCTGGTCATAAACGGCCTGACCGTGCAGGACGAGCTGGGCGTCACGCGGCTCAATAACGTCAGCTTCACCATCAACGCCGGTGAGGTGCTCGGCATCGCGGGCATCGCGGGCAGCGGCCAGCGCGAGCTGCTGGAGTCCATCGCGGGCCTGTACCCCGTCGCCTCCGGCTCCGTGCGCTACTTCCCGCCCGACGGCGGCGATGAAAAGGAGCTCGTTGGCCTTGACCCGATGGACATCCGCAAGAGCGGCATCGCCATGTCGTTCGTCCCCGAGGACCGTCTGGGCATGGGCCTGGTCGGCTCCATGGGCATGACGGGCAACATGATGCTGCGCTCCTGGCGCAAGGGCTCGAGCATTTTCGTGGACCGCAAGAACCCCGAAGAGCTGGCGAACCGCATCTGGCAGGAGCTGGACGTCGTCACGCCGAGCACGAACTTCCCGGTGCGCCGGATGTCCGGCGGCAACGTGCAGAAGGTGCTCGTCGGCCGTGAGATCGCGCAGGCCCCCGCCGTGCTGATGACCGCCTACGCCGTGCGCGGACTGGACATCAACACATCCTACACCATCTACAACCTGCTCACGGAGCAGAAAATGAAGGGCGTCGCCGTTGTGTACGTCGGCGAGGACCTGGACGTGCTGCTCGAGCTGTGTGACCGCATCGTCGTTCTGTGCGGCGGCGAGGTCTCCGGCGAGGTGGATGCGCGCACCACCGACAAGCGCCAGATCGGCACGCTGATGACTCAGGTAGGAGGTGAGGCTCATGCGTAAGCAGTCCCTGTTCCATATTTCCAAGCGCGACGCGCTGCCGCTGTACAAGGCGATCGGCTACCGCGCCGCCGCCATCGTGCTGGCGCTGATCGTATGCGCCGTCGTCACCATGCTCCTCACGGGCGAGGATCCCATCAAGATCTACGGCACCATCTTTAACGGCGCGTTCGGCACCACGCGTAAAACGTGGGTCACGGCGCAGAACCTTGCCGTGCTGCTCGGCATCTCGCTGGCGGTCACGCCCGCGTTCAAGATGCGCTTCTGGAACATCGGCGCCGAGGGTCAGGTGCTCATCGGGTGCCTTGCCACCACCGCCTGCATGATCTGCCTGGGCGACAAGCTCCCGCAGGGGCTGCTCATTCTGGTCATGGTCGCCGCAGCCATTGCCGCGGGCGCGCTGTGGGGCTTCCTGCCCGCGTTCTTCAAAGCCAAGTGGAACACGAACGAAACGCTGTTCACCCTGATGATGAACTACATCGCTACCCAGCTGGCCGCGTTCTTCATCATCGTGTGGGAGGTGCCGAAGGGCGCCGGCAAGATCGGCATCATCAACCAGAACTCCGAGGCGGGCTGGCTGCCCAGCATCGCAGGGCAGAAATATCTGCTGGCCATTCTGGTCGTCGCCGTGATGACGATCCTCATGTACATCTACCTGCGCTACAGCAAACACGGCTATGAGATCGCCGTCGTCGGCGAGAGCCAGCGCACCGCGAGCTACGCCGGCATCAAGGTCGACCGCGTCATCATCCGCACCATGGTGCTCTCCGGCGCGGTGTGCGGCCTGATGGGCCTGCTGCTCACCGCCGGCATCGACCATACGCTCACCACCACCATCGTGGACGGGCGCGGCTTCACCGCCGTTATGGTCTCGTGGCTGGCCAAGTTCAACCCCCTCGCCATGGTGTTCACCAGCCTGCTGCTGGTCGTTCTGAACCGCGGCGCGAGCGAAATTTCCAGCCAGTTCTACCTCAACCATTCCTTTGCCGATATTCTTACCGGCATCATCCTGTTCTTCATCATCGGCTGCGAATTCTTCCTGACCTACAAGATCAGCCTTCGCGGCAGCAAAAAGGAGGTGTGAGCCATGTTTGATATTGCTTCGTTCCTGCCCCGTGCGGTCATGCAGGGCATCCCGCTGCTCTACGGCAGCACCGGCGAGATCCTGACCGAAAAGTCCGGCAACCTGAACCTGGGCATCCCGGGCGTCATGTACGTCGGCGGTATCTGCGGCGTCATCGGCGCGTTCTTCTATGAGCAGGCTGTCCCCGCCGCCGAGATGAGCGCATGGCTCGCCATCGGCATCCCGTTTTTGGCTTCGCTGGTCGGCTCGCTGATCATGGGCCTGCTCTACTGCCTGCTCACGGTCACGCTCCGCGCCAATCAGAACGTCACCGGCCTTGCCCTCACCACGTTCGGCGTGGGCATCGGCAACTTCTTCGGCGGCTCGCTCATCAAGCTCTCCGGCAGTGAGGTGCCGTCCATCGCCCTGTCGGCGACGAGCGCGTACTTCAGCAGGTCCCTGCCGTTTGCCGGGAACCTCGGCTGGTTCGGGCAGATCTTCCTGTCCTACGGCTTTTTGGCGTACCTGGCCGTCATCATCGCGCTGCTGGCCTCGTACTTCCTCAAGCACACCCGCGCTGGCCTGTATCTGCGCGCGGTGGGTGAAAATGCCGCCACGGCCGACGCCGCCGGCATCAACATCACCAAGTATAAGTACCTCGCCACCTGCATCGGCAGCATGATCGCCGGCCTCGGCGGACTGTACTACGTCATGGACTACGCCTGCGGCGTGTGGTCGAACAACGCCTTCGGCGACCGCGGCTGGCTCGCCATCGCGCTGGTCATCTTCACGATCTGGCGTCCGAA
>CAKTXA010000024.1 GCA_934631005.1 uncultured Oscillospiraceae bacterium
CGCAACTGCTCCCCGACCCTCATCAGTCTGCTCCGCTGTCGCTCCGCAGCCAGCTTCCCCGAGGGGAAGCCAAGGGGCCCTCGGCAAATCGGCACTGCGGCAAAAGAACGGTGTTGCGTACCGGCTGGCGGGGCAGGGCCCCGCCACTACGTTACGACGAAATCATTGCTTTTTCCGCACCGGGTAGCAGGCTTCTGTGACGAATTCCCCGGGATTTTGGGTCTCGTGGGGGCTGATGTGGTAGATGTTGAACATGGGGCCGGCGGATTCGTAGCCGTTGGCTTCGATCCAGGAGGCGACGGCGGCGTAGACCTCGCCGATCTGCTCGTAGCTGCCGCGGAAGGTGCAGCTGGCGACCGTGACCGCCGGAAGCGTCTGGAATTTGACGTGCTCGGTGTCGGGGTAGCTGCCCTTCACGGTCTTCCACGCCATGATCTCCACGTCCTGCTCCTTATACTCGCCGTCGAGGAACGTGACGGCACAGAGGCACGGATCTGCCTCCACAAGCCCCAGCGGCGCGGTCTCGGAGACGAGCGTGCTCCAGACCATGCCCTCGCAGTCATAGCGCGGGATGACCGTGCGCACGGTGGCGGCATAGCGCTCGGGGATCGTTTTGAGGGTGACATTGTAATTCATGTTTTCTTCCTTTCTCAGCCGTTTGCGGGCTGTATCCAGAAGCGTCAGCTTGTGCGCCGTATCGCGGGCAAGGGCCTCCAGCTCCGCCTGCCGCGCGGAAAAATACCGCTCCAGCTGCGCGCGGTCGTCATAGATCGCGAGGATCTTCACGACGTCGGCGAGCGAAAAGCCAAGGTCGCGGAGCGCCGTGATGCGGCAAACCGTGGGCAGCTGATCCTCGCGGTAATAGCGGTAGTCGGTGAAGGGGTCGGTCACGGCCGGCTTCAGCAGGCCGATCTCGTCGTAATGCCGGAGCATTCTGACGCTGACTCTGGAAAGCTTTGAAAATTCTCCGATCTTCAGCATGGGGGTACCTCCTGTTGCTGCTTTTTGAGCTCGCGGCTATCATACTACCTGCCACTGTGTGAGAGTCAAGTGCTTTTTTCGCCGCCGCGCCCCCGCCTTGACAGGGCCTGCGCGGTGTGAGAAAATAAGTGCAGATTCGAAAACGAGGATACTGAAATGCGGGCAAATTATCATACGCACACCTACCGCTGCCGCCATGCGGGCCAGTGGCGGGATGAGGAATATGTCGAGGCGGCGCTGGCGGGCGGCTTTCAGATGCTCGGCTTCTCCGACCACACGCCGTGGCCGTACCATTCGGACTATGTCAGCGGCAACGAGCGGATGCCGATGGACGCGCTGGAGGACTATATCGCCAGCGTGCAGGCGCTGCGGGCGCAGTACCGCGGCAGGCTCACGATGTATCTCGGGCTGGAGTGCGAGTATTTTCCGGACTATCTCGACTGGCTGCGCGAGATGCACGGGCGGATGGACTATCTGATCTTGGGAAACCACTTTTATAAGACCGACGAATTCGGCGCGCCGTATTTCGGCGTGACGACCACGGCGGCGGACATTTACCGCTACCTGGACATGACGCTCGCGGGCATGGCGACGGGGCTGTACCGGTATCTGGCGCACCCGGAGCTGCCGGTGGCGTGCTATCCGGCGTTTGATGATGTGTGCCGCGATCTGTCGCGCCAGATCTGCCGCGCGGCAAAGACGCTTTCGCTGCCGCTGGAATATAATCTGATGGGCGCTTTCAAGCGCGGGCGCGGGTATTATACCGACACGGTGGGCTATCCGGCGGCGGAGTTCTGGCGTATCGCGGCGGAGGAGGGCTGCACGGCCATCCTCGGCGTGGACGCGCACCGGCCGGGGATGCTCTCGGACACGCGGGACTATCTGGCCGCGCGGGAATTTTTAAGTGGGCTTGGGCTGCCGCTTTTGGAGCAGCTGCCGGGGCTGGAAGCGGAGGATATATGACGAATTACGGCAAGGTCTGCCTGCGGCGCGGCGAGGACGCGCGCATCCGCGCGGGCGCGGACTGGATCTATGACAACGAGCTCGACTGGGCGGACGATATTTGCAAAACGGGCGACGTGGTGGACGTGCTGGACAGCCGGATGCGCTTTGTGGCGCGCGGATTTTTCAGTCTCAAGTCCAAGATCGCCGTACGCGTGCTGACGCGGGACGAGGGGACGGAAATCGACGAACGCTTCTTCCGCGCGCGCCTGACGGCGGCGGTCGAATTCCGGCGGCAGCTGGGGTTTGACAACAGCTTCCGCGCCGTATTCGGCGAGTCGGACGGCCTGCCAGGGCTGACGGTGGACAAATACGGGGACTATCTGTCGTTTCAGATCGTCTCCGCCGGGATGGAGCAGCGCAAGGCGCTCATCCTGCGGCTGCTCACGGAGCTTTTGCAGCCGAAGGGCATCTACGAGCGCGACGAGCTGGCCGTGCGCGAAAAGGAGGGCCTGCCGCTTACGAGCGGGTGCGTATACGGCACGGTGCCGGAGCGGCACATCGTGCGCGAGCACGACGCAGCCATGTATGTGAGCATCCCGAACGGGCAGAAGACCGGGCACTTCCTTGACCAGCAGGAGAACCGCGGGCGCATCCGGCCATACTGCGCGGGCGCGGACGTGATCGACCTGTGCTGCTGCACGGGCGGCTTCTCCATCCATGCGGCGCTCTACGGCGCGAAGCGCGTGGAGGCGGTGGATGTCTCGGAAGCGGCGCTGGCGCTGGTGCGCGAGAACGCGGCGCTGAACGCCGTGGAGGACAGGATCGCCACGACCTGCGCCAACGTCTTTGACCTCGCGCGGGCGTATGCCGCCGCGGGGCGGCAGTTTGATCTCGTCATCTGCGACCCGCCGGCGTTCGCCAAGAGCCGTCAGGCGCTTTCCGGCGCGCTGCGGGGGTATAAGGAGCTCAACCTGCGGGCGATGCAGATGACAAAGCCGGGCGGCGTGCTCGTCACGTGCTCGTGCAGCCAGTTTTTGACGCCGGAGCTGATGCTCCGCACCCTGCGCGACGCCGCAGGCGACAGCGGCCGCCGCGTGCGCCTTTTAGAGACGCTCATGCAGTCGCGCGACCACCCGGCCAGCCTGACGGACGAGGCGTCGCTGTATCTCAAGGGGTATATCCTACAGGTGTTATAAAATAATAATAATTCTTATTTTTGATATTTACAAAGCGTATAGTCTGTGGTATACTAGGGTCATGGAGATCACAACAGGGCTTTGAAAGGAGCAGAGGATATGAAACTCAAGGGAACAAAGACCGAAGCGAATCTGATGGCAGCCTTCGCGGGCGAATCGCAGGCGTGCGTCAAGTATCAGTACTACGCCTCCAAGGCGAAGAAGGACGGCTATGTCCAGATCGGCGAGCTGTTTGAGGAGACATCGCGCAATGAAAAGGAGCACGCGAAGATCTGGTTCAAGCTCCTGCACGACGGCATGCCCGGCACGGCGGAGAATCTGCTGGACGCGGCGAACGGCGAAAATTTTGAGTGGACGGATATGTACGCGGGCTTTGCCCAGACCGCGCGCGAGGAGGGGCTGGATGAGATCGCGGCGCTGTTTGAGGGCGTGGCGGCCATCGAGCGGGCGCATGAGGAGCGCTACCGCAAGCTGCTGGCGAACGTGCAGGACGGGCTGGTCTTTTCGCGCGACGGCGACAGGATCTGGCAGTGCAGCAACTGCGGCCACCTCGTTGTCGGAAAACACGCCCCCGAGATCTGCCCCGTGTGCAATCACCCGCAGTCCTATTTCCAGCTCAAGGCGGAGAATTATTAAAAAATCACAAAGCCCGCCGCTCTCCCGATTGGGAGAGCGGCGGGTTTTTGTGTGGGGAATGAAGGATGAATGATGAAGAATGAAGAGTGAATGATCAGTCGTAATGTAGCGGAGGGGCGGTTTGAGGTAATAGTGAAAAGTGAATAGTGAATAAGTAAGCACTTGCTGCCGAATCCCCGACGCAGCGGCGAAATGTAGGCACCCCTTGGCTTCCCCTGGGGGAAGCTGTCTGCGGAGCATTGCTCCGCAGACTGATGAGGGTCGGGGAGCAGTTACGTTTTGCTGGGAATGCTAAGCTATGTTTCAGTGCTCCCCGGCCCTCATCCGCCCCCTTCGGGGGCACCTTCCCCGAGGGGAAGGTATGGGGTGCGTACCGCCCTGCTGCTGCGTGTAAAAACCTCAGCTGCCAACCGGCGGGCGGGGCAAGCCCCTCCCCTACATTACGACGAAACCTCATAGCGCCTCCAGCACGGCCTGGATATTGGGCAGGGTCCAGGTGGGGCGGATGTTGTATGTTTCGCAGTCGGCTTTTGTGCCCTCGCCGGAGAGGACGAATACCGTGTCGATGCCGGCGTTTTGGCCGCAGGCGATGTCGGTGTAGACGCGGTCGCCGATGAGGCAGGCGTCCTGCGGGGCGCAGGAGAAGCGCTCCAGCGCGAGATAGACCATCTCCGGCTGGGGCTTTCCAAGGACCTTCGGGCGGCGATGGCAGGCCGTATCCAGCATCTCGATGACGCTGCCGCAGTCGGGCGCGAAGCCGTAGCTCGTGGGGCAGACGAGATCGGGGTGCGTCGCGATGTACCGGACGCCGCGGCCCAGCAGGATGCAGCAGTCCTCCAGTTTCCGGTACGTCAGCTCCGTGTCGTAGCCGAGCAGCAGCGCGTCGATGCCGTCCGTCAGCGTATCCGTCACGTGCAGGCCCGCCGCGCGCAGCTGCGCGATCAGCGAGCGCGTGCCGCAGACGTAATAGAGCGCCTGCGGCGCAGTCTTTTGCAGGTAGGCGATGGCGGCGTCCGCCGAGGTGAGAAACTCCTCCGGCTGGGCGGGGACGCCCATGCGGGCGAGCTTTTCGATGTATGCGTCCGTCCCGCGGGAGGAATTGTTCGTGAGGAACACATACCGCCCGCCGCGCGCGCGGACGCGGCGCAGAAATTCCGCCGCGCCGTCAAACAGGCGATCGCCGAGGTAGATCGTCCCGTCCATATCGAGTAAAAACAGCTTTTTCTCCGCCAGCGTGCCCATGTGTGCCCTCCGCTTTGTTTTTGGATAGTATACCGCCCGCGGCGAAAAAACGCAAGGCGTGCGGATATGGCGGGCATTTTTGTAGAACCTATTGACACGGCGCGAAAGCGGTGGTATGATGACGGCAAAGAAAAACATACCTTTTTAGTGGGTAAAAGAAAACGAGGCGATCTTATGAAGCAGCAATTCACCATCACGGGCATGACATGCTCGGCGTGCAGCGCCCGGGTGGAGCGCGTGGCGCGCGCCGTGCCGGGCGTTTCCAAGGCAGAGGTCAATCTGCTGGCGGGGCGGCTGGACGTGGAATATGAAGGCGAGGGCGCCGTGCAGGCGGTCATCGACGCGGTGACGCACGAGGGCTACGGCGCCGAGATCGCGCAGGCGGGCGCCGCGAAGCGCCGCAGCGCGGCGCAGGAAAAGGCAATGAAAGGCATGAAGCGGCGGCTCATTGTGTCACTCGTGTTCCTGGTGCTGCTGATGTATGTGTCGATGGGACACATGATCGGCCTGCCGATGCCGCACGTGTTCCACGACGGGATGCGCGGCTTTTTCATCATGGCAGCCACGGAGCTCGTGCTGCTGCTGCCGATCTTGATCGTAAACCGCGTGTTTTTTACGAGCGGCTTCAAAAAGCTGTTCCACGGCGCGCCGAATATGGACACGCTCGTGGCGCTCGGCTCGGCGGCGAGCGTGCTGTACAGCCTTTACGCCATTGCAGTCGGCGAGACGATGGGGCTGTATTTTGAGTCGGCGGGCATGATCCTCACGCTCGTCACGCTGGGTAAGTTTTTGGAGACGCGCTCCAAGGGCAAGACCGGCGAGGCCATCGAGCGGCTGATGGATCTGTCTCCCAAGACGGCGGTCGTGGAGCGGGGCGGCGTGCAGTCACAGATCGCGGTGGAGCAGGTGCGGCTCGGCGACGTGGTGCTCGTGCGCCCCGGCGGGCGCGTCCCGGTGGACGGCGTGGTGCTGGAGGGCAGCTCGGCTGTGGACGAGAGCGCGCTGACGGGCGAGAGCATCCCGGTGGAGAAAAAGCCGGGGGACCGCGTGGCCGCGGCCACGATCAACAAGACGGGCTTTCTCAAATTCCGCGCCGACAAGATCGGCGAGGATACGACGCTCGCGCAGATCATCCGGCTGGTGGAGCAGGCGGGCGGGTCAAAAGCGCCCATCGCGCGGCTGGCCGACCGCATCGCGGGCGTGTTCGTGCCGGTGGTGATGTCCATCGCACTCGTCGCGGCGATCGTGTGGCTCATTCTGGGGCAGACGTTTGAATTCGCGCTCACCACGGCGGTGTCGGTGCTGGTCATCTCATGCCCGTGCGCGCTGGGCCTGGCGACGCCCGTCGCCATCATGGTGGGCACCGGCCGCGGCGCGGAGCAGGGCGTGCTGTTCAAGTCCGCCGAGAGCCTGGAGCAGCTGCATAAGGTGGACGCCGTGGTCATGGACAAGACCGGCACGCTCACGCGCGGGAGGCCCGTGGTGACCGACATCGCGCCGGTGGGCGTGGACGAGCAGACGCTTTTGCAGCTGGCGGCGGCGCTGGAGCGGCCGTCGGAGCATCCGCTGGCGGAGGCCGTGGTGACCGAGGCGCAGCGGCGCGGCATGGCGATTTTGCCCGCGGAGAAGTTCGCGTCCGTGCCCGGACGGGGCGTGGAGGCGACGGTCGCCGGGCGGCACTGCCTGGCGGGGAACCTCGCGTTTTTGCAGGAGCGCGGCATCGAGGCCGCCGCGGCGGAGGATTTCGCGCGGCAGGGCAAAACGCCGCTGTATTTCGCGGCGGACGGGCAGTTCATCGGCACCATCGCCGCGCAGGATGTGGAAAAGCCGACCGCGCGGCAGACCGTGGCGGAGCTTAAAAAGCGCCACATGGACGTGGTGCTGCTGACGGGCGACAATGAAGTGACGGCGAACGTCATCGCCAAGCGCCTCGGCATTGAGCGCGTCATCTCCGGCGTGATGCCGGCGGACAAGGAAGCCACCGTCCGCCAGCTGCAGGCGGAGGGCAAGCGCGTTGCCATGGTGGGCGACGGCATCAACGACGCCCCCGCGCTCACGCGGGCGGATGTGGGCATCGCCATCGGCGCGGGCACGGACGTGGCCATCGAGTCGGCGGACGTGATCCTGATGCGCTCGGACCCGCTGGATGTGGTGCGGGCGGCGGACCTGAGCCGCGCGGTGCTGCGGAATGTGCGGGAGAATCTGTTCTGGGCATTTTTCTATAACACCCTCGGCATCCCCGTGGCCGCCGGTGTGCTGCACTTTGCGGGCATCACGCTCAGCCCCATGCTGGGCGCGGCGGCGATGAGCCTGAGCTCCGTGTGCGTGGTGACGAACGCGCTGCGCCTGCGGTTCTGGAAGCCGAAGCTGGAAAGCGCGCCGGACGCCGCCCTGGCGGAGACTCCAGCGGAGGAAACGACAAAACAGGAGGAGACCGATATGGCAGAAATGACAACGCTTCATGTGGAGGGCATGATGTGCAGCCACTGCAAGCAGCGCGTGGAGCAGGCCCTGAGGGCCGTGCCGGGCGTGACGGACGCCGTGGCGGATGTGGACAAAAAGACCGCCTCCGTGACCGGCCACGCCGACCGCGCTGCCCTCATCGCGGCAGTGGAAAACGCAGGCTACAAGGCAGAGTAAGCAAAAACCGTCCCCCGCTGCTTCGCAAAACGAGCAGCGGGGGTATATTTTTTTACAAAAAGCGCAAAAAACTGTATGAAAACCCAAAAATAAACTTGCACGTTTTGTGATGATATGCTAAAATTTACACGAATATATCAATAAAAAGCTGCAAAAAAGTTCAGAATATGCATATTTTTGGAAAAGCGGAGCCCATGGGCTCCCTGAGCTTCCTTCAGAAGCTCAGGGATGATGAGCATTTGTATCGTGACCGCCGCGGGACGCAGGTGATCGAAGCAGCGGTTACAGGAGGGGAAAGGAGCGGTACATGAAAAAACGGATCCTGAGCGCATTTCTGGCAGTCTGCCTGCTGCTGACGCTGCTGCCGGCGGCGCTTGCCGCAGACCCCCTGCGCGTCCTGGACGCAAGCGGTGGGGCGGTCGCGCCTGACGCGGACGGCAAGTATCAGCTGACAAGCGGCAGCTACACTGTCACCGGCGACGGCGACGCGCCGATCGTTGTAAGCGGCGATGTGGAGCTGACGCTGCACGGTGCGGTCATCACACGCCCCACAGCGGAAGTGGGGAAATTCGGGCCGGCGATCGACATTCAGCGCGGCAGCGCCGTGCTGACGCTGACCGGGACCAACCGCGTGACCGGAAGCCCCGGCTTTGCGGGCGTTTACGTGGCGGAGGGCGCGAGCGTGACCATCACCGGCACGGGCTCGCTGACGGCGACCGGCGGCGCGTACTATTTTGACGATCCGAAGCATTTCTGCGGCGGCGCGGGCATCGGCGGCAACGGATTTGGCGCGCAGGGCGACGGTCTGAAGATCTATCGCTACCCGAATTTCGGAACGATCAACATTGCGGGCGGCACAGTAAACGCGGTCGGCGGTGCGAATACGCAGATCAACTACGGCGCAGGCGCCGGCATCGGCAGCGGCGGTGCCTCCTCACAGTGGAGTCTTGCGCCGGAATTTCAGGGAACGATCAACATTTCCGGCGGCACGGTCGTCGCCACCGGCGGTCAGGGCGACCAATTTTCTGAGACCGGCGGCGGCGCCGGGATCGGCTCTGGCGGCGTGACGGGTGCGAACTGGCAGCCCTACCCGAACAGCATCGAGATCACCGTCAGCGGTGATGCCGAGGTGACGGCGACCGGCGAAAGCGACGGCGCTGGCATCGGCGGCGGCGCGAACGTCAACGGCTGCCCGGTCAACATCTCCGGCGGCACGGTCAGGGCGTTCGGCGGTCAGGAAAGCGGCGGCCCCTTTGGCGGCGCCGGGATCGGCGGCGGCGACAACGGCAGCGCCGGGCCGATCGCGATCAGCGGCGGCGTCGTGACCGCCACGGCGGGCGGCGCTGCGGCAGGCATCGGCGGCGGAAACCGGGGCGGGGCAGACAGCATTTCCATCGGCGGGACGGCGGTTGTTACGGCATACGGTGGAACGGACGCCAGCGGGACCCGCGGCGGCGCGGGCATCGGCGCAGGAAGAAGCGTGTATCCGTATGGCTTTGGCAGCATCGCGCTGAGCGGCGGCTGCGTGGTGCGCGCCTATGCGGGCGCAAATGCGCAGGCGATCGGTGTCGGGACAGACTATGTCAGGCACAACGATGATACGATAGACGACCCCAATAAGCTCTCCATCGGCAAGGACGCGGACGTCTGGATGTTCAATCGGGATACGACCTGGGGCGCGTTCTGGGGGCAGAATGCAGACGGCACGCTCAATGGCGCCTTTATCTCCGGCGACGCGGCGCTGGTCTGGCATACCGCGCCGCAGGGCCTGCTTCCGAATGTGGAGACGTTGAACGCTGTCTCCACCAAGGACTCGCCGCTCCAGTGGCGGCACACGGCGGACAAACGGGTGCAGCTTTTGAAGGCGGGCACGGTCGAGCGGGAGGAGGTCTATCCCGACCATCCCTTTACGCTTGGCAGCTGGGCGACCGTCTGCGCCGTTCAGGCAGCGTCCGAGGGGGAAAACGGGAACGATCCGCCCAGACCGGTCGGCGGCGTCAGTGTCAACCCTGCGGCGGGGCAGACGCCAATGCTGAACGCCAAGGAGCATCTTGCGTACATCAGAGGCTATCCCGACGGCATGGTGAAGCCAAACGGCCGCATCACCCGCGCCGAGGTCGCCACGATCTTCTACCGGCTTCTCGACCCGGAGGTGCGGGAGCGGAGCCGGACCCGGCAGAACGATTTTTCCGATGTGCACGCGGGCGACTGGTTCTGCACGGCCATCTCCACCATGGCGCGGCTCGGCGTTGTGAACGGGTATCCCGACGGGCGCTTCGCCCCCAACGAGCCGATCACCCGCGCAGAATTTGCGGCGATCTGCGCCCGGTTCGATCAGAACGCCGCCAGCGGTGCCGCTGGGTACACGGACATCCGTGGGCATTGGGCGGCGCAGGAGATCGCCCGCGCGACGGAACTGGAGTGGGTCTACGGCTATGCGGACAGCACCTTCCGCCCGGATCAGTCGATCACCCGCGCGGAGGCGATGGCGATCGTCAACCGCGTTCTGAAGCGCGACCCCGGCTCAAGAGAGGATCTGCTGGACGAGATGGATGAGTGGGCCGACAACATGGACGCCGCGAGCTGGTATTACCTCGACGTTCAGGAGGCGACCAACAGCCATGACTACGCCCGCAGAGGGGACACCCGCGAGTATTGGACAGAGCTGTTCGCGCCGCCAGGCTGGGCTGCGATCGAGAGATAAGCATATAGAAAATACCCCCGCTGCTTCGCAAACGAGCAGCGGGGGTATATTTTTTATGCTTCGGGGATCTGGATGGGCACGCCGTTGACTTCTACGCCTTCGTCGGCGCGGATGAGGAGGTATGCCGTGCCGCCGAGCACGCGCGTCTGCACGAGGTCAGAATACTCGGGGTCGACCTGAATGCGCACGCTGGGCGTGGTCAGCTCAAAGCGCCGCGGCGCAACGAGGTTGCGCGGGGAGAGCTGCGCGCCGCTCCCGAAGCTGCGGTCATACTCCACGCTGAACTGCGCCAGATGCTGCTCCGACACGCCGCAGTCCTGCAAAACTGCGCGCACGTCGTCCTTGCCGATCTCCAGCGGCTCCTCGGCCTTCGTCTGCTTGTAGACCTCGATGCGCTGGCGCAGGTCGCTCTGCACCGACTGCATCACGTCCAGGCTGCACTCGTCCTCCAGCGCCGCGCCGAGCAGCGCGCCGAACGCCTCGCGCTGGTGCTCCGCGGGCTGCGGCGGCGCGATGTGAAACAGCGCCTCGATCAGCTCCGGGCGGTTGTCCTTCGCGCTGCGCGTGTAGTAGAGGACGTTATAGAGATTCGTCCGCCGGTCGTCAAACGCCGGGAAGAGGAAGCCCGCCTCCGGCGCGCTCGCCGCCCAGCCGGTCGTCTGGTTGTGGAATGCCTTTTCCTCCGCGCAGTAGCCGAGCACGGACTTGCCGGGCTTCACGGGGCAGATGGCACAGAGGACATACGAAAAGACCGTCTCCGACGCGTCGTCCAGCCCCAGCCCGTCCGAGGTTTTGAACGGGACGTCGTAGCGCTCGTGCGCGAGCAGGATGAGGTAGTTCGTGTCAAACTGCACCGCGCCCATCACGCGGCTGTAAAACTGCGAAAGCACGTCCTCGTCCTGCAGCTTCGTGTCGCGCAGGGCCAGAAGCAGGCGGTGCTCGTCACTGCCGGCCACCTGCGCGGTGGTAAAGGCAAGATCGAGCCGGTTTTTATCCGGCGCGCCGGACAGGACCTTTTTGAACACCGCCAGATAATTATCCTTGTCCTCCTCGCGCATGAGCGCGACGGACTGCCGAAACTGAGAGAGAATTTCGCCGGTGCTGCTGACGTAGCAGCCGCAGACGGCGGTGATATTGGTGCGATCCGGGCGCAGACGCCGCCGCAGCTCGCCGACTTCTTTATCCGTCATGGTCGTGACCTCAAACAAAAAAGATTCCGCCGCAGCCGGAGCTGCGGCGGACTTTATTGTATCACACTTTTTCGTTCTGTGACAGGTATTTTTTCAGGAACCGCGCCGCGGCGGCGTAGCCCTCGAAGCCGAGCCCGGTGTAGGTCTTGACGCAGGCGAGGCCCGCGTAGGACACCTGCCGGAACGCCTCGCGGCTGGGCACGTCAGACAGGTGCACCTCCACCGCCGGGATGGCCACGGCCTTGAGCGCGTCCAAAATGGCGACGCTCGTGTGCGTGTAGGCCGCGGGATTGATGACGATGCCGTCAAACTGCCCGTAGGCCAGCTGAATTTTGTCCACCAGCACGCCCTCGTGGTTCGACTGGAAAATCTCACACGCAATGTCCTCTTCCCCGCACGTGCGGCGGATGAAGTCCTCCAGCGCGGCGTAGTCCTGTGTGCCGTAAATATCCGGCTCGCGCAGGCCGAGCAGATTCAGATTCGGGCCGTTCAAAAACAGAAATTTCATCGCAAAGCCTCCAAAATGGCGCGGACGGTCTCGTCCGGTGTGCCGTTATTGTCGATGGTATGGTCCGCAAAGCGCGCGTAGCGCGCTTTCCGCGCGGCAAACAGCGCGTCAAGGCTGGTCGACTGCGAGACGGGGCGGCCGTCGACGGGCAGGCGCGACAGGTCGCGCGTGAGCCAGACGATGACACCGTTCTGGTGCAGGGACGTGTAATTTTTCTCCCGCAGCACCGCGCCGCCGCCGGTGGCGATGACGGCGCCGGAGCGCTTGCCGAGCTCCGCCAGCACGCGGCCTTCCAGCTCGCGGAACGCACCCTCGCCGTGGAGCTGAAAGAATGCGGGGATGGGCCTTCCAGCAGCCTGTTCGATCTCAGCGTCGGCGTCCACGAACGGGCGGTCCAGGCGCTGCGCCAGCAGCGTGCCGATCGACGATTTGCCGCAGCCGGGCATCCCGACGAGGATCAGGTTCTGCATCTGCGCGCCGAGCTGCCGGTAAATTTCGCCGATGCGCGCGTCTGGGATAGTGGTCCCGGTGAACAGCTCGCTGCTGCGCTTGGCCTGCGCCACGAGCATGAGAAGCCCGCCCGCGTGCGGGATACCGAGCTGCTCCGCCTGCAAAAGCAGCGCCGTGCGGGCGGGGTTATACACCACGTCCAGCACCGCCTCACAGCGGGGGAACTGCGCAAGGTCGACGGGCGACGCGCCGTTATTGGGGTACATCCCCAGCGGTGTGGTGTTGACCAGAATTTCGGCGTCGGCGTGCTCCGCGAGGTTTTCGTAGTTATGCGCGCCCGAGCGGGAGATGACGAGCACAGTGCGCGCGCCGCGTGTTTTCAGCACGTACTGCGCCGTGACGCTCGCGCCGCCGCTGCCGAACACCAGCGCCTTTTTGCCCGCGACGTTTACGCCGCACTCGTCCAGAATGCACGAAAAGCCGAACGCGTCGGTGTTATCGGCAAAGAGCGTGCCGCCTTTCTGCCGGACGAGCGTGTTGGCGCTGCCGATGGCCTTCACGGTATCGGAGAGCAGCGCACAGTAGGGAAGCACCGCCTTTTTATACGGGATGGTGACGTTCAGGCCGTCAAAATCGCCCTGCCGCAGAAAGGTCTCCAGCTCCTCCGGCTGCTTTTCGAACAGCTCGTAGCGGTAGTCGCCGAGCTGCGCGTGGATCTGGGGCGAATAGCTGTGCCCCAGCGTTTTGCCGAGCAGACCGCACCGCATCCTAGATCACCTCGCTGTAGCTGCCGAGATAGTGGAACTGCTCGCACGTGTCGTCCAGCTCGCCCAGCAGCTGCAAAAGCTGCGGCGAATAGACGGAGACGCTCAGGTCAAAGTAGAACATGAACTCAAAATCGCGCTCCGGGATGGGGCGGCTTTCGAGCTTATTGAGGTTGATGCCGAGGGCGTTGAGCCGCGCGAGCACCTGATACAAAGACCCGGGCCGGTGCGCCAGCACGGCCATCAGGCTCGTGCGGTCCGCGCCGGGGAAAATTTCGAGCCTGCGGCTGATGCAGATGAAGCGGGTATAGTTGTTCTGCTGGTTCTGCACGCCGCCCTTGAGCGAGGCGAGCGAGTAGAGCGCCATGCAGTCGCGCGAGCAGAGCGCCGCCACATCACGCCGCCCGGACTCGGCCACGAGCTTGGCCGCCACGGCGGTATTCTCACAGCGGTGGATGGTCACGTTTTTGAGCGACTGCAAAAAATCGGAGCACTGGTCGATCGCCTGCTCGTGGGAGTAGATCTCGCGGATGCCGCCCAGCTCCGCGCCCGGCAGGGCCGCGAGCTGGTGGTCGATCTTGAGCCGGCAGCTGCGCACGATGGAGAATTTGTGCTGCATCATCAGGTCATACACGCGGTTGACAGACCCCGCGGTGCTGTTTTCCAGCGGGATGACGCCGTATTGGCACAGGCCCTGCTCAATGGCGGAGAACACGGCGTCGAATGACGACACGTAGAACACCGACGGCTGGCGGAAGAGCTTGTCGCAGGCGATCTGCGCATACGCCCCCGCCACGCCCTGGCAGGCGACCATCGCCTTTTCCGGGAAGAGCGCGGGCGTGTTTTTGAGCGCCTGCCCGATCTTCTGCGGCAGGTCGGACGTGGTGCCGAGCAGACGGTTCTGATAGCTGCGGCTGAGCTCGAAAATTTGAATATACAGCCGCCGCGTGTAGTCGGCAAATTCCTCCGGGGCCAGCTCCGTCAGCGCGTCGAGCTTTTCACGCTCGCGCAGCGGATCGAGCACCGGCAGGCCGTGCGCCTGCTTGTAGGCGGCGATGCCCGCCGCCGTCTGCATCCGCTCGGAAAACAGGCGCACAAGCTCCCGGTCGATGCGGTCGATGTTGCTGCGATACTCACTCAGTTCCATAAAAATACTCCGTTCCGTAAAATTCCAGCATACTGTCCAGCAGCGCGATCGCCACTGCGGCCTCCACGCACGGCACCGCGCGCGGGACGATGCACGGGTCATGCCGTCCGTGGATGCTCAGAGGCTCAGACTGCAGGGTGGTCAGGTTCACGCTCTGCTGCGTTTTTGCGATGGACGGCGTGGGCTTGAACGCCGCGCACAGGCGCAGGGGCATGCCGTTCGTGATGCCGCCGAGGATGCCGCCGCTGTGGTTCGTCTCGGTGGCGACGCGGCCATTTTGCACGCAGAATGCGTCGTTATCCTCGCTCCCGCGCAGGCGGGCGGCTTCAAAGCCCGCGCCGAATTCCAGACCCTTCACGGCGGGGATGCCGAAGAGGATCTGGGCAAGCCTGCTCTCCAGGCCGTCAAACATCCCGTCGCCAAGGCCGACGGGCAGGCCGTCCGCGATGCACTCGATGGTGCCGCCGACGGAGTCGCCATCTGCCTTCGCGGCGCGGATGGCCGCCTGCATTCTCTCGCCCGCCGCGTCGTCCGTGACGGGGAAGGGCTTGCCCGAGACAGGCTCCGTGAAGGAGGACGTGTCCGCAATATCGGCGATGGATGCGATGCGCGCGAAGACACGCACGCCCCGCTGCTGTAAAACTTGCAGGCACACGCCGCCCGCGATGCACAGCGGCGCGGTCAGGCGGCCGGAAAAATGCCCGCCGCCGGTGGGGTCCTGAAAGCCGTGGTACTTACACTCGGCGGTGTAGTCCGCGTGGCCGGGGCGCGGCAGCGTGCGAAGCGATGCGTAGTCGCCCGGGCGGGTGTTTGTGTTGCGGATGATGGCCGTGAGCGGCGTACCGCACGTGCGGCCGTTTACAAGACCGCAGAGGAATTCCGGTGCGTCCGACTCCTTGCGGGTGGTGGAAAATTCATTCTGCCCCGGCGCGCGCCGCGCTAAAAACCGCGCAAGCTGCGCTTCGTCGACCGGCAGCCCCGCGGGCAGGCCGTCGAGCGTCATGCCGATGGCGTTCGCGTGCGACTGGCCGAAGATGGAAAGCCGCAGGATGTGACCGTAGGTGCTGCTCATGGCGCTTCTCCTTTCAGCATGGCAAGATCGTCCCAAAAGCGGGGGTAGGATTTGGAGGTCGTCTCGCTGCCGCGCACGGTGACGGGCGCGGCGCACAGCGCCGCCGCGATGGCGGCGGACATGGCGATGCGGTGATCGCCGCAGGCGTCCGCCGTGCCGCCCGTGAGCGGCGCACCGCCGGTGATGCTCAGTCCGTCCGGCAGCTCGCGGACGCGGCCGCCGAGGCTGCGCAGCAGCTGCGCCACCGACGACAGGCGGTCGGATTCCTTGAGCCGCAGCCGGGCGGCGTTTACAATGTGCGTCTCGCCGTCCGCCGCGGCGGCGACAACGCTTACGATCGGGATGAGGTCGGGCATCGGCCCGGCGTCGACGGTGACGGCGCGCAGCGGCTGGCGGCGCACGGTCACAGCGTCCTCCGCCGTCCACCGGACGCTGGCGCCGAAGCTTTGCAGGACCGCCAGCACGGCGCTGTCCGGCTGCGCGGAGTCCCGCCGCAGGCCGGTGACCGTCACGCCCGCGTCTGACAGCGCGCCCGCGCAGAGGAAAAACGCGGCGGACGACCAGTCGCCCTCCACGGCGAGCGCCGCGGGCAGGCACGCCGTTTGACCGCCGGGGATGTCCCAGCCGCCGGGCCGGTGCGTGAGCCGCACACCGGCGGTATCTAAAGCCTGCTCGGTCATGCGGACATAGTCCGCCGACTGCAGCTCTGTCGTGAGCCACAGGGTGCTTGGTTCTTTCAAAAACGGCAGCGCCAGCAGCAGGCCCGTGATGTACTGTGACGAGATATTGCCGGGCAGCGTAAAATCGCCGCCTGTGAGCCGCCCGCGGCAGTAAAGCCGTGCGCCCTCAGCGTGCAGCGTCATGCCGTGCCGCGTGAGCTGTTCATCCAGCGGGGCGAGCGGGCGTTCGGCCAGCCGCCCCTCGCGCAGGAACACGGCGTCCGCACCTAAAAGCCCGCACACGGGCAGCAGAAACCGCAGCGTGGAGCCGCTTTCGCGGCAGGGCAGCTCGCAAAGGCCGTCCGGCACGCGCGCGATGGGTGCGACGAGCAGGCCGTCCGGCGCCTGCCGAATATTCGCCCCCAGCGCCGTCAGGCAGTGCATGGTGGCGAGAATGTCGTCGGAAAAGCCGTCGAGCGTCAAATGCACCGGCGCTTTTCCGAGCGCGGCGCAGATGAGCAGGCGGTGCGCCTGCGATTTGGACGCCGGGATGCGCACGCTGCCGCAGAGCGCCCCGGGCGCGACGGCGCGCGTCATCGCGCCCCTCCCGCCGCGAGCCACGCGGGCACGTCACACAGCTGCGCCGGCTCGATGCGGCAGTGGCCCAGCCGGTCGGGCACGATGAGGTGGATGGAGCTGCCCTCGATCTTCTTATCGGCGCACAGCGCGCCGTAGAGCATATCGGCGGGGAAATCCGTCTTGGTCGGAAGATCGTACTGCCGCAGGAGCGCCAACAGCGTCTCGGGCACGTCCGCGCCGCACAGGCCGCGCGCGCACGCCGCGCGCGACGCCATCGCCATGCCGATGGCCACGGCGCTGCCGTGCGACACCGCAAAGCGGCTGCACGCCTCCACGGCGTGGCCGAACGTGTGGCCGAAGTTCAGAAGCTGCCGCCGCCCGCGGTCAAATTCATCCTCGTTCACCACATCGCGCTTCATGGCAACGCACGTGGTGACGACGTGCTCCAGCTGCTCGCGCGCAGGTGTTTCGGAGAGCTGGCGCAGGAAGCCGGCGCTGTCGATCATGCCATATTTGATGACCTCGGCGCAGCCGTCGCGGAATGTCTCATCCGGGAGCGTGGAGAGCGTATCGAGGTCGCACAGCACGAGCGACGGCTGGTGGAAGCACCCGGCGAGATTTTTGCCCGCCGGGAGGTCGACGGCCGTCTTGCCGCCGACCGACGAATCGACCGCCGCCAGCAGCGTGGTCGGCACCTGCACATAGCGGATGCCGCGCAGATACGTCGCCGCGGCAAAGCCGCCCAGGTCGCCCGTCACGCCGCCGCCGAGCGCCACGAGCACGTCCGCGCGCGTCAGGCGCTTTTCGGCGAGAAAGTTCACAAGCTCGGCGTAGGTCGAAAGATTTTTCGATGCTTCGCCGTGCGGAAATACAAAGGGCACCACGCGGTAGCCCGCGGCCTCCAGCTGCGTGCACAGCGCCGCGCCGTAGAGGGAAAAGACCGTGTCGTCCGACACGACGGCTGCCGCCGTGCCGCCGCACACCGCGCGGATGCGCGCGCCTGCGGACGCGAGCAGCCCGTGGCCGATCTCGACCGTGTAGGGCGTGCTGGTTTTGACCTCGACCTGTGTCATCCGTCGATCTCCTCCTTCCGGCGCTTGCCGTCCTCCAAAAGCTGCGTCAGGCGCGGGCAGTCGCCCGCCGCGATGGCGTCACGGTATTCTGTCAGATGTCCGATCAGCCAGTCCAGCTCCCGCATCAAACAGTCGCCGTTTTCCAAAAACAGCTCCGCCCACATGGGCGCGTTCAGCCACGCAACGCGCGTCAGGTCCTTGTAGCTCCCGGCGGAAAAGCCCTTGTGGGACTGGGCTGTGGGGCTTTTGACATACGCGTTCGACACCACGTGCGCCAGCTGCGAGGTGAAGGCGATCATCTCGTCGTGCTTTTCCGCCGTGGTGACGGAAAACCGCCCGAAGCCCGCCGGGGCGAGCAGCTCTTTCGCGCGCTCCAGCAGCGCAATGTCGTCAAAGCGCGGCGGCACGAGCACCATGGGCGCGCGGTGATAAAGATTTGCCCGGGCGTTTGCAAAGCCGCCCAGATGGCTGCCCGCCATGGGGTGGCCGCCGATGTAGGTAAAGCCGTATTCTGCCGCCAGCGGCATGAGCGCGCCGCAGACCACACGCTTGGTGCCGCAGCAGTCGATGATGAGCGGATGGCTGCCAATGTGCGGCGCAAGCGCCCGCACGGCCTCGATGGCCGCCTGCGGCGTGATGCACACGAGCACGATGTCGCACTGCGAGACCGTGTCAGCATTCAGCTTTCCGTCCACCGCGCCGTAAATTTCGGCAAAGGAGAAGATGGATGCGTCGCGGTCATCCGCCAGCACGCGCCAGCCGGCGTCGTGATACGCCTTGGCGAACGACCCGCCGATGAGGCCCAGGCCGATGATGCCCGCCGTCATCCCTGCACCGCCTGCCGCACCGCGGCGATCTTCCGGCTCAGATGCAAAAACTGCTCCGGCGTGAGCGACTGCGCGCCGTCACACAGCGCGTGGATGGGGTCGTTGTGCACCTCGATCATCAGCCCGTCCGCGCCGCAGGCCGCGCCCGCCAGCGCCATCGGCTCCACCAGCCGGGCGATGCCCGTGGCGTGGCTGGGGTCGACGATGACCGGCAGATGCGACAGCTCGTGCAGCATCGGCACGGCGGAGAGGTCGAGCGTGTTGCGCGTGAGCGTTTCATATGTGCGGATGCCGCGCTCGCAGAGGATGACCTGCTCGTTGCCGCTGGCCATGATGTACTCCGCGCTCATCAAAAGCTCCGTCATCGTGTTCGCAAGGCCGCGCTTGAGAAGGATGGGCTTATTGAGCTTGCCCAGCTCCTGCAGAAGGTCAAAATTCTGCATATTGCGCGCGCCGACCTGGATGATGTCCACATCCTCAAAAAGATCGAGCGCGCTCACGCTCATAATTTCCGTCACGATGGGAAGGCCGGTCTCCTTGCGCGCCAGCTTCAGAAGCTCCAGACCGTTCGCCTTGAGGCCCTGGAAGGCGTAGGGCGACGTGCGGGGCTTGAACGCGCCGCCGCGCAGGATGTTCGCACCCGCCTTTTTGACCTCGGCCGCCACGGCCACGATCTGCTCCTCAGACTCGACGGAGCACGGCCCCGCGATCAGGCAGAAGTTGCCGCCGCCGATCTTCGCGTCCCCCACGGTGATGACGGTGTCCTCGGGGTGGAATTTGCGGTTGCAGCACTTAAAGGGATCGGTCACGCGCTTGACCGACTCCACGATGTCCAGACTGCTGATGAGGTCGATGTCCAGACTGCGGGTGTCGCCGATCAGGCCGAGGATGGTATGATACTCACCGACGGAGATATGCACGCCGAGATTTTGCGCGCGGAACCATTCGATGAGCTGATTTTTCCGTTCTTCCGACGTGGTGGGTTTGAGAATGACGACCATAATGAAAAGCCTCCTAGCATACAAAAAAACGGCACAGACCTGTAATCTGTGCCGCAAAAAAAACGATGACCCTGATTTTTGTGCATCACAAATTACCCTTACTATGAGATCACAGTAAAGTAATAGTAGTATGCAGCAAAAATGGACTGTTTCATGGAAAGTTCTCCCGAATACAAAAGATTCTACCCGCATTCTACCGCGCAGGACGGGAAATGTCAATAACAAACTGCCGCCCCAAAGAAAAATATCATCCGCCCGGGCGCTACAGGTATTTGTCCATCGCCTGCTTGGCGGCAGCGAGCAGGTCGGCAAGGGCCTGGGCCTGCTGCGGGGTGCAGCGGCTCAGCACGTCCGCGATCTGCTGCGCGGCGGCCGGCTTGCCCGACGCGGGCGCGTCCTGCAGCAGCTCGTCGGCGCGCACGCCAAGCGCCGCCGCAATGTCGGCAAACACCTGCAGACTCAGCTTGGTGCTGCCGGTCTCGATGTGGCTCATGTGGGTCGTGGAAATGCCCACTCGCTCCGCCAGCGCCTCCTGTGATAGCCCCAAAGCCCTGCGAAATCTTCGCACCCGCTGCCCAATCAAATAATAATCCATACAAAACCGCCTATGTGGTGAAATGTCACTTAAATTGTACAGGATACCACCCTGCCGGTCAAGGTAAAATTGCTGAATAAGAAAGTCGGCGATGTGCTTGGCACATCGCCGATCAAATATACTTATTCACTATTCACTATTACTTATTACTTTCCAAAATCGGCTCTATCGTATTTAGTGAAGAGTGAATAGTGAAGAAGTAATAAGTAAAATCGGCCATCTTCTTACGAAGATTGCCGATTTTGGTGACCCGCCGGAGATTTACCCTTCGGGCATAAACTTCGAATCTCCTGCGGTCTACGAAAAATTCCCGCCCTGCCGCATGGCAGGGCGGGAATTTTGGTGACCCGCCGGAGATTCGAACTCCGGACACCCTGCTTAAAAGGCAGGTGCTCTGCCTGCTGAGCTAGCGGGTCAGATGGCAGGGATGGCAGGATTCGAACCTACGCATACAGGAGTCAAAGTCCTGTGCCTTACCGCTTGGCGACATCCCCTTGTAGCGCATAGACGATCCTGTATAAAAAGAAAAAGAAATGGGGTGAGTGAAGGGACTCGAACCCTCGGTCTTCAGAGCCACAATCTGACGCGTTAACCAACTACGCTACACCCACCATATTCATTTCGTCCGCCGACAGGGCAGTGGCACGCCAGGAGGGATTCGAACCCCCGACCTACTGCTTAGAAGGCAGTTGCTCTATCCTGCTGAGCTACTGGCGCATAGGGAGTGGAGCGGGTGACGGGAATCGAACCCGCGTCCCCAGCTTGGAAGGCTGGTGCCCTGGCCGTTGTGCTACACCCGCGAATGCAACCGCTAGCCTCCTGACAGCCTGCCTATCATATCACGCAGCGCAGGCGCTGTCAAGGTTTTTCGGAATTTTTTTGGCAAAAACGGTATGCAGACGCGGGAATATGCAGGTTTACATAATTGCGAAAACCGACTTACAGCAGCGCTGCGAGCTGCCGCAGGGCGTCGCCGTGTGTGCGCGGCGCAATGGCGGTCTGCGGCACTTTGCAGAGCACGGCGCGGCAGAGGGCTGCAAATTCCTCCGCGCTGACCGCGCTGTCCGGGCGGAAGTGGCCATCCTGCGCCGTCAGCGCGCCGGACTGTATCGCCGCCGCGATCGCCGCGGCATAGGGATGGCGGCAGGGGACGTCGCGGCAGACGGACGCGTTTTTGCGCACGAGCGCCACGCGCTCCGCCGCCGTTTTGCAGCCGTAGGCGAGCATCGCCAGCGCGCCGCGCGTGAGCGGGGCGTCCGGGCGGACGGTGTTGTCGCGGAAGCAGATGCAGAAGCCGGCGTCCAAAAGCGCCTTTGCGGCGGCAAAGTCCACAGCCTGCGGCGCGAGGTCGGAAAACGGGCACAGCGCGAGCAGCTGCGACACGCTCACCACGCGGTAGCCGTGCCGCGCGAGCAGCTCGAGCTGCTTTTCCAGCCCGTCCGCCACCGGCGAGCGGCGCGCCATGTTGTAGCCGTCCTTCTGAAAAATGATCTGCCCGCACAGCGCGTCCGCGTCGGTCTCCAGCAGGCGCTCCATGGGCTGATACGTCGCGTCCACCTCGGCCTCATAGCTCGCCAGCGGCAGCCAGCCCGCGCCGTCAAAGCTCGCCGCAAGGTACTGATAGTTCAGCAGCGCGTAGGCGTCGTAGGCGGAAAAGCCGTCCTTCGTCTTATCCACATAGTGCGGCGGGCGGGACAGTCGGATGGCATAGTCATAGCTTTTGCGCAGATGGTCGTCCATCGTTTTGAGGTCGCCGACCACCGCGTCCAGCCCGGACAGCGGCCTGCGGCTGCCGTAGACGAGCGGCTTCGGCCCGAACAGGACGTGCGCCCAGGTGTGGCTCGTGATCTCGTGCCCGCCGTCGAGCAGGCGCTGCACCAGCTCCGGGCAGTGCGCCGCACCGCCGTCGGCGTCCTTGCCGAAGTCGGGGTAGTGGTCATACGCCACGCCGCCCCAGTCGGCGGAGCCTTCTTTGCCGGGGCGGTCGGGGTAGTTGCCGGACGTGTCGCCCACGATGTCGAACGTGCCCACCGCGCCAAAGCGCTCAAGCGTCTCGGCCAGGTGCAGGGTGAGGGGCTTGCCGTCCTGCGACGGGTTCGCGGGCAGGCGGCACGGGCCGTCGTCAAACGTCATGGCGCAGACCCGCTCGGGCAGCGCCACGCGCTCAATGCGCCGCACGGGGCTGAGATACACCGGCGTGCGCCGCCGAATTTCGTCCTGAAAGTGATGCTTCACGCGCTTGGCGATGCCGATGGCGCGGGTGATGACAGACATGGCGTTACCTCCTGAATAAGTCGCGGAGCACACAGACGGCAAGATAGGCCAGCGCCCTGCAGCGCCGCAGGATCGGCGCGCGGCGCGCGCCGTGCCACTGCGAAAGACCCTTCTGCGTCCATGTGCAGGCGTGGTCAAAGACCGCCCGCGTGCGCGAGGTCGCGAGCGCGTCCCGCAGCGCCGCAAGCGAGCGCTCCGCGCAGTCCAGCTCCGTATAGCAGCCGCCGACCTCGGCGGCGCAGTGGGCGTCGCTGCCACCCGTGATGGCGAGCTTCTGCTGCGCGGCAAAGGTCTGTGCCTGCGCGTTTCGCGCCGCATTTTTGAGCGCGACGCGCGCGTTCTGCACCTCTACCGCGTCCGGGCAAAGCGCCGCGAGCGCGGCTTCATCCAACTTCTGCGGGCTGAACGGGTGCGCCGGGACGGCAAGGCCGCCACACGCGCGGATGGCTTTTATGGCGGCTTCCGGCGTGGGCGCGCCGGTCTCCCAGAGCGCGCGGTCGATGGGCCGTTCGAGAAACAGCCCCAGAATGTGCCCCGCCGTGCTCGTGATCTCCACGCCGGGGATGAGCAGGACGGGATACTCCCCCGTCACATCGGTGCACAGGTCATGGTCGCACACGGCGATGGCGTCCAGCCCGCGCGCGTGCGCCGCCTGCGCCAGCGCGGCAAGGCTGCTGCGCCCGTCCCACGACGCGGCGCTGTGCACATGCAGATCGGCTTTCAGGATCATCGCCGCGCCCTCCGAAGAAGACCCGCGAAATACCGGAAGCCGGGCGCGGGGTCGCCCCACTCGAACAGCCCGTTTTTCACACGCGGGTCCAGCAAACTCCCGAGCACGCCGAACGCGCGGCCAAGCTTGCCGCGGGTAAGATACCCGAGCCCCGCCGCGAGGTCGGCGGGCTGATACGTCATTTTGACCGCCTGCGGGCGGATATAGGCGGGCAGCTCGGCGCCAAGCGCCGCGCAGCACCAGAGATACGAAAAATTCGTCCCCGCCGCGCGGGTGAGGGGATACGTGCCCCACACGCGGGGGTTGCACTCGAGCAGACGCGGCGCGCCGTCGGCCCCGCACTTGAACTCAAACATGGCGACGCCGCTGAAGCTTGTCTCCCGCACGAGCGCGCACACGGCGCGCAGCAGCGGCGTCTCGTCTGTGACGCGGCAGCAGCTCGACGGCCCGCCCGCCACCGGGAATTCGCGCACGCGGCGGTGCGCGATGGAGGCCAGAACGTGCCCGTCCTTTGCCAGCACCGAGCAGCCCAGCGCCGCGCCGGGCAGATATTCCTGCACGACCGGGGCGGAATTGGTCAGCGCAAAAAAGCGGGTGTACGCCTCCTCCAAGGCCTGCGGCGTGCGCGCGATGACATAGCGCTGCGCGGCGGCAAGGCCGAACGCTTCGCCGCACAGGGGCTTGACTACGCACGGCAGCGCCGTGCGCGCAGCAAAATGCGCCACGCGCTCGCCGAGCTCCGGCGCAAAGCTCTGCGGCACGGCGATGCCCAGCCGCTGCGCCAGCTGCGCAAGAGCTGCCTTGTCGTTCAGCAGCGACAGCTGTCCGGGGTCGGGGATGCACAGACCCGCGACCTCTTCAAATGCCTCACGCGCGCCCGCCACGGCGGCGAGCGTTTTCGCGCCCACGGGCAGCAGCGCGGGCTTTTCGCCGCAGCGCGCCGACACATCGCGGCACAGCGCCAGCAGCCCGTCCGCCGCGTCGCCCTCCGGCAGCTCATAGCACTGCCACGCCGCGCGGCTGGCAAAGCCGACCGGCTTTGCAAATTCTGGCCGCTCACAGGCGATGACCTGCACCCCCGCCTCCGCCAGATCGCGGATGAGGGCCACAGCCATCCGATAATGCGCGTCCGTGACAATGGCGATCATGGGATAGTACCTCCAAATTGTGTGAGTTATCGTATGGTTTGAGATGGAACACGTTTCGTCGTAATGTAGGGGCGGGGCTTGCCCCGCCCGCAAGTGGGCAGCTGTGGCTTTTGCACGCACCGCGGAGCGGACTGCACCCCTTACCTTCCCCTCGGGGCCGATTCCCCCTATCAGGGGGAAATGTCCCGAAGGGACAAAGAGGGTAGGGACAGGTGCCCCCGAAGGGGGCGGATGAGGGCCGGGGAGCACTGACGGACAGCTTAGCAGTTGTGCTAAAACGTAACTGCTCCCCGACCCTCATCAGTCTGCTCCGCTGCGCTCCGCAGACAGCTTCCCCCAGGGGAAGCTATGGGCCCTCAGCAAATCGGCACTGCCGCAAAAGAACGATATTGCGTGCCAGCGGGAGGGGCAAGCCCCGCCCCTACGTTACGACGAAAAATGTTATATTCCCGCCAGATGAATGACGCCGGTACAGACCAGCATGACGACCGCTCCGGCTGTCGCGACGCCGGCGGTGATGGCGGGGAGGGCCTGGCGGATGCGCAGGCCCATGAGCGCGGCGACGAGCGCGCCGGTCCATGCGCCCGTCCCCGGAAGCGGGATGGCCACGAGAATAAACAGCCCCAGCTGCTCATATTTCTGATACAGCGCGGATTTTTTCACCGCCCGGTCGGACAGCCAGTCCGCCGCCTTTTGCAGCTTTCCGCCGCGCTTTTTCATCCACAGCAGCACCGTGCGCGTAAAGCACACGATGAACGGCACGGGCACGACGTTGGCCGCCACGCACAGAAAATACAGCCCCAGCGGCGGAATGTCGTGCGCCAGCCCGTAGGGGATCGCGCCGCGCAGCTCCGAGACGGGCGCCATCGCCAGAAACGCGGTAAACAGCAGTTCGATCATGGATGCGGTCACGGCTTGTCCTCCTTCAAAAAATCAGCGAAAAACCTGCATGTCGGCGTCATAGACCTCGCACCGCGCGGCGCGGGCGAAATCCGGCGCGGCTTCCGGCAGATGCACGCGCACCGCCTCGGCCAGAAGCAGGGGATTGAGCGCCGGGTCCATCGCCGTGACCACGGCGTGCAGCACGAGCTCCTGCGGCGAGATCAGCTCCGGCTCCACCGAGCGGATGCCGGGGATGATGTCCACATCCGCCTCGCCGCGCTTTGTGCGCTTGCGTACGAGCAGCTCCGGCCGCGCAAACAGCGCCTGCACCGCGTCCGCCGCGCCCTGCGGCACGCCGCGGTCATATTCCAGCGTGACATCGGCGGCGAGATAGACGAGATGCTTGATCTTCCGGCTGCTCTCATACGCCTGCAAAACGCGGATGCCCGCCGGGAGCACGGCGTTCAGCCGCTCCGGCAGCGCCGCCAGCTCCACCGAGCCGTCCTCCACGTCAAAATCGAGAATTTCGCACCGGCTCGCCATGCCCACGGGCAGCGGCAGCGCGATGGACACATACGCCCGCGGGCTGTAGCCCTGCGAGTGCCAGATCATAATGTCCGCGCGCTTGAACGCGCGCTGAAATACGCGCATGAGATCGAGGTGCGACAGGTACACGGCCTCGCCGGTCTTTTCAAACAGCAGACGGTTCATGGCACACCCCTCCCTTGCACAGCTTCGCCGCGCCGCACCCGGCGCAGCCCGCGCGGCAGTCGGGCGTAATTTTGGACGCATACGCCTGCGCGCGCTCGCGGCGGAAGAATGCGTCCGTCACGCCGACGGAGATCGTCTGCCACGGCAAAAGCTCATCCTCGCCGAAGCCGCGCACGGTGTAAAAGTCCGGGTCCACGCCGCAGGCCGCGAATGCGTCCAGCCACGTCTGATAGTGGAAATATTCGTCCCAGCCGTCCAGCCGTGCGCCGCGCTTCTGCGCCTCCAGCAGGACCTTCCCGAGCCGCCGGTCACCGCGGGCGAGCACAGCCTCGAGCCGGCTGAGGTCGGATTCGTGATAGCGGTAGTCGACCGCGCGGGAGTTGAGCGCATTTTTCAGCAGATGCACCCGCCGCAGATATTCCTCCGGCGTGATCTGCGCCTCCCACTGAAACGGTGTAAAGGGCTTGGGCACAAAATACGCCGTGGCAAGGTTGATGGAAAGGCCGCGCTTTTTGTTCGAAGCGCTCTCACGCCACGTGTGCACGATCTTCTGCGCCAGCTCCGCAATGCCCAGCACGTCCTCGTCCGTCTCAGTCGGCAGCCCCAGCATGAAATAGAGCTTCACACTGTTCCATCCGCCGGAAAAGGCCGTGGCGCAGGTCTGGAGGATCTCTTCCTCGGTCACATTTTTGTTGATCGCGTCGCGCAGGCGCTGCGTGCCCGCCTCGGGGGCGAACGTCAGGCCGGTCTTTTTGACCTTCTGGACTTTGAGCATCAGCTCGCGCGAGAAATTATCCGCCCGCAGGCTGGGAAGAGACAGGCTGATCTTGCGCGGCTGGCAGTAATCGAGCAGGGGCTCGGCAAGCTGGGCCAGCTGCGTATAGTCGGACGTGGAAAGGCTTGCGAGCGTGATCTCGCTGTGGCCGGAGTCCTCAAGGGACTCGATCGCCTGCCGCAGGAGCGTTTCGGCGCGCTTTTCGCGCACGGGGCGGTAGCAGAAGCCCGCCTGACAGAAGCGGCAGCCGCGGATGCAGCCGCGGAATACCTCCAGATTCGACCGGTCGTGCACGATCTCGGTGGACGGTACGATGGCGTGCTCCGGCCAGTCGCTCGCGTCCATGTTTTCGATGACGCGCTTCGTGACGCGCGCGGGCGCGCCGTCAAGCGGCTCGATGGCCGCGAGCGTGCCGTCGGGGCCATAGCTGTGACGGTAGAGGGACGGCACGTACACGCCGTCGATCTTACACACCTCGCGGAGGAACTGCGGCTTTGTCCAGCCCTCGCGCTTGGCTGTGCGGTAGAGCGCGAGAATTTCGGGCGTCATCTCCTCGCCCTCGCCAATGGAGAAAAAGTCGATAAAATCCGCCAGCGGCTCCGGGTTCACCGCGCACACGCCGCCCGCGAACACGAGATTGTGAAGCCCTTCGCGCTCCGATGCCAGCTGCGGCACGCCCGCCAGCTCCAGCATATTGAGCACGTTCGTGTAGCACATCTCATAGCCCAGCGTAAAGGCGATGAGGTCAAAATCGCGCACGGGATCCTTGCTTTCGAGCGCATAGAGCGGGATGGCGTTTTCGCGCATAGCCTGCTCCATATCGCCCCAGGGGGCGAACACGCGCTCGCACCACACGCCGGGCAGCTTGTTCATCACGTCGTAGAGGATGCGCATGCCGATGTTGGACATCCCGATCTCGTAGGTGTCGGGGAAGCAGAACGCCACGCGCAGATCGACCGCGCGCTTGTCCTTGACGATCTCGTTATATTCTCCGCCCACGTAGCGCGCGGGCTTTTGTACGCTTTGCAGGATGCGGTGCAGCTTGTCAGTCATGCGGGTCGTTCCTCATTTGCATTCGGTATCTTTTGCCGGTCACCCCGGTCGTTCTGCATATAAACCATTTATCTTATTATTGTAGCCGTTTTCAGCCGGAAAAGCAACCGTTTTTCCTTGCCGGATCAGCCGCGCCGCCGGGAGCAGCGCCGGCAGCAGCACCCACAGGCCCGTCTGCAGCCGCCCGGCTGCCCATACGCCCAGCCCCAGCAGTGCCGCGCAGCACAAAAGCCCCACCAAAAGCTCCCACGTCCGCGCCGTGCGCGTCTGCCGCAGCGCCAGCCGCAGCAGCCGTCCGCCGTCAAGCGGCCAGACCGGCAGCAGATTGAACGCCCCCAGCGCCAGACTCACGCCCGCAAACGCCGGCAAGCTTCGCAGGAACAGCCCTGCACACAAAAGATTCACTGCCGGGCCCGCCAGCGCGCAGAGCGCTTCGGCCTTCGGCGGCAGGGGCGCGGTGCAAATTTGTACGTCGCCGAAGCCGAGCGTGATGCGCTGCAGCTGGCCGTGCAGCGCCCACAGCGCCAGCAGATGCCCGCCCTCATGCAGCGCCGCAGCGGAAAAATACGGGAAAAACAGCCCCGCCGTGTCAAAATACGCCAGCGCCAGCACAAAGGCCGCAAAGCCGGGCCGGACGTCAATCCTCCGCACCGGTCAGCACCTGATAGGAGCCCGCGAAGGCTTCGCGCACGCCGCTGCCGCCCAGCAAAGCGTCTGTAAACGCGGAAAACGCCTGTACGGCGGGGCTGTCCGCCGCGCCCGCGACGATGCGGCGCACCGCGCTTGTGAGCTTCGGGCAGCACGTGGTGCACGTCAGCACCAGCAGCGCGGCCGCCGCCAGCACGCCAAGGCGCGAGAGCCACAGCTTTCCGCGCGGCACCGTTTCCAGATCGGTCGATTTTTCCCTCATCTTCATCACCTCGCTCCAGATATATGCCCGGGCGGGGGACAAAATACAGATCGGCACTGTACTTTTTGGGAATGCTTTGCTATAATCAACAGGATAAAATACTGGATAAAGGAAGAAAAAATATGGATCAACTTGCCGATCTGATCTCCCGGCAGCTTGCCGGAGCGTTCGAGCGCGCCGGATACGGCGACGCGGACGCGCGGGCCACGCTCTCCAACCGCCCCGATCTGTGCGAATATCAGTGCAACGGCGCGCTGCCCGCGGCGAAGCTCTACCACAAGGCCCCCATCCAGATCGCGCAGGCCGTGGCGGCGGAGCTTTCCGGCAGCACGCTGTTTGAGCGCGTGGAGGCCGTGAACCCGGGCTTTCTCAATATGAAGCTGAGCGGCGCGTTCCTTGCGCAGTACCTGACCGAGATGGCGCAGAGCGAGCGTCTCGGCGTGCCGCAGGAGGAAGCGCCCAAGACGATCGTGCTCGATTACGGCGGGCCGAACGTGGCAAAGCCGCTGCACATCGGCCATCTGCGCAGCGCCATCATCGGCGAGAGCGTCAAGCGCATCGACCGGTGGTTCGGCAATCATGTCATCGGCGACATCCACCTCGGCGACTGGGGCTTGCAGATGGGCCTGATCATCGCGCAGCTGCAGGACGACCAGCCGGAGCTGCCGTATTTTGACGACGGCTTCACGGGCGAGTATCCCGAGACCGCGCCGTTTACCATCTCGGAGCTGGAAAAGATCTATCCCGCCGCCAGCGCCCGCAGCAAGGAGGATGAAGCCTTCGCTGCCCGTGCGCACGACGCGACGTATCAGCTGCAAAGCGGCAAGCGCGGCTACCGCGCGCTGTGGCGGCACATCCTGAACGTGTCCGTCGCGGATATGAAGCGCAACTATGAAAAGCTGGACGTGCACTTTGACGTCTGGCTCGGCGAGAGCGACGCGCAGCCGTATATCCCCAGGATGCTCAAGATCATCGAGGACAAGCACCTTGCCGTGCGCTCCGAGGGCGCGCTGGTCGTGCCCGTGCAGGAGGATACCGACACGAAGGACATCCCGCCCTGCATCCTGGTCAAGTCCGACGGCGCCACGCTCTACGCCACCACCGATCTGGCGACCATTTTGCAGCGCGAGGAGGACTTCCACCCCGACCGCATCTTCTACCTGACCGACAAGCGCCAGAACCTGCATTTTGAGCAGGTGTTCCGCGTGGCGCGCAAGGCGTCGCTCGTCCCCGAGACGACGCAGCTGCAGCACGTGGGCTTCGGCACGATGAACGGCAAGGACGGCAAGCCCTTTAAGACAAGAGCGGGCGGCGTGATGCGGCTGGAGACGCTCATCGCCGAGATCACCGACTTCATCCGCGAAAAGATCACCGAAAACCAGACCGTCTCCGACGACGAGCTGGAAAAGACCACCGGGATGATCGCGCTGGCGGCGCTCAAATACGGCGACCTCAGCAACCTCGCCACGAAGGATTATGTGTTCGACCTCGACCGCTTTGCCTCGTTCGAGGGCAACACCGGGCCGTATATCCTCTACACCATCGTGCGCATCAAGTCGATTTTGGCAAAGTACGACGGCGACGCGGCGCAGGCCGTGCTGCTCGCGCCCGTGTCACAGGAGCAGAAGGACCTGATGCTCGTCCTGTCGCGTCTGCAGGACAGCCTGCTCGCGGCCTACCGCGATTCGCTGCCGAACGTCATCTGCGCGTATATCTACGAGCTGGCGGGCGCGGCGAACAAGTTCTACCACGACGTGCGCATCATCTCCGAGCCGGACGCGGCCCAAAAGGCGAGCTACATCGCCCTCATGGACCTCACCCGCCGCGCTTTGGAGACCTGCATCGACCTGCTTGGCTTTGCAGCGCCGGATAAAATGTAATGTGATAAAAGCCCGCCCGGATGCCATGCATCCGGGCGGGCTTTGTATGCGCCGCCGCGTTTCGTCGTAATGTAGGGGAGGGGCGGTTTGAAGTAAAAGTGAAGAGTGAAGAAGTAAGCGCACGCTGCCGAATCCCCGACGCACCGGCGAAACGTAGGCACCCCATAGCTTCCCCCGGGGGAAGCTGTCGCCGCAGGCGACTGATGAGGGTCGGGGAGCAGTTGCGTTTAGCTGAGCATGCAAAGCTATGTTTCAGTGCTCCCCGACCCTCATCAGTCTGCTCCGCTTCGCTCTGCAGCCAGCTTCCCCGAGGGGAAGCCAAGGGGGCTCCGGCAAATCGGCACTGCCGCGAAAGAACGATGTTGCGTACCAGCGGGAGGGGCAAGCCCCTCCCCTACGTTACGACGAAGGGTCGAGGGTGCGTCGGGTGGGCCGATGCGGTCATCGGCCCCTACAAACGTTTTCTGCTTTGCATTGCAGGCAAACTACGAAAACAAAGGGGTATGCACCAAAGGTGCATACCCCTTTATTGGGCCGTTCGCGGGACTGCCGTTGGTTCAGGCGGGCGGTGCTGCGGGCGGCTTTGGATGATCCCGTACCGTCGCGCACGGTACGTGTCAGAGGAATCAGCGATAGTAGGCGTCGTAGAACTCGGTGATGTTCTCCGCCGTGACCGGGATGAGATCATAGCCGGTGAAGGCGGGGATGGGCGTGCCGTTTTCCACGAGGTCGATGATGAGGTTGCCCATGCCAACGCCGGACGGCGCGGAGGCCAGACCCACGAGGACGCAGCGGTCGGCGAAGTCGGGGTTATTTTCCAGCAGCTCGCAGACGTCGGACATGCCGCAGGTCTCGGAGATGATGACGCTGTCCATCGGGATGCCATTCTCCTTAATGAGCGTGAACGCCGGAACGTTCAGCGAACCCGTGCCGGAGGCGATGATCCACTTGTCGACGGTGCTCTTGTTCGCCTGCAGCGTGGGGGCGAGCTTGTTTTCGATGTCGTCCGCCAGACCGGCGCCGCAGTCCAGCCACAGGATGCGGTCGTCGGGGATGCCGGGCAGGGCCTCGGTGATGGCATCGTAATACGCCTGCGAGCGCTTATGAATGGCCTCGACGGCGGGGGAGTCGGCGATGACGAAGAGAAAGTTGCTGTAGTCGTCGTTCACGCCGTCCAGGAAGTTCTCGTCCTGGATCTTCTGCGCGGCCAGCTTGCCGGTCTCATAGAACAGGAAGTAGTCGTCCAGACCGTAGTGCGGGGAATAGAAGCCGTAGGCGTCGGCGCCGGGATCGTCGGTGGTGAGGTATGCGATACCGGCGTCCTGCAGCATGGCCATCGCATCGGGCAGGAGGGCGGTGTTGACCGGCGTCATCACCACAACGTCAAAGTCCTGATTGATGACGTTCTGGATGCCGTCCAGCCATGCCTGCTCGTCGGAGTTGGCGTCGACGAACAGGTACTCGTAGCCCGCCGCCTTGACGGTCTCACCCAGAGCGTTTGCCTTGGGTGTAAACCACGGACCAGAGAATTTGCAGACAAAGGCGACTTTAATAACACCGTCGGCGTTAAAGTCCTTGTAGTTGGGATAGTTGCTGTAATACCAAGTGTCGGTGGAATCACTGTACTCAAAGCCGGTCAGGGGGTCGGACGTGAGCGTACCGGCCTCGCGGGCGGCCTCGGCGTCCTCCTCGCTCAGCACTTCGCCGTCGGCGGCAGCGGGGGCTTCCGCGGCGGGCGTTTCGGCGGCCGGTGCGTCAGCGGCCGGGGCATCGGCGGCGGGGGTCTCCGCCGCGGGGGCGTCGGTCTTGGCACAGGCGGCCAGTGCGAACACCATGACCAGCGCCAGAAGCAATGCGATCCATTTTTTCATTTTCGTAACCTCCACAGTAAATTTGAATGGGGTGCGGGATGCTGAGCCGATCTAAATGAACTAAAATATTTTATATCGGACTCAAATCATCTGAAAACATTATATTCGCTTTTATCGGATCACGCAATTGTCTGAATGCTCAATAATTTTACCGTTTTCTTGGTGAAACTGACGGTTTTTCTTGACTTCTCAAAAAAATTTACCGCCTTCATCGGTGGTTTGTCTTGACATTGCGTTCGGATTTTCGTATCCTGTATATACTGAACACGCACAAATGGTAAAAGTATTTACTTTATCTAAAATATTTCAGGAGGCACCTATGCAAGTCCGACACGTCAGCATCTTCACCGGCGACACCGCGCTGCCCGCCACGCTCCGGCTGCCCGACAGCGCCGCGCCCGCGCCCGCCGTCGTCTTTCATAACGGCTACGCCGCCTATAAGGAAATGTACGACGGCATGGCGGCCGAGCTCTGCCGGAATGGCTATCTCACCCTGCAGTTTGACCCCCGCGGCACCGACGGCGAGGGGCGCGGCCGCTTTTTGTGCGGCACGCAGTGGATGGAGGACGCCTGCGCCGCCGTGAGCTACGTCTGCGGCCTGCCGCAGGCGGACGCGTCGCGCGTCGCCTTTTCCGGCGTGAGCATGGGCGGCGGCATGACGATCCTGCAGGGCGCGGCCGATCCGCGGCTCAAGTGCCTGCTGGCCATGGCTCCGCCTGCGCACTTTGCCGAGCAGATGCGCGAGGCGTGGGTCCGCAATCAGGGCGAAGCGGCGTGGCAGGCGCATCTGGAGCACCTGTTCCGCGACGCGGCGCGCTGCGCGCACGGCGACCCCTCCGAGCGGATGGACGGGGCGTATGCCTGCTGGGGCCTTCGGCTGAGCGAGGAGGAAAAGGCGGCCAATCGCCGCGCGCAGCCGCGCGTGGCGCATGAACTGACGCTCTCGTCGGTGCTCAACAGCTACCTGTACTATGATGTGCGCGCCGCGGCGGCGCGGCTGCGCATCCCGCTGTGCCTTGTCCACGGCACGGCGGATGAGACCATCGGCTATCACTGCTCCGAGGAGCTGTACGCCGCGACGAGCGCGCCGGTCAAAGAGCTGCACCTGATCCCCGGCAAGACGCACGTCCTGCCGGAGGTCGCCTGCGACGAGGTCACGCGCATCGCGCTCGACTGGTTCGGAAAATACTTATAAGGAAACGGCAGAAACGCCGGGAGGAACTTGTATGCGGAAACTGAACGCCGAAAAACTGAACAGGACGCTGCGCGCCCGACTGGAGGAGGACCTTGCCGCCTGCCGCATCTCCGGCGCGCAGCTGCTGGTGCGGCAGAGCGGGCAGACGCTGTGCACGCTGAAGGCCGGGTATCAGGACGTGCGCACGCGCGAACCGCTGCGGGACGACGCCATCTACCGTCTTGCGTCCATGACCAAGCCCATCACCGGCATCGCCGCGCTCATCGCCGTGGAAAACGGCTGGTTCGATGTGCACGACGACGTCGCCGGCTATCTGCCGGAGCTTGCCGATATGCAGGTCGCCGTTTTGAGGGACGGCGAGCCGGTCGTCGACCATCCGGCGGCCTCGCCGCTGAAGATCTATCAGCTGCTCTCGCACTGCAACGGCATGATGTGCGAGACGCCTGTGGGCGAAGCGCTGTTCCGCCGGACGCCTGCGGCGGCGTTCCAGTCCATCGAGACGGCGCTTGCGTACGGCGCGGCGCAGCCGCTGGCATTCGACCCCGGCACATACACCGCCTACACGGGCTATGTGTCATTTGACGCCGTCGCCCGCATCATTGAGTTAAAGAGCGGGCTTTCCTATGCGGAATTCCTGCAGAAAAATCTGTTCGGGCCGCTCGGCTTGCGCGATCTGACGTTCACGCCGGATGATGCGCAGTGGGCGCGCATGATCACCATGAGCGACCGCACGGAGAATCCCGCCCACATCGCCGTGGACATGGGGCGGCACATTTTTGAGGGCTTCCCGCTGACGTATACCTGCGCGGGCGCGAGTCTGTGCAGCAGCCTGCACGACTACGGCGTGATCGCCGAGCTGCTGCGCGGCGCGGGCAGCTATCGCGGCGTGCGCATTTTTGACAGCGCACTGCTGGCGCTCCTGACCACGCCCTACGTCCCGCCCGAGACGCCGAACCGCGACCCCGTCTCCAGCTGGGGCCTCGGCGTGCGCGTCGTGGATCAGCCGGGCGTACTGCCCATCGGCGCGTTCGGCTGGAGCGGCGCCTATGGCACGCACTTCTGGGTCGACCCGGAAAACGACGTCACCGCCGTCTACCTGCGCAACAGCCGCTGGTACGACAGCCACGGCGGCGGCGAACTGGGCGCACAGTTTGAGCGGGATGTGATGAGCTGCCTTCAATAAATTAAAAAAGGAGCCCCCCGGTTTACCGGGGGCTCCTTTTTATTATTTTATTGCCGCTGTGCTTTCGCGGGCGATCAGGCGGGGGGCGGAGAGGATGCGGTTTTCGCAGCCGTGCCCGGCCAGGATCTGCTCAAGCATCTCGATCCCGTAGGTGATCATCTCGCGGCGGTCGATGTGCATGGTCGTCAGCGGCGGCGAGACGAACTGGGAGATGAGAATGTCGTCGATGCTGACAACGGAAATATCCTCCGGCACGTGCAGCCCGCACGACTGCAGGTAGCGCATCATATTGATCGCGTAGATGTCCACCGTGCAGAAGATTGCCGTGGGCCGCTGCGGGCCGCCGAGCGCCTTGTCCACGCATGCGCGCAGCGACTGCGTATCCTCCACGTCGATCTGAAAGCGGTTGGGATACAGCGCGATGCCCGCTTCGGTCGTGGCGCGCTGAAAGCCCGCCAGCGTCAGGGTGTTGAAATCGTGCAGGGTGCCGTTGCTGAGGTAGGCGATGTCCCGGTGGCCCAGCTCGATGAGGTGCCGCGTGACCTGATAGGCCGCCTCGGTATAATCCACACTGACTGCGTGCTGCCCGGGGGCACCGCGGCTGCTGTCGAGCACCACGAACGGGATGCCGACGCGGTCCAGCTCGGCGTAGATACCCGGCTCCTGATCGCCGAACACCAGCACGCCGTCCACCTCGCCGTTGCGGATGGCAGGCGGCAGCTCGATCACGCCGTCCTCGCCGGTGATGTAGGTCATCACCAGCGTGTAGCCCTTTTCGCGGCAGGCGACCATCGCGTTCATGCCCATCTCCGAGTAAAACGTCTGGTCCTCCAGATTCGCGTCCGTGCGGAACAGCACCGCGATGTAGGGCGAGCGTCCCTCCAAAATTCGCCGGTCCGCGCCGTTCGGGCAGTAATGATATTGCCGCGCGATGCTCAGGATCCGCTTGCGCGTCTCCTCGCTGATGCCGTCCTTGCCGTTGACGGCGATGGACACCGCCGCTGGCGATACCCCTGCCATCCGCGCAATATCCCGGTTCGTGATCTTCGCCACGCACATCCCCTCTTTCCGGTACCAGTATATTAAAAGTTTTAGATAATTTCAATCCGTTTTATCGGAAGAATTTTCATTTTTTTCGGAAGAAGGGCGGAAAACGCGGCGGGCGCGGTCAGATAGCGGTGCGGACGAAGGACAGGGCGGCCTGTGCGGCGCGGCGGAACCAGCCGACGTTGGGGTTGAGGACGTCATAGAGAAACAGGAACACGATGAGCAGGACGAGCGTTCCGAATGCGATGGCGAGCGCCCGGATCCAGCGGTCGCGCTGGCGGAGCTGGATCTTGAGATCGGAGATGCGGGCGAGATACACGGACTCCAGCGAGGACTCGCCCGCGTCGTCCGGGCAGACGCCGAGCGCGTCACACAGCACCTGCAGCGTGGCAACGCTGGTGTTGCCGCCGAGCCCGTTGAGAACGCGGGAGGCCGTGGCCTCCGAAATGCCCGCGAGCTGCGCAACGTCCTTCTGCGTGAGATCGCGGCGGCGCATTTCGTCATTGCAGTGGGTAACGAGCGAAGCAAGGTTCAAAACATCAGGTCCTTTCACAAATTTTCGACGAAAATTTCACGAAAAAGCGGAAATTGCACAAACTTGCATTGCTGAACCCCCCGGCCGGGGTACGCTGAGTGCAGAAAAAACAGCCGCGTAAGACCGGGCTGCGCAGACAGTGGGAACTTCTCTATTTCAGGGTAGCACAATATTTACCAGCGCGAAAGTGGCAAAACACACAAAATTCGACGTGAAGATTTGGCAGGCGTATATAACGGGACGTGGTGCAGGGCACAGAAAGGGGACGGGAACATGAACCGGAAGCGGCGGCAGACCATGGAGCTGGCGGAAAAACGGATGGATACGACGGTGGGGCGGGACGTGACGAGCGTGACATATACGGCGCAGACGCGGACGCTTTTGCGCGAGGAGACGCTGGAGACCCGGCCGGCCGGGCCGGAGCGGCAGGCGGAGCGTCCCGGGGAGCCTCCGCCTGCGCAGAAAAAGACGGCGCGGGCCGCGGCGGGCCTTTTGCGGGTCAAGAGCCTTGTAGCACTGGTGCTGACAGGCGCGTTTGCCTACATGGCCGTCACAGGCAGGGTCTCGCAGGATTTTATGACCGTCTACGTGGTCATCATCGCCTTCTATTTCGGCACCAGACCGCAAAAGGCAGGTCATGCGGCGGAGGGGGAGGATCGGAAAAAGTGAATAGTGAAGAGTGAAAAGTGAATAAGTAAGCACCGGCTGCCGAATCCCCGACGCAGCGGCGAAACGCAGGCAGCCCTTTACCTTCCCCTCGGGGAAGGTGCCCCCGAAGGGGGCGGATGAGGGCCGGGGAGCACTTACGAATAGCTTAGCATGCTCAGTAAAACGTAACTGCTCCCCGGCCCTCATCAGTCAGCCTACGGCTGACAGCTTCCCCCAGGGGAAGCTATGGGCCCTCAGCAAACCGGCACTGCCCAAAAAGAACGATGGTGCATACCAGCGGGAGGGGCAAGCCCCTCCCCTACGTTACGACGAAATACGGCGTATTACCTATTACTTAGAAAGCCGCCTTCTGGCGGCCGCGCCGTGTGGCGCGTCAATTCGGAGCGAAGCGGAGAATTGTCATAGGCGGAATTCATTTCCGCCGTAAAATGATCAAATGGGACCAAATAAAAGGCCCACTCCAACGGAGTGAGCCTTTTATTTGGTGGAGCTGCTGAAACAAACGGCGAACACGCCGCAGCATTTGAAGCGGTTCCGGCAAAGCAGGTGTCAATCTCCTCCAGCAATGCATTGTCAACCGTGATGGATGTCCTGCCGGTGTTGAGAATCAGCGTCATTTTATCATCGTAGAGATATATTGCGTTGACAAAGATGTTGATAAGCCCCCGGCGGACGGCAGGGTCACTTGCGTCGCCGTGCTTGAGTGCATACAAAAACGCCCGCACCTGCGCCGCTGTGAAGTTGACCTGCTTGCTCAGCTCTATCGCAAGATTTGCTTCCATAGCCGCTTTTTCCTGCTGGCGCTTTGTGATACGCGCCATAATCAAATCAACCGCCTGTCCGGTTTCAAGCGCTTTCCAGAGATTCTCAATGGCGGTATCCGCTTCCTGAATTGCCGACTTGAGATGCTTAATCGCGGGCGTATTGCCGGATTTCTTACAGGCTTTTTCTATTGACAGCGCGGTCTGCTCAATATTCGTATCCGTAAGCAGCCGCAGGCACTCCACGACAACACGGTCCTCAATTTTCTCTTTAGATACCGCTTTCTTTTTGCACTGGCGTTTTTTCGCGCCCTTACAGACGTAATAATGGTACATTGCGCCGGTTTTGCTTGTGCCGCAGTATCCGGTCATCATCTCGCGGCAATAGCCGCAGAACAGCTTAGTCGTCAGCAAATATTCTTCTTTCCCTCGGCTTCGTGCCGGAGCGGTTTTGTTTTTATCCAGTATCTTCTGGACGCGCTCAAACAGCTCGTCGCTAATGATGCGCGGCATACCATTCGGTGTTTCCGTATCCTTATAGATATAATAGCCGATATAGCGCTTATTGCGCAGAAGCCTGTGCAGGCTGTTTTTGTTGAATTCTTTGCCTTTAGAGGTTTTTAGCTGCCTGCTGTTCAGGTATTGATTGATTTCCGTTACCGCTTTGCCGCTGGCATACAGTTCAAAAATCTGCTTGACAACGGCTGCGCCATCCGGGTCAACATGAAACCGCCGTTCTGCGTCTACATAATAGCCAAGGCCGGGATTGCTGCCGTTACTCAGGCATTTATCTGCGTTGATATTCATACCGCGCTGGATTTTCTGCGACAGTTCCTTCGAATAATATTCCGCCATACTTTCCAGAACGCCCTCCACAAAATGCCCGGAGGGGTCGTCGCTGATGTTTTCCTTGGCGGAAAGGACTCTTACATCGTTCTTCTTGAGCTTGGCTTTGTTTATGGCGCTGTCATAGCGATTGCGTGCAAAACGGTCGAGCTGATAGACAATAATGCCCTGAAATGTATGCTTTTCGCTGTCTGAAAGCATCCGCTGAAATTCGGGACGCTTGTCCGTTCGACCGCTCTGTGCGCGGTCAATATATTCGCCAATGACGGTATAGCCATTATTTTCAGCGTACTCATAGCAGACCTTGAGCTGACCCTCGATGGATTGCTCCGTTTGAGAATGGCTGGAATAGCGTGCATAAATGACAACATTCATTTCTTGTCCTCGTTCAGCATTTGCAGCAGCGTTTCCTTGAGTCGTTCATTCATCGGCGATGTCGGGTCAAAGCACATCTCCACAAATCTCAGCATTTCGGGTGAACTGACATTCGCGCGCGGTTTTGCCTGATACAGCTTGCCCTGCGGTTCGTCGCAGCGAGCGAAGATATAATCCATTGAAACGTCAAAATAGTCTGCATATTTGCGCAGCAGCCCCACAGACGGCGTAGACTGGCCGTTCTCGTAGCGGTTCAGGCTCGACTGTGTCGTCCCGAGAATCTCCGCCAGCTTTACCTGCGGCAGTCCAACACCCTCGCGCAGCGCCCGCAGCCGTTTTCCAACCTCAATCATCTCATTCCCTCCATAAGTAGTTCTATATACAGTATACACGTATTCCGCAGAATGTCAACCCGGATTATATTTCTATATAAACTCAATATTCGAGCAATTTGACGGTATATAAGTTACACACACTCCGATTTCCCAAGGACTCCGGAAAAATCCGGAGTCCTTGGAGCACGTCATGCTGCTTTCTCAATAATCATATCGTCCATAGAGGTGTTCAGGTATCGACTAAGCGCGTACAGGTTGTCCACACTCGGCATATTGCTTCCACGCAGCCAACGATAGACTGCCTGCGGTGACGCGAGCCCCATTGCTTCCTGAACATCTTGAACCGAGATGTCCCGTGCAACCATCAGCTCTTTGATATGCGTGCCTGTGGCGCGCATATCAATAACCGGGTAAACAAATCCTGTACTCATGCGGCAAAGTGCATCTTCTGGTGGGTTTTGGTAACCAGCATGCTCTTGCGGGTCTCCGGTGACGTAACCATTGCAATGTGCAGCGCTTCTTTGCAGCCAACAAGGATGACCTGCTTTTTAGCTCTCGAAATGGCTGTGTAAAAGAGATTTCGCCGGAGCATTTTCTGGAAATCCGTACTTGCAGGCATGATGACAGTATCATATTGACTTCCCTGGCTTTTGTGCACGGTCAATGCGTAGGCCAGCGCGAGTGTGCTTCCAATTTTGGCACTGAAGAACTTCGGCTGGCGGTTCGCGGAAAGCGGAATGTGAATAAACGCGCTGCCGCCCTCCATCGGCTCTACGTGCGCGGTGCCAATATCACCATTGAAGCAACGCTCCTCGCGGTTATTTTTTAGAATCATGGTTCGGTCATTCTCGCGGATGGTAATGCCATTATGCGTAACTTCCGGTTTTCCTTCAGCAGGCGGATTGACCGCCTGCTGGAGCGCTTCATTCAGTCTTTTGACATCGTCTCTGGTCGGAGCAATGACCTGCACATTTTCGCCGGCCAGATGCCGCTTCGCGGCTTCCTCCTGAATGACCGTAAAAATGTCCCCTTCGTTGGTCGGAATCAGTGTGAAGGAGTCATCGAACTTCAGTTCTTCGGAATCAAAGAGCTTCGGATAGTTCACGACATTGTAAAACAGCGCGGATTCATTGTCAGACTGCCGATACTGCTGTTCCAAACGCGTGACAGGACAACCCAGCTCCAGCAGCTCCGGAATCAGGTTTCCCGTACCAACTGAACCCAGCTGATTCGGGTCGCCTACCAGCACGAGGCTGCAATTCGCGGGCAGTTTGCTGAGAAGACCTGCAAACAGCTCCAGCGACAGCATACTGGCCTCATCAACGACCACCATACGAATGGTAGACCACTTTACCGGGTCAAGGAAATCCTCGTCCGGAATCTTACCGAGAGCGCTATGAACGGTCCTCGCCGGAAGCCCGGTACGCTCCGTAAGGTTGCGGGCAGCTTTGCCAGTCGGCGCTGCCAGAACAAGCTTTCCATCTACAAAATACTCGAGGCAAAGAGCCTGAATCAGCGTCGTCTTGCCGGACCCAGCACCGCCGAGAATCATGCTCAGATGGTGGCTGCACGCCATCTGAATGGCTTCTTTCTGCAACTCATTCAGCCGTACACCAGCGCTGACGTCCAAGTCCACCATCGGATGGGCGGGTACAACGTTGTGGGGCAAGATGGAGGCCAGCTCGGATGCGACAAAATCCTCATAGCGCTGCACTTTGTATAGATACAGCCGAGACCCCTCAAACACCAAGTCTCCATTTTCCAACAGATAGTCGAAATCCGCTTTCAGCTTACTCAGCGATACATTCTTGTATTTCCGCTGGCAGATGCGGAAAGCATCGGCTTCGCTTGCAAAATAGGCGTCGCCATTTCTCAAATATTTCTCCAATGCGGTCAGGATATATGCGCCGCGCGCCTTGTGCTCGTAATTAAAATACCGTCTCATAGTCACACCTCCCTCAAGCCGCCGGGCACAGGAGGCTCACGAGTCCAAGCTGGACTGCCAAACCGTACTCAACTGCCTTGATAGTAAAGGGGTTCGTAATCTGGCCGAGCTTTTTGAGCATTCTGCGCTTGTCAAGCGTGTGAATCTGTTCGCACAAGGCGATACTGCTGCAAGAAAGACCGGGATGAGAAATGAAAACGTGCGTCGGCAGTTGACCCTTTTTGCGGTTGGAGGTCAGAGGAATCACCGTAATTGCAGGACTGTTTTCGTTTGCCTTGTTATTGCTGATGACAATGGCAGGCCGAACACCATACTGCACATGCGTGTCGTCGCTGGGCTTAGGCAGGTCTACCAGCCACAGTTCCAGTCTGGTGCAGCCGACCCCAGCGGCGGCCATGGGTTTCTGCGAGTTCAGATACTTGATGTTGTTCATTTGTTTGCTCTCCTTATAAAAATATTTTTGGAAAGCAAAACAACGTGCAGGCTGTTATGGCCTACACGTTGGACAAATTGAATCCGCGACAAACGCAACACCGTCAAAATCCCAGTCTTGCCAAAGTCCATGCAAAAGGGTATACTGGTCTTGCGGTGCGGCGTCATGCCGTTGTGTAGGTGCTGTACTCACCTGCGCAGGTCTATGGGAGTTGGCGCTCCCATAGGCTGCCGTTGTTTTGTTTTCATATCTCCAGTATAAAGCACCGCAACCCCACCTGCAACCGATGTTGCAACTTATTTTCATGTTTTGTATCGGCATAATCAACAAATATTAAATGTGCAAATTGTACAATATAGCGAAATGGCCGCACATCAGACTTGCTCGGATGTGCGGTCATACGTTTGTCATCAAGCATATCGGTCATCTTATGTAAAAGTGTGAGGAGCTTTGAGCCAAGCGACACATCGCCACAATAAAAAGCTATTTTGGTTTGCAGAATAAAAAATAGTAAAAGTTCGGTTTTTCTGGCTTTGCGGTATCACCCAGGCTATGTTATAATACATAAATTAATAAGACGATTTGTACTTGTTTTAAAAATCGTATAAGCAGCACACGAATGAGTCCGCTTTATTGGATACCTGAAACTGTATAATGACATCAACGATGCTTGATTGCAAAAGTGAAGGTAACATTTTGGGGGGTAAAAAAGTGGTTATATATCAGCTGGGGGATTGACTCCCCCACTGATACAAGCTTGTTTCTCACCACCTATAGAGGTGGGAGTCATCTCCCAGCTGATATATATAGTTAATAAAGAGAGGTGCATATGCTATGCCAGGTATACTCGTGGTCGAGGACGATGAAAACTTGAATCGTGGAATCACTTTTTCACTGAAAAAATCCGGATATGAGGTTTTTTCAGCAGAATC